>NZ_JAIPUT010000065.1 GCF_020055635.1 Marivita sp. | reverse complement strand
GCGGTCCAAGTATGACCTGAAATACTACGTGTCGATGGGCAAGGAACTGCGCGACGCCGGATCGCACATCCTCGGGCTGAAAGACATGGCCGGGCTGATGAAACCTGCCGCCGCCGGGCCGCTGATCAAGGCGCTCAAGGAAGAGGTGGGCTTGCCCGTCCATTTCCACACCCACGACACGTCCGGCGCGGGCATCGCCACGATCATGGCGGCTGCGGCGGCTGGCGTCGATGCGGTTGATGCGGCGATGGACGCGCTGTCGGGCAACACCTCGCAGCCCACGCTGGGTTCGGTGGTCGAGGCGCTGCGCCACACCGAGCGCGAGACGACGCTGGACATCTCGGCGATCCGCGAGATCAGCAACTACTGGGAAGCGGTGCGCGGGCAATACGCGGCGTTCGAGAGCGGCCAGCAGGCCCCCGCCTCCGAGGTCTACCTGCACGAGATGCCCGGCGGGCAGTTCACCAACCTCAAGGCGCAGGCGCGCAGCCTCGGGCTTGAAGAACGCTGGCACGAGGTGGCGCAGACCTATGCCGACGTGAACCAGATGTTCGGCGATATCGTCAAGGTCACGCCGTCCTCCAAGGTGGTGGGCGACATGGCGCTGATGATGGTGTCGCAGGGCCTGACCCGCACGGACGTGGAGGACCCCGAGACCGAAGTGTCCTTCCCCGACTCGGTGGTGGACATGATGCGCGGCAATCTCGGGCAGCCTCCGGGCGGGTGGCCCTCGGCGATCCAGAAGAAGATCCTCAAGGGCGAAAAAGCCTTTACCGACCGCCCCGGCAAACACGCCGCCCCGGTGGATATCGAGGAGACCCGCACCAAGGTCATCAAGGAGCTTGAGGGCAAGGCGATCGACGACGAGGATCTCGCCGGATATCTCATGTATCCCAAGGTCTTCCTGGATTACATGGGCCGCCACCGCACCTATGGCCCGGTGCGGGTGCTGCCGACGCACACGTTCTTCTACGGCATGGAACAGGGCGACCAGATCAGCGCCGAGATCGACCCCGGCAAGACGCTCGAAATTCGCCTGATCGCGCTCGGCGACACGCAGGACGATGGCGAGGTGCGGGTGTTCTTCGAGCTGAACGGCCAGCCGCGCACGATCCGCGTGCCCGACCGCAAGGCCAAGGCCACCACGGCGGCGCGGCCCAAGGCGGAAGTCGCCAACCCCAACCACATCGGCGCGCCGATGCCGGGGGTCGTGGCCTCGGTCGTGGTCAAGGTGGGCCAGAAGATCAAGGAGGGCGACCTGCTGCTGACCATCGAGGCGATGAAGATGGAAACCGGCCTGCACGCCGAGCGCGACGCGGTGGTGAAGGCCGTACACGTGCAGGCGGCATCGCAGATCGACGCGAAGGATTTGTTGATCGAGTTGGAGTGATTGGCGAATGGTGGGCGATCAACCCACCATTCGCTCTATTCTCCAGCGATGAAGTCGGCGTACTTCAGGCCGCGGGCCTCCCCGCAATGGACTGCGCGACATTGCGAATGGATTGTCCGGTCAGCCCGAGCTCTCCGGACTTCAAATACGTCCATTCCACCTCGGTGTAGCCTTGCGGCCCCATGTCGAACTGGTACCGGCCCGGACTCTTGCGTACGACCGGACGCCCGTTGTCCGACTGTATGCGCGACAGGTACGTCCATTCGACCTCGGTGTATCCGTTAGCCGTGGGGTCCGATTTGTGTCGGGCACCGGCATCGTAGCGACCGCGTCCGACCCTTTCGTAGACGCGGCGGAACTCTTCGACAGACACCGACGAGGATGACCCTGACGCACTATTCTGGCGAAAGGAATCGACAAGCAGGCAACCTCCGGGGCTTGGTAATTGTCCTTTTTGCAGTGCGCCCGCAACCTGTTGCGCAACCGTCCAGGCGCATCCTTCCTCGACTTTCCAAGAGGTCAGGAAGCTTTTGAGACCCGTCATCAAATTCATACTGATTTTTCCTTAACTGAATACGCGACTGTTAAATTCGTTCAAAATAGTAAAGCGCAATGAAGATGCTTTGCAAACTCTCCACAAACGTCTTTCGAGCATAGCGTTCTCCGGGCCACGCGCAATAAAACCGTCTTGCCAGGCAAAGTCTCTCGGACAGCGTTCATGTGGTCGCGGAATCATGCGCCGCGCCGACCATCCCTGACAGGCCGGCCTGGTGTGACGATCCCCTCGCTAGCCCCCAAATTTTCCTCTTGCACCCTGCCCCGACACACACTAAATCCGCCCGTACCAGATTGGCAGCGCGGGCGTAGCTCAGGGGTAGAGCATAACCTTGCCAAGGTTAGGGTCGGGCGTTCGAATCGCCTCGCCCGCTCCAATCCGGTACGACGATGGCAGCGCGGGCGTAGCTCAGGGGTAGAGCATAACCTTGCCAAGGTTAGGGTCGGGCGTTCGAATCGCCTCGCCCGCTCCATCGTCCTTCTTCCTTCATTGTGGTGCATCTCCCCCCTTTTCGGGGCGCGCGGTGCTGCCTATAAGGCCGCAACCCAGCCCAAGGAGAGGCGATATGCGCAGCGCCACGATCACCCGCACCACAGCCGAGACAAAGATCACCGTAAAGGTCGATCTGGACGGCACCGGGAGTTATGACAACCAGACCGGGGTCGGGTTCTTCGACCACATGCTCGACCAGCTGGCGCGGCATTCCCTGATCGACATGACGGTGCGTTGCGAGGGTGATCTGCATATCGACGATCACCATACGGTCGAGGATGTGGGCATCGCGCTGGGTCAGGCGTTGACGCAGGCCATGGGCGACAAGCGCGGGATCGTGCGCTATGGCGCGTGCCTCCTGCCGATGGACGACGCGCTGGTGCGCGCGGCGCTGGACCTGTCGGCGCGGCCGTTCCTCGTGTGGAACGTGGCCATGCCGACTGCCAAGGTGGGCACATTCGACACTGAACTGGTGCGCGAGTTCTTCCAGGCGTTCAGCACCCATGGCGGCATCACGCTGCATGTCGACCTGTTGCACGGAGTGAACAGCCACCACATCGCCGAAGCCGCGTTCAAGGCGGTGGCCCGCAGCTTGCGCGATGCGCTCGAGGTCGATCCCCGAAAGGGCGATGCGATCCCCTCCACCAAGGGGGCGCTGTAACCCGTGCTGACGGCGATCATCGATTACGAGAGCGGCAACCTCCACTCTGCCGAGAAGGCGTTTCAGCGTATGGCTCTGGAGGTCGGCGCGGGATCGGTCGTGGTCACGGCGGACCCCGAGGTGATCGCGGGCGCCGACCGGATCGTGCTGCCCGGCGACGGCGCCTTCCCGGCCTGTGCTGCGGCCCTGCGCGCGTCCGGCGCGTTCGCGGCGATGGTCGAAGCGGTCGAGGTCAAGGCGCGGCCGTTCCTTGGCATCTGCGTCGGCATGCAGCTCATGGCGCGTCAGGGGCTGGAATACGAACCCACCGATGGTCTGGGCTGGATCGACGGCGTGGTCGAACGGATCACCCCCTCGGGCGCGGGCATGAAGGTGCCGCATATGGGCTGGAACGATCTGGTGATCGACGCCCGCCACCCGGTGCTGGCCGGGGTCGAGACCGGCGAACACGCCTATTTCGTGCATTCCTACCAGATGCGGGTCGATACCCCCGACCAGCGCATGGCCCATGTGGACTATGGTGGCGATGTCACGGCGATCGTGGCGCGCGACAACAGGGTCGGCTTTCAGTTCCACCCCGAGAAAAGCGCGGCTGCCGGTCTGCGGATGATCGCCAACTTCCTGCGTTGGGCGCCCTGACCTGACAAAAGCGCAGGAACCGGATCGCCCCCGAACCGGCTCAGGCGCAAACTGATGTCCTGACACAAGGGACATCCCCATGACCGAAACCATCGTTGCCCTGCTGATCTTCCTCTTCCCGCTGGCCTACAGCCCCGGCCCCGGCAACATGCTCTTCGCCGCCAATGGCGCAGTTTTCGGGTTCCGGGCCACCCTTCCCGCCAGCGCCGGCTATCACCTCGCCACATGGATCGTGACACTGGGCCTTGGCCTTGGCCTCATGGGTTTGCTCGAGGGCTGGCCGATGCTCTTTCCCGCCCTCAAGGCAGGGGGTGCGGTCTATGTGCTGTGGCTCGCGGTCAAGCTCTGGCGCGCCGGATCGACCAAGACCCCGCAAGAGGCGCGCCCCGCGTCGTTTGTCGACGGCGTGATGCTGCTGCTTCTGAATCCCAAGGCCTATGTCATCATCGCACTGATGTTCTCGCAATTCCTGTCGCCGGCAGAGCCCCATGTTCTTGCAGCCGTGCTGCTGATCACCACGGTGTTCACGCTGAACAACCTGCTGGCCTTTTCGACATGGACGTTGATCGGCGACCGGCTTGCCCGCGCGTTCCGCGACGACCGAAGCGCTGTCAGGCTGAACCGTGGGTTTGCGGCGGTGCTGGCCGGGGTGGCGGTCTGGATGCTGCTGGCCTGAACCTGTGCAGGGCCCAGGCGCCGCCGGCATTCGCCACCCCAAGCTTCTTCGGTTTCCAAGTATCCTGGGGGGTCTGGGGGGCAAAGCCCCCCAGCCTGTCGCGGCGGCAGAGCCGCCGCGAAACCCCGATCACTTCACCCGCGTCCAGGTCTGGCCGCGACAGATGCCAAACACGCAGCCTTCCACCTTCAACTGGTCGCCGGTCAGCGTCATCTTCGAATTGTATGTCTTGTCGCGGTCCGGTGCCCAGATCTTGCCGCCCTTGTAGGCCCCATTGCCGGCCGGTTTCATCCCCCAGATCATCTGGCGGCCGATATTGGGCGACGCGATCTTGGCACCGCTGGCATCATAGCCCTGCCCCAGCACACCGCAGATCTCGGCGCCGCAGGGGCTGATGGTCACAAGACCAAACGATCCGTCATCGCCGGGCTGGGTTTTCCACGTGCCTTCCACCGGATCGGCAAAGGCGGCGGTGGCGGCGAGCATGAGGCCCGCCGCGAGTGTCATCAGTTTCATTCCTGTCTCCTCCCTCAGAATGGTGTCGAAACACTGACGCACGGATCCGAGCCCGATCAAGATTGACGCGAGGTCGCGTTGCATGTGCCGTTCCGTCATGTCAAAGCGCGGGCGACATCTGACCGGAGACCGCGCCATGATCCTCTACCCCGCCATCGACCTCAAGGACGGACAGGCCGTGCGCCTCTTGCGCGGCGACATGGAAAAATCCACCGTCTTCAACGACGACCCCGCCGCCCAGGCGATGGAATTCGTCGCGGCGGGCTGCGAGTGGCTGCATCTGGTGGACCTGAACGGAGCCTTCGCCGGAGAGCCGGTGAACGCGGCGGCGGTTGAGTCGATCCTCGCGCGCTGCAAGGTGCCGGCGCAGCTGGGCGGCGGCATCCGTGACATGGCGACGATCGAGCGCTGGCTCGACAAGGGCTTGCAGCGGGTGATCCTCGGCACCGTGGCGGTCGAGAACCCCGATCTGGTGCGCGACGCGGCACGCGCGTTTCCCGGCCATGTCGCCGTCGGCATCGACGCCCGCAATGGCCGCGTGGCGACCAAGGGCTGGGCCGAGGAGACCGACGTGATGGTGACGGATCTGGCAAAATCCTTCGAGGACGCAGGTGTGGCCGCGATCATCTATACCGACATCAACCGCGACGGCGCGATGCAGGGCCCGAACGTGGAGGCAACCGCCGATCTGGCGCGCTCCGTGTCGATCCCGGTGATCGCCTCGGGCGGGGTGTCGTCGCTCGACGACCTGATCGCGCTGCGCGATTGCGGAGCCAATCTGAACGGCGCGATTTCAGGCCGCGCACTCTATGACGGGGCGCTGGACCTGAAAGACGCGCTCGCGGCGCTGCGCGGCTAGTTTGCCGCCATATCGGTGAACCGGGCCAGCGCGCCGGTCATGGTCTTCAGGTACTCGGCATCCTCGGACACGCCGCCCAGCTTGCCCAGCATCGCCGCCGGGTCTTCGTATACGATCCTGGTGCCGCCCATCGCGTCTTCGTAGACCAGCACCTTGAGCGGCAGGTAAAGCCCCGCGGCCGGATCGTCCTGGATCGCGGGCGTGCCGACCTGCGGATTGCCGAAGATCAGCACCTGCGACGCGCCGATATCCTCGCCGATCGACTGCGCCCCTGCCCCGTGATCGACACGGGCAAAGACGGTGATTCCCGCGCCCTCCATCGCCGCAACCATGGCATCCACGGCCTCGGTCACACCCAATGTGCTGTCCTTTGTGGTCAGGCCGTTGTCCCCGGCCAGAGCGGTGGTTGCGGCAAGCGCGAAACACGCGCCAAGTAAACTGTGTTTCATCACGGCCTCCTGAACCTTGTCCTTCGCAGCATCGTTCAAGAAGGGTTCACGTAACAGCCACGATGCCGTGAGGGGCCACGCCTCAGATCGAGCCCGCCTCGACCATGTAATTGTTGGCGGTGCACATGGCGGCGTCGTCCGAGGCCAGGAACAGCACCATGCGGGCCACGTAGACCGGGTCGATCAGGTCGGGCAGGCACTGGTTCTGCCGATGCGCCTCGAGCGCGACCGGCGTCGCCCAGAACTCTTTCTGCCGCGCGGTCATGATCCAGCCGGGCACCACCGTGTTGACCCGGATGCGGTGTTCGCCCAGATCGCGCGCCATCGTCCGCGTCAGGCCATGCACCGCCGCCTTGGCGGTGACATAGGCCGGCATGTTGCCGACGGCTTCCCACCAGCTGTTCGATCCCATGTTGACGATCGCCCCGCCGCCTGCGCCGATCATGTCGGGGGCCACGGCCTGGATGGCAAAGAACATGTGCCGCAGGTTGGTCGCCTGCCGCTCGTCCCAGTAGTCCGGCGTGACCTCGCGCCAGTCGTGGCGGTCGTCGCGGGCGGCATTGTTCACCAGCACCTGCGCCGGGCCAAGCTGCGCCTTCAGCCGCCCGAACGCCTCTTGCAGCGCCGGAATGTCGCGCAGATCGGCCTGTTCCCAGGCAACGGTGCCCTCGGTCCTCTCCACCAGAGCCTGCGCGGCGTCGGCGTCCAGATCGACGAAGCCGACCTTTGCCCCCTGCGCCGCGAAGGCCCGCACGATCTCGGCCCCGATGCCCGACGCTCCCCCGGTCAGAAACACGGTCTTGTCGGACAGGCTGGGGTAGCGGGCGAATGACTCTGACATGGGGAACCTCCTCTTTCCTTAGGTCGACAGGCATAATGCGTCACGCACAGGCTTCACAAGCGGCGATCTTCGGGGTACGCGACACCTCATGTTGAAAATCCGCATCATTCCCTGTCTCGACGTCGCCGATGGCCGCGTGGTCAAGGGTGTCAATTTCGTCGACCTGCGCGACGCCGGGGACCCTGTGGATGCCGCTCGCGCCTATGACGCCGCGGGGGCGGACGAGATCTGCTTCCTCGACATCCACGCGACGCATGAAAACCGCGGCACCATGTTCGACGTGGTGACGCGCACCGCGGAACAATGCTTCATCCCGCTCACCGTCGGAGGCGGCGTGCGCAGCGTGGCCGATGTGCGCGCGCTCTTGCTGGCCGGGGCCGACAAGGTGTCGTTCAACTCCGCCGCCGTCGCCAACCCGGACGTGGTGGCCGAAGCCGCCGACCAGTTCGGCAGCCAGTGCATCGTGGTGGCCATCGACGCCAAGACGGTGGAACCGGGCCGCTGGGAGATTTTCACCCACGGGGGCCGCAAACCCACCGGCATCGACGCAGTCGCATTTGCACGAACAATGGCCGCAAAGGGCGCCGGAGAAATCCTGCTCACCTCGATGGACCGCGACGGCACAAGGGCGGGATTCAACCTGCCGCTGACCCGCGCGATAACGGACGCGGTGGACATACCGGTGATCGCATCGGGCGGCGTCGGCACGCTGGATCACTTGGTCGAAGGTGTAACCGAAGGCGGGGCCAGCGCAGTCCTGGCCGCGTCGATCTTCCATTTCGGCGAATACACGATCGGCGAGGCCAAGGCCCACATGGCCGCCGCCCACATCCCGGTGAGGCTGGCATGACCCTGGACGAGCTTGAACAGATTGTCGCCACCCGCGCCAATGCCGGCGCCCAGGAAAGCTGGACCGCCAAGCTGCTGGCCAAGGGCCCCGAGAAATGCGCCGAGAAATTCGGCGAAGAAGCCATCGAGGCGGTGATCGAAGCGGTCAAGGGCGACCGGGATCGCCTGACAAGCGAAGCCGCGGACGTCCTCTTTCATCTTCTGGTGATGCTGAAATCGCGCGACGTGGCCCTGGCCGATGTGATGACGGAACTGGACCGCCGCCAGGGGCGCTCGGGATTGCAGGAAAAAGCCTCCCGCGCCTGATCTTCTCCGGTTCAAAAATATCCCGGGGTCCGGGGCAGCGCCCCGGCGTTTCCGTCAACGGAAACGTCACGATGCGTCAACGCATCGTGCGCCCGGCCTCACAGCTTGGACGAGATGATGCCGGTGTTGAACCCACCCATGCGCAGCTCCCCGAAAAGCCGCTGGTATTCGATCTTGGGGCAGCGGTTCATCACCACGTCCACGCCGCGCGCTTCGGCCTTTGCCGCCGCCTCGGCATGTTCCACACCGATCTGCATCCAGACCGTCTGCAAGTCCGGGAACCGCTCCAGCGCCTCGTCCACGATCGGCGGCACAGCTTCAGAACGGCGGAAGATGTCCACCATGTCCACGCCGCCCTCGATCTCGGAAAGCGACGCCTTCACCTCGGCCCCGAACAACCGCTGGCCTGCGTGACCCGGATTGACCGGGATCACCGTGAACCCCTTGAGCGACAGGTAGCGCGCCACGTAATAGGACGGGCGCACCGGGTTCATCGACACGCCGACAACTGCCACGGTCTTGGTGCGTTTGAGGATCGTGCGCAGGAGGTCATCTAATTGGGTCATGCGCCCTCTTTAGCCGGTCGCGCGGCAAAGAAAAAGCGCCCAAGGAGACCTTGGGCGCCAGTGTTGGAACGAGGGACAGTGAAGGTGCATCGGGTGTTCCATGCCCGTGACCTGACAGATAGGTAGGCATGATTTCGTCGATTTAAAGGGAGATTGCCGGCGCGCCGATCACGGGTTCGTCAGATGTCAACCGGAAACCGGCTCCGATATTGCCTGCGGTTGCGTCACCGACACGGTCTCGTGCACACGCTCCGACGGATCGCGGCCCACCGCGCGCGGCCGGCGGTGGAGAAAAAGCTTGCCCCAGCCGCGCCAGTTGCCCGATGAGGGCGCCTGGGCGTCCAGCTGAAAACGCGTGCGCCACCCCTCGGGCAACGGCAGGCCCGCCGATTCGGCCCGGTCCAGCATCCAGACCAGCGGGATATTGGCCAGCGGGCGCGCCGCCTCGTGGCCGCGCAACTGGCCGCCGATATCGCCATGCACGCCCTTGAACCAGACCTGTTCCACATGGCCCTGCCATCCCGGCGGGCAGGACCAGAGCACCGGCTCGTAGGCCATGCGGCGCTCGTGATAGGCCAGCGCGTGAAACCCGTGCCGGATCGACGCGCCCAGCTCGTGGCTGTGAAAGGCGTGCTTGTCATTGGTATAGCGCCACAGGATCGGCAGCCGCATGCCCAGCGCCTTGACCGTGTCCCAGACCCCGACAACCGCGATCGTGGTGCTGTCGTGACAGTAAAGCCGGGCAAAGCTGCGCGCGCCGTCGCTCGAAGCGCCGTAGCGGTACAGGCGGTAGGCCTGACGGATGTTGCGTTCGGTCGCATGTTCGGCGCGCACCAGGCCGATGCGGTCGATACAGCCGGCCAGGGACCGGACGGCGAAGGCCCCGCGCGAATAGCCGAACAGGAAGATCCGGTCGCCGGGCAGATAGCGCGAGGCCAGGAACCCGTAGGCGCGGCAGATCTGGCGGTTTATGCCGCGCCCGACCGCGATGTCGGACGCGCTGCGCCAGTCGGACCATTGCAGGCCGGATTCGTAATAGACCGACAGGTCTCCGCCGACCTCTTGCAGCAACCGGTAGAGGCGGCCCGCATTGGTCTCGCAGCCCGGCTCGAGCGACGACAGCGTCCCGTCGAGGATGATCACGTGGTCCCTGGTGCCCCGCCGAACGGTGACCGGCGTCTGGTCCGCAGAAACCCCTCTGCGGAACCAGCCGAGAACGGTATCACTCAGCCGCGAGACGCGCATCCTGCAACATGCCCCAGACCCGTTGCGGTGTGAACGGCATGTCCGCCTGCCGCACGCCGCGCGACCACATCGCGTCCTGCACGGCGTTGGAAACCGCGGCAAGCGCCCCAACGGTGCCAGCCTCGCCGCAGCCTTTCATGCCCATCGGGTTGGTCTTGGACGGGGTGGCTTCCGTGGTGAATCCGATCATCGGGATATCATCGGCGCGCGGCATCGCGTAGTCCATGAACGTTGCCGTGAGCAGCTGCCCGTCTTCGTCATAGACCACCCGTTCGGTGAGCGCCTGTCCCAGGCCCTGCGCCACGCCGCCATGCACCTGTCCTTCGGCCAGCATCGGGTTGATGAGGTTGCCGAAGTCGTCGACCACCGTGTAGCGGTCGACGGTGACATGACCGGTGTCCGGGTCGATCTCGACCTCGGCCACATGCGCGCCATTGGGGAAGCTGCGCCCATCCAGCGTGGCCGTTGCGTCAAAGGCCAGCAGGTCCTGGCGCCCCGCCTCGCGCGCCATCTGCGCCACTTCAAGCATCGTCGGCGTGACATTCGACGTGCCGACGCGGAACTGTTCGTCGTCAAAGCTGATCTCGGCCTCGTCCACGCCCTGCGCGTCGGCCAGAAACGCGGTGAAGGCGGTGATGATCTTGTCCACTGCCGCCAGGGTCGCGGTGTTCTGCACCGTGACCGACCGCGACCCGCCGGTGCCGCCGCCGCGCGCGATCAGGTCGCTGTCGCCTTGCACGAGGCGGATCTTATGAGCCGGGATGCCGGTCTGGTCCGACAGGAACTGCGTGAACACGGTCTCGTGCCCCTGCCCGTTGGATTGCGTCCCGACATAGATCGACGCCCCGCCATCCTCGTCGAACGTGACCTTCACATCCTCGGCCGGCGCGCCAAGGATGCTTTCGATGTAATAGCACAGCCCCATCCCGCGAAGCTTGCCCTGCGCTTCGGAGGCGCTCCGGCGGGCATCGAACCCGGCGCGGTCGGCAAAGGTTTCGGCGCGGGTCAGCACGCGGTCGAAATCGCCCACGTCATAGGTCTCCCCGGTTGTCGTGGTGTAGGGAAACTGCTGCGGCTTGATGAAGTTGATGCGGCGCAGCTCCCACGGATCGACACCCAGCTCGCGCGCGGCGCGGTCCATGACGCGCTCGAGCAGGTAGATCGCCTCGGGTCGCCCGGCGCCGCGATAGGCATCGACCGGCGTGGTGTTGGTGTAGACCCCTTCGACCTGCAACCACGAGGTCTGCACGTCATAGACCCCCATCAGCACCTTGGCGAAAAGGTTGGTCTGGATCGCCTGGGCGAAGTGGGAATTGTAAGCCCCCATATTGGCGACCGTGCGCACCCGGTAGGCGGTGATGCGGTTGTCCGCGTCAAAGGCCAGCTCCGCCGTGTGGCGCAGGTCGCGGCCCGCATTGTCGGACAGCATCGCCTCGGTGCGTTCGGACATCCAGCGCACCGGCTTGCCCAGCAGCTTGCAGGCGATCGCGGTCAGGAAGTTTTCCGGATGCGGCATGCCCTTCATGCCGAACCCACCGCCGGTGTCGGGGTTGGTGACGCGGATATCATCCTCGGCCATGCCCAGAATGCGCGCCAGCTGTCTCTTGTGCTCCCAGACGCCCTGCGCGTTGATGGCGACATGCAGGCGGTTGCCCTCGATCTCGGCATAACAGCCGCGCGGCTCCATCGAATTGACGATGACCCGGTTGTCCTCGACATCGAGGCTGACGGTGCGGTGGGCCGTCTCGAACGCCTGATCGGTCGCGGCTTCCTCTCCCATGCCCCAGTCGAAGGCGCGGTTTTCCGGGGCTTGCGGGTGCAGCGCCTCGCCACCGGCGGCAAGTCCCAGATGCACCGGCTTGTCGGTGTAGTCGAAGGCGATCAGTTCCGCCGCGTCGCGGGCCGCCTCAAGACTGTCGGCCACGATGAACGCGACCGCCTCGCCGACATGGCGCACGGTGTCCTTGGCAAGGACCGGTCGGAACGGCGACGCGCCGTCAGAGCCGTCCCGGTTCGGCACCGTGGTGCTCCACAGGCCTTCGGTGAGTCCCGCCTCTTGCAGATCGGCGGCGGTCAGGACCAGGTGCACCCCCGCAGCCGTGCGCGCCTCGGACACGTCGAGCGTGTCGATATCGGCATGCGCGACGGAGGACCGGAACACGTAACCCCGCAACGCGTCTTTCGGCGCGATGTCATCGACATAGCGCCCGGTACCGTTCAGGAACCGAATGTCCTCGACCCGTTTTACAGGCTGTGACTTGCCGAATTTTTCCATGTCGCCCTCGCGCTTTGTGCCCCGTCATAATGCGCGGGACACTAGCCTGCGAGGCGGTGCTGTCCAGCCTCTTTGCGCCACTCCGACAGATCGACCGTCTTTCGGGTGCCGTATCCGTTGAACCCGGTGACAAGCGCGAGGCTGTAGGCCCCGGCCCCGGTGAGCAGCAGATGGTCTTCCTCGGCGGTGTCGGCGGGCAGGTCCCAGGCTCCCGGGACACGGTCGAGGCTGTCGCAGGTGGGGCCGAAGATCGTGAAGGGCGTCGCGCGCCCGGCCCGTTCGCGGCCCGCCCTGTCGAGAACCGTCACCTGCCCCGGCACCGGCATGTCCCGCCATTCACCCAGCGCGCCGTACAGCCCGTCATTGAGGTAAAGCGCGTCACCGCTGCGCGCCTTGATGCGCAGCAGCAACCACAGCGCGTCGGCCACCATGGCCCGCCCCGGTTCGCACCAGAGCCGTGGCGCATCCTGCGGGAAATGCCGGGCCGTGGCGGTCTCGATGGTGGCGAAGATCGTTCGGAGTGTCTCGGGCGCGCTGTCGCAGACCGACGGGAACCCGCCGCCCACATTGAGGCTTGCCAGCTGCACGCCGGCCCGTTCCGCAAGCTCTGCGCAGGCGGCGATGTAATCGGCCCAGCAGGACGCGTCGGTGCATTGCGTGCCCGGATGAAAGGTCAGCGACGGTGTCAGGCCTCGCGCCGCGACCTCTTTCAGAAGGGCGACGGCGGCGTCTGGGGAGGCGCCGAACTTCGACCCGAAATCATACGCCCCGCCACGCCGTTTCAGCGACAGGCGCACCGCGATCTCGGCGCCCGGCGGCAGATCTCCCAGCTTGTCGAGTTCCGAGGCCCGGTCCACCGACCAGGACGCGATCCCGAATGTCCTGGCCTCGGCGATCTCGGAGCGGGACCGGATCGGGTTGTGATAGTGCAGCCGCGCCTCGGGACAGGCCTGCCGGGCGGCGTGCATCTCGGCGACCGAGGCAACGTCGAAACTGGTGATGCCCGTCTCCACCAGCCCGTTGAGGATCTCGGCGGCCGGATTGGCCTTGACCGCGTAGCTGACCGCGCCGGGAAAACCCCGCAGGAAGGTCTGCGCCCGGCGTCGAAGCGCATCGGGACGAAACAGCGCGAGCGGCGCGTCCGGAGCCTCCTGTCCGATCAGATCGGTCACGCGGGCCCGATCGAACCGCGCATGTTTGATGTCTTGTGCACCTGCAACCATTTTTGCCCCTTGGTCTTGTCTGCTCAGAGTCTTGTCTGCCTGACGAAAATCCTGCAGCCCCGGCCTGTCGGATTCTATCGGCAGTTCTTGCAAATCTGACTCGTTTGCGGTCAGATCGACGACATGACCTTACAGATCGACGAAACCGACGCAGAGCTGATTGCCCTTCTCAAGCGCGACGCACGTGCGCCGGTGGCGGAACTGGCCCGCCAGCTTGGGCTGGCGCGCACCACGGTGCAGACGCGGATCGACCGGCTGCTGGAACGGGGGGTGATCGCCGGATTCACGCTGCGCACGGGCGACGGCATCGCCGCGCCGATCCGGGCCACCGTGCTGGTGTCGATCGCGCCGCGCACCGGACCGGGAGTTCTGTCGCGTCTGCGGGCGTTGCCCAATGTCGAGGCGGTGATGACGGTCTCGGGCCGGGCCGACCTGGTGGTCGAGATCAGCGCGCGGACGACGCAGGACCTCGATGCGGCACTGGATGACATCGCCGAGGCGAAGGGGGTGCAAAGCTCGGAAAGCTTCATCCACCTGTCGACCAAGATCGACCGGCGCGGATAGGCGGACGCGGCGTCGACGCCGCGTTTACGCAGCCCTGCGGCTGCGTCGCGCCTAGTCTTCCTCGGCGGTGCTGTATCTCTGGATCAGACCGGCCTGGGCAATGAAGAAGACGAAAGTCGCCCCTGTCAGGACGAAGGTTTCGAAATACACCCAGATTTCCGTGCTTTGCGTGCGCCACACGATCTCGTTCGAGGCCGCCAGCAGGAAGAAAAGCGCGGTCATGCGCCGGGTCAGGATCATCCAGCCCTCCTGCTCCATCGGGAGCAGTTCGCCCATCACAACGCGCAGGTAGCTTTGACCGCGCAACAACCCGATGGCGAGGATCCCGCCCAGAAGAAGGTAGACCATGGTGGGTTTCATCTTGATGAAGCGGTCATCGTTGAGCCAGACGGTCAACCCGCCGAACACCACCACCAGAACCGCCGTCACGATCTGCATCCGGCTGATATGTCCGGTCAGCCACCAGAGCGCGCCCATCGACGCGAGGATGACCGGGATGAACAGCGCCGTGACGACGACGAAGCCGTCATACTCGGTGCCCGAGATCGGGAAGACCTCGTCCTTGAGCCAGAGATAGGCCACGAAGAACCCGATCACCGGACCCAGTTCCAGTGCCGATTTCGCCCATTGCGGGATATGACGTTGTGCCAAGGCTCAGCCTCCGATTTCCACGATGACAGCCCCTAGCGCAATCAGGGCCATCAAGGCAATCCTGCGGGGACCTACGGTTTCCTTCAGGAACACCCAGCCGATGATCGCGGCGAACACGGTCGAGGTCTCGCGCAGCACCGCCGCCTCTCCGACCTGGTCCAGACGTGTGGCCAACATTATGGAGCCGAAACTGAAAAAGGCCACCACTCCGCCGATCACACCTCTGACAGCGAGCGGACCCAGGTCCGGCCTGTAGGTCATGCTGCGATAGCGCAGCACCGCGATGATCGGCATCGCGACGCTGTCGATCATGAAGAACCACGCCAGAAAGGTGAACGGGTCCGCCGTGGCGCGGATGCCGAAGGCGTCATAGGTCGTGTAGAGCGCGACGAAAAGGCCCGTGGCCACCGCCAGCACCAGCGCGACCGGCAGCGTGTCGCGTTCGGCCTCAAGAAAGACCAGGTTGTAGACCGCAAGGCCGAAGATCCCCGCCAGCAGCACCCCGAGGCCGAACCACTGGGTCGCAGAGAAGGTCTCGCCGAACAGGATATACGCACCGATAACCGCGAAAAGCGGCCCGGTGCCGCGCACCACGGGATAAACCACGGTAAAGGCGCCCTTGGTATAGGCCTGCGCCTGCAAGAGCTTGTAACCCAGGTGGATGACGAACGCGCCGAAGAAGATCGGCCACATATGCGGCTCGGGCCAGGGCACGACAAGAAGCGCGAAGGGCGCGGCCATCAGCCCGTAGCTTGCGTCGATGGCGCCGCGCGACAGCCACGGATCGTGCCGCCCCTTCTGCAACGCGCCAAAGGCCGCGTGCAGCACCGCCGCCAGCAGCGCCAGCCACAGGGCAAGCTGTGCACCGGCCTCGGTGCCCTCGATCGAAACCAGCCAGGCGCTCATCTCCGGAACAAGGCCTCATCACGCATCGTTGACGCCTCGAGACACCAGAAGGGCGCGCCATGGACTTCCTGACGAACTACCTCGACACCACCTTTTCGGCGGTTCCCGCCTACGAGGCGTTCATCCGCATCCTCAGCGCGACCCTGCTGGGCGGGGTGATCGGGTTCGAACGGGAACGACAGGAAAAGCCGGCCGGGCTGCGCACCCATATCCTGGTGTCCGTCGCGGCCTGCCTCTTCGTCATCCTGGGTCAGGAACTGGCGGCGCTCGAATACGGCAACGGCGAAGACGTCAAGCGAGTCGATCCGCTGCGCATGATCGAAGCGGTCACCGCCGGCGTGGCCTTCCTGGCTGCGGGGCTGATCTTCACCGCAAACGGCAGGGTGCAGAACGTCACCACCGGAACGTCCCTGTGGCTGGCCGGGGCGGTCGGCCTGGGCTGCGGCGCGGGGCAGATGGCGCTCGCCGCGATGGCCACGGCGGTTGTCGTCTGCGTTCTGTGGATCCTGCGTCTGGTCGAAAAGTACATGGGCACGCACTAGGTGGGCAACCCTGTCAACGCGGCGGCGAATTCCTCGGGGTCGAAGGCCTGGAGATCGTCGATCTGTTCGCCCACGCCGATGGCATGGATGGGCAGCCCGAACTTGTCCGCCAGCGCCACCAGCACCCCGCCCTTGGCCGTGCCGTCCAGCTTGGTCATCACCAGCCCCGACACATCCGCAAGCTCCTGGAAGGTCTTGACCTGGCTGAGCGCGTTCTGACCGGTGGTGGCGTCAAGCACCAGCAGCGTGTTGTGCGGCGCGTTCGGGTCCTTCTTGCGGATCACCCGGACGATCTTGGCAAGCTCTTCCATCAGGTCGGCGCGGTTCTGCAACCGGCCCGCCGTGTCGATCATCAGCAAATCCGCCCCGTCCGCCTGCGCCTTGGTCATGGCATCGAAGGCAAGGCTGGCCGGATCGGACCCTTCGGGCGCGGTCAGCACCGGCACCCCGGCCCGGTCGCCCCAGACCTGAAGCTGTTCGACCGCAGCGGCGCGGAAGGTGTCCCCGGCGGCAATGACAACGCTCTTGCCCGCGGCGCGGAACTGGCTTGCCAGCTTGCCGATGGTCGTCGTCTTGCCCGACCCGTTGACGCCGACCACCAGCACCACCTGCGGCTTGGTGGGATACAGCGGCATCGGGCGCGCCACCGGCTCCATGATGCGGGCGATCTCTGCGGCCAGCAGTTCCTTGATCTCGCGCACGCTCAGTTTCCGACCATAACGGCCCTCGGCGATATTGGCGGTGACGCGCAAGGACGTGTCGACCCCCATATCCGCCTGGATCAGCAGTTCTTCAAGCTGTTCCAGCATCGCGTCGTCCAGCTCGCGCCGGATCTCGGTCGGCGCGGCGCTGCGGCCCAGAAGGCGGCCGAGGAGACCCGGTTTCGACGGTTCGGCGGGGGCGGTATCGGGCGCGCGGGCGACCTCGGCCAGACCAACGGATTTCAACGGGATCTCGGGGGGGGACGCGGGTGGAACCTCGGACGGCGGCGCAGGGCTGGGGTCGCTGGGCTGCGGCGCCTCGGAGGGCGGCTGCGGCGGGCTGACCGGCGACGGCCCGGGCGGCGAAATGTCCGGCCCCGGCTGCGGCGGCCTGTCCTGCCCCGGCAGATCGGGCTGCGGCACCTCCTGCGGGCGCTCCGGCTCGGGCAGATCGGGCTGCGGCACCTCGCGCGGGGCATCCGGATCAGGCAGATCGGGCTGAGGCAGGTCGGGCTCCGGCACCTCTTCGGGAGTGTCCGGCGCAGGCACGTCGGGCGGCGGCGTGACCGGTTCCGGCTCGGACGGCGGCGTGTCGGGGGGCGGTGTCGTTTCGGGCGTGGGTGTTTCCTCGCCACCCTCGGCGACAATGGCGTCCAGCCCCTCGTCCAGCTTGGACGAGGATTTGAAGAGCTTCGATTTCAGCTTGCCGAAAAAGGACATGGGGGGCCGTCCATCTGTGGGTCGTTCCCCCTCACCTAGTCATTTCCGCGACAAGATGGAAGGCTCAGACCTCGTCCGGGAAATGGATCATTGTCATGCGGATGGGGTTCGGTGCGGCCTGTCCCAGACCGCAGATCGACGCGTCGGCCATCGCCTGGCAGACCTCTTCGAGCAGCGGTCGGTTCCAGTGCTCGGCCTGCATCAGCTTGACCGCCTTTTCGCAGCCCACCCGGCACGGCGTGCACTGGCCGCAGGATTCGTCCTCGAAGAAGCGCAACATGTTGAGCGCGGCATCGCGGGCGCGGTCCTTGTCCGACAGCACCACCACGGCGGCCGAGCCGATGAAGGACCCGTGCGGCTGCAGCGTGTCGAAATCCAGCGGGATGTCATTCATCGACGCGGGCAGCAGCCCCGAGGACGGGCCGCCGGGCTGGTACGCCTTGAAGCCGTGCCCCTCGGCCATGCCGCCTGCGGCCTCGATGATGTCGGTGATCGTGCTGCCCGCGGGCAGCAGGTACACGCCCGGATTGGCGACACGCCCCGACACGGAATAGGACCGCAGCCCCTTGCGGCCGTTGCGTTCGGTGGTGTTCAAAACCTCCGGCCCCTCGCGGCAGATGCGGGTGATCCAGTGCAGGGTCTCGACATTGTGCACCAGCGTCGGCCGATCAAAGACACCCACCTGCGCCACGTAGGGCGGGCGGTGGCGCGGGATGCCGCGCTTGCCTTCGATGGACTCGATCATCGCGGATTCCTCGCCGCAGATATAGGCCCCCGCGCCCCGCCGCAGGTCGATATAGCCGGGTGCGACCATGCCCGCTGCCTCGAGCGCCGCAATCTCGCGGCGCAGGATGGCAAGCACGGCAGGGTATTCGTCGCGCATGTAGATGAAGCAGGTGTCGGCCTCGACCGCCCAGGCCGCGATCAGCATGCCTTCGAGGAAGAGATGCGGGATG
>NZ_JAIPUT010000064.1 GCF_020055635.1 Marivita sp. | reverse complement strand
GGCCCCGCCGTTCGAACAGGGTCTGGCCGATCCGTTCCTCCAACTGCTTGATTTGTGAGGACAAGGCTGATTGCGACAGGTTCAGCCGTTCGGCTGTCCGGGTCAGGTTGCCATCATGGGCGACGGCCCAGAAATAGCGCAGGTGGTGGTAATTCAGATCCGACATTCGTTCTGTTTAAGTGAACGATAAGCCATGAACAATGTATTTTTATTCACCAAAGCGGCACGCTAGGTCCCTCGGTCAGGATCACGACCTCAACAGGAGACCGTATCATGATCACTGCCTTACCGCTTCTGGCCCCCGCCTTTTTCGCCCTTGTCGGCATCGTCTACATGAACCGCGAGGTGCCGCGCGGATCGGCCCTGCTGCGCCTTGGCGAATATGCCGGCTTGGCCGCGATCCTCGTGTCGCTGGGCGCACTCGGGCTTCTGATCCGCGACGGGTCGGCGACAAGCGCGCTGCTGGGGGCCGCCAACATGGGCTTCTCGGCGCGGATCGACGCGGTGAGCGTGACGATGCTGATGCTGGTGAGCTTTGTCGGCTGGGTCGTGATGCGGTTCGCGGTCACCTACACGGATGGCGAGAAGAACCAGGCGCGGTTCCTGGGCTGGCTCAGCCTTGGGCTGGCGTCGGTTCTGTTGCTCGTCACGGCGGGCAACCTGATCCAGCTGATCGTCGGCTGGGGCGCGGTGGGGCTCTGCGTGAACCGGCTGCTTCTGACCTATCCCGAACGGGCGGCGGCGCAGCGGGCGGCACGGAAAAAGGCGCTCTGTTCGGCGGCGTCCGATGCGGGCCTGATCGCGGGGGCCTTCGCGCTGGCGGCGGCGTATGGCACGGCAGATATCGCCACCATCATCGAGGCGGCACGCGCGGGCGAAGGCGGTGCAGCGGCGATCCTCGCGGCGGGTCTTCTGGCCATTTCGGCGCTGTTCAAATCGGCGCAGGTGCCGACCCATGGTTGGCTGACCGAAGTGATGGAGGCGCCCACGCCGGTGTCGGCGCTGCTGCACGCGGGCGTGGTGAACGCGGGGGGCTTTCTGCTCATCCGGTTCGCGGACGTGATGCTGCTCGCCCCCGGCGTGCTGTCGGTGCTGGTCATGGTCGGTGGCTTCTCGGCGATCTTCGGCGGGCTGGTGATGCTGACGCAGCCGTCGGTCAAGACCTCGCTCGCATGGTCGACCGTGGCGCAGATGGGCTTCATGATCCTGCAATGCGGTCTGGCGCTGTTCCCGCTGGCGCTGCTGCACATCGTGGCGCATTCGCTTTACAAGGCGCATGCCTTCCTGGCTTCGGGCGGCGCGGTGCAACAGGTGGCGTCGATCCGGCGGCCCGGTCCGGTGGCGATCCCCAACAGCCGCGCGGTGCTCAAGGCGTTCGCCATCGCGCTGGCGATCTACGGCACCATCGGCCTGCTGCTGGGGCTCGACGGCAAGTCGGCGCAGGCCATCGCGCTGGGAGCTGTGCTGGTGATGGGTGTGGCCTACCTCTTGGCGCAGGGTCTGGCCGATGCCGCACCAGAGGTGCTGACCCGGCGCATGGCGGCCTATTCGGTGGCGACCACGCTCAGCTATTTTGCGCTGCAATCCATCGCGATCTGGCTGACCACCGGCGCACTGCCTGCAACCCCGGCACCCGGCCCGCTGCAATGGGCGCTGATGGTGCTGACGATCCTCAGCTTCGGCACCGTGGCCTGGGCACAGGCGACTTTCCCGAACTGGGCCAGCCATCCGGCGGCACAAGGTCTTCGGGTGCATCTTTCCAACGGCTTTTACCTCAACGCGGTGTTTGACCGGCTGACCGGCGGCTGGGCCGCGCGGAACCGGTGATGGACAGGACAGGAGATCACGACATGCTGACAATGGTTGAACGGTTCTCGGGTCCGGCGCTTGAGATCATGGCAGGCGCACGCAATGCCGCCGCGCACATCCCGCCGCTCTGGTCGCTCGAGGCGACGGTTGCGGTGAACCCCTATGTCGGGCAGGCGGGCGAGCCCTTGCAGATGGCCGCCGCCCGTCTGGCGCGGGTGGCCGGTGTGCGGACAGTGCCGGAACGCGCGCATTTCAAGGCGAAGTTTGCGGCGAATGACCTGACACGCGCCGATCTGGAGGCTGGTCTGGCCGAGGTGCCCGAGCTCGGGATCACGGTGGACGACCTGATCGCGGCGATGGACAAGACCGTGTCTGCGCCACTAACCCTGCCGACACTGGCTGATCTGGCCGAGGAGGTGTCGGGTATCAACTGGCCGGATTTTGTGGCGGACCGGATCGGCCATTGGGCCGGCGGGCATTACGACACCGGACAGGCGCTCTGGCCTGCGCCCAAGACACGGGCGTGGTTGTCCTGGCGGTCTTTTGCGCAGCGTGATCTGACGCCAGAGATTTTCGGCCTGACCGGGTTTGCGTCGCGGGTGGCGTCCATGTCGATGTCCGCACGCGGAGCGCTGACCAAATGCGCCGAGGAGATGGGGATCACGTCGGCGGCCTGCGAAAGCTATTTCCACACGCTGCTGATGCGGCTCGGTGGCTGGGCGCAGCTTGCCTCTGGCGAGGCGTTCCGCGCCAATCTCAAGGGAGAGGGCAATAACGACATCACCGATCTTTTGACCGCCAAGTTGGTCTTCGAGGCGGCGCTTCTGGCGCGCTACAAGGACAAGATCGGCGCGCAATGGGCGCAGGTGCTTGAAGCCCATGCGCAGCCCATCGTGCCCAGCGAGGACGATCTGATCGACGCGGCGTTTCAGGCTGCAGCCGATCACGCGGCGGCGCGGGCGCTGGACGAGACCCTGGC
The DNA here is from genome assembly GCF_020055635.1 of Marivita sp. Taxonomy (GTDB): domain Bacteria; phylum Pseudomonadota; class Alphaproteobacteria; order Rhodobacterales; family Rhodobacteraceae; genus Marivita. The sequence continues at coordinate 16,249 of NZ_JAIPUT010000064.1, read as the reverse complement.
CCTGCCGGGGTCGGCTCGGGATGACGCGCCCAACGTGCAGGCGGCGTTCTGCATCGACGTGCGCTCCGAAGTGTTCCGGCGGGCGCTGGAAGCCTCGGGCGACGGGATCGAGACCATCGGCTTTGCGGGCTTCTTCGGCATCGCGGCATCGCACCGCGGCTTTGCGTCGGACGTTCTGGAAACGCGCGGCCCGGTGCTGATCAACACCGGTGCGACCTCGGCGGCGACCGACCCGCAGGACAGCGACATGCTGACCCGCGTGGCGAAACGGGTGACGCGCGCCTGGGGCCGGTTCCGGCTGGCGGCGGTGTCCAGCTTTGCCTTTGTCGAAGCAACGGGGCCGCTGTACCTCGGAAAGCTGGTTCGGGATTCGCTGGCGCAGAAACACCCGAGCCTTGGTGTCGGTCCGGCACCTGCGCTGTCGGACAGCGTCACGCTGGAGGACCGGATCGGCATGGCGGCGACGATTCTGTCGGCCATGTCGATGAAGGACCGGTTCGGCAAGGTGATCCTGCTGGCGGGGCACGGGGCCGGGGTGGTCAACAACCCCCATGCCAGCGCGCTGCAATGCGGGGCCTGTGGCGGCCATGCAGGCGACGTGAACGCGCGGCTGGTGGCGATCCTGCTGAACGAGCCCGAGGTGCGCGCCGGGCTGGTCGCCAAGGGCATCGAGGTGCCGCAGGACACGGTGTTCCTTGCCGGTCTGCATGACACGGTGACCGATGAGGTGCGGCTTTACGAGGACGATCTGCCGGCCGGTCATGCGCAGTCGGCGGTGATCGCCGGGTTGAAGCAGGCGCTGAAAAATGCGGCCAAACTCACGCGGGCCGAGCGGTCTTCGCGGCTGCCGCGCGCGGCGGATGCGGCGGCGGTCATGGCGCGGGCCAAGGATTGGTCGGAAACCCGGCCCGAATGGGGTCTTGCGGGCTGTTCCGCCTTCATCGCGGCGCCCCGGTCACGGACGGCGGGGCGCAGCCTTGACGGGCGGTCCTTCCTGCACAGCTATGACTGGCGGCAGGACACCGGGTTCGGCGTGCTGGAACTGATCCTGACCGCGCCTGTTGTCGTGGCCAGCTGGATCAGCCTACAATATTACGGATCGTCCGTCGCGCCGGACGCATTCGGCGCGGGCAACAAGCTCTTGCACAACGTGACCGGCGGGATCGGCGTGATCGAAGGCAATGGCGGCGTGCTGCGCGGCGGGTTGCCGTGGCAATCGGTGCATGACGGGGAGCGGTTCATGCATGATCCGCTGCGGCTTTCCGTGGCGATCGAGGCCCCGCGCGAGGCGATCACCGACATTCTGGACCGGCACGCCGGTGTTGCGGCGCTGTTCGACAATGGCTGGCTGCGGCTCTTTGCGATGGACGACCAGGGCCGGTTGGGCTGGCGGTATAGCGGCAAGGGTCAGTGGGTGTCGCTGCAAGGTGACACGGCTGCAACCAGCATCGCCGCCGAATAGCGCGCGTCAGGGCTGGGTGATGTCGACGGACACGCCCAGCCCGCGCAGTACGTCCCAGTAGGTCGGGAAGGTCTTGGACACGCAGTCCGGGTCTTCGATTGTAACGCCTTTGACCTTCATCGCGGCAAGGGCAAAGCTCATGGCGATGCGGTGGTCGGCATGGCTGTCGATCAGGCCGGTGCTGACATGGCCCGACAGAGCGGGATCGCCACGCACGATCAGGTCGTCGCCTTCGACCGAGGCGAGACCGGCGCGCACCTGCAACAACCCCTTGTGCACCGCGTCGATCCGGTCACATTCCTTGACGCGCAGGTTCTCGATCCCGGTAAAGCGCACGGGCGTTTCGTTGAACGCGGCCAGCACGGCGAGGGTCGGGATGGCGTCCTGCATCTGCGATCCGTCGATCTCGGCCGGCATCTGCGGGAAGGCCGCGATCATGTCATGGGCCTTGGCATCGGGCTGGTTCATGTCCTCGGGGGCCACGCCGATGTCGATCTGTCCACCCGTCAGCTTTTCGGCTGCCCAGAGGTAGGTCGCGGCGCTGGCATCGGGTTCGATATGGTAATCGGTCGCGGTGTAGCCGCCGGGCTGGACGATGATTTCACTGTCGGAGGGAAACTCCACCGTCGCCCCGAAGGCGCGCATGACGGCGGCGGTGATGTGCAGGTAGCCCACCGCGCCGATCTTTCCGCCGGTGATGGTGATGCGGGTCTCGCCGTCGCCCATCGCCGCCAGCATCATGATGGCCGAGATGTACTGGCTGGACAGCTTGCCGCTGACCTCGATCTCGCCGCTTTGGAAGGTGCCGGTGCCCTTGATCGCGACGGGCGGGCAGCCGGTGTCGGAACTGGCGTCCACGCCCATCGCCTGCAAGGTCTCCAGCAGTGGCGCGATGGGGCGCTTCTGCATGTGCTCGTCGCCGGTCACGATGGTGGTGCCATCGACCAAGGCCACGGCGGCCGTCAGAAAGCGGGTCGCGGTGCCCGCATTGCCGAGGAAGAGCGGTTCGTCCGCCGGGTGCAGCGTGCCCGACCCCGTGACCTCGACCGTGGTTTCGTCCAGTTCGGTGATGCCCACGCCCATCGCGCGCAGGGCCGTCATCATGTAATGCGTGTCGTCACTGCGCAGGATGCCTGTCAGGCGGCTGGTGCCACGGGCCAGACCGGCCACAAGAAGCGCGCGGTTGGTCACGGATTTGGACCCGGGCAGGGTCACGCGGCCCGTCAGCGGCTGGGTCACGGGGGTGATCTGGGCAATGGGCAGCGACATGGCGTGTCTCCGGTCGGAAGGTCAGATGCGGGTTTACGGGTTTTGCCGCGCGTCGCAATCCGAAAACCGTTTCGCGCGGTCAGGCCAACAGAGCAAACGACTCATTGACCGGCCAGATAATTCCGTTATTCACGAAATATGGAAATAAGAATCGCCTCACAACTCTCGACCCTCGGTCATCCCCAGCGGCTGGCCATCTTCCGCATGCTCATGCGGCGGATGCCCGACAAGGTGCCCGCCGGTGAAATCTCGACCGCGCTGAACATCAAGCCATCCACGCTGTCGGCCTACCTGTCCAACCTGCTGGACGCCGGGTTGCTGAGCCAGACGCGGGTCGGAACGTCGTTGCTCTACACCGTCAGTGTAACAAACGTGCGGGAGATGCTGGATTTCCTGCTGCTCGATTGCTGCCGGGGCAGGCCCGACATGTGCAGCCCGATGGCTGCTTCTTTTGGACAAGGAATCCGTGATATGTCTCTGGAAAAGTTCAACGTTCTGTTCATCTGTACCGGCAATTCCGCCCGGTCGATCTTTGCCGAAACGATTCTGCGGGATTTGGCCGGGGATCGGTTCAACGCCCATTCCGCAGGTACGCGGCCCTATTCGGAACTGAACCCGATGGCGGTGGATGTGCTGCGCCAGAAAGGGCATGACGTGTCGCTCTTGCGCGCCAAGAACGTACAGGAATTCACCGGCCCCGACGCGCCGGTCTTCGACTTTGTCTTCACCGTCTGCAACCGCGCCGCAAACGAAGACTGCCCCGCCTGGGCCGGTCAGCCGGTCAGCGCGCATTGGGGCATGGAAGACCCGGTCAAGGCCGAAGGATCGGATGCCGAGCGCAGCCTTGCGTTCCAGTCTGCCTATGGTGCGCTGCGCAACCGGATCATGGCCTTTACCGCGCTGCCGATGGACACGCTGGACCGGATGTCCTTGCAGAAGGCCGTTGATAAAATTGGACAAATGAACGACGAGGAACCCGCCGCATGACCACCTACGCGCTGAACGGGCTTGGCCGCATCGGCAAGCTTGCCCTGAAACCCTTGTTGGACCGGGGCGTCAAGATCGCGTGGATCAACGACGCGGTGGGCGATCCGGCGATGCATGCGCATCTGTTCGAGTTCGACACCGTGCACGGGCGCTGGCAGGCCGAGTTTGCGCATGACGCCGACAGCATCACCATCGACGGCGTGCGGTTGCCATTTGTCGGGACTTCGGACCTGTCGGCGCTGCCGATGGAGGGTGTGGACGTGGTGATCGACTGTACCGGCGTTTTCAAGTCAGAGGCGAAGATCGCGCCCTATTTTCAAATGGGAGCGAAGAAAGTCGTGGTCTCGGCCCCGGTCAAGGACGGGCCGACGGCGAATGTCGTCTATGGTGTGAATGACGACATCTATGATGCTGACATCCATGACATCGTGACAGCGGCAAGCTGTACCACCAATTGCCTGGCGCCCGTTGTGAAGGTGTTGCATGAAGAAATCGGAATAAGTCATGGATCGATAACAACGATCCATGATGTGACAAATACACAGACCATTGTCGACCGGCCCGCCAAGGATCTGCGCCGCGCGCGGTCTGCGCTCAATTCGCTGATCCCCACGACCACGGGGAGCGCCACCGCGATCACGTTGATCTATCCCGAGCTCAAGGGCCGGTTGAACGGCCACGCGGTGCGGGTGCCGCTGCTTAATGCGTCGCTGACCGATTGCGTGTTCGAGATGGAGCGCGCCACGACGGTCGACGAGGTGAACGCGCTGTTCAAGGCGGCCGCCGAGGGGCCGTTGAAGGACATCCTCGGCTATGAAGAACGCCCGCTTGTGTCCACCGATTACACCAATGACACGCGGTCGAGCATCGTTGATGCGCTGTCCACGATGGTGGTGAACGGCACGCAGGTGAAGGTCTATGCGTGGTATGACAACGAGATGGGCTATGCGCACCGCTTGGTGGATGTGGCGCTGATGGTGGGAGGTCGGCTGTGAGCAGACCCGAGGGCCTGTCCGCCTATATCGCGGTGACGGCCGCCTACTGGGCGTTCATGCTGACCGATGGCGCGCTGCGGATGCTGGTGCTGTTGCACTTTCACACGCTGGGGTTTTCGCCGGTTCAGTTGGCCTACCTGTTCGTGCTCTACGAGATCGCCGGCATGGTGACGAACCTGAGCGCCGGATGGATCGCGGCGCGGTTCGGCTTGACCTCGACGCTCTATGGCGGATTGGGCTTGCAGGTCGTGGCGCTTGTCGTGCTGGCGCAACTGGACCCGTCCTGGGCCATCACCGCGTCGGTCGCCTTTGTCATGTGCGTGCAGGGCGCGTCGGGGGTGGCCAAGGACCTGGCCAAGATGTCGTCGAAATCGGCGGTCAAGCTGCTGGCCCCGACAACCGGCGGCGGGTTGTTCCGCTGGGTGGCGGTGCTGACCGGGTCGAAGAACGCGGTCAAGGGGGTTGGGTTCCTGCTGGGCGCGGCTTTGCTGGCGACGCTTGGCTTTGTCGCCGCGATCTACGCGATGGCGGCGGTACTGGCGGTGATCCTGCTGGCGGTCGTCGTCTTCATGCCCTCGGGCCTGCCGAAGGGGCGCAAGGGCGCGAAGTTTTCCGAGGTCTTCTCGAAATCGGCCAATGTGAACTGGCTGTCGGCCGCGCGGGTGTTCCTGTTTGGCGCGCGCGACGTGTGGTTCGTGGTGGGCATCCCGATCTATTTCTACGCGGTGCTGTCGGACGGGACCGAAGAGGGCAACCGGGCCGCGTTTTTCCTGATCGGCACCTTCATGGCGGTGTGGATCATCCTTTACGGGATCGTTCAGGCGAACACGCCACGGCTGTTGCACGCGGCGGTTCGCGAGGAGGGCGCGCTGATCGCGGATGCGCGGAAATGGGCGCTCTTGCTGCTCGCGGTGCCGGTGGCGCTGACCGTGGCGGCGGTGCTGTCGCCAGAGCCACAGACCTGGCTGACGGTCACTTTGGTGGTCGGGTTGCTGGTCTTCGGGGCGCTCTTTGCGGTGAATTCCGCGCTGCATTCCTACCTGATCCTGGCCTTCACCCAGAATGAACGGGTGACGATGGACGTGGGCTTCTACTACATGGCAAATGCGGGCGGGCGGCTGTTGGGCACGGTCCTGTCGGGCCTCAGCTACCAGGTCGGGGGGCTGCCTCTGGTGCTGGGTACGGCATCGGTGATGGTGGCCTTGGCCGCGCTGGCCTCGGGACGGTTGCGGGGCGACGGGGTTCCACAGGCCGTCTAGGTCGCGACCCTCGACACGGGCGGCAAAGACAGGCACATCTCGGGGCAAAAGCTTTGACAGGAGCGCCCATGACCCCCTTTGCCTTTGCCACAGCAGACATGATCCGCTTCGGACGCGGCGCGGCGGAGCAAGCGGTTCCTGCGCTTGCGGCCTTGGGGACGCGCGTCTTGCTGGTGACGGGCGCGACCCCGGCGCGGGCGGGATGGTTGAAGGACGCGCTTGAGGCGGAGGGCGTGTCGGTGACTTTGTTCTCGGTCGCCAGAGAACCGGATGTCGCCTTGATCGAAGCCGGTATTGCCCTCGCGCGCGAGGCCCGGGTGGCTGCCGTGATTTCCATCGGCGGCGGCGCGGTGGTCGATGCGGGCAAGGCGATTGCGGCGCTTGCCCCGGCGACGCGCCCGATGCTGGACCATCTGGAAGTGGTGGGCAAGGGGATGCCTCTGGACGTGGCCCCGTTGCCCTTTGCCGCATTGCCGACGACGGCGGGCACGGGGGCGGAGGTCACGCGCAACGCGGTGATTTCGGTGCCCGAGGCGCAGCGCAAGGTGAGCCTGCGCGACCCGCGCATGTTGCCGGCCCTGGCGATTGTCGATCCCGCGCTGACGGACAATTGCCCGCGCGGCGTGACGCTGGCGTCGGGGCTGGACGCCATCACGCAGGTGATCGAGCCCTACCTGTCATCAAAGGCCAATCCGTTGACCGATGCGATTTGCCGCGATGCGATCCCCAAGGGATTGAGAGCGATCCGGCGGATCATCGAAGGCGAAGACCCGGAGGCGCGGGATGGGCTGGCCTGGGTGAGCCTGTGCGGTGGGCTGGCCCTTGCCAATGCCGGGCTTGGCGTGGTGCATGGATTGGCCGGGCCTTTGGGTGGCTTGTCCAACGCTGCGCATGGAGCCATTTGCGGGGCGCTGTTGCCGCATGGTTTGCGGCTGAATGCCGAGGCTGGGGATGATCCTGTTTTACAGGCGCGGATTGCCGAAGTGCAGGGCTGGATCGCGCAGGTCTTTGGCGGTGCGCCGGGGGAGGCCTTCGAGACATTGCACGGCTGGTCGCGCGATGCCGGCCTGCCGGGGCTCGATGCGCAGGGGATCACCGATGTGGCGCGCAAAAAGGCGGCGCAAGATGCGGTGAGTTCGTCGTCGATGAAGGCAAATCCCGTGGCGCTGAGCGAGTCGCAACTTTTGGACCTGATGGAGCGGGCGCGATGACCGAGCACACCACCACCCATGATGCCGAGGAAGACGCGCGCAACCGCGACATCCTCATCTACATCAACGGAGACCTCTATCCCCGCGACGAGGCCAAGGTGTCGGTCTACGATTCAGGCTTCCTGCTGGGTGATGGCATGTGGGAAGGGATGCGGCTTTATGACGGGCATTGGGCGTTCTTCGACGATCACATGGACCGGTTTTTCGACTCCTGCTACGCGGTGGGGCTTGATGTGGGCATGGACCGCGCCGGGATCGCCGACGCGCTGCGGATGACCGCCGAGGCCAATGGCATGACCACGGATGTGCATTGCCGGTTGATGCTGACGCGCGGCACCAAGGTGAAGCCGTTTCAGCACCCGAGCCTGTCACGGTCGGGCCCCACGCTGGTCATCATCATGGAGCATTCGAAACCGGCAGAGGCGCTACAGGCGCAGGGCATCCGCCTTGCCTCGGTGCCGCAGGTGCGGGGCTTGCCACACAGCCAGGATGCCAAGTTCAACAGCCATTCCAAGCTGAACTGCGTGATTGCCTGCCTTCAGGCCGAGGCGGCGGGGGCGGACGAGGCGCTGATGCTCGATCCGCATGGGTTCGTGAACACCACAAATGCCTGCAACTTCTTCATCATCCGCAAGGGCGAGGTTTGGACCTCGACCGGGGATTACTGCATGAACGGGGTGACGCGGGCCAGGGTGATCGACCTGTGCCGCGACAACGGCATCCCGGTGTTCGAGAAGAATTATTCGCTTTACGAGGCCTATTCGGCGGACGAGGCGTTCCTGACCGGCACGTTCGGGGCGCAAACGCCGGTGGCCTCGATCGACGGCAAGGTGATCGGGTCGGGAGAGCTGCCGGTGACGCAGCACATCCGGGCGCTTTACAAACAGGCGATTGCACAAGACATCGCGGCGCAACAGGCGCGTCAGGTGATCGCGTAAAGATCGAGACCGGGTCGGGGCAGGCGCGTGACGGTTCTTTCGATGTAAATTGTTTACGAGGAAAGTAATATGGGTTAGCCCTGCGTCAGGCAAGCCAGGACATCCCGCCATCGGCGTGACAGCGCAGCGGGGTCGCGAAGCGGCATGTGAGGGGGAGACTGCCATGAGTGTCGAGACGAAGCTGCGCGCATCGGATTTCTGGTCGCCGGACTTCGAGTACGAGCATCGGGACGACGGCAGCATCGTCATGCGGCAGACCGGACCCTTGCCGGACTATCTTCCGACACTGGCCGACTACCTGGACACATGGGCCGACGACACGCCGGACCGGACCTGGATCGCGCGGCGCGATGCGGATGGGGCCTGGCGCGAGATCGGCTATGGTGCGGCGCGGGATATGGCGCGGCGGATCGGTGCGTCGTTGCTGGCGCTGGGGCTGGGGCCGGATCGCCCGCTTCTGATCCTGTCCGAGAACAGCCTCGAGCATGCGCTTCTGGGGGCGGCCTGCTTTTACGTCGGCATTCCCCACGCGCCGGTTTCTCCGGCCTATTCACTGGTGTCCAGGGATCATGCAAAGCTCAAGGATATTGCCGCAACACTTTGTCCCGGAGCGATTTTTGCCGATGACGGCCAGGCGTTTTCCGCCGCCCTGAACGCGATTGCCGCAGACGGGCGCCATGTCATCACGCATCGTGGCGCGGGTGCAGGCGCCCTGGCCTTTGACGATTTGCTGAACGGTGACCCTGACGCGGCGGTGGCGGCCCGCGCCGCGCTGACACCCGACACGGTGGTGAAATACCTCTTCACCTCGGGATCGACCGGGTCGCCCAAGGCGGTGATCAACACCAACCGCATGGTTTGCGCGATGGCGGCGATGACGCGCGATTGCTACCGGTTCCTGATGACGACGCCGCCGGTCGTGCTGGACTGGGCACCGTGGAACCACACGGCGGCGGGCAACAAGGTGTCCTATCTCGTGCTGACCAATGGCGGCAGCTATTACATCGACGATGGCAAGCCGGCGCCGGGCAAGTTCGACGAGACTTTACGGAATCTTCACGAGATCTCCTGTACCTGGTACTTCAACGTCCCCGTGGGCTGGGACATGTTGATCGAGGAGTTGGAGCGGGACGAGGCGCTGGCGGCGACCTTTTTCAGCAAGCTGAGCATGATGTTCTACGCGGGCGCGGGCATGGCGCAGCACACCTGGGACCGGCTGCGCGCCATCGGACGCAAGACGACGGGGCACGAGGTCTTGCTGGCGACCGGGCTCGGGTCGACGGAGACCGCGCCCTTTGCCCTGGCCTGTACCGAGGTACAGGAATCCTCGGGCAATGTGGGCGTGCCGTCGCGGGGGCTGGAGATGAAGCTGGTGCCCAACGGTGGCAAGCTCGAACTTCGGCTGAAGGGACCGACGATCACGCCGGGTTACTATGGCGACCCGGAAAAGACCCGCGAAAGCTTTGACGAGGAAGGCTTTTACTGCATGGGTGATGCGCTGCGCCCGGCCGATCCCGACGATTTTTCCAAGGGCTTCTTCTTTGACGGGCGCATCGCCGAGAATTTCAAGCTGACCACCGGGACATGGGTGGCGGTCGGGGCGGTGCGCGCCGCTCTGGTGGATGCGCTGGACGGGCTGGTGCGCGACGCGGTGATCACCGGCGAGAACGAGGCCGAACTGGGGGCGCTCCTGCTCTTGTCGCATACAGCGCGACGGATGCCCGAGGAGGACCTGAACGCGGCGCTGACCGAAAAGCTGGCCGCGGCGGCGAAACGCGCGTCAGGATCTGCCTCGCGGGTCTGTCGGGCGATGGTGCTCGGCCAAGAGCCGAGTTTCGACCGGGGAGAGGTCACGGAGAAAGGCTCGCTCAACCAACGGGCCATGCGCGCCAGTCATGCGGACGAGATCGCCAGGCTTCATGCCGGGGGCGCGGGGGTTCTGACGGTCTGAGAAGCGGGCGGCCTGTCAGCTTGTAAAGCGCGACCGGTAGTCCTTGGGGGTCTGCCCGCGAACCGCCCGGAATCGTTTCGAAAAATAGGACGGGTCGATATAGCCAAGGCGGTAGCCGACCTGCGAGACCGGCAACTGGGTGAAGGCCAGAAGACGACAGGCCTCTTCCATTCTGCGCTGCTCGATATAGGCGGCGGCCCCCATGCCGGTGGCGCGCCGGCACAGGCGGCTCAGATGCCCGGTGCTGATCGACAGGGCCTGCGCGTATTGTGCGGCGGTCCAGCCCTGCGCGCGGTTCCTTGAGATCAACTCGTCCAGGGCGAACAGGCGAGAAGGGCGGCGCGTGTCGTCGTCATCTTGTTCGGGCAGATGCGCTTCGGCCAGCCGCGCAAGCACGGAATGTGCCAGTCCAAGGACCTGCTGTGCCCGGAACGGCGATGCCTCTTGCGCGGTGTCCCTGAGAAGCTGCGTCAGGTCGGCAAGCCTTTGGTCCGCGGCTCCGCCGAACGGGGTCGACAGGGCGGTCAGGATCTGGCTGCCGTTTGGTGAAAACGATCTCACAATGCTGTTGGGGAAGGAAAAAATCCCACCCCGCGACCCGGGTTCAAACACGAACTCATGAACGCAATTATCTGGAATATAGAGGAAATCACCCGGAGCGACACGGTGCCTTTGACTGTCCGTGACGGCGTCGATCCAGCCGCTTTCCACCAGGAAAAGCTGGGACATCTGGCTGTGCCGGTGCGGGATGATCTTCCAGTTGTGCACCGGTGCCCGGACCGAGAAATCCTCGTAATGGATGACATCGGGGAACGGGCCCTGTTCTCCGAACAGTCCGAAGGCGGGGATGGATGTCTGATGGCTCATGCTCGATAAGTACCATGACGCGCACAGCGATGCCATTCTTTCCAGGGGAATTCGGGGCTAGCCTTCAATGTCGACCGGGGAGGGGTGCGCCATGAAAACGCAGGTTGCCATCATCGGAGGCGGGCCGTCCGGTCTGCTCTTGTCGCAATTGCTGAACAAGGCCGGTGTGGACACGGTGGTCCTCGAGCGTGCGTCGCGCGATCACGTGCTGTCGCGCATCCGGGCAGGTGTTCTCGAGGCCGGAACGGTCGAGATGCTGCGCGAGGCCGGTGTTGCCGACCGGATGGCGCGCGAGGGCATTCCCCATGAGGGGTGTTACCTGACCGATGACGACCTGATGGTGCGGATCAACTTCCAGGACCTGACGGGCACGTCCGTGATGGTCTACGGTCAGACCGAGGTGACGCGTGATCTTTACACCGCGCAGGACGCGATGGGGGCCACGATCGTGCACGGGGTCGAGGACGTCGTGATCCACGACGCCGACAGCGATGCGCCTTATGTCGAATACACGCTGGACGGTGGGCGTGCACGGCTGGAGTGCGCCTATGTGGCGGGCTGTGACGGCTTTCACGGTGTCAGCCGCAAGACCATCCCCGAGGGCAAGCGGCAGGACTTCGAACGGGTGTATCCGTTTGGATGGCTTGGGGTCTTGTCGCGCACGCGCCCGGCGCATGAAGAACTGATCTATGCCAATTCTGCGAACGGGTTTGCGCTGGCGTCGATGCGCAGCGAAACCCTCAGCCGCTATTACGTGCAGGTGCCGTTGACCGACACCGTCGAGGAATGGAGCGACGAGCGCTTCTGGACCGTGCTGAAATCCTGCCTCCCGTCCGAAGTCGCCGACAGCATGGAAACTGGCCCCTCGATCGAGAAATCCATCGCGCCGCTGCGGTCCTTCGTCAGCGAACCGCTGCGCTGGGGCCGCTTGTTTCTGGTGGGCGATGCCGCGCATATCGTGCCGCCGACCGGGGCCAAGGGGCTGAACCTTGCCGTGTCGGATGTGCATTACCTCTATCAGGCGCTGATCGATGCGGTGAAAAAGGGTGATGCCACCGGGATCGACAGCTATTCCGAGCGCGCGCTGCTGCGGATCTGGAAGGCGATGCGGTTCAGCTGGCAGATGACCACGATGCTGCACCGGTTCGACGGCGAAGACAGCTTTGCCGCGCAGATGCGCAAATCCACCCTGCGCCACCTGTCGCAATCGGAAACCGCGCGGCGCGATCTAGCCGAGAACTATATCGGTCTGCCCTACTAGGGGTTCATGCGCCTTTTGGAGGGTGGCGCCTACGGCGTGAGATTGTAATTTCAAGCGCCGGAAAGACATGCGAAACAGGGCGGGGAGGAGATTGCCACTATGAGAACTGTCACGTCGAACGACGTTACCCTGCATGTGCAGGTGGAGGGGCCAGAGGATGGCCCGGTGGTGATGTTCGCCAATTCGCTGGGCACCGATCTGCGGGTCTGGGATCCGCTGCTGCCGCATCTGCCCGAGGGGCTGCGGATCGTGCGGTTCGACAAGCGCGGGCATGGGTTGTCCGATTGTCCCGACGCGCCCTATGACATGGACACCTTGGTGGGCGATACAGAGGCGATCATCGACGCACTGGACCTGCGGGACATCACCTTTGTCGGTCTGTCCATCGGCGGTCTGATCGGGCAGGGGCTGGCTGCGCGCCGCCCCGAGGTGATGCGCGCGCTTGTTCTGATGGATACCGCTGCCAGGATCGGATCGCCCGAGATGTGGCAGGACCGGATCGACGCGTTGCGCACAGGCGGGATCGCGTCGATGGCCGAGGCCATTCTGGACCGCTGGTTCGCGCCCGAGATGCGCAAAGATGCGACCCGCCTTGCACCCTGGCGCCACATGCTGACCCGTACGCCGATCGAGGGGTATATTGGCTGCTGCGCGGCAATCGCCGGTGCGGATTTCACCGAAACAACCCGCGCGCTGACGCTGCCTTTGATGGCACTGGCCGGGTCCGAGGACGGCGCGACGCCGCCGGATCTGGTGCGGGCCACCGCAGACCTGTGCAACGCGGCCTTCCACGTCATCGAAAATGCGGGTCATCTGCCCTGCGTCGAAGCGCCGGAACAGGTGGGCGCGGTGATCACCGATTTTCTCAAGGAGACAGGCCATGTCTGACCGTTTCGACCAGGGGATGAAGACCCGGCGCGAGGTGCTGGGCGACGCCCATGTCGACCGTGCCGAAGCGGCCAAGTCCGAACTCGACCTGCCGTTTCAGAACCTCATCACCGAAGGCGCGTGGGGCAATGTCTGGTCGTCCGACGCGATCAGCCGCCGCGAACGGTCGATGCTGACTTTGGCCTTGCTCGCCGCGACCGGCAATTTCGATGAAATCCCGATGCACATCCGCGCCACCGCGCGCACCGGGGCCAGCAAGCAGGACGTGATGGAAGCGTTCCAGCATGTCGCGATCTATGCCGGTGTGCCCAAGGCGAACCATGCCATCAAACTCGCCAAACAGACCTATGCCGAAATGGAGACCTCCGATGACTGAAACCGCAGCGCTCATGCCCCGGCGCCGAGAGGTGCATCCCGATCCGTATTACCCGGATTACAAGACATCGCTCACGCGGTCTCCGTCGTTGCCGCTGTTGTCGATGGAGTCGACCCCGAGCGAGGAAACCGGCCCCCGCTTTGGTCACAACATGCTGGGCGCGCTGGATAACAACCTGATCAGCAACTACACACAGGGCAAGGCATTGGCCGTGGGCGAACGCATCCGCGTGCATGGTCGGGTGCTGGATGAGACCGGTCGCGCGGTGCCGCACACTCTGGTCGAGATCTGGCAGGCCAATGCGGGCGGTCGCTACCGCCACATCAAGGACACGTATTTCGCACCGCTTGATCCCAATTTCGGCGGCTGCGGGCGCACGATCACGGATGACAACGGCTATTACGAATTCATGACGATCCGTCCGGGGGCATACCCCTGGCCGAACCGTGCAAATGACTGGCGGCCGATGCATATTCACTTTTCGATCTTCGGCCATGCGTTCGGGCAGCGGCTCATCAGCCAGATGTATTTCCAGGGCGATCCGCTGATCGATCTGTGCCCCATCGCCGCCACCGTGCGGGATCGCAGCCAGTTGGACCGGTTGGTGGCACCTTTGGACATGCAGAATTCGCGCGGCATGGATTATCTTGCCTACAAGTTCGACATCGTGCTGCGCGGACGGCGTCAGACGATGTTCGAGAACAAGCCGGAAGGGATGTAAGCCATGACGCAACACCTTGATATATTGGTGGAAACACCAAGCCAGACCGCCGGGCCTTATGTCCATATCGGCTGCATCCCCACCTTTGCTGGGGTCGAGGGGGTCTATCCCGAGGATTTGGGCCTCAGCCCGATCGAAGACGGCGCCAAGGGTGAGGTGATCACCATCGTCGGGTCGATCTACGATGGCACAGGTTGGGCGATGCGCGACGCGATGCTGGAAAGCTGGCAGGCCGACGCGGCGGGTGTCTATCCGGGGCAGGACGGGGCCGATCCCAGGGTGTCGGGCTTCTGCCGCTTTGCCGCCGACAAGGACAGCGGCGAATTCACCTTGCGCACGGTCAAACCCGGCGCGGTCAAGGGCCGGAACGGTCAGGTCTTCGCGCCGCATATCTCGATCTGGATCGTGGCGCGGGGGATCAATATCGGTCTGAGCACACGGATCTATTTCGAAGACGAGGACAACAGCGCCGATCCGCTGCTGGCGCGTATCGAACAGCGTCCGCGCGTCGATACGTTGCTTGCGCGGAAAACCGGAGAGGGTAGCTATCGGTTCGACATCCGGCTTCAGGGCGAGGGCGAAACGGTGTTTCTCGATCTGTGATGACAGGCGTTTTCAATCATCCGTGGTTGTCGGGCCTGTTTGCCGACGGCGAAATCGCTGCGCTTTGGTCCGCCGAGGCGCAGCTTGCGCATATGATCGCCTTCGAGGCAGCGTGGTCACGGCATGGGCATCTGGGTGGGCTGTGGTCCGAGGCAGAGGGCGCTGCGGCGGCATCGGCGATTGCGGCGGTCTCGCTTGCTCCCGAGGAATTGCGCGACGGCACGGCGCAGGACGGCGTTTGCGTGCCGGCTCTGGTGCGGTTGCTCAAGGAGCGGACGGGTCAAGCGGCGATCCACAAAGGCGCGACCTCGCAGGATGTGATCGACACGGCGACCGTGTTGTCGCTGGTCCGTAGTCTTGACCTGATCGACCAGCGGCTTGTGACTTTGGGCGACGCGCTCAGCGATCTTGAAGCGCGCTTCGGGGACCGCCCGTTGATGGGTCGCACCCGGATGCAGGCGGCGGTGCCGATCACTGTGGCGGACCGTTTGCAGACATGGCGCTTGCCGCTTGAAACCCACCGCGACCGGCTGGCACAACTGCGCCCGCGGGTGGCGCTGGTGCAAATTGGCGGCGCTGCGGGTGACCGTGCAGCCCTTGGGGTTGGCGCAGACGCGATGTGCACCGCCATCGCGCAAGAGCTTGGACTTGGCACCACGCCGCGCGCGTGGCACGCAATGCGCGATGGCTTGGCCGAGACGGCCTCCACCCTGTCGCTGATCACCGGGACGCTGGGCAAGATGGGGCAGGATATCTGCCTCATGGCACAGCAGGGCATCGACGCGATCACGCTTGCCGGAGGTGGCGGCTCGTCGGCCATGCCGCACAAGCAAAACCCGGTGCAGGCCGAATTGCTGGTCACGCTGGCACGGTTCAACGCGGTGCAGCTGTCGGGGATGCATCAGGCTCTGATCCACGAGCAGGAACGGTCGGGGGCCGCGTGGTCACTGGAGTGGATGCTCTTGCCGCAGATGGTGCAGGCCACCGGGCGTGCGCTGGGTGGTGCGTCGGATTTGACCGCGCAGATCACGTCGCTTGGAGCGCGGGATCGGTTGTCCTGACGCGGACCGCGCCGTAAATCCATTGAGAACGCAAGGGAAAACAAAGATGTCCGACAACAGGGTCATCATCGCCGGTGGTGGTATCGCGGGATTGTCACTGGGCCTGACCCTGCACCAGATCGGGGTGCCCTTCACCGTGTTCGAAGCCGCCAAGGAGATGCGGCCCCTGGGCGTCGGCATCAACCTGCAACCCAACGCGGTCCGCGAACTGTTCGATCTGGGGATCACCGCTGACGCCCTGGATCGGGTCGGTTTGCCCGCTCAGGAATGGGCTCTGGTCGGTCTGAACGGGCGCGAGGTCTATTCCGAACCGCGCGGGCTGGGCGCAGGGTATTGCTGGCCGCAATACGCCGTGCACCGGGGACGGTTGCACATGCTGCTGTACGACACGCTGATCGAC
>NZ_JAIPUT010000063.1 GCF_020055635.1 Marivita sp. | reverse complement strand
ATGCCATCTGGCAGGCAACGGAAGACCTGCGCAACCACATGGCAGACGCGTGGAAAGCCTTCCTGCCGGACCTGAGGGCGTCGGTTGCCGTAACGGCACCCTATGCGCCCGATGCAGACCAGTCAGGCAAGCGGTCGCTGGGGGCGTCTCTGCTTGCCTTGCAGACACGCCTTGATGCTGGTGCGGCAGCGCAGGAGCAATATGACAGCGCGGACAACATGACCTTGCAACTGTCGGCCCTGTCGCAACTGATCGCGGCCGGCACAGGGGACATTGCGATCAAGGCGTTCGAGCAGCAGTGGAAACATGACCGGCTGGTCATGGACAAATGGTTCGGGCTTCAGGTCGGCATGGCGAAACCCGATGTGGCGGTGGATGTGGCCGAAGGGCTGGTTGAACACCCGGCTTTCGACATGGGCAACCCCAACCGCTTTCGCGCGGTGATGGGCGGCATGGCGATGAACCACGCCGGATTTCATCGCAAGGACGGTGCGGGCTACGCGTTCCTGACCGATT
The DNA here is from genome assembly GCF_020055635.1 of Marivita sp. Lineage (GTDB taxonomy): Bacteria > Pseudomonadota > Alphaproteobacteria > Rhodobacterales > Rhodobacteraceae > Marivita. The sequence continues at coordinate 18,768 of NZ_JAIPUT010000063.1, read as the reverse complement.
GGCTGATCAAGCTGGACGACAAGAACCCGCAGACCACGGCGCGCATGTGTTCGGTTTTCCAGACGTGGAAACGATACGATGCCGACCGCCAGGCGCTCATCAAGGCGCAGCTTGAACGGATCAAGGCCAAGCCCAAGCTCAGCCGCGATACCGACGAGATGGTCAGCCGCATCCTCGGCTGACGCCCCCCACCAAGGAGGGCGTGCGGCCGGATTTGTCCGGGAAAACCCGGTTTTTTCAGGAACCTGTCAGCGCCACGAGGCGTTCTTCCTCCGGCATGACTCTGCGCAAATTCGCCCGCGCCACAAATTCGACTTGCCTCACGGCGCGGGATGGATTGCGTTTGTCATGTCATTGATACGCAGCTCTGCCAGGAGACGGCGCATGAGAGACCGGATAGACCCGCTGATCGAGGACCGCGCGCCTTGGTTGTTCCGCCCGACGCTGGCCGCAACTGTCGCGCGCCCGGCCCTGAACAGGGTTTTGGGCTATGACCGCACGGTGGCCCTGGCCGAGACCTTCGAAACCCTGCCCTGCGGCGAGATCATGGATATCATGGCCGCAAAGCTGGCCCGAAATGTCGAGGTCTCGGGCCTGGGGCAGATGCCACGCCACGGCGCGGCCCTGGTCGTGGCGAACCACCCAACGGGAATCGCCGACGGCATCATTCTGCATTCGGTTCTGCGCACGGTGCGCAAGGATGCCTATTATTTCGCGAATCACGACATCCTCAAGGTCTTGCCGCAAATGGACGAGATGATCGCTCCCGTCGAATGGCGCAAGGATCGACGCAGCCATGCCAAGACCCGCGGCACGATGGTGTTTGCGCGTCAGGCGGTGAAAGACGGGCGCCTTGGCGTGATCTTTCCGTCAGGCCGACTTGCCAAGCGGCGCGGCGCTCGGCTGCATGAACGGCCATGGATGGCCTCCGCGGCGATGCTGGCGCGCAAGTTCGACCTGCCGGTCATCCCGATCCATTTGCGGGCGCGCAATTCGGCGCTGTTCTATCTGTTCGACGCGATTCACCCGACCCTGCGGGACATCACGCTGTTCCACGAAACATTGAACAAGCACCGCCAGCCCTATGATATCCGGGTCGGCGAGCCGATTTCGCCCAAGGCGCTGCCCGAGAATTCCGAAGAAGGCATCGAGATCCTGCGCCGGGCCACCCTGGCCCTGGGCGAGGCGGCAAGCCCCGGTGTGTCTCTGCTGGATGCGTCCAAGCTTCCAGTCCGTCGCGCCTAGCGACCGCGAGTCGAGACCACCCCGTCCCATGTGCCGGATGCCGGATCGGGTCGTGCCATCGGACGCAGCGACCGCGAAAGCCCTGTGCAATAAGGCTGCGACCGGGTCCAGGCCATCATGTCGGCCCGCTTTGAGCGGCTGTGGAACGGGCCCCAATCGGCCGCCACGCCCCGCATCCCGTACGACACAACGCCATCGCGCGGCACGGTCACGGCCATGATGCGCAGAGCGCATTGCAGGTTCGCGGCGCCGCTTTTCAACTCGGAACGCGAGGTGGCGTTGCATCGGTATCCGCGCGCCGTGGCAGGCAGGATCTGCAAGAGACCGTACCATTTGCCGCCACCGCCCACCGCCGTCGGCCGGTAGGTGCTTTCGTGCTTGGCCAGCGTGCTCAGCAGTCCGATCCAGAACGCCTCTCGGGCCGAGGTGTCGTTGGTCGTGTAGGCCGGGCACCAGTCACCGATGTCCTTGGGAACGGTGCGTGGCAGAACGCTGGCATGGCTGCGCAGGGCCATCAGTGCGGCGCGCGACCAGCGGTCCGCCTCGTTTCGGTGTTGCCACCGCATCTCGGGAAGAGGAGCATAGTCGCGCGAGACAGGCCGCAGGGACGCGGTCAGCGCGGTGGTTGACGCTCCATCAACCATTGTGGCCGGTGTCGCAGACACGGGGCCTGAGAGCCCGAGTGCCAGCACCGCCACGCCTATGATCCCCCAGCGTGACATCCGCTCGTGTTTTTCCGAATTTTCCTGAAAAATCAAGAAAAACCGTCCAGGCGCCGCTTGGCCCGCAGAAACGCGCGTGTTCTTGCCTGCCCGCCGACCTTGCCCGGCAATCCCTTGCCGACGCCGCCGGATCACCCAAGCGAATTCGTTTTGATGCCCGAATTGCGACATGTTTTTCCGCGACAAACAGGGGCATTCCAACCCGCCCGGTGCCCGCACCGAACCAGCCGAAGGTCACCCCCGATGCCCGTCTTGGAAAATCTGACGACCCTGATCCGCAAGGCCCGCAACGGCGCAGGCACGCCGGAACCGCGCGGCATGGTCCTCAATATCGAGGCGCTCAAACCCGGACCGAAACAGACGATCCGGATACTCAGCTCAAGCACCGAGGAAGACCGGCAGCGCGAGCTGTTCGAAACCGGGCTTCACCTTGCCCGGCAAGACGCCTGGGGCACCCTGGGAGAGCGCATCCGCAGCGCCGATGCCGCGCGCGCCATGACCCCCGGCGGCGTGCCCGAAGCGGAAATCCTGGCCGAGGGTGCGCGCGCCGATGTCATCACCGCGGCCACCCGGGCCGTCATGGCCGGCGACGAGCTTGCCGCCATGGCGATCCTGAACGAGATGCGCCTCGTGCTGCAAGACACTCAAGACGATCACGGCGTCGCCTATGTGGTCGCCATGGCACATATCGATATCGGCTGGGCGTGGCGCGGCGAAGGCTGGCGCAAGGACATCCCGGCCGCCCATCGCGCCGCGTTCTTCCGTCATTTCAAGACCGCGAGCGCCCTGATCGACGGCTACGATCCGTTCGAGCTGGACGCGCCGATGCTTGCGGCGGTGCGCTGTGCGCTTCTGGCCGCCGAGACCCGGCCCCGCATTCGGGCCAGCGACGATTACGAAGACCTGATCGACCTGGCGCCCGGTGTCGCGAAATACATGCGGGCGCTGGGCAATCACATGCTGCCGCGCTGGTTCGGCAGCTATCAGCGGCTTGATCACGAGGCGCATCGCACGATGGAGCGGACCTCGGACATCTGGGGCAAGGGCGGCTATTGCTGGACCTATCTCGACGCGCTGAGCGTCGATGACGAGGCGTTTGCGCTGCTCGATGCAGAGCTTTTCTGCCAGGGCCTGCGCGACATTCTCGACCGCCAGAAGGATCAGCACACGACGAATGTCCTTGCCGCCTATACCGGCACCGCGCTGCAACCACGCGGGGTCAACCTCGAAGCGCGGGCGCGGATCGCAAACTGTTTCGACTGGATCGTGACCGACCATCTGCGCGAAGTGCATCCGCGCGTGTGGTACGCTGCCAAGGGCGTCTGGGCGTCGCGGCTCGACGAGCAGGACCGCGTGACCAAGGGGCGTCAGCGCGCCGCGACCGCCCTCGAAAGGCATGCGCTGGGGCTTCCTCCGATCACCGCACCGCAGGCACAGGACTGACGGACCGGGCAAACCGCCCTCCTTCCCCTTGCTCCCTGCCCCCCTCTGGCGTATTCCACGCGGCGTTCATGCCGAGAGGATTTGCCATGCTGGACCACCTGAGTTTCGAGACGCCCAAGCCCAAGGTCATCGCCGGGGCGAAACATGATTGGGAACTGGTCATCGGGATGGAGGTCCACGCCCAGGTGGCGTCCAAGGCCAAGCTGTTCTCCGGGGCCTCGACGCAATTCGGCGCAGAGCCCAATTCCAACGTGTCCTTCGTCGATGCGGCGATGCCGGGCATGCTGCCGGTGATCAACGAGTTCTGCGTCGAACAGGCGGTGCGCACCGGGCTGGGCCTAAAGGCGCAGATCAACCTGAAATCGGCTTTCGACCGCAAGAACTATTTCTATCCCGACCTGCCGCAGGGCTACCAGATCAGCCAGCTGTATCACCCGATCGTCGGCGAAGGCGAAGTAATCGTGGACATGGAGCCGGGCATCGCGCGGCGGGTGCGGATCGAACGCATCCATATCGAACAGGACGCGGGCAAGTCGATCCACGACATGGACCCGGCGATGTCGTTTGTGGACCTGAACCGTACGGGTGTGGCGCTGATGGAGATCGTCAGCCGCCCCGACATTCGCGGGCCGGAAGAAGCGGCGGCATACGTGGTCAAGCTGCGCCAGATCCTGCGCTATCTCGGGACCTGCGACGGAAACATGCAGAACGGCAACCTGCGGGCCGACGTGAACGTGTCAGTCTGCCGTCCCGGCCAGTACGAGAAGTATCAGGAAACACAGGATTTTTCCCATCTCGGCACACGCTGCGAGATCAAGAACATGAACTCCATGCGGTTCATCCAGATGGCGATCGACTACGAAGCGAAGCGTCAGATCGGGATTCTGGAGGCCGGTGGATCCATTGATCAGGAAACGCGGCTGTACGATCCGGACAAGAACGAGACCCGGTCGATGCGGTCCAAGGAAGAGGCGCATGATTACCGCTACTTCCCCTGCCCCGACCTGCTGCCGCTGGAAATCGAACAGGCCTGGGTGGACGACATCGCCGCCAACTTGCCCGAGCTGCCTGACGAAAAGAAGGCGCGTTTCGTCAAGGAATTCGGGCTGAGCGAATATGACGCCGACGTGCTGACCGCCGACACCGCGAATGCAGGCTACTTCGAAGAGGTGGTCGCGGGCTGTGGCGATGGCAAACTCGCGGCGAACTGGGTGATCAACGAACTGTTCGGGCGGCTCAAGAAAGAAGATCACGACATCGGCGAAAGCCCGGTCTCGCCGGCGCAACTGGCTGGGATCATTGGCCTTATCAAGAAGGGTGACATCTCGGGCAAGATCGCCAAGGACCTGTTCGAGATCGTCTATACCGAAGGGGGCGATCCGGCCGAGATCGTCGAGGCGCGCGGCATGAAGCAGGTCACCGACACCGGCGCGATCGAACAGGCGGTGGACGAGATCATCGCGGCCAACCCGGCACAGGTGGAAAAGGCCCAGCAGAACCCCAAGCTCGCGGGCTGGTTCGTCGGCCAGGTGATGAAGGCCACCGGCGGCAAGGCCAACCCGGCGGCGGTCAACCAGATCGTCACGGCAAAGCTGGGGCTGTGATCCGGGTGCGGGGCACACGCCCTGCCTCCCGAAAAGGGCAATGGACCCAGGTTCAGATGTAAGGCGGTGCGTATGTATGAATACAAGGTGGTTCCAACCCCGACCAAGGGTGTCAAGGCCAAGGGGGTCAAGACACCCGAGGCGCGGTTTGCGCTCGGAGTCGAACAGGCGATCAATGCGCTGGCCGCCGAGGGCTGGGAATACCAGCGCGCCGACGTGCTCCCTTCGGAAGAGCGCGTGGGGCTAACCGGGTCCGAGACCCATTGGCGCACGCTGCTGGTGTTCCGGCGCGCCATGGCGGTGGACCTGGCCCCCGAAACGGTGCCGACTCGGGTCGAGCCGGTGCTGACCAAGGCACCTGCGGTCAGCTCTGCCGTGCCCGAAGGGTCAGGCGTGGCCGAGGCGTCACCCGACGACAGGGCCGATGCCGAGCCGGAGTTCGAGGAAGGCGCGGAAGAGACACGCCCGGCCTAGACCGGCGGGGCGACCATCGACGTCACTCCCCGAGATCCATCGACAGCGCATGGATCTCGGCAACCAGTTCTGGTCCCAACGCCTTGTGCACCATGCGGTGACGATTGATGCGCGATTGACCCGCAAACGCCTCGGACCGGATGATCACGTGAAAATGGCTCTCGCCGCCCTCCTGGTAGCCGGAATGTCCGCGATGCGCCTCGCTGTCATCACGCACGACAAGGTCCCGCGGAGCCAGCGCCTCGCGCAGTCGTGTCTCGATCTGTTCCGTCCTGGTCATTTTTTCGCCGTCCCCACCTTACCTCTGTCTCGTTTTCGTCTAGAGTGTTGCCTCCGAGTCGAAAAGGGCAGGTTATGAGCAAATCAGATCCATTCGGTTTCGATATGTCGATCAAGTCGGCAAAAAAGAAGAACCCCCGCGGCCGACGGGGGATGTCCGGCGCGTCCGAGACCTCGACACGAATCTGCGATCACGAGGGCTGCACGGAAGCAGGCAAGTTCCGCGCGCCGAAAGCGCCGGATGTACTGGATGACTATTTCTGGTTCTGCCAGGAGCATGTGCGCGAGTACAACAACCGTTGGAACTTCTTCGACGGCAAGACAGAGGCGGAGCTGAACGCGCAGGCCAGCTCCGACAAGGTCTGGGAGCGCCGCACCAAGGACTGGCGCGATCCCGAGGCCAAGGCCTGGGCGCGGCTGGGGATCGAGGATCCGCACCAGGTGCTGGGCGAGAACGCCACTCGCAACCCCGGCAAGAACGGGTCCTCGGGCGGCCATACCAAACGGCTGCCACCCACCGAACGGCGGGCGATAGAGATCCTCGAAGCCAAGGACAGCTGGTCCAAGGCCGAGGTGCGCAAGGCTTACAAGGCGCTGATCAAGGTGCTGCACCCGGACATGAACGGCGGCGACCGAAGCCAGGAAGAACAGCTGCAGGAAGTGGTCTGGGCCTGGGACCAGATCAAGGAAAGCCGCAACTTCAAGTGACCGGCATGGGTGGGATCGACCCCGCCCTCCGCAGGTCGGGGCGGTCACCGCGCCAGAGCGGCGTCGCGATCTTGGCAGGGGTTGCGTTTGCATATTGATGAAGAAGAGAAGCCGGGGATGGTGCGCTGTCCCCGGCTTCTTCTCTTTCCAAATATGCCCTTGATCCGGCTCGTGCCGGGCAGGCCGCCGAGTCAGAGCACTTCGTCGAGCACACGCTTGAGACGCGCCACGGTACCGTCGACATCGTACAGCTTGTCCAGTCCGAAAAGGCCAAGACGAAAGGTGCTGAATTCCGGCGGCTCGTCGCATTGCAGCGGCACACCGGCGGCGATCTGCATGCCGCGCGCGGCGAAGGCGCGGCCGGACTGGATCTCGGGGTCTTGGGTGTAGCTGACCACCACACCCGGCGCGCCGAACCCCTCTGCGGCGACCGAGCGGACGCCCTTTTCCGCAAGCAGGCCGCGGACGCGGGCGCCGAGCGCCCATTGCGCGTCTTTCAGTTTCGCAAAGCCGTGGTCGCGGGTTTCCAGCATGGTGTCGCGAAACGCGCGAAGGCCGTCCGTCGGCATGGTGGCATGATAGGCGTGGCCGCCGTTTTCATAAGCCATCATGATCTGGTGCCATTTCTTGAGATCCGTGGCAAAGCTGTTGGAGGTGGTTTCCGCCATCCGGGCAACGGCGCGGTCGGACAGCATCACCAGCCCCGCGCAAGGCGTGGCGGACCAGCCCTTTTGCGGTGCGGAGATCAGAACGTCGACACCGGTGGCCTTCATGTCGACCCAGGCGCAGCCCGAGGCGATGCAGTCCAGCACCATGAGCGCGCCGACCTCGTGCGCGGCCGCGGCCAGTGCGGTGATGTAATCGTCCGGCAGGATGATGCCGGCGCTGGTTTCCACATGGGGGGCAAAGACGATATCCGGACGCTCCTCGCGGATGCGGGCCGTCACCTCGTCGATCGGGGCAGGTGCGAAGGGCGCGAACACGTCATTGCCGGTCTGGCGGGCCTTCATCACCACGGTGTCGCCGCCAAAGCCGCCCGCGTCGAAGATCTGCGTCCAGCGGTAGGAGAACCAGCCATTGCGCACGATCAGCGTGCGGGCCCCCTGCCCGAACTGCCGGGCCACCGCCTCCATGCCATAGCTGCCGCCACCGGGCACCAGCACCACGGCGTCGGCGGCGTAGACCTCTTTCAGCATCCCGGAAATGTCGGTCATCACGGTCTGGAAGGTGGCGGACATGTGGTTGAGCGACCTGTCCGTGAAGACGACCGAGAATTCTTCGAGGCCGTTGGGGTCGACCGTATCAAGCAAAGCCATGCTGCATCTCCTGTGATTGGCTACTGGCTACCCCAAGTCCGGGGCCTTGCGCAAATGTTGCGCGCATTCTTGGTCAGTTTGTCCAGCCTAGCCGATCGGCCCGGGCAGACGTTCTTCCGACAGCAGCACATTGGCGTCGATATTGCCGACACCGGGCAGCGTCATGATCCGGCGGCGCAGCACGCGTTCGAAATCGGTGATGTCGCGGGCGATGACCCGCAGGCGGTAATCATAGAGGCCCAGCACATGTTCGACGGTCTGGACCTCGGGAATCGCGGTGACGGCGCGTTCGAAATCCTCAAGGCTGACACGGCCCTTTGTGGCCAGCTTCACGCCCAGGAACACGGTGACGGTGAAGCCCAGCGCCTGCGCGTCGAGATCAAGGCGCTGGCCGCGGAAAATGCCCGCCTCTCTGAGCCGCTTGAGCCTGCGCCACGCCGCCGGCTGGCTGAGACCCAACTGGCGGCCAAGCGCGCCCGCCGTGATCAGCGCGTCCGCCGCAACCGCGCGGATCATCGCGCGGTCGATCTCGTCGAGGTCGATCACTGGTCACTCATAGCGGAAGTGTCTCGTCGAATTTCACCCGCGCGACATGCATCAGCGCTTCGATGTCGGCGATATGCGGCAGGGTCAGAAGTTTGTCGCGGTAGACCTGCTGGTAATGCGGCATGTCACGGGCGATCACCGAAAGCCGTGCGTCGACCTGCCCCAGAAAGGTCTGCGCCTCGATCACCTCGGGCACCTCGCGGGCAGCGGCGAGGAATTCGTCGAAGGCGCGGGGTTGGGTCTTGTCGAGCGTGATGCGCAGCGAGACCTCGACAGAATAGCCCAATGCGGGCCAGTTGATCACGGTGCGGACGGCGCGGATCACCTCTGTGTCGCGAAGACGTTGCAACCGCCGCGCGCAGGTGGCTGTGGACACACCGGCCAGTCGCGCCAGTTCGGCAAGGGACAGGGTTGGATCCATCTGGAACCTGCGCAAGACACGCTTGTCCACATCGTCTAGCATGAATTCTTCACTTTGATCGCAAAATACGAATGGATGTCTCGCAGATCGAGGTGATCCGGTCAATTCTCTTCGGAACCTTCGTTCCGGGCGGGCTCTGACGCATGTCTTGTGATGTAGCGGGAATTGCTTTGAACCGCTGCCGGGAATTCGTTAAAATCCACCTCAAATCTTCTGACAGGAATGACCTGGCGACAGGCTGGTGGCGGCATTGCCCGAACGAACACTCCACATTTTTGCCAAGAGCGCCGTGACCATCACGCGCGATATCGGCGGCGGTCCACCGGTGCAGGGCGATGTCCTCGGCAATGCGCTGAATGGCAATGCGTTCAGCTGGGAAAACCCGAGCGATCTGAGCCTGACATTTTCCGGTTCGCCCACGGCGATCACGTTCGAGGATGCGGATGGCATTCTGAGCGACGATCCGTTCTCGGGATCGACCGTCGTGGACCAGCGCCTGACCGAAGACGTCACGATCGATGGGGTGACCTATTCCGCCAGCGCCGAAACGGTGCGCTGGCAAAATCCGCCGCCGGTCAACGTGGAAAACGAATACGAGGTCACTCTGTTCGACGACGCCGGAACCGCCTATCGGATGGTGGGCGTGTCGATCACCGAAGGGTATTCGACCAGCGTGGTCGGTGTGATGTTCGACGGTCCGTCGCCGCCGCCCGGAACGACATTGCATTATATCCAGGGCGTTTCGACCTATGGTGGAAGTGGTCAATCCGTGGCCATCCCCGAGGAGGTCGTGTGTTTTCTGGCCGGGACGCGGATTGAAACACCGGACGGGGCGGTCGCCGTCGAGACCCTGGCGCCCGGTCACCACGTCCGGACATTGGACCGGGGTCCGCAACCGGTTCGCTGGATCGGGCGTAGCAGCGTGTGTGGGCTTGGGCGGCTGGCACCGGTCTGTATCAGCGCAGGCGCGCTTGGGAATGACCGCGACCTGTTCCTGTCGCCGAACCACCGCGTCCTGGTGCGATCCAGCACGGCGGAGCTTTGGTACGGGCAGCCCGAGGTTCTGGTTCCCGCAAAGGCGCTGGTGGACGGTGTGCGCATCCGAACCGTGCCAATTCTGCGGGCCGACTACCTTCATATCGTGCTGGATGATCACCAGATGGTCTTTTCCGAAGGGATCGCGACCGAGACCCTGTTCACCGGGACGATGACACAGGACATTCTGGATGCCGAAGCCGCCGAGCAGCTGCGCATGCAGGCGCCGCGTGTCCGCGAGACCATCCAGGTCCTGAGTCGCATGGCGCTGACCGTGCGCGAGGCGCGACACCTGTTGCGCAGCGATGCGAGAAACAGCCTGGAAACCGTTCACCTGCGGGTTGCCTGACACGCAGCACGCGCATGAATTTATCACCCTCGGCGATGTTTGCGCATGATAGCCACCAAACTTCTGGAGAAGCGCGTCTGATTGATCGCATGTTTCCTTCGCGCACGCCTTAGGGTGCGCCGGACATCAACAAGAGGACGACCCGATGCGCGTTTATTACGATCGCGATTGCGACATCAACCTGATCAAGGACATGAAAGTGGCCATCCTGGGCTATGGCAGCCAGGGCCACGCCCACGCGCTGAACCTGCGCGACAGCGGTGCCAAGAACGTCGTCGTGGCGCTGCGCGAAGGCTCGCCCTCGGCCAAGAAGGCTGAAGGCGAAGGGCTCGAGGTCATGGGCATCGCCGAAGCGGCGGCCTGGTGCGACCTGATCATGTTCACCATGCCCGACGAATTGCAGGCGGAGACCTACAAGAAATACGTGCATGACAACCTGAAAGACGGCGCGGCCATCGCGTTTGCCCACGGTCTGAACGTGCATTTCGGCCTGATCGAACCCAAGGCCGGAACAGACGTCATCATGATGGCGCCCAAGGGCCCCGGCCATACCGTGCGCGGCGAATACACCAAGGGCGGCGGCGTGCCGTGCCTCGTGGCGGTGGACAACGACGCCTCCGGCCGCGCGCTGGAAATCGGTCTGTCCTACTGCTCGGCCATCGGCGGCGGCCGCTCGGGCATCATCGAGACCAACTTCCGCGAGGAATGCGAAACCGACCTCTTCGGCGAACAGGCGGTTCTGTGTGGCGGTCTGGTCGAGCTGATCCGCATGGGTTTCGAGACACTGGTCGAAGCCGGCTACGAGCCGGAAATGGCCTATTTCGAGTGTCTGCACGAGGTCAAGCTGATCGTGGACCTGATCTACGAAGGTGGCATCGCCAACATGAACTACTCGATCTCGAACACCGCCGAGTACGGCGAATACGTATCCGGCCCGCGCATCCTGCCCTACGACGAGACCAAGAAGCGGATGAAAGAGGTTCTGACCGACATCCAGACCGGCCGCTTCGTGCGTGACTTCATGCAGGAGAACGCCGTGGGTCAGCCGATGTTCAAGGCGACGCGCCGCATCAATGACGAGCACCAGATCGAAGCGACCGGCGAAAAGCTGCGCGGCATGATGCCGTGGATCTCGGCGGGCAAGATGGTCGACAAGTCGAAGAACTGACTCTGTTTCGGGCGGGCTGCGCCCGCCCGATCCGTGGGGGCTCTGCCCCCACACCCCAAGGCATTCATGGCCCGAAGAATGCCGGGGACTGCCCTTCTGCTTGCCCTCGCCTGCGTCCGGGCAGGCCTGGCCGAAAGGTGGTCAGGGCTTACATATCATCCTTCAATTGCAGCACGCACCAGGCCAGCAGGCCGAGAAGAATGACGATGGGCAGAATGAAAAACGCGTCCATTGGGTCCTCCTGAAGATCTCTAGATGTCCCGAAAGGGAGTTGCTGCTGTGGCAGCCGGAGCCTAAGAGCAACGCGAAATGGTCCTCGGTTGCAACATTTGGCGCCGAATTCAGCCGCTGCCTGCCTATGGATGCCCAATTCTTATGCAAACACAACCCGAGATCACCCCGGCCAACTGGGGTATGGTGGCGACGCTTGGCCTTGTCTGGGGCGCGACGTTCCTGTTCATCGAACTGGCGCTGACCGGGATCACGCCGTTCTGGCTGGCCGCGGGGCGCATCGGGTTTGCCTGTCTGCTGACCTGTGCGGTCTGGCTGTGGCGCGGCGGCAAGGTGTTTCTGACCGCCGACACGGCCTGGGGCGCGCTGATCGTTGCCGGGGTTCTCAATTCGGCCATCCCCTTCATGCTTCTGAGCTGGGGACAGCAATCGGTGACGTCGGGATTTGCCGGGGTGTCCATGGCCTCGGGCGCGCTGATCATGCTGCCGCTTGCGCATATCTTCGTACCGGGCGAGCGGATCACGTCGCGGCGGCTGATCGGGCTGGGGATCGGCTTTGCCGGCGTGGTGATCCTGCTGGGCGGACAGGTCTTTGCATCGACCGGCAATCCGCTCGAGCCATATGGTCGGATGGCCTGTTTCGGCGCGGCGGCCTGCTATGCCGGCAGTTCGGTGCTGATGCGTCGCCTGCCGCCGATCGACCCGTTCGGACTGGGGGCCCTGGCGCTGGCCTTCGGGTCGCTGCTGGTGATCCCGACGGCGCTTGTCGTCGAAGGGCCACCGCCCCTGCCCGATGGCCGGACCCTGGTGCTGATCGCGGCGCTGGGGCTGATCCCGACGGCCGGCGCCAACATGCTGCGCATCCTGGTGATCCGCAGCGCCGGGCCGGTCTTCATGACCCTGGTGAACTACCAGGTGCCGATGTGGTCCGTGATCCTGGGCATCGTGATCCTGGGCGAGACCTTCAAGCCGGTGCTGCTCTTGGCCATGGGCCTGATCCTGGGCGGACTGATGATCAGCCAGTGGGGCGCGCTGAACCGGCTGTTCCGGCGCGGCGCGCAAGCCTGATCTAGTCCCAGCAGCTGACCAGCACGGTCATCGCGGTGGCTTTTTCGGTCAGGTCGACGGGATCGAGCCGCGGCAGGCTGGGGGTCGCCTGGGCCGACACGCCCGCCTGGCTGAGAGCCGCGCGGATCGCCCCGCTCTTGGCGGCAAAGCTGACATCCTGGGGCATCTGGCGGCCCTCCACCGCGCGCGGAGCGAGCATGCCGAGAACCGCACCGCCATCGTCGAGCACCGGCCCGCCGGAATCTCCGTCCAGCGTGCTGATGGAAAGCCGCGCGAGGGTGTCTTCGCCGTTCAGGCCGCGCAGATCGGCGAGGCGGCCAAAGGTCATGGTCGCCGACGGCAGCACGCCGCCGAAGGAATAGCCCGCCACGGCGATCTCGGATTGCAGGCGCGGGGCGCCATCCCGGAATTGCGCCACGGCATTGGGCGCGAGCGGCTGGGTCGATTGCAGCACGGCAATACCAAGCCCCGGATCGGTCGCCATCACCTGCGCGTCATAATCGCTGTTGAGCGTGATCCGCCCGCAATTGGCAACCGCGTCGGCAGTGGTCACCACCCGGCCCTGACGATCGACGAAAAAGCCCGAGGCGGTCAGCTTGGGTTGCCGGATGTTCAGTCCCGCCATCAGATCGACACTCTGCGTGTCCTCGGCGATGGCCGCCGGGTCGAGCACGCCGTCGATCGGGGCAAAGCTGGCTTGCATCGTGTCGAGGATGCGGCGGCGGCGGTCTTCGTCGCCTGCGGGCCAGACCAGCGTGAAGCCCTTGATCGCGCCGCCTTCGAGCCGCGCTTCGGTATGCGACACGATCCGGTCGTTCCGTCCGGTCAGGACAAAGCTGTCGCCGTTGCGGTCTCGCTGGCCGTCAAGCGGCACGATGTCGAGCGTCTGCATGATCTCGTAGAGACCGGCAAGGCGGTCGCGGTCCCCCGGCTGGCTGATCAACAAGGCACGGGCGTCTTCCACTGTGCCGGTCGGTTCGAAATGCGCAAACGGGCTGTCATAGCGATCGAAGGCCACGGCCCCGAGCGGCAGGTCGATGGAGATGCCTGCGCGGGTGTCCCGCACCGTCTGGATGTCCATGCCGTCGAGCACGGCGTTGTACTGGCGGAACAGCTCGGCACGCTGCGCGGTGGTGAGCACACCGGTGGGTTCGAAACCGTTGGACAGCTGCCATTCCGACATCGCGGACCGCGTGCCGCGCCCGAAGGCGCCGTCGATGGCGGCGTTATAGAACCCCGCCCATTGCAGCGCGATCTGAACGTCTTCGCGTGCGACCCGGTTCAGACGCGCCTCGGCGGCACGGGCTTCGCGCGGGCTTTCCTCGGCCTCCTGCAACTCGACGATCTCCATCGTTTCCGTCGCGCCCTCGATGGGTGACGTGTCCGCCGGACCGGCGCCGATGGGCCAGATGCGCTGACCGTAACGGTCGGGACCTTCGATATAGCTGTCTCCCGGAATGCGGCCCTGCGCGCGCAGAGAGCGCAGGATCGCATTGGCCTGACCGCGTTCGTAGGGGCCAAGCGCGATGCCGTACCAGCCCGCGCCCAGATCGAAACCGTTCACATCCGGCAAGTCGGCGGCATAGCTTCGCAATCTGTCCTCGGCCGCGGAAAGGCTGGGCTGCGCCTCGATCTGGACATAGACACTGTCCTGTGCCGCTGCCGACTGCACCCAGAAGACAAAGGTCGCCAGTATGGAGAACAAGATATTGCGCGTCATGCGAGGGTCACCTGCCAGAAAATCGTCTTTCAACGTCACGCTCTAGCAAGATTGTTCCGCGACGGGAACGCGAAAATTAGCGCCTCGCGTGCAATTGACCCGCCTGCCCCATGCGCCTAATCAGGCGCCAGTGCAAACCGGGGTGACATCGCCATGGATCAGACCATCACGAAGCCGCGCAGTTTCCAGGACATCATCCTGCGCCTCCAGTCTTACTGGGCCGGTCAGGGCTGTGCGGTGATGCAACCCTACGACATGGAAGTCGGCGCGGGCACGTTCCATCCGGCGACGACGCTGCGGTCGCTGGGATCGAAACCCTGGGCCGCCGCCTACGTGCAGCCGTCCCGCCGCCCGACAGACGGGCGGTATGGCGAGAACCCGAACCGGTTGCAGCACTACTATCAGTACCAGGTGCTGATCAAACCGTCGCCGCCCGAGCTTCAGGAGCTTTATCTGGGGTCGCTGCGCGCCATCGGGATCGACATGGCGCTGCACGACATCCGCTTCGTCGAGGACGACTGGGAAAGCCCGACACTGGGCGCGTGGGGGCTTGGCTGGGAGGTCTGGTGCGACGGCATGGAAGTGTCGCAATTCACGTATTTCCAACAGGTTGGCGGGCATGACTGCCATCCGGTCTCGGGTGAATTGACCTACGGGTTGGAACGTCTGGCGATGTATGTCCTGGGCGCCGATCACGTGATGGACATGCCCTATAACGATCCCGACGCGCCGATTGCGCTGAAATACGGCGACGTGTTCCGCCAGACCGAAGAGGAATATTCCCGCTGGAATTTCGACGTTGCGGATACGGATGTGCTCTTGCGCCATTTCGAGGAAGCCGAGGCGGAATGTGCCCGCATCCTCGATCAGGCCGATACCGACCCCAAGACCGGCAAGCGGATCGTCATGGCGCATCCCGCCTATGACCAATGCATCAAGGCCAGCCATATCTTCAACCTGCTCGATGCGCGCGGCGTCATCTCGGTCACCGAACGGCAAAGCTATATCGGCCGGGTGCGCGCGCTCGCGAAACGCTGTGCCGATGCGTTCGTGATGACCGAAGCCGGGGGTTATGCCGCCTGATGGCACAGGCCAACCGGAATACGCCGCTGCGGCGGGCCAAGTACGGCCTGATGCAGCACCTGCCTGGAGCGCTTGGGCTGAAATATCGCCGCAAGCTGCGAAAGCTTCATGCGCCCGCGGCAGAGGCGGAATTTCGAGCCGCCTTGGCGGGCGCGAGCGGCAAGATCTGCATCGACCTCGGGGCCAACCTGGGCCAGCACACACGCACGATGGCAAGCCATGCAGCCAAGGTCTACGCGTTCGAGCCGGACCCCTGGACGGCGATGGAACTGCGCGCGACGTTGGCGGATGTGCCGAATGTCGAGGTGGTCGAAGCCGCCGCCGGAACCGAAGACGGAACGCTCCCGCTTTATCGCACATCGTCGTTCGACGCCAATCCGGTGGAACAATCGCAATCCTCTTCGCTCATGGCAGAGAAACGCAATATCGACACCAACAGCAGCATTGACGTGGCGGTGATCGACTTTCCTGCCTTCCTTGAAGGGCTGGATGCGGATATCGCGGTGATCAAGATGGACATCGAAGGGGCCGAGGTGCCGCTCCTCGAGGCGCTTTTTGACCATCCGGTAAAAGATCGCATCGGCCACCTCTTTGTCGAAACCCACGAAAGCCGGATTCCCGCGCTTTTCGCCCGCACGAACGCACTACGAGATCGCGCAGCCCAGATGACGCGGCCTCTGGTGAACATGGATTGGAAATAGACGATGACCGGCAAAATCCTCACCATCGTCATTGTCCTCAGCGCGCTGATCGCAGGCGTGTCGATGTATTACCTCCAGGTTTACGCCTATTACGAAACGGTCACGCCCACCGGGACGGATGATGTGCAGCTGACCACGCTGGACGGCAGGCGCGAAACGATCCTATACGAGGATTTTCAAGCGATTGACGCCGAAAGCTCACCCATCAGGTACAGGGCCTGCTTCACCACGCAGACGCCGCTGTCGACGCTGACATCGACCTATGAGCAATATCTCGGTGCGTCCCCCCGCAACGCGCCGGGATGGTTCGACTGCTTCGACGCCGATGCCATCGGCGACGACATCCGCAATGGCCGCGCCCAGGTGTTCACCAGCGAGCGCAACCGCGAGTTCGGGATCGACCGGGTGGTGGCGATCACCGAAAACGGACATGGCTATGTCTGGCACGAAATCAACGATTGCGGCGACAAGGCCTATGATGGCAGCCCGCTGGGCGACGATTGCCCTGAACGCGATAACGGAGGCAGCTGATGCCCGACCTTTTGATCGAGCTTTTTTCCGAGGAAATCCCGGCACGGATGCAGGCCAAGGCCGCTGACGACCTCAAGGCGCGCATGACCAACGGTCTGGTCGAGGCCGGTCTGACCTATGCCGGGGCTGCGGCCTATGCCACGCCGCGACGGCTGGCGCTGCGGGTGGACGGGCTGACCGACCGATCGCCCGACCTCAAGGAAGAGCGCAAGGGCCCCCGCGTCGACGCGCCGGAAAAGGCGATCGAGGGGTTTCTGCGCGGTGCAGGTGTGTCGCGTGAGGATCTGATCGAGCGGGACGAAAAGAAAGGCCGCGTGTTCTATGCGGTGATCGACAAGCCCGGTCGCACGGCGCAAGAGATCGTGGCCGAGGTGCTTGAAGAGACCATCCGCAATTTTCCGTGGCCCAAGTCGATGCGCTGGGGCGCGGGCTCCTTGCGCTGGGTGCGACCGCTGCACCGGATCACCTGCCTGCTGTCGCGCGAGGACGGGTCCGAGGTCGTGCCGCTGGACATTGACGGAATCGTGTCGGGCCGCACCACGGAGGGGCATCGCTTCATGGCTCCCGGCGCGTTCGACGTGACGGGGTTTGACGATTACGAAGCCAAGCTCAAGCGCGCGCATGTCGCGCTGGACGCGGGCGAACGCGCCGACGCGATCTGGCAGGATGCCACCAATCAGGCCTTTGCCAGCGGGCTTGAGGTGGTCGAGGACAAGGGTCTTCTGGCCGAGGTGGCGGGGCTGGTCGAATGGCCCGTCGTGCTGATGGGAGAGATCGGGGCGGAGTTTCTGGAGCTGCCGCCAGAGGTGCTTCGGACCTCGATGAAGGAGCATCAGAAGTTCTTTTCGGTCCGCAACCCAAAGACTGGCCGGATCGAACGGTTCATCACGGTGGCGAACCGCGAAACCGCCGATCATGGCGCCACGATCTTGACCGGCAACCAGAAGGTGCTGTCGGCGCGGTTGTCGGATGCCAAGTTCTTCTGGGAGAATGACCTGCGTGTCGCCCGGCAGGACAAGATGGCCCCCTGGCTTGCCTCGCTGAACTCCGTCACCTTCCACAACAAGCTCGGCAGCGTGAAGGACAAGGTCGACCGCATTGCGGCGCTGGCTAGGGAGCTGGCCCCGATGGTGGGCGCGGATGCCGATCTGGCCGAGCAGGCCGCGCGTGTGGCCAAGGCCGATCTGGCGTCGGAAATGGTCTATGAGTTCCCTGAACTTCAAGGACTTATGGGGCGTTATTATAGCGATGCCTCAGGCTTGCCGCCTGAGGTTGGAGCCGCCTGCCAGGAACATTATTCGCCGCTGGGTCCGTCGGATGACGTGCCCTCTGCGCCGGTCTCGGTGGCCGTGGCGCTGGCCGAGAAGATCGACACGCTGACCGGGTTCTGGGCGATCGACGAGAAACCCACCGGGTCGAAAGACCCGTTTGCGCTGCGGCGCGCGGCGTTGGGGGTGATCCGGTTGGTGTTCGAGAATGGCCTGAACCTGTCACTTGACCGGTTCATCGACGCGCAGCTGGTGCGGCACAAGGGCAAGCTGCTGGACGCGGTGAGCGACGACGACATCGAGGATCTGGTGGAAGCCATTGCCAGACATGGCGTTTTCGGCGCAGCCTACCGCACGCTCCGGGCGGAACGCAACGACGACCAGTCCGAGGGCCTGGATGCGATGCAGAGCAGCGTGCCCGACAAATCCGATGATCTGCTGGGGTTCTTCCACGACCGCCTCAAGGTCTATCTGCGGGACCAGGGCGTGCGGCATGACGTGATCGACGCCTGCATCGCGATGGACGGGAATGATGACCTCGCACTTTTGGTCAAGCGGGCCAAGGCGTTGCAGGCGGTTCTTGAGACCGAGGATGGCGAGAACCTGGTTCAGGGCTTCAAGCGCGCCAACAACATCCTGACACAGGCCGAGGAAAAGGACGGTGTGGAATATTCCTTTGGCGGAGACCCGAAATTCGCGGAGGACCCGACGGAAAAGGCGCTCTTCGATGCGCTTGCCAAGGCAGAGGCCACGATCACCCCGGCGATGAAGGACCAGGATTTCGCAACCGCGATGGCGGCGATGGCCGATCTGCGCGGGCCGGTGGATGACTTCTTCGAGGCGGTGCAGGTCAATG
>NZ_JAIPUT010000144.1 GCF_020055635.1 Marivita sp. | reverse complement strand
AAGAGTCCGCGGGTCTTCGCTGAAGTCCTCATATCTGACGATTTCCAGTCGGTTGATGTTCTTCAGGGCCCGCCGGGCGAGAAAATTCCACCACATGGCGCGCCTGATTTCGACTTCGGGCTCGGCCTCGATTCGTTCGAGTTGCCGCCTTTCCACCCCCGCCAGGAAAGGGTCGCTCGACGTCCCGATTCGGGCCTTTCCGGTCACCGCCATGCGAAGATGCTCGAATGATCGGCTCCATGAGGCAATGGTGCTGATCGGGTTTCGAATGCAAAAGAATATCGGACTTTCGGGCATGGACTCTGCAATTTGTTCGAGCCGGGCCGAGAAAGCCAGCGTGTTCTTCGTTCCCAGCGGAAAAGCATCGCTCCCGGGCTCGTAGCGCAGGTCGGTTCGGACGTCCGATGCGAAAGTGTCTTCGACCAAACGCCCCGTAGAGTCTACCTTGTTCGGCACGGCCTGCCCGGTCAGGATCTGGCCCCGAAGCCGCTGGTAGTAAGCTGCCAGCCCGAAACCGCCCGGATGCTCCAGCGCACCGAAAACTTCAGCGGGTTCGTTGATCACGATGGCGTCGCCAAGCCCGTCTATGCAGGACGAAAACAGACTTGTCCCGGAACGCGGAATTCCCGTAATGATGAAATCCGGACCACCGCAGCGCGGCGAACGGCGTGGAAGTGTCCGGAACTTTCTTTTCGGTCCCATCTCCGCCGCCCAACGCCATTCGGGATCGTCGGTCAGGATGGGCCCGAGCATTCTGTAGTCGTCCAGCAAGTGAGCAACAGCGTTCCTGATCCGGCGACTTCCGGAGACCCGGTCCGGCTGATGATAGTGGACGACGGCAGTTTGATCGCTTTCCGGAACCGGGCGGAGGTGGGCGGGAAAGTTGAGGTTTTCCGACACGGGCCGAACATCGAGCTTCTGGTCGTAGACTGCGAGCGTGAGCGAGATCTGATCCAGGTGGTAATCGTGTCGTCCGCGGGCTTTTGCCATCTGGCGGGCATGCCGAATCCAGCAGTCTGCGAGCGTCCTTTCGCTGGACAGACCGATGAAGCCGGCATTGAAATATGGAATACCCGGTTCGCCCGTATGGGTCGACAGGTACCGTACTGTCGGAACTGAAATGCCATGATCTGCAAAAACCCGCTTCCACTCATCGTCGTCAAGTTCAGCGGTCAGCGCGTCGGCCGGTTTGGCCATGAACTGAAAGGCGGGTTCCAGGTGGCTCAGAAAGTTATCGAGCACGATCATGTCGCTGTCCATGAACAGCGCAACCCGCGAGGTCGTCTCCAGGATCTTGAGGCAGGCCAACTTGTTGCCGATTGGATAATCGGAGGAGAGGGGATTCTCGAGCGGGCGTATTTCTGCTCCAATTGCCTCGAGAAAACGCAGTGTCCGGTCGGACGGGCCGGGTCTTCCCGACTCGATTCCGCCGATCGCTGCTGTCATTCGAACACTGTCCCCAAGCCGGGCTGCGATCGATGCGGCCAGCACGCAGCTCTGGGCCTCAAGGCGGCCAGCCTGACAGATGAATCCGATGTGGACGTTATCGCTCATCCTGGTTCCGGTGCCGGGTGAGCTAGAATTGTAGCGTGGACGGCAAGCAGGCTGGAAGACGGAGGATTCGTGACCAAAGTTTTCTGTATAGGCTTTCACAAGACGGGTACGAGCAGTATCGGCAGAGCGCTGGAGGACCTGGGGTTTGATGTGACTGGACCCAACTTCGTTCATGACCGCCGAATTCACTTCGGACTATGGTCGCTTGTGCGCCCGCTGATCGAGCAATACGACGCGTTCCAGGACAACCCCTGGCCTGTCCTCTTTCGTGAAATCGACTGGTACGTGCCCGACGCCAAGTTCGTGCTCACGATGCGGGATCCAATGGACTGGATCGGCAGTGTCGAAAGTTTTTTCGCGAAGCACAGTACCGAGATGCGGAAATTGATCTATGGCGTCGGCTCGCCGGACGGACAACGTGAACGCTATCTTGCACGATACTTGCGACATTACGAGGAAGTAGACGCTTACTTTGCGGACGACGGGTTGCGCCTGCTGCGAATGAATGTCTTCGAGGGTGATGAATGGCAGAAGTTGTGTTCGTTTATCGGGAAACCGATTCCGGACATTCCGTTCCCCCACGTGAGGCCAAGCCCGGCGGCGGCCGGCTCCGAGTGACCCGGCGTTTCGGCCCATGATGTGGTCTTCCCTGATCGAAGCCGAAGGCGCGCCGTTGCGGCGGGCACCTGGTTCGAATCCGGCAATCCTTCATCGGTCGTCCCAGGCGATCGAAAGACCGATACGAGGCGGATTGATCGATGAATGAAACGGCGAACGAGAATCCTGTCTGGAAACCCGCAGTCGATGACATGGCTGACCGGGGGTTCGTTTTCGTGCACATCAACAAGACAGGTGGAAGCAGCATTCGCGCCGCGCTTGACATATCAGGATATCAGCACGTCAGGGCATGCGACATTGCAGCTTTTCTGGGTTGGCGCAAATGGTCGGAAATGACTACATTTTCCACCATCCGCAATCCGTGGGATCGTCTCGTCTCCATGTATTACTGGCGGGTCACGACCAATCAGACCGGCCTGGCTGACTCGCGGATCGATTTCAACGATTGGCTGGATCTGTGCCTGCGGCGTCGGGATCCCTATTTCATAAAGAATCCACTCATGCTCGCACCGCAAAGCTACTGGCTGTGCGATGAATCGGGTGAATTGCTTGTCGACCGGCTATTGAGATTCGAGCGGCTGGCGGAGGATTTTCACAAGTTGTGCGCGGCAATCGGCATTCAAAAAAAGGCAGAGCTGCCCCACCTCAAGAAAACCGAGCGCAAACACTATTCGGCATATTTCGGGCAGAAAGACGCTGAGCTGGTGGGTCGCATCTACAAAAAGGATATCGAGGCGTTCGGGTACCGATTCGACGGGGAGCCGGCCTGACAGGCCGGCTCCCGCGTCGGTGGGCGGGTTAATCGCGCGCAGTCTTGAGTGCGTCGATTTCGCTTTCCAGCTGCTTGATCGTATCCTGCTGCTGCAGCGTGTACAGGGTCAGTTCCTCGACCTTCTCGAGAAGCAGAATCTGAAGCTCACTGAGATTGACGCCACCACGGTCAGCGTATTCCTGAGCGGACGGGATGCCGGGCAGGTGTCCGAACTCGTCGATGAAGGACGCAACCTCATCCAGCGGACGCAGCGCGTAACTGTCCTCGAAGACGTAATCCGGAATGGTCTGCGTCGCTGTCGTGAGGGTTCCCTTCAGCGTGAGATTGCCGTCGGTAGACAGGAACATTTCTGCGCCGGTATTATCCGGGTCATTGAAACCGAGGCCACCATCCGCATCGCGGATCGTCAGTTGCCAGTCCTGGTTGGCGCCCGGGCCGGTCCCTGCCGAATTTCCGGTTTCGGTCATCGTGAAGGTCATCCCGTCGGCCTGGGTGGTCTGCAGATGCAGTTTCGCAGCAGGGGTCAAGATACCCATCCCGACGTTTCCGTTGTGAAGAACGAGACTGTTCGTGTCGGCACCGGGCCGAATCTTGAATGGCAGCAGGCTACCGTTGGTCACATCCCGCACGAAGAAGTTGGTCTCGTTGCCGGCGATGTCCCAGGTCTGGGCCGTAAAGCCGCTGCTCCCGTTCTGTTCCAGGCGCACGGTCGGACTGTCGCCATCGACAATGTGGT
>NZ_JAIPUT010000017.1 GCF_020055635.1 Marivita sp. | reverse complement strand
CTGTCGTCCTACCGGTTGCGCGACGGGGTACCACCGGTGGCAAGCCTGAGCCGGGTGGCGCGGGACGATCAGGGCATGCTCGGCGGTGCGATCCGCTATTGGCCGGTCAGGATTTCGAAGCACAGGGTTCTGCTGCTTGGCCCGGTGGCCGTGCACCCGACGGCGCAGGGAGAGGGGCTGGGCGGCGCGCTCATTCGCGACAGTCTGGATCAGGCGCATCGCGAAGGTTGGGCGCGGGTGCTGCTGGTGGGCGATGCGCCCTATTACAGGCGGTTCGGATTCGACAAGCTGGAGGGCGTCGAGATGCCGCCGCCGACCAACCCGGACCGCGTGCTGGGTCTTGACCTGGAACCGGGGGCTTGGGCCGGTGTGACCGGGCTTGTCGAACGCGACGCTTGAACCGGACGGGAAATGCCCCCAATTGTACGGTATGACCGGAACCGATCTTGTCCCACTGGACACCCAGACCGCCATTGCCACGCTTGCCCGTCGCCACAAGGCCGCCGGAGGGGTGGGGCTGCAAGTGCTCAACATGATCGGCGGGCGGGCCGAGAACCTGCTCGAACGGCTGCCGGACCCTGTGAAGCAAGGGCTGGAAGGGGCGACCGAACGGGCGCTGCGGGTGGCGTTGCAAGCTGCGAAACAGTCGCGCGGGCTGGTGCCGGACCAGAAGGGCTGGCTCAACACCGCGATGACCACCGCGATGGGGGCGGTCGGCGGGGCAGGCGGTTTGCCGACGGCTTTGGCGGAACTGCCGGTCACGACAACCGTGCTGTTGCGGACCATCCAGGGAATCGCGGCCGAATATGATTTCGATCCGAACGACCCCGGCGTGCTGGCCGATTGCCTGACGGTGTTCGCCAGTGCCGGGCCGCTGGCGGATGATGACGGGGCCAACATGGCGTTCCTGTCGACCCGCGTGACCCTGAACGGGGCGGCGGTGCATGGCATCCTGAAATCGGTGGCCCCGAGGCTGGCGACGGTGCTGGGGCAGAAGCTTGCCGCGCAGACGGTGCCGATCCTGGGGGCGGCTGCGGGGGCGGCGACGAATTACGCCTATACCAGCTACTATCAGGAAATGGCGCATGTGCATTTCGGGCTGCGGCGCCTGGCGATCGACAGCGGGACGTCCGAGACAGTGCTGGTCGAAGAATTGCGCCGCGTGGTGAAAACCGTCTGACTATCGGGTAAATCGCGCGTCCGGTTCACTCTATCTTAACGTTAATGGCGGAATCTGGGCCTGTTCCCGGATGAATTCGGGGCAGAGCGGACGGGGCGCCTTGGGCCAATCATGATCCGGCACCGGACCAGAGCGCACCCGTTCGCCCGCAAACGCATCGACAGCACGCGGGTCGGAAAACCCGATCTTGATCAGCCAGAATGGCTGGGGCGTGCTGTCGGGTTTGGGATGGTGCGTGAAATCACGCACCCTACGGGGGTGTCGGGTTTGGGATGGTGCGTGAAATCACGCATCCTACGGGAGTGTCGGGTTTGGCGCGGTGCGTGAAATCACGCACCCTACGTCGCATCAACTCAACCCCCGCAAATACTCCATCACCGCCGGGCGCACCGTCTGGTCTCCGGCGTTGCGCGCGTCGTGGATGATCTTGCGGACGTCGTCCAGGTTGCAGCGCCGCAGCAGGTGTTTGACCGGGCCGACCGAGGCAGGGCGCATGGACAGGGAATGCAGGCCGATCGCGGCGAGGCAGAGCGCCTCGACGGGGCGCCCGGCGTCTTCGCCGCAGAAGGACAGCGGTGTGTTGGTTGACTTGCACCGGTAGACGATGCCTTCGATGAAGGTCAGGAAACTGACGTTCAGCGTGTCATAGCGACGGCGGACCAGTTCGTTCTCGCGGTCGGCCGCGAAGAAGAACTGCTTGAGGTCATTGCCGCCGATCGACAGGAATTCGACCTCCTGGTAGAATTTCTTGCAGGCAAAGGCGAGCGACGGAGTTTCCAGCATCGCGCCGATCTCGAGGCTTTCAGGAAGCGCATGGCCCAGCTTGGTCTCGCGCGCCAGGGCCTTGTCGACCTCGGCGCGGGCGGCTGCATATTCCTCGTATTGCGCCACGAAAGGGAACATGATCGACAGCGGGCGGCCATTGGCGGCGCGCAACAGCGCCTGCAACTGCATCCGCATCACGCCGGGCTTGTCGAGCCCGACGCGGATCGCGCGCCAGCCCAGCGCGGGGTTGGGTTCGTCCTGCGCCTTCATGTAGGGCAGCACCTTGTCCGACCCGATGTCGAGCGTGCGGAACACCACGCGCTTGCCATGGGCGGCATCCAGCACCCGGGCATAGAGCGCGGCCAGTTCGGTGCGCCGCGGCATCTGGCTGCGGATGAGGAATTGCAGCTCGGTGCGAAAGAGGCCCACGCCTTCGGCTCCGGAGTTTTCCAGCGAGGGCAGGTCGGCCATCAGCCCGGCGTTCATTTCAAGCCGGATCGTCTTGCCGCACAGCGTCGTGGCCGGCTTGTCGCGGATCGAGGCGTAGCGCTCCTGCGCCTTGGCCTGCATCGCCATCTTGTCGCGGAAGGCGCTGACCACGGTGTCGCCGGGGCGCAGGTGCACCACGGCCTCGTCGCCGTCGACCATGACATGGTCGCCGTTCAGCGCCTCGTTGGTGATGCGCGCGACGTTGATCACCAGCGGGATGGCCAGCGCGCGCGCGACGATCGCCGCGTGGCTGCCGACCGAGCCTTCCTCGAGGATGATGCCGCGCAATTGGCGGCCATATTCCAGCAACTCGCCGGGGCCGATGTTGCGGGCGACCAGGATCGGGTTTTCGGGCAGTTCCGCGCCAGTTTGTGTGCCCTGACCTGTCAGGATGCGCAGCAGGCGGTTGGACAGGTCGTCAAGATCCTGCAGGCGTTCGCGCAGATAGGCATCAGTGGCCTGGGACATGCGGGCGCGGACGTCGGATTGTTCCTTCTCGACGGCGGCTTCGGCGCTCAGGCCACGGCCGATGTTTTCCTCCATCCGGCGCAGCCAGCCCTTGGAATTGGCGAACATGCGGTAGGCTTCGAGGACCTGCACCTGTTCGTGGTCATCCGAGGCCCCGGCAAGCAGCTGATCGACGCTGACGCGCAGGTTCTCGACCGCTTCATGCAGACGGCTGCGTTCGGACTCCGGATCGTCGCCGACCAGGTTGGTGACCACGACGCGGGGTTCGTGCAGCCAGATATGGCCTTCGGCGGCGCCTTCCTGCGCGGCCACGCCGCGCATCAGGACCGGTTCGGTGTGGCGGGCCCGCAGGGCCGCCCCTTCGCCGACGAAGGCGCCCAGCTCGGTCATTTCGGCCAGCACCATCGCGACCACTTCGAGCGCGTAGATCTCGTCGGCGCTGAATTCGCGGGCTTCCTTGGATTGGACCACCAGCACGCCCAGCTTTTCGCCCAGCCGCTGGATCGGGACGCCAAGGAAGCTGGAATAGATTTCCTCGCCGGTTTCCGGCATGTAGCGGAAGCCCTTGGCCGAGGGGGCATCGGCGGCGTTGATCACCTTGCCGGTGCGGGCGACGCGACCGACGAGGCCTTCACCCAGTTTCATCCGGGTCTGGTGGACGGATTCGGGGTTGAGGCCCTGCGTCGCGCAAAGCTCGAGCGTTTCGTCGTCGCGGAAGAGGTAGATCGAGCACACTTCGGTGCCCATGGAATCGGCTGTCAGATGGGTGATCTGATCCAGCCGTTCCTGTCCTGCGGCCTTGTCGGCCATCGTGTCGCGCAACCGACCCAGCAGCTTGCGGCTTTCGCTTTCCGCGCGCTCAACCATGTTCTGCCCCTCGCGCGTCGCCCGCCGTGACGGCGTTGGTCACTGTGTCAGGCCGCTTTTTCCAACTCAAAGGCATCATGCAGTGCCTGAACCGCAAGTTCCATGTATTTCCGGTCGATCAGCACGGAAATCTTGATCTCGGAGGTTGTGATGACCTTGATGTTGATCCCCTCTTTCGAGAGCACCTGGAACATCTTGGCGGCCACGCCGGTGTGGCTGCGCATGCCGATGCCGACGACCGACACCTTGGCCACGGCAGTGTCGGCGACGATGTCGTGGAAGTTGATGTCGCCACGCTGTTTCGCGTCGACCATCGCCTTTTCGGCGCGCTGCACCTGGTTGGTGGGGCAGGAGAAGGTCATGTCGGTGCGGCCCTCTTCCGAGATGTTCTGCACGATCATGTCGACGTTCACGCCCGCTTCGGACAGCGGGGTGAAGATCGCCGCCGCGATGCCGGGGCGGTCGGCGACCGACACCAGCGTCATCTTGGCCTCGTCGCGGGAATAGGCGACGCCTGCTACAACATTGCTTTCCATGATGTCCTCCTCGTCGCAGACCAATGTTCCTGCGTCGTCAGATTGCTCCTCGAAACTGCTCAGCACGCGCAGTTTCACCTTGTAGCGCATCGCCAGTTCGACGGACCGGGTCTGCAGCACCTTCGCGCCCAGAGAGGCCAGTTCGAGCATTTCCTCGAAGGCGATGCGGTCGAGCTTGCGGGCCTTGTCGCAGATGCGTGGGTCGGTGGTGTAGACGCCGTCCACATCCGTATAGATATCGCAGCGTTCCGCCTTGAAGGCCGCGGCAAAGGCGACGGCGGTCGTATCCGATCCGCCGCGCCCCAGCGTGGTGATGCGGCCTTCGGGGCTGATGCCCTGAAACCCGGCGACCACGGCGACACGCATGCCTTCGCCGAACTTGCGGGTGATGTTGTCGGGGGGAATGTCCTCGATCCGGGCCGATGAATGGGCGGATGTGGTTTTCACCGGCACCTGCCAGCCCTGCCAGCTGCGCGCGGGCACGTCCATTTCCTGAAGCGTCAGCGCCATCAGCCCCGCCGTGACATTCTCGCCCGAGGACACGACGGCATCGTATTCGCGCGCGTCAAACAGCGGCGAGGTTTCCTCGACATAGCCCACAAGCTTGTTCGTCTCGCCCGACATGGCGGACACGATGACGATCACGTCATAGCCCTTGGACACCTCGACGCCGACGCGCTTTGCCGCGCGCTTGATCCGGTCAAGCGTGGCGACGGAGGTTCCGCCGAATTTCATCACGAGAACGGGCATATGGCCTCCCGGGTCAGACTCAGCCGGTGCTTTACGTTGGGTGGCCTGCCCGCGCAAGAGCGCTGAATGACGTGGGCGGATTACGTGTCCCGATAGTCGACAGCCGTGAGGCCGCCCGCGTTGAGGTGGGTTTCCTTGCCGGGGATCACGTCGGTGTTCTGTGCGGCCACGGCCAGCCAGCCTTCGGGGGTCCGGTGCAGGACGAAGGAAAGGATCGTCCGGCGGTCCTGGGCGAGGCTGCCGTCGGGGGCTGTCTGGCCGGACAGGCGAAAGCGGCAATGGACGACGGCATGATCCGGGCCAAGCTGGCGCGTGGTGGTGACGCCGGGTTCAAGAATGGTGTCGGAAAAGAAGGACTTGAGCGCATAGTCATGCGCTTTGGAGATGGCCGCGCGGTTGCGCCACCAAAGCCCGGTGACGTTGACGAAATCGGCGTCTTCGGCAAAGAGCGCGCCGATCCGGGCGCCATCGCGGCTGTGCCACGCCTTGGCGAAGGCCTTGGGGAAATCGGCGGGCTCGGATACCGTCAAAACGGCATCGCGTCGCCGTTCCACATCTCGAAACAGCCGCTGGTGGCGAGGGACAGCGCGTCGAAGCGGGCCAGCAGACCGGCGGCGGACTCCTCGGGTGTGATGGCGGCGGCGCTGGTGCCCATGTCGGTGCGCACCCAGCCCGGATGGTAGATCCCGACCGCGATCCCGTCCGTTTGCAGATCGACCGCAAGGTTGCGGCCAAGATTGACCGCTGCCGCCTTGGAGGCCCGGTAGATGTAGCTTTGCCCCTTGGCGCGGGTGCTCGACCCCATTTGCGACGAGATGATCGCGATCTTCGGGGTTTGCGACCGCTTCAGATGCGGCAGCAGCGCCATCGCGCCGAGATAGACGCCGGTGACGTTGGTGGCGAAGGTCTCCTCCCAGAGCTGCGTGTCGGTCAGGCTGTCGGCCGCGATCCCCCGGTCAAGGTACACGCCCGCATTGCAGACCAGAAGATCGAGCGACGTGCCGTCCAGTCGATCGGCCAGCGCACGGCAGCTTTCGGGATTGCGCACGTCCAGCGGCAGCAGGCCCGCGTCGCCCGCGCGGCTGGTGCCCATGGCGGTATCGCCCCGGTCCCCGGCCGCCGTCAGTAGTGCCGCACCGATGCCCCGGTTCGCGCCGGTGATCAGGATGTTCATCAATTGGACTTTCGCGTTGGGGTGAAGGGCAGGGGGGCGATCGGCACGCCATCCTCGATCAGCTTTTTCGCCTCGTCGCCGCGGGTTTCGCCCCAGATCGGACGCTGTGGCGCATCGCCGGTATGGATCGCGCGGGCTTCGGTGGCAAAATTCCTTCCGACGTAATCGGAGTTCTTCTCGACGTATTTCTTCAGCTCGGCCAGGGCCTGTTCGGCCGGGCTGGCCGGTTCGGTCAGTTTCGGCTTGGCCGGGCGCTGTTCCGGCTTGTCGGCGGTGCTGACGCGTGGCGCCATGATGGCTTTCGACACCTTCGCGGACCCGCAGACAGAACAGCTGACCAAGCCGGCCGAATGCAGCTTGTCGAAGGCCGACCCGGATTGGAACCAGCTGTCAAACCGATGGTCGTTGGAACATTTGAGGGTAAACTGAATCATGTCCGGGGTGCGTCTGCTGCTCTTGCCGCCGTGTTGGCCGCTGTATTTTTTGTACCGACTGAAAATAAGCCTGTATCGGCGGACATCAAGCGTCAAGATGCGACAGGATATCCCGCATCAGCCCGTCGAGATCGGTGTCCTGGTGCACTGCGTCTTGCGCGGCACGGGCCAACGCGGCCTGTTTGCCGGGTGTTTGCAGGTCGCAAAGCGCGTCAGCAAGGCTTGCGCTGTCCGTGACGCAGATCGCGGCCTCGGCATCGGTCAGCCGCTGATAGGCCGCGCCGAAGTTCGCGGTGTCCGGACCGTGCAGGAGGGCCGATCCGAACGCCGCCGGTTCATAAGGCGTGTGGCCGCCCCGGTCTGTCAGCGACCCGGCAACGAAGGTGACGCCTGCCAGCGTGTACCAGAGGTGCATCTCCCCAAAGGTGTCGGCCAGATAGACCTGTGCATCCGGCGCATCGCCCGAGCTGCGGCGGGCGCAGGTCAGACCCCGGGAGCGGATCAGGGCTTCGATGGCCTCGGCCCGTTTCGGGTGACGGGGCGCAAGGATCAGTTTCAGGTTCGGCCAGGTCGACAACGCGGTCTTGTGGGCGTCGAGCACGATCTCGTCTTCGCCTTCGTGGGTCGAGGCGGCGAGCCAGGTCCGGGTCCGGTCGAAAGCCCGTTGCAGCGCTGCGTCCGGCGCGGTCTGCGGAGGTGTGTAGAGCGCCTTGAGGTCAACCACAGGGCCGCGGGCGGACGGTGAAAGACCGAGATTTTCGAAACGGTCGGCAGAGGCGCCATCCTGCGCCGACAGGTAGGCGACCTTGCCCAGAACCCGCCGCGACAGGCTTTCGAACCGGGCCCAGCCCCGGGCCGAACGCTCGGTCAGGCGGCCGCCGAGAACCAGCACCGGACCGGGCGTCGCCAGGATCCGGCAGGGCCAGAGATCGGATTCGAGCGTGATATGCGCGGTCACCTGCCACGCGGCGATGACACGCCGCGTTGGTCCGGGCAGATCGACCGGCGCGGGTAACACGGCGGTGTTCTCAAGCGCCCAGCCCCGCGCCAGCGCAAGCGCGCTGTCGGTATTGACGGTGATCAGCAGGCTGTGGCCCCGGGCCACGAGCCGCTCGAGCACGGGGCGCGCCGAGGTGAGTTCTCCGTTCGAGGCGGCATGCAGCCAGATGCGGTTCGCGCGGCTTCCCGCCGGCACCCGACCCAGCCGCGCCTGTACCGTCTTGCGGTCTCCGGCCAGCAGCCGCGCCGTGACGTCCTTGGTGGCAAGCAGGGTCATCAGGAAGCGGTAAAGAAGCACGGTCGGTCCAGTCAGATTGCGGCAGCGGCCTATGCCGACGTGCGGGTCCTGGGGATGTCGCCCGGGTTCGGATCAAGCAGCAAGGCGTCCTGGATGTGCCGTTCGAGCACCTTGAGAAGGACATGGTTGTCGAACCGCTCTTCCGCGACATGCCGCGCGCGGGCGGACATCGCCGCCGGGTCGGGCACGGCGATGGCCGATGCGATGGCCTGGGCAAAGCCCGGCTCGTCATGCTCTTCGACCAGGAAACCGGTTTCGCCTTCGTCTATGGCTTCGGGGATGCCGGCGTGGCGGGTCGAGACCGTGATGCAGCCGCAGGCCATGGCCTCCTGGATTGCGGTGGGCAGGCCCTCGGTGTTGCCATCCCGCGCGGTCACGGAATGTTGCAGGAAGAACTGTGTGCTCATCAGCCGGTCCCGCACGGTGTGATGCGGCTGCGCGCCATGAAACCGCAGCTTTGCGGCGATCCCGAGATCCCGGGCCAGCGCACGTGTCGGTTCCAGGAGGGGGCCGTCTCCGATGAAATCGAGCCGCGCTTCAGGCAGGTCCCGGGTCGCCTTTGCGAAGGCCCGCAGCGTCGTCATCGGGGCTTTTTTCTCGACGAAGCGCCCGACGGCAAGAAAGCTGAGCGGAACCTTGGCCTGTGGTGCAAAGCGCCGGGTGTCGACGCCTGACGGGATCACGGTGCTGTTCGGGTGCGAAATGCCGTGTTTCGCCATGTTGTCGAGCAGGAAACGCGACACCGAAAACACGCCCGCCAACCGCGGCATCATCTTGCGGTAGGCCGCGCGCATGCGTTCGGTCCGGATCGCCTTGGAGGCATCCGTGCCGCGAAAATACGAGAAGATCGGGATGCTCAATTCGTTTGCAAGGGGCGCAAGGGCAAGCGCCTGGGTGCCGAACTCGGCCAGGATCACGTCGACATGTTCCTCGCGCAGGAACTTGACGAGCGCGTGCCGCGCCTCGCCGAAGGGCAGGCGCGACGTGCCATGCGTCATTCGATTGCGCAGCAGCCACCACGGCGCCACCATGATGTCGCGGCCCGACAGCCCATCGCGCCTGACGAAATACGGCTTGCCGTACGGGTTGTCGCCCCGAAACCGACCGCAGACCACAACCGTATTGCCACCGAACAGATGCTCGATGTGGCGGTTGATGAAGGTCTCACCGCCCAGATGATATTCTCCGGTCGCAATGGCTGCGCGCATGTAACAGGGCCCGAAAAAGACGCGGGTTTCTAGCTATCAGCGCATTGTGTCGTCAGCAAGGCTGGTCATGGCCCGTGCGTCAACTGCGCCGCGACAAGACCGTGTCTGCGATCAAGGACTGGGCATGGTCATCTGGTTGAAAATGGTGCTGTGAGAGAGGATTGAACTCTCGACCTCACCCTTACCAAGGGTGTGCTCTACCACTGAGCTACCACAGCGCCGGGGTGTCATGCTCGACGTGGCGGGTGATTAGACTCAAACGGAAATCGGTGCAAGCGCAATCTGGACCCTTTTTTGCCTCTGGGATAGGAAGGCGGCATGACGCAGAAACCCTCATCCGGGAAAACGACCCAAGCGGCGCGGGAAGACAGGCTGAAGGCCGCGCTGAAGGCGAATATGGCCAAGCGCAAGGCGCAGGCCCGCGCGCGGTCGGCCGGGGCATCGGATGAGACAAAAGACAACAAGAGTACGAGCAAGGGCAGTTAACACGTATGGACCAGATTATCGTGACCGGGAACGGGCCGCTGAGCGGCCAGATTCCCATAGCGGGCGCCAAGAATGCCTGCCTGACGCTGATGCCGGCGACGCTTTTGAGCGAGGAACCGCTGACGCTGACCAATGCGCCGCGTCTGAGCGACATTCGCACCATGACGACGCTGTTGCAGTCGCTCGGGGCCGAGGTCCAGGCCTTGCAGGATGGTCAGGTACTGGCGATGTCGAGCCATGACCTGACCTCGACGCGGGCGGATTATGACATCGTGCGCAAGATGCGGGCGTCGATCCTTGTTCTGGGGCCGCTTCTGGCGCGATTTGGTCATGCCGAAGTGTCGCTTCCCGGGGGCTGCGCGATCGGCGCGCGCCCGGTGGACCTGCATCTCAAGGCGTTCGAGGCGATGGGGGCGGAGCTCGACCTGCGCGATGGCTATGTCCACGCCAAGGCGCCTGCGGGCGGCTTGCGCGGCGGGATTGTCGATTTCCCGTTTGCCTCGGTCGGGGCCACGGAAAACGCGCTGATGGCGGCGACCCTGGCCAAGGGGACAACCGTGGTGAAGAACGCCGCGCGTGAGCCCGAGATCGTCGACCTGGCGGAGTGCCTGCGCAAGATGGGTGCGCAGATCGACGGCGAAGGCACGTCCGAGATCACCATTCAGGGTGTCGACCGTCTGGGGGGCGCGACGCACCGGGTGGTGACCGACCGGATCGAACTGGGCACCTACATGCTGGCCCCGGCGATCTGCGGCGGCGAGGTCGAATGTCTTGGTGGCAAGATCGACCTTCTGGCGGCGTTCTGCGAAACGCTGGATGCGGCGGGCATCTCGGTCGAGGAAACGCCGAACGGCCTCAAGGTGGCGCGCAAGAACGGCCGCGTGTCGGCGGTGAATGTGACGACCGAGCCCTTCCCGGGCTTTCCGACCGATCTGCAGGCACAGATGATGGCGCTGTTGTGTACCGCCGAAGGAACCAGCGTGCTCGAGGAACGTATCTTCGAGAATCGCTTCATGCACGCGCCCGAACTCATCCGGATGGGGGCCAGCATCGACGTGCATGGCGGGACTGCAACGGTCAGGGGCGTCGAGCACCTCAAGGGCGCGCCGGTGATGGCGACCGACCTGCGCGCTTCGGTGTCGCTGATCCTTGCCGGTCTGGCGGCAGAGGGAGACACCATCGTCAGCCGGGTCTATCATCTGGACCGCGGCTATGAACACGTGGTGCGCAAGCTGGAAAGCGTAGGCGCCAGGATAGAACGGGTGAAAGAACAGTGACGACGGATGCCACATTCGAAGAGGGCGCTGCCAGGCCGCTGCGACTGGTGGCGATGGATTCCGAGGATTTGCAAGTGCTCTCCGCGCTGTGTCAGGACGCGGTTTTCCCTGCCAGCGAGATGCAATGGCAGCGCGGCAGGCAGCGGTTCGGCATCCTGCTGAACCGGTTCCGCTGGGAGGACATTCCCGTCGCGGACCGGCGCAAGCGCACACCCGAGCGGGTTCAGTGCGTGTTGGCGGTCGAAAACGTGCAGCGCGTCGCCAGCCAGGGTGTGACGCAGGGCGATGCCGATACGATTCTGTCGGTCCTGTCGGTGAGTGTCGAGGAAGACGGGGCGGGCGGCGGCGCGGTTCTGCTCACGCTGGCGGGTGACGGTGCGATCCGGTTGCAGGTGTCCGAGCTTGACGTGTCGCTGCGTGACGTGACCAGACCCTATGCCGCCGTGTCGGGCAAGGTGCCGGATCACCCGGAATGATCATCCGTCGGCTGACGCCGAAAGACCTGTCTGCCTTCCGGGCGCTCTGGGCCGATGGTCTCATGCGGGTGCCCACGGCCTTCCTGTTCGGGGCCGAAGAGGTGCGTGCCATCCCCAACCGGGACGTGGAGCGCGGGCTCGAGGTCAACCTGACGCTTGGTGTGTTCGACGATGCGAAACGGCTGGTCGGGTTTGTCTCGGCCCGGCGCGGTGGCCCGCAGCGGATGCGGCACATGGCCGACATCGGCCCGCTGTATGTGCGTGCAGAGGCGCAGGGACAGGGGTTTGGCCGGGCGTTGATGGAGGCGCTGTTGCAGCAGTTGATCGACGCAGGTGTGCAGCAGGCCGAACTGGTGGTCGATGTCGAGAACACAGGCGCGCAAAAGCTGTATCACGGCTTGGGCTTTCACGTCTTCGGGCGCAGGCCAAGGTCGGTGCTGATCGATGGTGCGGGGCGTGACGATCTGCTGATGATCAAGGCGCTGGATGGCACCGACCTGACGCGCGGCGCTTGAGGGTTCGGGCGGCGCGGTCTAAGTACCCGGCAAAGCTGATCCGGAGGGCGTGATGCCACAATTCCTGTCCACGACCGATGCCGATTTCGACGCGCGCTTTACCGCCATCCTGAACGCCAAGCGCGAGGACAGCCCGGACGTGGATGACGTGGTCGCGGGCATCATCGCGGACGTGCGGGCACGTGGCGATGCGGCTGTGCTGGACCTGACCGCGAAATTCGACCGGCTTGAGCTGACCGCGGCGCAGCTGCGCGTGTCCGAGGCCGAGATCGACGCCGAGATCGCCAAGGTGCCAGAGGCCGAGCGCATCGCCTTGGAAACCGCGGCCGAGCGTATCCGAGCCTATCATGCTCGGCAGTTGCCGCAGGACGAGATGTGGACCGACGACCAGGGCGCGACGCTTGGATGGCGCTGGACGCCCGTGTCGGCGGCGGGGCTTTATGTGCCCGGCGGGCTTGCCAGCTACCCGTCCTCGGTCCTGATGAACGCGGTGCCGGCCAAGGTGGCGGGGGTCGGGCGGCTTGCAGTGACTGTGCCGACGCCGGACGGCGTCATCAATCCGTTGGTGATGATGGCCTGCCGCATCGCCGGTGTGGACGAGGTTTACCGGATCGGCGGCGCACAGGCGATTGCGGCGCTGGCTTACGGCACCGAGACCATCGCGCCGGTGGACAAGATCACCGGACCGGGCAACGCTTTTGTGGCCGCCGCCAAACGCAGGGTCTTCGGCAAGGTCGGCATCGACATGATCGCGGGGCCGTCGGAGATTCTTGTGATCGCAGATGGCGACAACGACCCCGACTGGATCGCGCTGGATCTCATGTCACAGGCCGAACACGACGAATCCGCGCAATCGCTGCTGATCACCACCGATGCGGGTTTTGGTCAGGCGGTGGCCGAGGCCGTGGAGAAACGGCTCGAAACGCTGGAACGCCGCGCGATTGCCGAGGCAAGCTGGCGCGATTTCGGGGCAATCATTACCGTGCGCGATCTGGACGAGGCGGTGACGCTGTGCGACCGGATCGCGCCGGAACACCTGGAGCTGTGCGTCGCGGACCCTGACGCGCTGTCGGCCCGGATCACCCATGCGGGCGCGATCTTCCTCGGCCAGTGGACGCCCGAGGCGATTGGGGATTATGTCGGCGGTCCGAACCACGTTCTGCCCACGGCCCGCTCTGCGCGGTTTTCGTCCGGGCTGTCGGTGCTGGATTTCGTCAAGCGCACCACGCTGGCCCGCATGTCGCCCGACGCGTTGCGCGCCATCGGTCCTGCGGCGGAAACGCTGGCGCGGTCTGAATCGCTCGAGGCACACGGGTTGTCCGTCACGGCACGTTTGCGCAAGCTCAACGGCTGACCTTTCAAGCCGCATCCAGATGCGCTAGCGATTGGCGGACTTATCAAGAGGTGCGCAATGATCCCGGTTCAGGGTTTTGAAGGCCATCAGGTGGCCGTGTTGGGGTTGGGCCGGTCCGGCCTGTCGGCGGCGCGGGCGCTGCGCGACGGGGGCGCGACCCCGATCTGCTGGGACGACAACCCCAAGGCCCGCGAATCTGCCGAGGCCGAAGGCTTCGAGATCCGCGACCTGTCGCGCGATGGCGCGTTCGAGGCGATTGCCAGCCTGATCGTCAGCCCCGGCATTCCGCATCTTTATCCCGCGCCCAATCCGGTGATCGCCAAGGCATGGCGCGCCGGTGTGCCGGTAGACAACGACATCGGCCTGTTCTTCCGGTCGCTGGCAACGGGCGAATGGGACGAGTTCGACACTGCGCCGCGCGTCATTGCCGTGACCGGATCGAATGGCAAATCCACCACCTCGGCACTGATCCATCACATCCTCGAAACCGTGGGGCGCAGCAGCCAGCTTGCCGGCAATATCGGGCGCGGTGTGCTGGATATCGACCCGCCGGGGGATGGCGACGTGGTGGTGCTGGAGCTGTCCAGCTACCAGACCGATCTGGCCCGCGCGCTGACGCCGGATGTGGCGGTGTTCACCAACCTGTCGCCGGACCACCTTGACCGGCATGCGGGGCTGGGCGGCTATTTCGCGGCCAAGCGTAGGCTCTTTGCCGAAGGCGGGCCGGACCGCGCGGTGATCGGCGTGGATGAAAACGAGGGGCTCTATATCGCCAACCAGCTGGCCGAAGGACCCGGCGATGATCGGGTGATCCGGGTGTCCTCGGGCCAGAAACTGAGCGGCCCCGGCTGGATGGTCTATGCGCGCAAGGGGTTCCTGACCGAATGGCGCAAGGCCAAGCAGGTCGCGTCGATCGACCTGCGCGGGATCAAGGGTCTGCCAGGCGCACATAATCACCAGAACGCCTGCGCCGCCTATGCCGCCGTGCGCGCGCTGGGCGTGGCGCCGCGCCAGATCGAGGCGGCGTTGCACAGCTTTGGGGGGTTGCCGCATCGCAGCCAGATCATCGCGGAACAGAATGGCGTCACTTACGTGAACGACAGCAAGGCGACAAACGTCGATTCCGCGCTCAAGGCGTTGGAGGCGTTCCAGAACATCCGCTGGATCTGTGGCGGGTTGCAAAAGGAAGGTGGGCTGGACGGGCTGGCTCCGGGGTTCGAGCATGTCCGCAAAGCCTATGTCATCGGGCGCGAGGCCGATGCCTTTGCCGTGCAGCTGACCGGGGTCG
Organism: Marivita sp.; assembly: GCF_020055635.1. GTDB lineage: Bacteria > Pseudomonadota > Alphaproteobacteria > Rhodobacterales > Rhodobacteraceae > Marivita. Next base: position 58,447 of record NZ_JAIPUT010000017.1, on the reverse strand, counting down.
AGACCGAAGCCTGCGGTACGATGGAGATGGCGGTTGCGCGCGCGGTCGCCGAGGCCGAACCGGGTGACGTGGTGCTGCTGGCCCCGGCGGCGGCCAGTTTCGATCAGTATGACAGCTTCGAGAAACGCGGCGAGGATTTCGCGGCACAGGTGCAGGGCGCGCTGTCGGCGTGATCCGCGCGGGGCACGTCGGGTCGCCGGGTCAGTCGATCTTCCCGGCGACGTTTTCGGCGAAGGCGGCGATCATCGCGTCGTAGACCGCATGGCTGTCGCCCATGGTTTCCTCGGTGGTCACCGAGAGTTCGTAGACCTCTTCGACGACATGTTCCGGTGCGATGATCTTCACGAGGCCTTTCAGCACCGAGTGATCGGGCATGTCGTCCTGTGCCGCGTCGGGCGTCAGCGCGACCTCGTTGATCTCGACGTCGATTTCCGATCCGTCCTCGCCAAGATGCCCCGTGATCCGCTCTGCGATGGCGGCCTCCAGATCGCTTCCCAACGCATTCCAGAAATGCGCCGCCTCGCTGTTTTCCATCGAGTGCAGCTCTACCGTGACGTTGATTTCGCTGATGGTCTCGGCGGCCAGAGCGCCTGCTGCCCAGACCGAAAGCCCCATGGCGCTTAGAATGGTCTTGAGCATGTCGGCCTCGTTGCGTTGCTGGTGTCATGTCAACCGCAGGGCTGCCGAAATGTTCCGTTTGTGATCATGCGTGATCGCGCGTCAACTGCCCGTGATCGGCCCGGAGTTGCGGTCGCGCAATTGCGGCAGAAGGCCCGAGTCGAGCGCCTTGCGGTGCAGCACGCCCAGTTGCGCCGGCACTTTCGGCAGGTCGAGGATATAGGCGATGGCGAACCGGTGCATCCCGCCGCCATCGCGCAACGGGGTGCCGTCGCGCGCGATATGCACCAGGATGCCGCCCTGTTCGCCACGGGTCCGGTTCACGCTGCCATGCGGACGCAGCGTGCCGGTGCGCCGGGCTTCGTCGTATATGCGATCAAGCCGTTCGTACCGCGCGATCAGGTCTTCGCGGGTTCGGCATCCATCGGCGCGGCCCTTTTCGTCGATTTGCCTGAGCATCCAGTCGAAAAGATCGGTCTTCTGCCAGGGCACGCCTTTTTGGAAATGATCGCGAATCCCGTCAAGCTTGATCTGGCTGCCGAAGGGTTTGCGCGAGCGGTCCCAATCGCCATCCGCCACCATCCCTGAATGACGGCGCCGGAATTTCGGCGCGCCATGCGCGGGATCCGGGTGGTACCAATGGGTGACGTCCCGCGGGCGAATCCAGATCAGTTCATCGCTCCGGGGGGCGTCCGGACCGAACCGGAGCCGGTTGCTCAGGTCGCGCAGGGTCTTGACCGGAACGCCGGCGGCCACGGCCTGTCGCAAGCCGGTCATGCCCGGTGCCCCCGGAACCGGGCCAGCGCGCCAGAGGCCAACGCGCCGGGATGCACCACGCCAAGCTGAGCGGGGATGCGCGTCAGCCCCAGCGCCCGCGCGATGCCGACGCGGTGATTTCCGATCGCGCCGAAAATCGGGGCGCCATCGCGGCCCATATGCACGAACACGCCGCCCGGCAGGCGCGGCCCGCCAAGGCGCGTGACGGTGTCATCGCGAAACCCGTGCGCCGTGATGCTTGCGTGAAGTTGGTCGATCGCGTCATAGCGCGCGCGGATGTCCTCGGGCGAATGGCAACTGTCGAAGGACCCACGCGCCGTGACCATCTCCTGCATCCGGTCGAAAACACCGGTCTCCTCCCACGCGCGGCCGTCCCGGAAACGGGCCAGGCAGGCGGCGATTTTCCACGACTGGTCAAGCGGTTCGGTCTGCCGGTCCCAGTCACCGCCGATCACCATGCCCGAATGGCGCCGCTTGAAATCCGGTGTCTGGGCCGGATTGCGCACATAGATCCGGGTCAGCGCGCCGGGGTCGATCCAGATGCGCTCCTGCGCCATCGGTGCGCCGCTGCCGCGCATCGCGCGGTTCGCAAGATCGCGCAAGGGTCCGCGCAAAAGCACGACGGGCGCCTTGGGAACGGGGTGGGATGCGTGCGACATACGTGCAGAATTGTAACAGGTCGGTGACGGATTCAAGCCTGTTCGCGCAAGGCCCGTCCAGCGGCGACGCCGGAACTCCAGGCCCACTGGAAATTGTAGCCGCCCAGCCAGCCGGTCACATCCACCGCTTCACCGATCATGTAGAGGCCGGGCACATCGCGGGACATCATCGTCTTGCTGTCGATCCGGTCGGTGGCGATCCCGCCCAGCGTCACCTCGGCGGTGCGGTAGCCTTCGCTGCCGGTGGGGGTCAGCGTCCAGTGGTGCAGACGGGTGGTGATCTCGTCAATGCGTCTGTCGGACAGGTCACCGACATTTCCGGCCAGCGTCAACTCGCCAGAGAGATGGTCCACCAGCCGTTCCGGCAGCACCTCGGCCAGGGCGGTGGTGACATTGCGTTTGCCGTGGGTCTGGCGGGCTGCCTTCAGCGTGGTGGCCAGATCGTGTTCCGGCAAAAGGTCCAGCGTGATCGCATCGCCCTCGGACCAATAACTCGAGATTTGCAGCACCGCAGGCCCGCTCAGCCCGCGATGGGTAAAGAGCAGCGCCTCTTCGAAGGCCGTGCCGTTGGCCGTGGCCACCACGGGGGCCGACACGCCGGAAATCGGCGCGAAGCGCTGATCGGAAAAGGTCAACGGCACAAGGGCCGGGCGGGTGTCGGTCAGGACATGCCCGAACTGCCGCGCGATATCATAGGCCAGCCCGGTCGCGCCCATCTTGGGGATCGACTTGCCGCCCGTCGCCAGCACGAGATTGCGCGCGGTGACGCTGTGGCGTTTGCCCTCGCGTTCGATCTGCGCTGTGAACCGCGTGCCATCGTGGCTCAGGTCCACAAGCGATGTCTGCAGCCAAAGCTGTGCGCCGGCCTGCGCCATCTCGGTGCGCAGCATGTCGACAATCTGCGTCGCCTTGTCGTCGCAAAAAAGCTGACCCAGCGTCTTTTCATGCCACGCGATCTTGTGACGGGTCACGAGGTCGAGGAAATCCCACTGGGTGTAGCGGCTCAGCGCGGATTTGTGGAAATGCGGGTTCTTGCCAAGAAAGCAAGCGGGATCGGTGTGCATGTTTGTGAAGTTGCAGCGCCCGCCGCCCGAGATGCGGATCTTTTCGCCCGGTGCCTTGGCGTGGTCGATGATCAGCGTCGACGGCCCGGCCTGCGCCGCGCACATCATGCCGGCTGCGCCAGCGCCAAGGATCAACGTGTCCACCTGCATGGCGGGCATCCATCACGGAACCGCACAACACGCAAGAGGGAGGCGGCGAATCATTCCTCTGGATCGGTCGAATCATATCGGTTAGGATCGACGCAGAGACCCGGGTCAACACGGGCGATCGAGGCAGAAAGTGCGGTGAAACCATGACGGAAATGGTCTATGGCGCGGTGCCAACCCGCGCGGGAGAACCTGTGTTGCCCAAGTGGTGGCGCACGGTCGACAAATGGTCCTTGTCCTGCATCCTGATCCTTTTCGGCGTCGGCATCCTGCTGGGACTTGCCGCATCCCCACCCCTGGCGGAACGCAACGGCTTTGCGCCGTTCCATTACGTTCAGAGGCAGGCCGTTTTCGGCGGTCTGGCATTGGGTGCGATGATCTTCGTGTCGATGCTGGGGCCCATCGTGGTCCGCCGGGTCGCGGTGCTGGGTTTTGTCGCGGCCTTTGTCGCGCTGGCCTTGCTGCCCTTTTTCGGCACGGATTTCGGCAAGGGTGCGGTGCGATGGTATTCGCTCGGCTTTGCCGCGATCCAGCCGTCCGAATTTCTCAAGCCGGCCTTCGTCATCGTCGTGGCCTGGTTGCTGGCAGCCAGCCAGGATCTGGGTGGCCCGCCCGGCAAGACCCTGTCCTTCGCAGTGACCGTCAGCATCGTGCTGATGCTCGCGCTGCAACCGGATTTCGGACAGGCGTGTCTGGTGCTGTTCGGCTGGGGCGTGATGTATTTCGTCGCCGGGGCGCCGATGCTGTTGCTGATGGTGCTGGCGGGTCTGGTGGTGATGGCCGGGACCGTGGCCTACCAGAATTCCGAACATTTTGCGCGCCGCATCGACGGCTTCCTCAGCCCCGAGGTCGATCCGACCACCCAGCTTGGCTATGCCACCAACGCCATCCGCGAAGGCGGTTTCCTGGGGGTCGGCGTGGGTGAGGGGCAGGTGAAATGGTCGCTGCCCGATGCCCATACCGACTTCATCATCGCCGTGGCCGCCGAGGAATATGGCCTTGTGCTGGTCCTCATCATCATCGCGCTTTACGCCACCATCGTGGTGCGGTCGCTGCTGCGGCTGATGCGCGAACGCGATCCGTTCATCCGTCTGGCGGGTACCGGGCTGGCCTGCATGTTCGGCGTGCAGGCGATGATCAACATGGGGGTTGCGGTGCGGCTGCTGCCCGCCAAGGGCATGACGCTGCCCTTCGTGAGCTACGGGGGCTCATCGCTCATCGCGGGGGGCATCGCCGTGGGCATGCTTCTGGCCTTCACGCGCTCGCGTCCGCAGGGGGAAATCGGCGATATCTTGCGGGGACGGTTGCGATAGTGCCATCATGTGGGCGTTTCCCGTCCCGGTTTGTTGACAAACGCCTTTCGGACAGGTCTCTGTCCTTCAATCCTTGGGCGGGGACATCATGAGCAAACCTTATCTTATCATCGCGGCAGGCGGGACCGGCGGGCACATGTTCCCGGCGCAGGCTCTGGCCGAGGTCATGCTGCGGCGCGGGTGGCGGGTGAAGCTGTCCACCGATGCGCGGGGCGCGCGTTACACGGGCGGCTTTCCGCATTCCACCGAGATCGAACAGGTGGCCAGCGCCACCTTCGCGCGCGGGGGCGTGCTGTCGAGGGCGCTGGTGCCCTTCCGGGTGCTGGGCGGCGTCTTCTCGATGTCGTGGCGGATGCTGCGCCAGCGGCCCGATGTGGTTGTGGGGTTCGGCGGTTACCCGTCGATCCCGGCGCTGGGCGCGGCCTGGATCCTGCGGCGGCCGCGGATGATCCATGAACAGAACGGCGTGCTGGGTCGGGTGAACGGCCTTTTCGCCAAGCGTGTGGACCGGGTGGCCTGCGGCACCTGGCCGACGGTCCTGCCCGAAGGTGTCGAGGCGGTGCATGTCGGCAACCCGGTGCGGCGCGCCGTCAGGGACCGCGCGGGCGCGGCCTATATCCCGCCCGGCGATTACCCGATGTCGATCCTTGTCATCGGCGGAAGCCAGGGCGCACGGGTCCTGTCGGACGTGGTGCCGCCCGCGATCGCGTCCTTGCCGCTGGAGACCTTGCAACACCTGCGCGTCAGCCATCAGGCGCGCGACGAAGACGGCGAACGCGTGGCCGCCTATTATGCCGAACACGGGGTCGATGCCGAGGTGCAGCCCTTCTTCAACGACGTGCCCAAGCGGATGAGCGAGGCGCAGCTGGTGATCTCGCGTTCGGGCGCATCGAGCGTGGCGGATATTTCCGTCATCGGACGCCCGTCGATCCTCATTCCCTTCGCCGCCGCGACCGCCGATCACCAGACCGCCAATGCGCGCGGGCTGGTCGAGGCGGGGGCGGCGATCCGCATTCCCGAAAGCAAGCTGACCGTCGACAGCCTTGCCGAACAGATCTTTGCAGTTTTGCAGGATTCCCACGGCGCTTTGCAAATGTCGCTGGCCGCGCTGGCGCAAGCCAGGCCCGACGCCGCCGAAGACCTCGCCGGACTGGTGGAAACGCTGGCCGGCCACGCTCCCCAGGACCCGGAAGGACAGACCGAATGAACGCCGCCACCAAATTGCCTGTCGATATCGGCGCCATCCATTTCGTCGGCATCGGCGGCATCGGCATGTCCGGCATCGCCGAGGTTCTGGTGAACCTGGGCTACACGGTGCAGGGGTCTGACCTGAAGGCGTCCAAGATCACCAACCGCCTGGCGGGCCTGGGCGCGCGGATCTTCGAAGGGCAAAGGGCCGAGAACCTGGACGGGGCGGAGGTGGTCGTCATCTCGACCGCGATCAAGCCGGGCAATCCCGAACTGGACGAGGCGCGGCTGCGCGGCCTGCCGGTGGTGCGCCGGGCCGACATGCTGGCCGAACTGATGCGGCTGAAGTCGAACATCGCCATTGCGGGCACCCATGGCAAGACGACGACCACCACGATGATGGCCGAACTGATGGTGGCGGGCGGATTTGATCCGACCGTGATCAATGGCGGGATCATCCACGCCTATGGCTCGAACGCGCGGATGGGGCAGGGCGAATGGATGGTGGTCGAGGCCGACGAGAGCGATGGATCGTTCAACCGTCTGCCCGCGACCATCGGCGTCGTCACCAATATCGACCCCGAACATATGGAACACTGGGGCGATTTCGATCGGTTGCGGCAGGGGTTCCAGGACTTCGTGTCGAACATTCCCTTTTACGGGCTGGCCGTGTGCTGCACGGACCATGAAGAGGTACAGCGGCTGGTGGGCAAGGTCACGGACCGGCGTGTCGTGACCTATGGCTTCAACGCGCAGGCGGATGTGCGGGCGGTGAACCTGACCTATGAAAAGGGCGTGGCGCATTTCGACATCGCGTTGCAGGCCGAGGGTGACGGCATAGAGGGCTGCACCCTGCCGATGCCGGGCGATCACAACGTGTCGAACGCGCTGTCCGCGGTGGCGGTGGCCCGGCACCTGGGCATGAAGAAATCCGAGATCCGCGAAGCATTGGCGGCCTTTGGCGGCGTGAACCGGCGCTTCACCAAGGTGGGCGAGTGGAACGGCGTCACGATCATCGACGATTACGGCCATCATCCGGTCGAGATTGCCGCCGTGCTCAAGGCGGCGCGGCAGGCGTCGGACGGGCGCGTGATCGCGGTGCACCAGCCGCATCGATATACCCGCCTGTCCAGCCTGTTCGACGATTTCTGCGCCTGTTTCAACGAGGCCGACGTGGTGGCGATCGCCGAGGTCTTCGCTGCCGGCGAGGACCCGATCGAAGGCGCGTCGCGGGATGACCTGGTGGCGGGGCTGATCCGCCACGGCCACCGCCATGCCCGCGCCATTTTGAACGAGGACGATCTGGAACGGCTGGTCCGCGAACAGGCCCGCGAAGGCGATATCGTGGTCTGTCTTGGCGCGGGGACGATCTCGACCTGGGCCAACGGGCTGCCCGATCGGTTGGCGACGTGAGGGGGGCGGAGGATGCGGTGACGCATCCTCGATTTTCGGTCGACCGAAAACAGGGGCTTCGCCCCTCGGCCTCCGGCCTCACCCCAGGATATTTTCGAACCAGAGAATTTCGGGACCGGGCAGGGGTCGTCGGATTTCCCTTTTTTGGTCGTGATTTGGCCTGACGCCTGGGCTTGGTTGTGGCAGGGTCGAAAGGCTTCGGAAACACGGGAGACACGCATGCTTCTTTGGCTTTGCATTGCATGGGCGTTTGCGTCCGCGGTTGTTGCCATGCTGCCGATGCGCTGGCAATATGTGCCCGGCGTGATGCTGTTGTTGGCGGCGCCAGTGCTGATCTGGATGATTGCCCGGGCGGTCGGCATCTGGGCGGCGTTTGCCGGGCTGCTGGCCTTCGGGTCGATGTACCGCAACCCGCTGCGGTATTTCTGGAAACGCCTGACCGGGCAAGAGGTGGAGATCCCCCGATAATGAGCTATTCCCTGAGCGCGGCGTGCTGCTGGATCATCCTGGCCGCTATCCTGGCGGCGATCCCGTCGCAGGACAATCATTGGCGGAGGGCCTATCTGTTGATGACCCTGGGCCTGCCGATCCTGATCTGGGTCTATGTCAGCGATGGACTGTTCTGGGGCTTGGCCGTCACGGCGGCGATGGCCAGCGTGTTCCGCTGGCCGCTGCGCTATCTGTTCGCGTGGATCCTGCGGCAGGTCACGCGCCGCGCCGAATGAGGCTTTACGCCTTGGCCTTTGCATTGCACAAGGCGGGCCATGACGCGACTTCCCGATGTGCGGGGCCGGTTGAGCCCTGACAAACCGCTTTCCGATCTGACCTGGCTGCGCGTGGGCGGGCCTGCGGACTGGCTGTTTCAGCCGGCCGATCTGGACGATCTGGGCTGTTTCCTGCGCGATCTGCCGGATGACGTACCGGTCTTTCCGATGGGTGTCGGATCGAACCTGATCGTGCGCGATGGCGGGCTGCGCGCGGTGGTGATCCGGCTGGGGCGCGGCTTCAACGGCATCTCGGTCGCGGGCAACCGCGTGACGGCCGGTGCGGCGGCGCTGGATGCGCATGTGGCGCGCCGGGCGGCGGATGCAGGGGTCGACCTGACCTTTCTGCGCACGATCCCGGGTGCGATCGGCGGCGCGGTCTGCATGAATGCGGGGTGCTACGGGTCCTACGTGGCCGATCATCTTGTCGAAATCCGTGTGGTCCTGCGGTCGGGAGAGCATGTGACCCTGCCTGCCGAGGCGCTGCACCTCGCTTACCGGTCGAGCGATCTGCCCGAGGGCGCGGTGGTCGTCGAGGCGGTGTTCGAGGGTGCATCGGGCGATCCGGCGGACCTGCACGCGCGCATGGAAGACCAGCTGGCCAAGCGCGATGCGACCCAGCCCACGAAGGACCGCACGGCGGGCAGCACCTTCCGCAATCCGGCGGGGTTTTCTTCGACCGGCAAGGCGGATGACGTGCATGACCTCAAGGCCTGGAAGGTGATCGACGAGGCGGGGATGCGCGGGGCGACGCGCGGCGGGGCGCAGATGTCGCCCAAGCATTCGAATTTTCTGGTCAACACCGGGGGCGCCACGGCGGCTGACCTCGAGGGGCTGGGCGAAGAGGTGCGAAAAAAGGTTTTCCAACACTCTGGAATAGAGTTAGAATGGGAAATCAAACGCGTCGGCATGTCATTGGGAAATGCGGCGCGGGCTGACAAGGGATAAACCCTTGCAGGTGAAGGCAGTGCGCCGGGCAGGTTGCACGACATGACAATGGGGCCTGACCCCGGATAAATCGGGGCAAAGCCCCAGGCAGAATGGGGGAAAACCCCCATGATTTGAGGCGGTTTTGGGTATGTCGAGCAGGGCAAACCCGAAAGTGGCAGTATTGATGGGTGGCCCCTCGGCCGAACGCGAGGTGTCGCTGTCGACGGGGCGCGAATGTGCTGCCGCTTTGCGGGACGAGGGATTTGAGGTGCACGAGGTCGATGCCGGCCGTGATCTTGCATCCGTGCTGACCGCGCTTTCTCCTGATGTGTGTTTCAACGCCCTGCATGGCCGCTGGGGTGAGGATGGCTGTGTGCAGGGTCTGCTGGAATGGCTGGGCCTGCCCTATACCCATTCCGGCGTGCTCGCGTCGTCTCTGGCGATGGACAAGGAGCGCACCAAGGACGTCTATCGCAGGCATCGCCTGCCGGTGGTGGAGAGCCTTCTGGCGGCGCGCGACGAGGTGCGGCACCGTCACGTGATGCCGCCGCCCTATGTGGTCAAGCCGTTCAACGAAGGCTCCTCGGTCGGGGTCTACCTGGTCAACGAGGACGCCAACGGGCCGCCGCAGCTTTCCGACGAGATGCCCGAGACCGTGATGGTCGAGGCCTTTGCGCCGGGGCGGGAACTGACGACCACGGTGGTTGGCGATCGGGCCCTGTGCGTGACCGACATCCTGACCGACGGGTGGTACGATTACGACGCGAAATACAAGCCCGGCGGGTCGCGGCACGTGCTGCCGGCCGACGTGCCGGACGAGATCACCGCAGCCTGTCTGGACTTCGCGCAGCGGGCGCATGGCGCGCTGGGGTGCCGGGGCGTGAGCCGCACCGATTTCCGCTGGGACGAGAGCAGGGGGCTCGACGGGCTGATCCTGCTCGAGACCAACACGCAGCCGGGCATGACGCCGACATCGCTGACGCCTGAACAGGCGGCGCATGTGGGCATGGGGTTCGGCGCGCTGTGCCGCTGGATCGTGGAGGATGCGTCATGTCACAGATGAGCGCGCGCCCCGATCCCGCGCCGTCGCGGCTCAAGTACCGGATGGAGCGTCTGATGCTGACGCCGCTTTTCCGGCTGCTTCTGCGCTTCGGGGTGCCCTGTCTTCTGACCTTCGGCGTGGCCAGCTGGTGGCTCTCGGTCGATCACAACCGGATGAAGATCATCGACACCTATGCCGATCTCCGGTCCCAGGTCGAAAGTCGCCCGGAGTTCATGGTCAACATGATGGCCGTCGACGGAGCGAGCGAGTTGGTGGCCGAGGGCATTCGGCAGATGCTGCCGATTGATTTCCCCGTCAGTTCATTCGATCTCGACCTCGAGAAGATGCGCGAGACCATCGTTTCGCTCGATCCGGTGAAGTCGGCGCGGCTTTACGTCCGGCAGGGCAACGTGCTCCAGGTGGACGTGGTCGAACGCGTGCCCGTCGTGCTGTGGCGCAACGATCGGGGGCTGGCGCTTCTGGACAATGAGGGCGTGCTTGTCGGTCCGGCCTTCGTGCGCACCGATTGGCCCGAATTGCCGCTGATCGTCGGCGACGGCGCGGATTTGCGTGTCACCGAAGCGCTGGATCTCGTGGCGGCGGCAGAGCCGCTTTCGACACGGCTGCGCGGACTGGTGCGCATGGGCGAGCGGCGCTGGGACGTGGTGCTGGACCGCGACCAGCGCGTCCTGTTGCCCGAAACCGAGGCGGTGCAGGCGCTCGAGCGCGTGATCGCGATGAACCAGGCGGTGGACATGCTGGAGCGCGACCTCGTGGCGGTCGATCTTCGGTTGCCGCACCGACCGACACTCAGAATGACAGACGGAGCGGTGCAGGAATTGCTTCGCATCCGGGCGATCGAGGCAGGGGAACCATTGGAATGATCGAGCTTTACGAGTCACAGCGGGCAATGCGCAACATGCGCCGGGCGGCGATGCAGAGAGGGGTGATCGCCATTCTCGACATTGGCAGCTCGAAGATTGCCTGCCTGGTTCTGCGGTTCGACGGCACCGATCGCGGTGTCGAGAGCGACAGCATCGGATCGCTCGCGGGGCAGTCGGGCTTCCGGGTGATCGGGGCCGCCACAACGCGGTCGCGCGGGGTGCGCTTTGGCGAGATCGATTCGATGGGCGAGACCGAACGCGCCATTCGCACCGCGGTGCAGGCGGCGCAGAAGATGGCGCAGATCCGGGTCGATCACGTGATTGCCTGTTTCGGCGGCGCCGACCCGCGCAGCTACGGGCTTGCCGGCAAGGTCGAGGTGGCCGGGACCACGGTGGATGAACAGGACGTGGCGCGCGTGTTGTCGGCCTGTGACGTGCCGGATTTCGGGCATGGCCGCGAGGTGCTGCACGCGCAGCCGGTGAATTTCGCGCTGGACCACCGCAGCGGTCTGATCGATCCGCGTGGGCAGATCGGTCAGGAACTGGCCACCGACATGCACATGCTGACCGTCGATGCGATGGCGATCCAGAACCTGGCCCATTGCATGAAGCGCTGCGATCTCGAACTGGCGGGCATCGCCAGCTCGGCCTACGTGTCGGGCGTGTCGGCTCTGGTCGAGGACGAACAGGAGCTGGGCGCGGCCTGCATCGACATGGGCGGCGGCGCGACGGGCCTGTCGATCTTCATGAAGAAGCACATGATCTATGCCGATGCGGTGCGCATGGGCGGCGATCACGTGACCAGCGATATCTCGATGGGGTTGCAGGTGCCGATGGCTGTGGCCGAGCGGATCAAGACGTTCCACGGCGGCGTTGTCGCAACCGGCATGGATGACCGCGACATGATCGAGATCGGCGGCGATACCGGAGACTGGCACCATGACCGGCGTACGGTCAGCCGGGCGGAACTCATCGGCATCATGCGCCCGCGGGTCGAGGAGATCCTCGAAGAGGTGCGGGCGCGGCTGGATGTGGCCGGTTTCGAGCATCTGCCAAGCCAGCAGATCGTGTTGACCGGCGGAGCCAGCCAGATCCCCGGACTGGACGGCTTGGCGACCAAGATCCTCGGCCAGCAGGTGCGGCTTGGACGCCCGATGCGGGTGCATGGATTGCCTCAGGCGGCAACCGGGCCGGGATTCGCCAGCGCGGTTGGCCTGTGCCTTTTCGCGGCGCATCCGCAGGACGAATGGTGGGATTTCGAGATCCCGGTGGACCGCTATCCGGCACGTTCCCTGAAGCGCGCGGTCAAATGGTTCCGCGACAACTGGTGAGCGGCGTCCGAGCCGCGGCCCGGACGCGACCTGATCCGCCAAGCGGGCCGGATCACCGTTCCTGAAACGTCTTGAACATCTGCAAGGAAAGTTCTCTTGCCGCGCAATGGCGCCTGTCCAGCGTCATCTCGCCGGGTCTCAGATCGTCGAGCGACTTGAGCGCGTGTCCGGAATGTGCGCCGATTTCATCGGGTCCGACATAGCCCATGTTCCAGGAGGGAAAGGCGCGGCTTTCGACCGTGCAGTCCAGCGTCAACGAGATATTCGTGTGCCGGTCGTCGTCGCAGATGCGCTGGTAGCACTGTCCGACAAGCGACGCATCACCTTCGAGAATCTGGAACCAGAGCATGTCGTGATGCATCAGCACCCCGGTGATCTTGTCATTGGTGTTGTTGCGCACCGACACGTCGAGAATGTCGGACAGGAGGGTGGGTTCCAGGGGCAGCTTCGAGGAGCTTATGTAGGCAAGTTGTCGGATCGTCGGCATCAGATGTCGGTCTTTCGGTGGCATGAAATGTGGCTCTTTTCCCGGGTCCATTTGGACGGACCCGTGCTCACAGGCACGGAAGAAAGCATGTGTCCTGCGCCCTGCGGGCGGCGTGCCCGCCAAGATGCGGTTCGGGGATGTTTCCGGAGAGTGTTTTTCCGCAGTTGCGGACCCGTCATGGGCTGGATCGCACCTAAGCGTTGTGCTACCGTTCCACAAGAGGTCGACGGCAGATCGGCGAAAGAGAGCAGAGTTAAGACATTTCCAGTTTTTGAAAGACGCCTCCGGGCGGCTATCTCCGCTCGTCTGGGGGTCAGCTCGCAGGATTCCGCTACATCTCGTGGGTTTGGCAAAATTCCGCGGTCAAAACGCTTAATTGGCCCAGATTTGGTGCCAAATCCGCGTTTTTTGCGTGACGTTGCCATGCTCAATCGGTAATACTGCGGGGAATAGGCGCAGAAAACGCTCCGAATGGGGCTGAGATAGCAGGCGGACAGACACATGACTTTGAACCTTTCGGTGCCCGGACAGGAAGAATTGAAACCCCGCATCACCGTGTTCGGTGTTGGCGGTGCAGGCGGAAACGCGGTCAACAACATGATCGACAAGGCCCTCGAGGGTGTCGATTTCGTGGTGGCGAACACCGATGCGCAGGCTCTTCAGCAGAGCCGGTCGGCCAGCCGCATCCAGCTTGGCGTCAAGGTCACCGAAGGGCTGGGCGCCGGGGCGCGTGCCACGGTCGGGGCTGCCGCTGCCGAGGAAAGCATCGAGCAGATCGTCGATCACCTGGCCGGCGCGCATATGTGCTTCATCACTGCCGGCATGGGCGGCGGCACCGGGACCGGGGCCGCGCCGATCATCGCACAGGCGGCCCGCGAACTGGGTGTGCTGACCGTCGGTGTCGTGACCAAGCCGTTCCAGTTCGAAGGCGGCAAGCGGATGAAGCAGGCCGAGGACGGGGTCGATGCGCTTCAGAAGGTGGTCGACACGCTGATCATCATTCCGAACCAGAACCTGTTCCGTCTGGCGAATGAAAAGACGACCTTTACCGAAGCGTTCAGCATGGCGGATGACGTGTTGTACCAGGGTGTGAAGGGCGTCACCGACCTGATGGTCCGTCCGGGCCTGATCAACCTCGATTTCGCCGACGTGCGCGCCGTGATGGACGAGATGGGCAAGGCGATGATGGGCACCGGCGAGGCCGAGGGCGAAGATCGCGCCATCCAGGCGGCCGAAAAGGCCATAGCGAACCCGCTGCTGGACGAGATCAGCCTGCGCGGCGCGAAGGGTGTTCTCATCAACATCACCGGCGGTCACGACCTGACCCTGTTCGAACTGGACGAAGCGGCCAACCGTATCCGCGAAGAGGTCGACACGGACGCCAACATCATCGTCGGCTCCACTCTGGACGACGGGATGGAAGGCATGATGCGGGTGAGTGTCGTCGCCACCGGCATCGACGCGGTCGATGTGCACACGGATGTCCCGGTGCCGCGCCGCAAGCTCGCGTCGCCGCTGACACAGGTCACGCAGGTCGAGGAAGAGGCCCGCGTCGAACGCGAAGCGCCGAAGCCCGAGCCGGTGGCCGCGCGGACCCGTGTGGCGGAAGAGCCGTCGCTCTTTACCTCGATGGAGGCCGAGCGCGCCGCTGCGGAAGAGCAGATGGAAACCATTTTCGAACAGGAAGACCGGCACGAAGACGTTGTGGATGACGATGGTCTGCCAGCGCCCGCCTACCGCCCGCAGGTTGCCGAATTCAACCCGCGCGAAGACAGCATCGAAGCCGATCCCGAGCAGTTCGTGGCACCGCGTGCGCCCGCTCCGGGTACGCCAAGCGCCGAAGCTCTGGCCCGATTGCAGGCGGCGGCATCGCGTGCCCGCCCGGCCCCCGGAACCCGACCGGTGCACACCGAGCCCGAGCCCGCCGACAGCGAGCGTCCGCGCTTCGGGATCAATTCGCTGATCAACCGGATGACCGGTCATGCCCAGCAGCCCGAGGCGCCCGTGCGCCGCACCGCGCAGCCGCCGGTTCACTCCAGCGGTGCGGCGCCGGCCCCCGCGCAAGAGCCGGACGAGGACCAGGAACGCATCGAGATCCCGGCCTTCCTGCGGCGTCAGGCCAACTGAACCAGCGACGAGTCGCTGTCGAAACGCCTCCGGTTCCGGGGGCGTTTTCCTTTTGGAACATAGGCTTGCGCGTCATGGCGGGAATCCGCCGACATGTTTCGGGGCGGTGTTTCAAGCCGTTACAATCTTTGATTTGAGGCTGGCGACCCGCCTTAGTATCACCCTCGTCAAGGCGTGCTTCTGGGGGGAACGCACGAAAACGGTCGAGGGTCCTTTGCAGACAACTGTTCAATCATCTGTCCGGTTCACGGGCGCGGGCTTGCACACCGGTCTTCCGGTGTCGATGTCCATTGGCCCGGCTCCAGCCGATCACGGCATTGTTTTCGAACGCACGGATATCCGGTTGGGCAATGCGCGTATCCCCGCGCTTTACGACCACGCCGAGCAGTCTCCTCTCTGCACGAAGATCGTCAACGCGGCGGGCGTGTCGGTGTCGACCATCGAACACGTCATGGCGGCTCTGGCAGGGTGCGGTGTGCACAACGCGCTGATCCGCATCGACGGACCCGAAGTGCCGGTGCTCGATGGCAGTGCCGCGCCCTTCGTGCGCAGGATCATGGCCACCGGGGTCAAGCGGCTGGCCGCGCCGATCCGGGTGATCGAGGTGCTGAGCACCGTCGAGGTTCATACGGCGCAGGGCTGGGCGCGGCTGGCACCGGGGCCGGGGCTGACGATGGATTTCCACATCGACTTTTCCGACCGGGCGATCGGCCGTCAAAGCAAGTCCCTGAACCTCGCCAACGGGGCCTTCGTGCGCGAATTGTGCGACAGCCGGACATTTTGCCGTGCGGCGGATGTCGAAGCGATGCGCGCGGTTGGCAAGGCTCTGGGCGGGACGATGGAAAATGCCGTTGTCGTGGATGGCGACCGGGTTCTGAGCCCGGGTGGCCTGCGCCATGCCGACGAGGCGGTGCGACACAAGATGCTGGATGCCCTTGGCGACCTGGCCCTTGCCGGCGCTCCGGTGCTGGGCCATTACGAAGGCCACAAGGCGGGGCATACCCTGACAAACATGCTGTTGCGCGAACTGTTCGCGACACCGGACGGGTTTCGCATCCGCGATTGCGACGTCGCGCTGGCGGCGCGGTTGCCCGGTGCCGGCGTCGAGGCACACGAGATCCCCGAAGTTGCGTGATCGCGTCGCTGCGCCGCTCTGGGCGGGCCGGATGTCGCTGCCCGATCCCGGCTCGTCGGCATCTGTGCCTAAAGGCGTTTTGCCTCGGGATTTAATGTGCTAGGACCGAGAGCAGACAAGTGGCACATATAGCCACGGCGATGAATCGAAGGTGACGGGCATGGCAGCGGGCAGATACGCAAGAGCTGTGATCGGAGCGGGGCTCTTGGTAGCGACTCTGAGCGCATGCGGGAACGGCGAGCGTCCGGGATTCGGGCCCGGTGGCGTGCCGATCGAGAATTTCACGGCGGAACAGATCTACGAGCGCGGCGAATTCGAACTGAATCGCAGCGATCCCGAAGACGCCGCTTTCTACTTTTCCGAGGTCGAGCGCCTTTATCCCTATTCCGACTGGGCCAAGCGCGCGGTGATCATGCAGGCCTATGCGCATCACCAGAACAAGGATTACGAAAACAGCCGCAGTGCCGCACAGCGTTACATCGATTTCTACCCGACCGACGAAGACGCCGCCTATGCGCAGTACCTTCTGGCGCTGAGCTATTATGACCAGATCGAGGATGTGGGCCGCGACCAGGGGTTGACCTTTCAGGCGCTGCAAGCGCTGCGCACGGTCATCGAACGCTATCCGGACAGCGAATATGCCCGGTCTTCGGTGCTCAAGTTCGATCTGGCCTTCGACCACCTGGCGGCCAAGGAAATGGAAATCGGGCGCTATTACCTCAAGCGCGATCATTACGCGGCGGCGATCAACCGCTTCCGCGTCGTGGTCGAGGATTTCCAGACAACCACCCACACTGCCGAAGCCCTGCACCGTCTGGTCGAGGCATATCTGTCGCTGGGCCTGACCGACGAGGCGCAGACCGCTGGCGCAATCCTCGGTTACAATTACCAGTCCTCGAGCTGGTACGAGGACAGTTTCAAGCTCCTGACAGGACGCGGTCTTGAACTGAAGGCGACCGGCGACAACTGGCTGGGTCAGATCTATCGCCAGATGGTCAAGGGTGAGTGGCTTTGATCGGGGGGCGGTGCGTCTGACCACGCACCCGGTTGCACAGAATGCTGCGCGCACTTGAAATACGGGACATGCTGATCATCGACCGGCTGGAGCTTGAGTTCCAGCCGGGCTTGAACGTACTGACCGGCGAAACCGGCGCGGGCAAGTCGATCCTGCTCGACAGCCTGGGATTCGTGCTGGGCTGGCGAGGGCGCGCCGAACTGGTGCGCAGCGGGGCAGAGCAGGGCGAAGTCACTGCGGTGTTCGACCTGCCCAAAGGCCACCCGGCGCATGACGTGCTGGCAGAGGCCGGGTTCGATGACGCGGACGAATTGATCCTGCGGCGGGTCAACACCGCCGACGGGCGCAAGACCGGCTGGGTCAACGACCGCCGCGTCACCGGCGAGATGCTGCGCGCGCTGTCCGATACGCTGGTCGAACTGCACGGCCAGCATGACGATCGCGGGTTGCTGAACCCCAAGGGACACCGCGCGCTGCTGGATCAGTTCGCCGGGCATGACGCGCTTCTGGCCGACGTCAAGGCGGCGTGGCGGGAGATGTCGAGGGCGCGCAAGGCGCTGGCCGAGGCCGAGGCGGCCCATGCCGCGGCCCAAGCCGAGGAAGAGTTCCTGCGCCACGCGGTCGGGGAACTCGACAAGCTGTCGCCGCAACCGGGCGAGGATGCCGAACTCGACGCGCGCCGCCGGATGATGCAGGGCGCCGAGCGTATTCGTGACGATATCCTGCGCGCCGAGCAGGGCATGGGGCCGGACGGGGCCGAAGGCGCGCTGGCCGATGCGCTGCGCTGGCTTGAAGGCGTCAGCGATGCAGCGGACGGGCGGCTGGACGAACCATTGGCGGCATTGGCGCGGGCGATGGCCGAACTGGACGAGGCGGCACGCGGCGTGGCCGACACGCTCGACGCGCTCGAATTCGATCCGCATGAGCTCGAGGCCACCGAGGAACGGCTCTTCGCCCTGCGCGGTCTTGCCCGCAAGCACAGCGTCGCCCCGGACGAACTTGCCGGTCTGGCGGATACGCTTCGCGATCGGCTGACCGCGCTGGACCAGGGTGCGGACCGGATGGCGCTGTTGCGATCCGAACTGCGCACGGCCGAGGCGGCCTACGAGGCTGCGGCCTCGGCGTTGCGCGCAAGCCGGGTTGATGCAGCCCGTCGGCTGGACAGTGCCGTCTGCGCCGAACTTGCGCCGCTCAAGATGGACCGCGCGGTCTTCGTCACCGATCTGACCGAAGCGCCCGCAGGACCGGAGGGCAGCGATGCCGTGGCCTTTACCGTGGCGACCAATCCCGGCGCACCGGCGGGGCCGATTGGCAAGATCGCCTCGGGCGGCGAACTCAGCCGCTTTCTGCTGGCTCTCAAGGTGTGCCTGTCCGAGCAGCGCGATGCCGGGCTGACGATGATCTTCGACGAGATCGACCGTGGCGTCGGCGGGGCCACCGCCGATGCGGTGGGGCGGCGCCTGGCGGCTCTGGCGGAAGGCGGGCAGGTTCTGGTGGTGACACATTCGCCGCAGGTCGCGGCGCTTGGCGCGCACCACTGGCGGGTCGAAAAGCATGTCGCGGATGCCCAGACCACCTCGACCGTCGTGCCGCTGGATTCCATGGCACGCGAAGGTGAAATCGCGCGCATGCTGTCGGGTGACACAATCACGACCGAGGCCCGCGCGGCGGCACGGGCGCTCTTGACCGGCTGACGCGTCGGCGAAAGGCTCGGCCCCGTGTCGGAGCAGGCAAGCCGCAGGTCTCGATGGTCACGGGCGCGTCCTGGCATCGACAGTCGCACAGTTTGACCCGGTGGGGGGTGGACACGACCGGTGCATCGGATAAGCCTTGATAATCAGATGATTTTTGGCGCATTCCGCCTTCCCCGAAAGGACCGCTGGGCATGGCACCGGCTTTGAGTGGTCAAATACAGGCAACAAGACGCCAGTTCGGACGCGGCTGGGATCTGCTGCGCCACAAGGGGCCGTCGCAGTTCCAGTTCTGGCTGATCGCCCTGTGTATCGGCATCGCGGCCGGTCTTGCCGCCACGCTGTTCCGTCTGGCGATCTCGGTCTTGCAGACCACGGTCTATGGCACACCGACCGTCACGACGATCCACAGCTATGCCGCGACGCTGCCCTGGTGGATGCTGCTGATCATTCCCACCGTGGGCGGGCTGACCGTCGGGGTCATCGTGCATTACTTCATGCCGGACGGCCGTGTGCGGTCGGTGGCAGACGTCATCGAAGGTGCCGCGCTCAATGACGGCCGCGTTGAAAAGAAGGCGGGGATCGCGTCGGCGATCTGTTCCTGGATCACCCTGTCGACCGGGGGCAGCAGTGGCCGCGAGGGCCCGGTCGTGCATATCGCGGCGATGATTTCGTCCTGGGTGTCGAACACGATCCGCGCCGACGGGATCACCGGGCGCGACCTGCTTGGCTGCGCGGTGGCCGCCGCCGTCTCGGCAAGCTTCAACGCGCCGATCGCGGGCGCGCTCTTCGCGCTCGAAGTCATCCTGAGGCATTTCGCCGTGCATGCCTTCGCGCCCATCGTGGTGGCCAGCGCGGCCGGCACGGTGATCAACCGCCTGGTTTTCGGCGACGTGACCGAATTCAAGCTGCCGGGCACGACCACGGTGGAATTCTACCTCGAGCTTCCGGCCTTCTTCATCCTGGGCCTGATCTGCGGGCTGGTCGCGGTCGCCATGATGCGGGCGATCTTCCTGGCTGATGACATCGGAACCGAGGTGCAAAGGCGCATGGGTCTGCCTTATCTGCTGCGCCCCGCCGTGGCGGGCGTCCTGCTGGGCGCGCTGGCGATCTGGTTTCCGCACATCATCGGCGTCGGCTACGAGACCACGTCGCGCGCCCTGACCGGTGCGCTTTTGTGGCACGAGGCGGTGGTGTTCGCGATGCTCAAGGTGGTCGCCGTCGCCATCACCATGGGCGGGCGCATGGGCGGCGGCGTCTTTTCGCCGTCCCTGATGCTGGGCGCGCTGACCGGGCTGGCATTCGGGCTCATCGCGACAGCCATGTTTCCGGACCAGTCAGGCACGGCCACGCTTTACGCCCTGGCCGGAATGGGCGCGGTGGCGGCGGCGGTTCTCGGGGCGCCGATCTCGACCACGCTGATCGTGTTCGAACTGACAGGCGACTGGCAGACCGGGCTGGCGGTGATGGTGTCGGTGTCGATGTCGACAGCGGTAGCCGCCCGGCTGGTGGACCGGTCGTTCTTCCTGACCCAGCTCGAGCGCCGCAACGTGCATCTCGCCGCCGGTCCGCAGGCCTATCTGCTGGCGATGTTCCGGGTGCAGGGCGTGATGCGCAAACCCACCGAACCGAACGCGGCGGATGAGGACGCCTGCCTGACGATGATCGAACAGGGGCTGTACGTGCAGGCACAGGCGACGCTCGAAACCGCGCTGCCGCTCTTCGACAAGTCCGGTGTGGCATTCCTGCCGGTGGTCAGGCTGGAGGGAGAGGACAACGCGCCCGTCCTGCAAGGCGCGTTGTTCCATGTCGATGCGCTCAAGGCCTATAACCGCGCCCTGGCGGCGACCGCCGAAGAAGAGCACAGCTGAGGCGCGGGGTCAGACCCGTTCGACCTGAACGCCGTCCTGAACGTGGAAGGCCAGATGGTCCTTGATCTGCGCCACGTCCTCCTGCGGGTCTTCATAGCTCCAGACCGCGTTGGAATAGGTCTTGCTCTTCGACACGATGTCGAAATAGCTCGCCTCGCCCTTGTGCGGGCAGGTCGTGCGGTGGTCGGACGCGTCCAGAAAGGCCGTCGCCACGTCGGAGCGCGGAAAGTAGATCACGAAGGGCATGTCTCCCTCGGTCAGTTCAAGAGCATTTGCGCTTTCGGCGATCACCGCGCCGCCGGCGCGGACGACCCAGGTTCCCTCGGCGGGTCTGACTGTAATGTGTTTTTGCATGATCCATCCCTTCTGACTGCGATGTACCGGGGTTAACGGGCAAATGTAAATGTATATGCTCAGATCGGCGCGCAGGCCTCGGCCAGCCAAGCGGCAGGTCCGCCGTCGACAAGGGGTCCGATCCGGGCCAGCACCTCGGCATGATAGGTGTTGAGCCAGTCCCGTTCCGCAGCGGTCAAAAGGCCGGTGTCGATCAGCCTTGTGTCGATGGGCGCATGGGTCAGGGTCTCGAACCGCAGCATCTCGGGCACGGTCTGACCGGGCAGGGCGGGGGCCTCTTCGACCACGACAAGGTTCTCGATCCGGATGCCGAACGCGCCTTCCCTGTAGAACCCCGGCTCGTTCGACAGGATCATTCCGGGCATGAACGGCACGGTGCCGGTGCGGGCAAGCCGCTGCGGGCCTTCATGCACGCTCAGGTAGGACCCGACCCCGTGGCCGGTGCCATGTCCGTAATCCAGCCCATGCTCCCAGAGCGCCACGCGGGCCAGCGCATCCATGTCGCGCCCGGCCAGCCCCTTGGGCCAGCGCAGCCGCGAGATGGCGATCATCCCCTTGAGCACCAGCGTGAAGGCCCGGCGTTCCTCCGCGCCCACCGATCCGACCAGGATGGTGCGGGTGATGTCGGTGGTGCCATCGACATATTGCCCGCCGCTGTCGACCAGAAGCAGGCCGGCATCGACGCTCCGGTTGGTCTGTTCGGTCACACGGTAATGCACGATGGCCCCGTTCGGACCGGCACCGGAAATCGTGTCGAAGCTGATGTCGCGCAGCGCATTGGTGGCCGCGCGTTCCGCTTCGAGCCGCCTGACCACGTCGATCTCGGTCAGGCTGCCGACGGGTTGGTTGTCGAGCCAGCACAGGAAGCGCACCATCGCGGCACCATCGCGCAGATGCGCGGCGCGTGCGCCGTCAAGCTCGGCCCGGGTCTTGCACGCCTTCGGCAACGCGCAGGGGTCCTGCGCTTCGATGATTTCGATCCCGGCGTCGCGCAAGGCGTCTGCCACAATCATCGGGCAGGAATGCGGATCGATCTGCACCGGACCCTCGAGCGCGGTCAGGGCGGGAAGAAACGCCCCGACCGGCAAGACCCGGACCTTGGGGCCAAGGTGATCGCCAAGCCCGTCCAGCTTGGCCGGATCGACGAAGAACGTCACCTCGCCGGAAGCGTGAAGAAGCGCGAAGCCTTGCACGAAAGGGGTGCGCGGCACGTCGTCGCCGCGGATGTTCAGCAACCAGCAGATGCTATCGGGCAGGGTCAGGACGGCAGTGGCGGCCGGGGTGATCTGCCCTGCCAGCCGGTCGATCTTGGCCTCGTGCGACTCGCCGGCAAGGTCCACCGGCTGCGCGAAGGCGGGTGTGGCGGGCGGCGGCGGCTGGTCTTCCCAGATGCGGTCGACAAGGTTGGCGCTGCGCCGCAACGCGATGTCGCCGACAGCCGTTTCCAGTTCGCGAATTTGCGACACCGTGTGCAGCCAGGGATCGAAACCGACCACGCTGCCCGTCGAAAGACTGTCCGTGATCCACTGTCCCAGCGACATCTCGGGCCAATCCACCGGCGTGAAGACATCCGCCACCTGCGACCGGACCTGCACCCGGTACCGGCCGTCGACAAAAACACCCGCCCTGTCACGCAACGCGACGCAATACCCGGCCGACCCGGTGAACCCGGTCAGCCACGCCAGGCGGCTGTCGCGCTCGGCGACATATTCGCCCTGATGCGCATCGGCGCGCGGAATGATGAAACCGTCCAGCCCCTCGGCCCGCATGACCGCGCGCAAAGCGGCGAGGCGGGGTGGACCCTGGTCCGGGGACGCGGTTTCCGTAAAGCTCTGGAACATGCAGCGGTCTTTCTTCTGTTTGCCCTATGCCAACCCGGAAACGGGCCAAAGGGCAACCCCCCGCACGGCGTTGAACGCGGCGCGCTTGCCCGGCTTCTTCTCTTTTCAAATATGCAAAATCCGCGGCCCGCAGGGCCGCGCGGATCGGACCGGCGTAGCCGGTTCGATTGCACCGCGTCAACTTGCCCTGCGAATGCCCATGAAGCGCGCCCGCGCCCTTGGATCGCTGTCGAACAGCGATGCCAGCTGTTCGGTCATTGCTCCGGCCAACTGCTCGACATCGGTGATCGTGACCGCGCGCTCGTAATAGCGCGTCACGTCGTGGCCGATGCCGATGGCCAGCAATTCCACCTGACGCCGCCGCTCGACCATGGCGATCACGTCGCGCAGGTGCTTTTCCAGGTAATTCGCCGGGTTCACCGACAGGGTGCTGTCATCGACCGGCGCGCCATCGGAAATCACCATCAGGATCTTGCGCGCCTCCGAACGGTGCAGCATTCGTCGATGCGCCCATTCCAGCGCCTCGCCGTCGATGTTTTCCTTCAGCAAGCCCTCTTTCATCATCAGCCCGAGGTTGGACCGCGTCCGGCGCCACGGCGCGTCGGCGCCCTTGTAGATGATGTGGCGCAGATCGTTGAGGCGGCCCGGCTGCTGTTCGCGACCTTCGTTGAGCCATTTCTCGCGGGCCTGTCCACCTTTCCACGCGCGGGTGGTGAAGCCGAGGATTTCCACCTTGACCGAGCACCGTTCCAGCGTCCGCGCCAGAACGTCGGCGCAGATCGCGGCGATGGAGATCGGCCGGCCCCGCATCGACCCGGAATTGTCCAGCAGCAGCGTCACCACCGTGTCGCGGAACTCGGTGTCCTTCTCGACCTTGAACGACAGCGGCGTGGTCGGGTTCGCCACCACACGCGCCAGGCGGCCCGCATCGAGGATGCCTTCTTCAAGGTCGAATTCCCAGGACCGGTTCTGCTGTGCCTGCAAACGGCGCTGCAACTTGTTGGCCAGGCGGCTCACGGCGCCTTTCAACGGCTCGAGCTGCTGATCGAGATAGGCGCGCAGGCGTTCAAGTTCGACCGGTTCAGCCAGATCCTCGGCCAGGATTTCCTCGTCATGGGTCGAATCGAAGACCTTGTAATCGGGATCCGCTTCGGAGATCGGGGCAGGGGGCGGCGGCTCCAGAGGCGCTTCGCCCTCGGGCATCTCGGCCTCGTCGCTCATTTCCTGGTCGGCCATCTCGTCCATCGAGACCTGCGCCTGGCTGGGATCCTGGGTTTCGTCCTGGCTCGATTCCGGGCTGGCTTCGGCGTCGTCTTCCTGTTCCTCGTCCTGACCGGTGCTGTCGGGATCCTGTTCGTCGTCGCTGCCCTCTTCGGCCTGGTCCTCGGCGTCGTCATCAAGCTCGTCGGGGTCATCGCCCAGCTGGTCGCCATAGCCCAGATCGCTGATCACGGCGCGCGCGAACCGGGCAAAGGCCGCCTGGTCGTTCAGCACGTTCTGAAGGGTCTCCAGCGTGTTTCCCGCCTGGTTCTCGATGAAGCCGCGCCACAGTTCCATGACATTCTGCGCCCCTTCGGGCAGAGTGCGGCCGGTCGCAAGGTGGCGCACCAGGTATCCGGCGGCCGTGGGCAAGGGCGCTTCGGCGGAATCCTTGATCTGGTCATAGCCGCGGCGCATCGCGTCATTGCCGATCTTGGCGTCGATATTGCCGGCCGTTCCCGGCATGTCGCGCGCGCCCATCGCCTCGCAGCGGGCGGTCTCCATCGCCTCGTAAAGTTCGCGCGCGAGGTCGCCTTGCGGCGCATAACGCGTGTGGGTTCCGGCGTCGTGATAGCGGCGATGCATCGCCATCGCATCCGCCGTGCCGCGTGCCAGAAGCACCTCGTCGCGGGTCAGGCGGCGGCTGATCTGCGGCAGCCGCATGGCGTCGCCCGAGATACCAGCCGGGTCGACGGAATAGCTGACCGTCAGGTCAGGATCATGCGCCAGCACCTTGGTGGCCTCGGCCAGCGCCTTCTTGAACGGATCGGCGGGATTGTCAGTCGGTTTGTTCATGCTCCCAATCTATCGTTTCCACCGCTCGGGACAATCGCGAAAGCGCAGAAAGCCGGGTCACCCGAAAAATTTGAAACCAACTCTGGAGGATCGCGTTCCTATCCCAAGACGTGGCCGCGTTGAACTCATGAGATGGGAGACGCAAATGACACCGAAGATGATCACATCAACGGCGCTGTCACTGATCGTGGCCATGGGCGCAACGACAGCCAGCGCACAGAGCAACACCACCGGCAACACCACCGACGGATCGTCAGACCAGGCGATCATGGAAAAGATCGAAGCGGCCGATGCGCCGGATACGGCGGAAACCGATCCGGTCAACGAGACCGCGTCGAACGAGATCGGGTCGACGAACCGGCAGATGGGGCAATCCAGCCAGTTCACGACGCAGTCCGGTGGAAACGTGACCGTGATGGACCTGCAATCGCTGAGCCATGACATCTATGAACGGGGCTATCGGCAGGGCTATATCCGCGGCGTGCAGGAAGCGCGTCAGGATTTTGCCATGCAGCTGAATTACCTGGCCAAGCGCGAGCAATTGGTCGAGAAGGCCGAGAACTGGGAAAGCAACCAGACCGACGGCTCCGGGTCGCAGCAGGCGCGGACGAACGGCCAGACAGGTTCCCATACCGGCGCAATGGGCAACATGCAAGGCTCGAACATGGGCTCAGGATCGGGACAGACCCGGATGAATGGCCAGAACGGCCAAATGGCGGGGCAGTCGAATGACCAGACGACCGGGATGAACAACACGCAGGGCTCGAACAACGGGTCGGCGTCCGGTCAGGCTCAGATGAACACCATGCAGATGCAGGAGAACGGGTCCGGGTCGGCAAACCAGCAGGCCGCGGCCAACACTGCCGGCAACGGTACGTCGGGCATGAACCCGAACATCAACCCGAGAAGCCAGATGATGGGTGCCCGGCCCGGCGGCACGGTGGTTATCCTTCCCGACGGAATGTCGCCCGAGCAGTTCATCGAGCAACTGGTGAACAATCGAAACAACGGATCGATGACCAACTCGGGTGGTTGATCCCGAGACGCGCAGTTCCTGGAAAGACGCGGCTGTGTTCAGCCGCGTTTTTTGCTGGAATATTGTCCAACAAGGGCCGACCGGGTCATTTCAGGTTTCGGGTTTCCGGATGGTCGGCTGCAAAATCCTCGCAGGTGGCGGTCAGCCGCTCGAAAATATCGCGGCTCTGGACATCGCCGTCGAAGATATAGCTTTCCATCAGGCGCACCATCTGCGGACGTTGCTCCGAGATGAACTGCTCGACCTCTGATGCGTCCCCCGCCAGCCGCAGGGCGACCTCGCGAAAGGCCTCGGCCGCTTCGAGATCGGTGGGGCTTGCGTCGAGATAGGGCGACAGGTCCGCGTAATCCGCATAACCGTACCAGAACGCGGCGCATTGTGCGGCAGGATACACCGGGTCCTGCGCCGAAACAGGGGAACCGCTCGCCAGGATCGCAAGGGCGAGGGGGGCCGCACGGACGGGTCGCGCCGCCGACAGAAGGGATGACAGGACGATCCCCGTCACCCGGTCACCCGATGCTCAGGGACGCCGCGCTTTCCGGAAGTTCCTCGTCAAAGCAGCGCTGGTAGAACTCGGCCACGGTCTGGCGTTCCAATTCGTCGCATTTGTTGAGGAACGACACGCGGAACGCATAGCCCACATCGCGGAAGATCTCGGCATTCTGCGCCCAGGCGATCACGGTCCGCGGGCTCATGACCGTGGACAGGTCGCCCGACATGAAGGCGGTGCGCGACATGTCCGCCACGGTCACCATCTGGCGCACGATCTTGCGGCCTTTCTCGGTGTTGTAATGCGGTGCCTTGGACAGCACGATCGAGGTTTCGGCGTCGATCGACAGGTAATTCAGCGTCGCCACCAGCGACCAGCGGTCCATCTGGCCCTGGTTGATCTGCTGGGTGCCGTGATAGAGGCCCGTCGTGTCGCCCAGACCAACGGTGTTGGCGGTGGCGAAGATGCGGAAATACTTGTGCGGGGTGATGACCTCGTTCTGGTCGAGCAGCGTCAGCTTGCCGTCGGTTTCCAGAACCCGCTGGATCACGAACATCACGTCGGCCCGGCCCGCGTCATATTCATCGAACACGATGGCCGTCGGGTTGCGCAGCGCCCAGGGCAGGATGCCTTCCTGGAACTGCGTGACCTGCTTTCCATCCACCAGCTTGATCGCGTCCTTGCCGATCAGGTCGATCCGGCTGATGTGGCTGTCGAGGTTGACGCGCACGCAGGGCCAGTTCAGCCGCGCCGCGATCTGTTCGATATGTGTCGATTTGCCGGTGCCATGGTAGCCCTGGATCATCACGCGGCGGTTGTTGCGAAAGCCCGCGAGAATCGCCAGCGTCGTGTCGGGGTCGAACTTGTAGGTGCTGTCGATGTCCGGAACGCGATCCGTGCGGTCGGGAAAGCCATGGACAATCATGTCCGTATCAATGCCAAACACCTCGCGCGCGGAAATTTCTTCTGTCGGTTTGGCGTTGATGTCGATCGTCCCGTCGGCCATGTTGCGGACATCCTTCTGAGCTGGGTTTCGCGAACGTGTCGTGCAACATAATGGCGGAAGGAGCAAGGGTAAGGGCACGGGATTTCGCTGATGACGCCGCAAGAAGAGGTCGAAAGGCTCATTGCGCGTGTGGCCATGGGAGACCGTGCAGCCTTCACGAAGCTCTACGACAGGACCTCTGCGAAACTTTTCGGCGTGTGTCTGCGTGTGTTGAATGATCGCGCAGAAGCCGAGGAGGTCCTGCAGGAGGTATTCGTGACAGTCTGGAACAAGGCCGACACCTACAGGGTCAACGGTTATTCGCCGATGACCTGGTTGATCACGATCACCCGCAACCGGGCGGTGGATCGCCGCCGCGCGCTGAAGCGGCCCCCCGAACCGATCGATACGGCAGACCTCTTGCCGGATGGCAAACCGGGCCCCGAGGCGTCGGCGGTTGCGGCTTCGGATGCGCGGCGGATCACCCAGTGTCTTGATGAGCTGCCACGGGCGCGGGCGCATCTGGTGCGGCGTGCCTATCTGGATGGGGACAGCTATGCCGATCTGGCCGAGGCGACGGGGGTGAACCTCAACACCATTCGCACCTGGTTGCGCCGCAGCCTGATTGCCCTGCGGGAGTGTTTGAGCCGATGAGCGACAAGACAAATCCACCCGAAGGCCCAGAGGAGGACGAACCGCGCGTCCTGGCCGCGGAATACGCGCTTGGGCTCTTGCCCAATGACGAGCGCGTGGCCTTCGAGGCACGCATGGCCGAGGATCAGGCATTGCGCGACGAGGTCGCCGCATGGGACGCGACCTTTGCCGAACTGATCGACGATGTCGAAGAGGTGCCCCCTTCGCCACAGTTGCGCAAGCGGCTCGAGGCGCGGCTCTTCGGGGCCAGGCGCCCGTCGATCTGGCAACAGGTCTGGCCCTACGCTGTGGGCGGCATCGCGGCGGCGGTGGTGTTGTGGTTCGCCGCGACAAGCGGAGTGCTGGTGACGGATGACGAGGCGGTCAGAGCGGATCTCGTGGCCGAGCTGGCCGCCACCCCCGACGGAGATGGCCTTGACCTGCGCGCCAATGTCGACACGACACGCGGCGCGGTTCAGGTCCTGCGCAGCGCCGGTGATCCGCCCGAGGGCCGGGTGTTCGAGCTCTGGCTTATCGCCGGGAACAACGCGCCCGTGTCGCTTGGTCTGCTTGACGGCGATGGCGACACGGTGATCGACCTGCCGCAAGACCTGCTGGCCAGCCTGCCAGGAGCGGTGCTGGCGATTTCCGATGAGCCGCCGGGCGGATCGCCCACCGGGGCGCCGACCGGCGCGGTCCGGGCTGCGGGGCCGCTCACAGCGTCGTGATCGCGATGTGATCCGACGTTCTGAAACATCGGGCCGCAGGGTTCCGTGTCTTCGTTCGACCCGCACCGATAACCGGCGGGCAACTGGAGGAAGACATGACTTTCAAGACACTGAGCACTGCACTTGTTTCCGCGCTGGCCCTGAGCGGCGTCCTTGCAGCGAGCAGCCACGCCCAATCGGCAAACCCCATGGTCGGGGGCGCCGCGATGTTCCCGGACCGGACGATCGTGGAAAACGCCGTGAACTCGGCTGATCACACCACGCTCGTGGCCGCCGTCAAGGCAGCCGGCCTGGTCGACACATTGTCCAGCGACGGCCCGTTCACCGTGTTCGCGCCCACAAATGCGGCGTTTGACCGGATTTCGGACGAGTCCCTGAACGCGCTGCTTCAGCCCGAAGCCAAGGCGCAGTTGACGCAGATCCTCACCTGCCACGTGGTCTCGGCGAACGCGATGTCCGAAGCCATCGCCGGCATGATCGCGGATGATGGCGGAATGCACGCGGTCCCGACGGTTGGCGGCTGCACATTGCAGGCGGAAATGGACGGCGACCAGATCACACTCACGGACGAAAACGGTCGCGAAGCCACCGTCACGATTGCCGACGTGCGGCAGTCGAATGGCGTGATCCACGTCATCGACCGCGTGCTTTTGCCGGCTCAGTAAACCCTGCAATCCCCATCACGGGGTGAGTTGAGATCGCGCAAAAGTGTGTGCCCTGGCCTTGCGAACATGCAGGTCGGGGCACCATCTTTCAGAAAATCCCAGGAGGATCCCATGTTGAGACGACATTTCTTTCAAGGTGCCGCCGCACTGTTGGGCGTCGGTGGTGCCGCCTCGGTCACGGCGTCGATGACGGGCGCAGCCGAGGGCAGTTTCGAAATCACCCGGTCCGAAGCCGAATGGAAGGCGATGCTGAGCCCTCTGGAATACCGCGTGATGCGCGAAGAGGGCACGGAACGCGCGTTCTCCTCGCCGCTGAATGATGAAAAGCGCGACGGCATGTTCCTTTGCAGAGGCTGCGATCTGCCTCTCTATTCATCCGAACACAAATATGACAGCGGCACCGGCTGGCCAAGCTTCTGGGAGGCGCAGGCCAATGGCATCGAGACCAAACCGGACCGGTCCCTGTTCATGACCCGCACCGAATGCCATTGCAGCCGCTGCGGTAGCCATCTGGGCCACATCTTCGATGACGGGCCGCAGCCGACGGGCAAACGGCACTGCATCAACGGTGTCAGCCTGACCTTTCAGGCCGCCTGACCGACAGGGTGGAACGAATGGGCCTCAGGTGCCGCGCGCACCGAGGCCCAACTGCATCAACGTCTTGCGGACCGGCGTCAGCGTGTAAAGCGCATCAAGCCCCTTGGCGCGGATGTCGCGCAGCGGTTGCGCGCTGAGCATCGAGGTCCGGTTCAATAGCGTGATCCCGGCCACCCGCGCGCGAATATCGCCGATGCGCCTCTGGTGGTAGCTGTCCAGCATCTTGCGGTTGCCGATCTCGTCTCCGGTCTGCCGGGCCAGGTCACGCAGGACGGCAAGATCCTTCAAGCTCATGTTCAGGCCCTGCGCGCCGATCGGCGGAACCACATGCGCGGCTTCGGCCACCAAGGCGATGCGTTCGCCGTTCAGGCGGTCGGCATGCTGGCTGATGATCGGCCAGATCGTGCGCCGCGACGCCAGTTCAAGCGGCCCGAACAGACTGCAGGATCGGGTGGTCATGGCCTCTTCGAAGGCTTCGGTGTCCAACGCCATCAGCGCCTCGGCCTTCGGGCCTTCCTCCATCCAGACAATCGCCGAGGACGGCCTTCCGTTCAGATCGGGCAGCGGCACAAGGGTGAACGGCCCGCCGGTGCGGTGAATTTCCGTCGAGACATTCTCGTGCGGGATCGGATGGGTGACGGCAAAGGCCAGCGCCTTCTGCCCGAAGCGCGTGGTCTGAACGTCGATCCCGGCCGCCTTGCGCATCGGTGAATTGCGGCCGTCGGCGGCGATGACCAGCTTGCAGCGCAGCTTGCTGCCGTCGCTCAGGCCGACCCGAGCCTCGGCCTCGCGGGTGAACAGCGACGTGGTGCCGACACCGGCGCGAAAGGTGACGGTCTCCATGCCCTCCAGATGGGCCACGAATTCACGCCGCAACAGCCAGTTGGGCAGGTTCCAGCCAAACGGCTGATCGGAAATGTCCGAGGCATTGAACGCCTTGGTCACGCGCGCTTCGGGCAGGGGACCACCGGCATCGACAATGCGCATGACCTGAAGCGGCATCGCGTGAGCGGCAAGCCGGCCCCACAAACCGATTTCGGTCAGAAAGGCCTGCGCGGGCTGAAGGAAGGCCGTGGTGCGCAGGTCCGCGCCTTCGGCTTCGCGGTCGGTGACGGGTGGTGCCGGATCGAGGCAGAGCACCGAATAGCCCTCTGCACCGAAGGCCGCAGCCGCGGCGAGCCCGGCGATGCCGCCGCCCGAGACGATGATGTCGTGGTCCATGTAACTGCCTTTCGGGACGCGAGTGTCGTGGCCCGGATCTATCCCGGACCAGCCCGAAACGCGATGCGTCAGGGCGCCCCTGTTATTTTCCGACCGTGATCAGGATCAGTGTCACCATTATCACCGGAACCATCGC
This sequence comes from Marivita sp., assembly GCF_020055635.1. Classification (GTDB taxonomy): domain Bacteria; phylum Pseudomonadota; class Alphaproteobacteria; order Rhodobacterales; family Rhodobacteraceae; genus Marivita. Next base: position 27,250 of record NZ_JAIPUT010000017.1, on the reverse strand, counting down.
AAGCGCGGCCATGCTGAGCGCGACGATACCCCACTGCATCACCGCCAGGACCAGCAGGGTCAGCAGGATGACCAGCAGGTAATAGATCGTGTCGGCGGGTCCTTCCTTGAGGTCACGCGCCACCCATCCGAAAACGGGAATGGCGTAGAGCGGATTGCGCCGCGGCTGGAGCGATGCGTCGGAAACGGACATTTGGGATACCTCTTTGCTGTCTCCATTGGAGATAGGTACGCCGCGCCGCGCTGAAACTGCCAAATTGCCGCAAGACGCCGGTATTTTCGGCTAGGTCAGCCGCGCCAGGAATTCCGACAGTTCCGAGGTATGATGATGGATGTGATCAGCCTCGATCGCATCGGGGGCCACGTGCACCGTGCGCATGCCCATTGCGTGCGGAGCCGCGAGGTTGCGCGGGTCGTCTTCGAACATCGCGGCGGTTCTGGTGTCGGTGCCATCCCGTCCGAAGATCTTCTCGAAGGCGGTGCGTTCGGGCTTGGGCAGGAACTCCGCATGTTCCACCCCGTAGACCGCGTCGAAGATGCCCCCGAGCCCGCGCGCCTTGAGGACGTTTTCGGCATAGGGCGCAGACCCGTTGGTGTAGACGATCTTGCGTCCCGGCAGGTCGCTGATCAGCGAGGCCAGGTAGGGATCTTCGGACAGCACCGAGAAGTCGATGTCGTGCACATGATGCAGATAAGGTGCCGGATCGACGTCATGTTCGCGCATCAGCCCCGCAAGGGTCGTCCCGTAGGTCTTCCAGTAGTCCAGCCGCAGCTTGTTGGCGTCGTCGTGGTCGATGCCGACCGCCTCCATCACGAACCGGGTCATGCGCACCTCGATCTGATCGAACAGGCGCACGGCGGGCGAATAGAGCGTGTTGTCCAGGTCGAAGACCCAGTGACGCACATGTTTGAAGGACGACTTTACCATGACCGCCAATCTAGGCGGGTGTCCGGGGCGCGGCAATGGCTCAACTTGCGTCTTTTGGCGTCCCGGCGCTATCGTGCGGAAACTCGAACAAGGATCCCGCGGTATGAAAGATGTGAAAGCCCCCCAGAAGGACGCGTATGCGTCGATCCTCGAGGCGATCGACGTGGGTGTCTACCGGCCGGGTGACCGCCTGGTGGAAAGCGATCTGGCCGAACGCTTCGGCATGTCGCGCACGCCGATCCGCGAGGCATTGCAGCGGCTCGAGACCCAGTCCTTGCTGACGCGGGACGGGCGGTCTCTGATCGTGGCATCGCTCGATCACAACCAGATGGCCGAGCTTTACGTGGTGCGTACCGAGCTTGAGGGTCTGGCAGCGCGGCTCGCGGCGCGCCACGCAACCGAGGAAGAGGTACAGGTCTTGCAGGACATGGTGCATGACGACCGCGCCCTGCTTGACGATCCATCGGCACTGGCGCGGGCGAACCGGCGGTTTCACAAGCAGATCCACCTGGCGTCGCACAACCGGTTCCTTGTTCAGCAACTCGACCTCGTGCACCGGTCGATGGCGCTGATGGCGACGACGTCGCTGGCGGCGCAGGGACGGGGCGAGATCGCGCTGGCCGAACATCAGGCAATTGTCGATGCGATCACCAAGCGTGACGAGGACGCGGCCTACCGCGCGCTGCGGGATCACATCTCTGTGGCCTTCGTGACGCGGCTCAAGCTGGATTCGCTTTCCAAGGACCATCGTTAGCGCCGGGTGACGTGGATGTCGCCGCCGGGAACATCCGGTTCCGAAAGACCGTGCTGGGTCTTGTCCCAGTAGAACGGCTTGAAGATCAGTTCGGACCACGCCTTGTAGACCGCGAAGACGCCCATCGGAAAATAGAAGATCATCATCGGCACCCATTGCATGAGCTTTTCATGCCGGGTGCGTCCGACGGCGACGAACCCGACCGCAAGCGAGACCAGCTCGGACAAAAGAAAAAGGGCCACAAGGCCCCCTATCCACTCTGCCGGGAAGGCATCGAGGAATGGCGTCCCGTAGCCGAAACAGACCAGCCAGAACGACCAGAGCGCGGGCGCGAGCGTGAATTGCAGGATGGTGGTCAGGAAGAAGAACTGGAACCCCAGGAACTTGCGCAGCCCCAGATCGCGCAGCAGTCGGAACGGTCGGCGCATATGCACCATGTAGGTGATGATGTATCCCTTGAGCCAGCGCGACCTTTGCTTGATCCACGGGATCATGCGGTTGTTCGCCTCTTCGCGCGTGACAGTCGGGATCAGGATCGTGCGATACCCATGCCGGGAGAGTCGGATCCCCAGATCGGCGTCTTCCGTGACGTTGTGGGCGTCCCAGCCGCCAACCTGCTTCAGGGCCGACCGCTTGAGATACACGGTGGTGCCACCCAGCGGAATCGGCAAGCCCAGCCGCGCCGCGCCGGCCAGAACGATGCGGAACCAAGTGGCGTATTCGATGGTGAAGCAGCGGGCGATCCAGTTCGACCTGGTGTTGTAGAAATCCAGGATGCCCTGAACGCAGGCGACATTCGCCGGGGCGTGGTGGAACGCTTCGACGATCCGCTCGATCTGGTCGGTCGCCGGTGCATCCTCGGCATCCAGAACGCCGATGATGTCACCGCGCGTGTGGTTCAGCGCGTAGTTCAGGGCGCGCGGTTTGGTCTTCAGCCTGCCATCCGGCACCCGGACCACCCGCATCCATGCCGGCAGCGAGATGGCGTCGATCATCTGCCGGGTTCTGGTGTCCTCGGACTCCAGCACGAGCACGACATCCAGAAGGGATTTCGGATAGCTGAGCCGCGACAGCCGTTGCACAAGCGCATGCGCGATCGCCGCTTCGTTGAATAGCGGGACAATCAGGCTGACCACCGGTTTCTCTGCCAGTGGCACATGCACCGGCTTGCCGGGCGGTTTCCTGTAACCCGCGAAGAACACCACGATCTTGAAGAGCTGGCAGGCGACAAGGTTGGTCACCGCGACCGCCGTGATCCCGGCGAAGAACGCGTTGGGAAAGAAGAAGATGAGCGCAAGGCTGACCCCGAAGAACAGCGACGCCAGCAGGCCTTGCGACAGCGAAAGCTTGTTGATGTCGCGGCAACTGTAATCTTCTGCCACCTGGGTTTCCGCCAGGTCGGCGAGATACTCGCCATGTCGCGACGAGATGAATGCCAGCAAATCCTCCTCGGACACGTCGGCAAAGAGGATCGGCCCGATCTCGTGTTCCAGCATGTCGCGCAGCTGTGACCGATCACGGTCCGGCACGGCACCCACGAGGATCGCATCGCCAAGCGTGCCCCAGGGCAGGACCCGGTGTTCGAGACAGAACTCGGGCGGCAACAGGTGGTCGAGCGTCGGATCGGGCGGGTTCGTCGCTGGGTCGAGGCGTCGGCGGCGGGCATTCAGGTTGCGCGCATTGCGCAGCACGGCGTCGGTCAGATCGTCCTGCGCGCGTTCGGGCATGGCCCGGTGCGTCCGGTACCCCGAAGCGAGCAGAAAGGGCCCGTCTGACGCGATAGCTGATTTCACCGACATGAGTCCCCCGGGCGACTTCCGGGGGACAGCTAAGCGTCAAAAGCTTAAGCGCGCGTTAACGGGCTCAGACCTTTTCGGCCTTGGCCTGAGCCATCGAGTCCGCGAAGCGTTCGAACAGGTAGAAACTGTCCTGCGGGCCGGGGCTGGCCTCGGGGTGCTGTTGCACCGAAAAGACCGGCCGATCCGTCATGCGGATGCCGCAGTTCGAACCGTCGAACAGCGACAGGTGGGTTTCCAGAACGCCTGTCGGCAGGGTCTGACTGTCCACCGCGAAGCCGTGGTTCATCGAGGTGATCTCGACCTTGCCGGTCTCGGTGTCCTTGACCGGGTGGTTCGCGCCGTGGTGCCCGTGATTCATCTTGACCGTCTTGGCCCCCAGCGCCAGCGCCAGCATCTGGTGGCCAAGGCAGATGCCGAACATTGGCAGGTTGGTCTCGTTCAGGATGGTCTGGATCATCGGCACGGCATATTTGCCCGTGGCCGCGGGATCGCCCGGACCGTTCGACAGGAACACGCCGTCGGGATTGTGCGCCAGCACCTCTTCCGCGGTGGCGGAGGCGGGCAGGACCGTCACATCGCATCCGGCGCTCGCCAGGCAGCGCAGTATGTTGCGCTTCGCGCCATAGTCGATGGCGACGACCTTGTGCCTTGCGTCGGTCTGACGCTTGTAGCCCTCGGGCCACGCCCACCGCATCTCGTCCCAGCGATAGGACTGGACGCAGGTGACATCCTTGGCCAGGTCGAGCCCTTCGAGACCGGAGAAGGCCCGGGCCTTTTCCACCAGCGCCGCAAGATCGAAATTGCCCTCGGGGTTATGTTCCAGCGCCACATGCGGTGCGCCCTGCTGCCGGATCGCCCGGGTGAGTCGGCGGGTGTCCACGCCACCGATCGCGATGCGCCCGCGCGCCGCAAGCCAGGCGCTCAGTTCCTGAACCGCGCGCCAGTTCGAGCTTTGCGTCGGCATCCACTTGACGACCATGCCTTCGGCCACCGGGTCGCCGGTCTCGTCGTCATCCGGGTTGACGCCGACATTGCCGATATGCGGGAAGGTGAAGGTCACGATCTGACCGGCGTAGGACGGATCGGTCATGATTTCCTGATAGCCGGTCATCGCGGTGTTGAAGCACAGTTCCGCCACCGACGTGCCCGTGGCGCCAAAGCCGCGACCATAGAAAATCGTGCCATCCGCAAGCGCAAGGCAGGCGGTCGGTGTGTCATTCGAAAGCTGGGACATGGCGCGACTCCGCTGGATTAAATCTTGCGGAACCTAAGACTGCGATGGCGGTTGGTCAAGGGAGGTCGCAAAAAGCGATATCCATGTTTTTCAAGAGGTTAGCTCTATTGCTTGCCGCTTGCGTCTGATTGGGTCCTCGCTTAATGTGCGCGCTCGCTCAAGCATGGGGACGGGACTACATGGACCTTCGGACACGGATCACCACGTCGATCAAAAAGGCGATGCGCGACAAGGACAGCGCGCGGCTCTCGACCCTTCGGCTGATCAATGCCGCGATCAAGGACCGCGACATCGCGGCCCGCGGCGAGGGCAAGGAAGACGGTGTCGCCGACGACGAAGTGCTTGCGATCATGGGGAAGATGGTCAAGCAGCGCAAGGACACCGCCAAAACCTATGAAGAGGCCGGGCGGCTCGATCTGGCGGAACGCGAACTGGCGGAAATCGGCGTGATCGAGGAGTTCCTGCCCCGCAAGCTGTCGGACGAGGAAGTGCGCGCTGCGGTGGATGCTGCGGTTGTCGAGACCGGCGCGTCGTCGATCCGCGACATGGGGCGGGTCATGGGCGCGCTCAAGGCAAAGTATACCGGCCAGATGGATTTCGGCGCGGTCGGACCGATGGTCAAGGACCGGTTGTCGAACCTCTGACCGGTTGGTCGGGGCGCGTTTCCGTCGACGGAAACGCGACGATGCGTCGACGCATCGTCCGCCGCGCCTGTCACATCCCGAAATCCATCCTGATCCCGGCCAGTGTTTCAGGCTGGTCGATCCGGTAACGCTGCACGAAGCGGGTCTTGTAGCCGACACGTCCCCGCCGCGCGCCGAAATTCTCGCCATGGTTCAGCATGTAGAGCACCGACGGCCGGGACAGCGGGCGCAAAGCTTGCCCGGCCAGCCGTGCAAGGTAGGGAAACATGCGGTGTTCGTGCTGCGTCATCTCGGCCAGGAACGCGGTCGAGGCAGGCTCTGCCGGGTCGTGATAAAGCGCGGCGCAACTTCCGCAAAGCTTCCAGAACGGTTTGCGCATCGGCGCGGCAAGACTGCGCCTGTCCGCCAGCGCGATCTGTCCGGTCGCCACATCCATCACCAGCCCGGATTGCACCAGGTACCCGCCGGGGTCCTGCCGCCTCAGCATTTCCGTGACCGTGCCCTGTCGCAGCAGGTCATCCGCATCGAAGGACATGACATAGCCGGGGCGGTCGGTCAGATCCGGCAGGGCCTCGGTCAACACGCGCAGCTTGCGCCACTTGTCGTTGCCCGGCGTCGGGTCGGTGAAGGGCAGATAGGTGATCCGCGGATCGTCCGGCAGATCCGGCCGGTCCTGACAGCAGATCACTGCTTGCCACTGCGCGTTGTCTTGCCTGATGAAGCTGTGCAGCGTGTCCTGCAGCCGGGCGATCACGGCGGGCCAATCGCCGACATGCTGCGGTCCGACCAGCGGAATCAGGAAGGTGACCTGCTGCGCCTGTTGCCGGGGCAGGTCGGCGGCACGCAGCGCCATCGCCGCGCGTTCCGAGGGCACCATGTCGGTCGTCGGCTCTGTATGCCCGAGAGCCTGTGCTAGCACGAGATGCCATGCGCGGCTGAGCTTTGGAACGGCGGGAACTTGGGCCATGGAGCCTCGGGTCAGGGTGTGGCGATGCGCCGAACCCTGTCACTCAGTTCCGCGTACAGCTCTTTGCGTTCGTCTTCGCTCAGAAACGCGCCGATCTCAACCTCTCTTCCGGCCCCCGACAGCGTGACATAATGCGGGACCGGCCCGCCTTTCTGATGCATGTTGACCTGTGTCCAGTAGGGGTTGCAGTGCCATTCCTGCGGCGCGCCTTTCCGGGTCTGACGCGTGAGGTGCAGATCGTCCGGCGTGAGTGTCAGGATCTCGATGATCTGCAGATCGCGTTCGTTGCGCCGCAGCGCGTACCACATCGCCCCCAGCGCCAGCAGCATGAAGGGCAGGATGCCCCAGAGCAGCACCGTTCCGATCAAGCCGTAAAGCGGGATCGTGGACAGGGTGAAGATGCCGAGGATCGTCGCCGCGAACCCGTAGGCGGGCAGCGATTGATGCGGCCAGAGGCGCAGTTCGAGATTGTCTTCAGAGGTGTCTGTCCACGTATAGGGCATGGTCGGTCAGTATCCTGTCAAAAGCAGATCACAGGCGCGGATGATGTCGTCCCTCAGATGCTTGGTCGAGCCCACATAGGTCGCCAGTGACGAGGTCATCACGGTGGCGATACCGCGCAACCTACCCGCAAACAAAGGCAGGTTTGATGGCTAAAGGCCCCGGCGTTTCCACCGGGGCCTTCGATTTCAGTTCACGCAGGTCTTAATGTGCGTGGGTCTTTTCCCAGTCTTCCCGCTTCGGAAGCTGCTCGAACGTGTGCTCGGGCGGCGGGGAGGGCAGGGTCCATTCCAGCGTGTCCGCATATTCGTTCCACGGGTTCTTCGCGGTCTCGGCCCGGCCCTTGGCAAGGCTCCAGGCGATCACGCCGATGAAGAACAGGAACGACGCGAAGGACAGGAAGGCCCCCCAGCTCGACACGTAGTTCCAGAAGGCAAACGCCTCGGGATAGTCGATATAGCGGCGCGGCATGCCCTGACGGCCCAGGAAGTGCTGCGGGAAGAAGGTCAGGTTGGCCCCGATGAAGAAGGTCCAGAAGTGCAGCTTGCCTGCCCATTCGGGATACATCTTGCCGGTCATCTTGGGGAAGTAAAAATAGATCCCCGCGAAGATGCCGAACACGGCGCCAAGGCTCATCACGTAGTGGAAATGCGCCACGACGTAGTAGGTGTCATGATACGCCCGGTCCACGGCCGCCTGCGACAGGACGATGCCCGTCACACCGCCCACGGTGAAGAGGAACAGGAACCCGAACGCCCAGAGCATCGGTGTCTTGAACTCGATCGAGCCGCCCCACATGGTCGCGATCCACGAGAAGATCTTGACCCCTGTCGGCACCGCGATGACCATCGTCGCCAGCATGAAGTAGGACTGCTGGGTCAGCGACATGCCGACGGTGTACATGTGGTGCGCCCACACGACAAAGCCCAGAGCGCCGATCGCAATGATCGCCCAGACCATCGGCAGGTAGCCGAAGATCGGCTTGCGGCTGAACGTTGCGATGACATGGCTGATGATGCCGAACGCGGGCAGGATCACGATGTACACTTCCGGGTGGCCAAAGAACCACAGGATGTGCTGGTACAGCACCGGGTCGCCGCCGCCGGCAGGATCAAAGAAGGTCGTGCCGAAGTTGCGGTCGGTGAGCAGCATGGTGATCGCACCCGCCAGAACCGGCAGCGCCAGAAGGATCAGCCACGCGGTGACGAAGATCGACCAGGCAAAGAGCGGCACCTTGAAGAGCGTCATGCCCGGAGCGCGCATGTTCAGGAAGGTGGTGATCACGTTGATCGCACCCAGGATCGACGAGGCACCCGAGACGTGGACCGCGAAGATCGCGAGGTCCATCGACATGCCGCCTTCATTGGTCGACAGCGGCGGATACAGCACCCAGCCCACACCCGAGCCCAACTGGCCATTGCCGCCCGGTGCCAGGACCGAACAGACGGCCAGCGTTGTCCCGGCCACGAAAAGCCAGAAAGACAGGTTGTTCAGACGCGGGAACGCCATGTCCGGCGCACCGATCTGCAACGGCATGAAATAGTTGCCGAAACCGCCGAACAGCGCCGGAATCACCACGAAGAACATCATCAGGATGCCGTGTCCGGTGATCAGAACGTTCCAGAGATGGCCGTTCGGGGTACAATCGCCAACCGCTGCTGCGGTCAGGCGGGCGCCTTCCATACACATGTACTGAACCCCGGGGTTCATCAGCTCCATGCGCATGTAAACGGTGAAGGCCACGGAAATGAAGCCCGCGAGACCCGCGACGATCAGGTAGAGAATCCCGATGTCCTTGTGGTTCGTGGACATGAACCAGCGGGTGAAAAAGCCGCGCTGATCCTCATGTTCGTGGCCGTGAATGGCGGCGTCTGCCATATCTGCCTCCTGCTGGTTCCCAATAAAAAGGCGCAGGGATTCTCCACGCGCCATTTCTTCCATACACGTTTTAGAATGTGAGGCAGGTGGCGGCAACGGACGTATTTGACGCAGATCAAACTTTATTGTCGCAGTTTGGTCGGGGATGTTTCGGTGTCGGGCTTGCCCGGTTTTGGCAAACGACTGGACTCCATGGGTTTTTTCCAAAATGGAAAAGCCCCGAACGCGCGGAGGCGTTCGGGGCGTGTTTCAGCCGGAGGCCGACTTAGCCGACAAGACCACCGTCGTCGCGGGTGACGGCGATGACCGCCGAGCGCGGCAGGTTGCCTTCGCCATCAGGCCAGTTGCTGCCGGGGTGCTGGATGCCGACGAACATCGTGCGGCGGTCCGTAGACCAGCACAGGCCGGTGACTTCACAGCCGTTCGGGCCGGTCAGGAACCGCTCGATCCGACCCGTCACAGGGTCACCCGCCAGCATCTGGTTGTTGCCCATGCCGGCGAAATCACCTTCGTTGTCGTCGTCGCCGTCCGTCTGGATCCAGATCAGGCCGGTCGAATCGATGACCATCCCGTCGGGCGAATTGAACAGGTTGCCCGCGTTGATGTTTGCAGACCCGGCCAGGGGGCCATCCGCGTGCACCGTCGGGTTGCCCGCCATCACGTAGAGATCCCATGCGAACCCGTCGGCACCGTGGTCGCCGCCATCGGGACGCCAGCGCACGATCTGGCCGTAATTGTTCGTGTCGCGCGGGTTGACGGCGTTGACCGTCATCGGGTCGCCACCGGCATTTGTGCGCACCGTGCCATCGTCGTTCAACACGCCGCGACGCGAGTTGTTGGTCAGGCAGCAATAGGCTTCGGATGCGTTCGGATGCACCGCGATCCACTCGGGACGGTCCATCGTGGTCGCGCCGACCTTGGAGGCCGCCATGCGGGTGAAGACGGCGATATGCGCCGCGTCCATGCCGGTGGTCGCAGGTGTCAGCGGGACCCAGCGGCCTTGCATGTCGTCCTCGAACACGGCAACCGACAGCGTTCCGTCGACCAGCAGGGAGGACGTGTCCTCGCCCGGCACGTAGACGTCGTTGCTGACCCAGCGATACATGAACTCGCCGCGTTCATCGTCGCCCATGTAGACCACGACACGACCGTCGGCGGCGATGCCGTAGGCGGCGTTCTCGTGCTTGAACCGGCCCAGGGCGGTGTGCTTGATCGGGGTCGCATCCGGGTTGGCCGGGTCGATTTCCACGATATAGCCCGCGCGGTGCGGCTCGTTCGGGTTGGTCGCGATGTCGAAGCGCGGATCGAAGCCGTGGTAGTTGTAGCGGCCCGGATCGACCTTTGTGATCACCCCGTAGCGGGCGAAACCGTCCATCACCAGCGCGTCGGCGGACACTTCGGAGGCGGCGCCGAAATAGCCGTTGAAGTTTTCTTCGCAGGTCAGGTAGGTGCCCCACGGCGTCCGGCCGGACCCGCAGTTGTTCATCGTGCCCAGCGACGCCATCCCGGTCGGATCGGCCTCGGTCTTGAGCAGGTCGTGACCCGCCGCCGGACCCGAGAAGGTCATCGGCGTGTTGTGGTGGATGCGGCGGTTGTAGGGGCTGTCGACCACAACCGACCAGCCGTCGTCGTCCTGGGCCAGTTCCATCACGGTCACGCCCTGCAGGTGCTGGAGGATACGCACGTCGTCAAGGCTGCCCGGAAGGCCGTCTTCGCGGTGCGGCAGGTTGGTCTTGTTGTTGGTGTATTCGCTGTTGACGACGAAAATCTCGCGGCCGTCGACGTTGAACAGTTCCATCCCGTCGGTGTTCTCGCCCATCACGCGGTCGGCAAATTCGACCGACACGCCGGCCTTGGGGTCATAGGCGCCCTCGGCGTCCGAGAAGAGCGGATCGCCCCAGCGCACCAGCATCTTCCAGGTGTAGCCCTCGGGCACGTGCACGGTGCCGTCGGTCTGTGCGGCGATCGGCGTGAACGGGAAGCGCGACGCGGGCTGCGCCATGGCAGTGGTGCCCTTGAGCATGCCCGTGCCCATGACGGCTGCACCCGACCCGAAGGCCAGCACGCCGCCAAGGAACCCGCGACGGGAAATCGCACGTTCGACCACCTTGTCGAAATCATTGCCCTCGGGGCGTGGGAAGTTCAGCTCGTCCCAGTCGTCTGCAGAAAGGTCGTGAATGTCTTTGGGTGTCATGATCCGTGTCCCGATGATGATTGCCTATGCCGGGCGTCAGCGATTGCGCCGCACCGGTCCCCGGCAATTCACCGGATTCGCGTATCAGTCCCGTGACAGGTTTGTGTCAGTTTTGCTGCATCCCCAAAAACACCGTCAAAACCCTGCCTGAGCGCCACGTCGAGGTCGTCCATCGTCACCGGCAACCCCAGATCGACCAGCGATGTCACGCCGTACTCGGTTATCCCGCAGGGCACGATACCGTCGAAATGACTGAGGTCCGGTTCCACGTTGATCGAGATACCGTGAAAGCTCACCCATTTGCGCAGACGGATGCCGATGGCCGCGATCTTGTCCTCGGCGATCTTGCCGTTCGGCAAGAGGGGCTTGTCCGGCCGTTCGATCCACACCCCGACACGCCCGTCCCGGATATGCCCGGTCAGCCCGAATTCGCCCAGTGTCGCGATCACCCAGCGTTCAAGATCCTGCACGAAACAGCGCACGTCGCGCCCCCGCTTGCCGACATCCAGCATAACGTACACCACCCGCTGCCCCGGCCCGTGATAGGTGTACTGCCCGCCGCGCTTGGTGGGATAGACGGGAAAGCGGTCTGGATCCTTGAGATCCGCGATCCGTGCACTGGTGCCTGCGGTATAGAGCGGCGGATGCTCGACCAGCCAGACCAGTTCGTCTGCCGTGCCTGCGGCAATATCCGCGGCGCGGGCCTCCATCAGGGCCACGGCCTCGTCATAATCGGTCAGACCGTCGGTAATTCGCCATTCCGTCATCGGTTTCACCATTGTTTTCTTGACTCGTGCGGCGATCCTTTCAAAATACCCGAAATTCGCACCGCATTTTCGCCAGCAATGAACATTTTTCGAGAGGTTCCGCAATGATTGCCAGATTTTCCATAAGCGCGGCTGTCGCGATCAGCCTGCTGACATCTCCGGTTCCGGCCATGGCCAATGATGCCCTGATCGGGGGCATCATTGGCGGTGTGATCGGCGGGGCGATCAGCAACGGCGCAAAAAACAACAGGCAGCGGACCTACAGGCCGGCGGCATCAAAACCACGATCCTCCGGCATTTCGTCCACCCAGCGCGAACTGAACCGGCAGACCCAGACCGCACTCAACTATTTCGGATTCAATTCGGGCACGGCGGATGGCGTGATGGGCAGCAGGTCGCGGGCGGCGGTCTCGTCCTACCAGGCGCATCTTGGCTATTCCCCGACCGGGCAGCTGACATCCTTCGAACGCGATTTCCTGCTGTCCTCGTTCCACCGCGCCCAGGCCGGCGGACCGAACACCGCGCAGCTTATCGCGAGCAATCCGCAGGGCGTCAGGGGCTTGCTGGTGCTGTACCGCGACGAACAGATGAACGGCTTCGGCAACAGCGCCACGTCGGCGATCGGCGGGCATTACGGCTTGCCATCGGTTGTTGCCGCCGCGGTCAACGAAGTTGCAAAAAGCTCGGATCCCTCTGCCGAGCAGCTGGTCCAGCGTCACGGCTTCATCCAGCTGGCCGACATCAACGGCGACGGCCAGACCGATTACATCATCGACACGTCGGTGACCGGATCGGCCTTCTGGTGCAATGCACAGGCCTGCACGGTGCGTGTTTTCGCCTCGACGCCGAACGGCTACGAACGCAACGACTTCCAGGCGTTCAACGTGACTCCGGCGATGTTCTCCTGCGTGCGCGGCACCTGTACCAAGACGGACGATGCTCCGCAGATGGCCGCGGCCAATCTCGCGCCACAGCCTTCGCTGCCCCAGACACAGCTTGCCGCAACCCCGGCGCCGGCCGCACCTGCATTGCCCGTCGCAACGGCACAGCCGGTGGTCAGCGGCGCGGCGCAGGCCACGGCCCCGGCTGCTGCCGGGCAACTGCCGTCCTTCATGGGCGGGCAGACCCCGGCGCAACAATCGCTGGCGTCGTTCTGCAACAAGGTCAGCCTTTTGACCAGTTCGAACGGCGGCTTCGTGACCGAGGCCACGATGAACGACGCGGATTTCGCCCTCGCCGAACAGATGTGCCTCACGCGGACCTACGCGATGGCACGCGGCGAAGAGCTCATGGCCAAGGTGCAGGGCGCGACGCCCGACCAGATCACCGCGCAATGCCGGGGCTTCGGGCCGGTTCTCAAGGATCATGTCCTCGCCGTTTCCCTCAAGCCACGTGACGAGGTTCTTCAGGGCGTGTCGTCCTTCATCCTGTCCAGTGGCATGTCCCCGCAACAGCTCTCCGACACCGCGCGCGTGTGTCTGTCCGTCGGCTACCGGGTCGATGACATGGATGTCGCCATGGGCTCGGCCTTGCTGCTGACCTCGCTGGGCGAAGCCGGATATGCCGAACTGCTCGGGCATCATCTCAGCCAGGGAATCGGGGCCTCCAAGCGCGGTGAAATCGCCGCGTCCTGGTACGAGGCGGCGCTCATGTCATTCGAGGCTGACGGGACATCGGTCTTCGCACCGGGACAGCCGGAACGCATGGGTCTTGTCCGGAAGGCATCGATGATGATGAATGGCCGTGCGGACAGCGCCGCGAATTCGGCGGAACAGCCTCAGAAAGCCGCGCTTCCGCTACTGGTTCTTGAATAAGACCGGAATGACCCGCTTTTCAAACGGCCCGTGCCACGCAGGGCGGGCCGTTTAGCGGGGCAACAGCCCGGCCTCCCTGATGGTCGGGACATGACGCCGGCTGACCGGTATGTCGCCCCCCGTCGTCATGTGCAACACGGCGCGGTCGCCGTCGCGGGTGACCGAAACAACCTGTTCGAACGCCGCCCAGTGGGACCGGTGGACCTGCGCCCCCGAAGTTGCCCCCACCTCGCGGATCGCGTCGGCCAGCCGCATCAGGATCATGTCCTCGCCCTTGGTCGTGCGCACGCGGACATAGTGATCCTCGACCGACAGGGCGACCAATGGTCCGCGCTTGTCGAAGGGCAGCCGGTCGAGAATCGGCGGTCCCGATTGTGCAGGTTCGACCGTTCCGGGCGCGAGACGACGCGAAAACAGGTCGATCACCGACATCACGATCACCGATATCACCAGCGTGGTTCCCGCCAGCGTCCGCAGGTCGGCGCCAAGCGGCAATGCGCCAAAAACCGCCCGGTTCAACAGGCTGACCAGCGCCGTCATCGTCGCTCCGGTCAGCACGCCCGCGGCAAGGATGCGCGCGAGATGCGACATCTGTGACCGCGAATGCCGCAGCAGAGCATAGCTGAACAGATAGCCGACCACGTAGCCCGCAACTGTCAGGGTCGTCCAGTACAGCGCGCGCGCCAGCAGGGGCAGCGACGACAAGGTGCCGAACGGGCCGATCAGGCACAAGACCACGCTCACCGCCCCAAGCGCCGTCAGGGTCAGCGGATGCAGGAGGTGACGCCGCCATTCGCGAAGCGCGAGATGCGGGTCCCGATTATTCACGAAGCCCAGCCGTCATCTGCGCATCCTTTCTGGTCCGGCCCCCGTCCTCCTTGTTCTGGTGCCTCATCACAGGACAAACGACAAGAGGACGCCATGACGCCGACACCTTTTCTGACCGCTCCGCTGGACATCCAGGTCCACATCATCGCCGCTTGCCTTGCGCTGGCCCTGGGGCCCATCGTTCTCTACCGCCGGCGCAGGGACAAATGGCACAGGATCCTTGGCTATGCCTGGATCGTGGCCATGGCCAGCCTCGCCATCAGTTCCTTTGCCATCCCGTCGCATTTCACGGCGCTTGGCCTGGGCCCCCTGCACGGGTTTGCCGTGGTGACGCTGTGGTCGCTCTGGGCCGGGGTTCGCGCAGCCAGGGTCCGGGATGTCGAACGGCATCAGGCGATCTTTCGCAGCCTCTATTCCAATGGCCTCATCATCGCCGGCGCGTTCACCTTTCTGCCGGGCCGGACGTTCAACCGGATCGTCTTCGGAGAATCGTCACAGCTGGGGTGGGGGATCATCGCCGCCGTTCTGGCTCTGGTGGCGTTACGGTTGATCCTGCCACGCCTCAGACCGCAGATCCGGGCCTGAGATTTGCGCCAGAAAGTTTGTCGAAATTTGCCCTTGCCCCCGATTGCGACCTTCGCTAATGACCCGCCTACCAAGTCAAGACAGTGCGGTCGTGGCGGAATTGGTAGACGCGCAGCGTTGAGGTCGCTGTGGGGTAACACCCGTGGAAGTTCGAGTCTTCTCGACCGCACCATACATTCCCTGACCGGCCGATTGCTTTCAAACGAAGTGTCCCAAAAGGGGGCGCGCTACCGTTCGGGACGCCGGATCAAAGCCCACGCGCTTCAGCGGATGCCATCCTTTCGGACCCACTCGACCTGGTACCTTTCATCCCGGACCCGTTTGATCTCCGAGCGCATCTCCGATGATGAATTGTCGATGCCACAAGCGGCAAAGTCGGCAGATCGACCCGGCGCCGTGGGCAAGGCTCCTGCCTCGTGCAGCGGATGGCCGGCTCTCCGCTTGGCTGCAACTTCATTCGGCGGGCTGACCGCGACCTGAGGCAGAACTCAGTTCCTTGAGCAGCAGGGCCTCTTCTTCGGCTTTCGGTCGCGACAGGCGGGCCAGCACGAGATAGGCGACCGGGGTGAGGTAGAGCGTCGACAAGGTCGCCATGCCCAGTCCCCCCACAATGATCCATCCAAGTGCCTCGCGCGCCTCGGCGCCCGCGCCCGACGAATAGATGAGCGGGAGGCCGCCAAGGACGGTTGATGTCATCGTCATCATCACCGGGCGCAGGCGGATGGTCGAGGCTTCGTAGATCGCGTCGCGGACGGATTTCCCCTGGTCGCGCAGCTGGTTCGCGAATTCGACGATGAGGATGCCGTTCTTGGCCATGATGCCCACCAGCAGGACAAGGCCGATCTGGCTGTAGACGTTCAGGCTTCCACCGGTCAGCAGCAGCGCGAAGACCGCGCAGGCGAGGCCCAGCGGGACGGTCGCCATGATGATGAGCGCGGAGACGAAGCTTTCGAATTGCGCCGACAGCACCAGAAAGACCACGACGATCGCAAAGCCGAATGTGAGCAGCAGTCCGGAAGAGGTCTCCGACAGCGTCGCGGCCTCGGCCAGGGGCACGATGCGCTGTTCTTCGGGCAGAACCTCCGATGCGAGGGACTGCACCCGCTCAAACGCATCGCCGAGCGACAGTTCCGGCGTCAGGGACGCGGAGATCTCAACCGAGCGCATCTGCGCCTCGCGGCCAAGCTCGGGGGCGACGGCCCGCTCGTTCAGGCGCACGAAGCTGGAGATCGGAATCATCTCTCCGTTCCCGGCCTGCACGAAAATCCGCTCGAGGTCGCCCGGGTCATTCACCGGGTCCACGGTGGAGACCATCTTGATCTCGTAGCTTCGGTCGTCGATGAACACGGTGCCGACCGCGCGCCCGTCCAGAACGGCTTGCAGAGCCTCGCCCAATCCATCGATGTTGACGCCAAGATCCGAGGCCCTATCGCGATCGACCTCGATGAAAAGTTGCGGCTGCGTCGTCTCGTAGCCGATCGATACCCGTCCGAACGCGGGGTCCTGTTCCATCTGCGCCATGAGCTGATCGGCGGAATCGGCCAGCCTGTCGTAATTGTCTCCGGTCAGGGCAAAGGTCAGGCCGCGCCCCGCTCCTCGAATGCCCAGCGAGTTGGGCTGGATCGCGAAGGCGCGCGTCCCGATCACCTGGCGGAGCATGCCGTTGATCTGACCGACGATCTCTTGCTGGCTGCGGTCACGCTCTTCCCACTGGGCGAGGGTCATCACCATGAAGCCCCGGTTGTCGGACCCGATTCCCGCGATGGAAAAGACGTTGGTCACCTCTCCAGAGGCCTGAAGCGGCGTGATCAGCGCTTCGATCTCCCGCATCTTGCCAGCGGTGTAATCCAGTGACACGCCCTGTGGCGTCGAAACGCTCAGGAGCGCGATGGACCGGTCCTCGGACGGTGTCAGTTCCTGACGGATGTTGCCGAAAGAGATCGCCGCAACGGTCGCAAAGCCGGCGGATATCACCAGGATCAGCAACGGCATGGCAAGGCAGAACCGCAAGGTCAGCGCATAGAGCGCCGTCAGCCGGTTTCCAAGCCAGGCCATCGGTCCGCGTGTGCTTGGTTCGCCCGAATGCCCCTTGAGCAGCTTGCTTGCCAGCACCGGGCAGAGACTGAGGGCGACCACCGATGACAGGAGAACGGACATCGCCAGGGTAAAGCCGAATTCGCGAAACAGCCCGCCGGTCTGGCCGGGCAGAAAGGACAGCGGGATGAACACGGCTGCCAGCGTGGCCGTGGTCGTGACCACCGCGAAAAACACCTGCTGCGTGCCAAGCACCGCCGCCGCGCGCGCACCCATCCCTTCGGACCGCCTGCGGACGATGTTCTCCAGCACGACGATCGCGTCATCGACGACCATGCCCGTCGCCAGCACCAGCGCCAAGAGCGTCAGGATGTTGACCGAGAATCCGACGAGATAGATCGCCGCCAAGGTGCCGATCAACGCCACCGGCAGCGTCATGGCGGGAATGATGGTCGCGCGGACATCACGCAGGAACAGGAAGATGATCCCGATCACGATGGCGATGGCGATCGCCAGCGTGTACAGCACTTCGCGGATCGACCCGTTGATGAACACCGCGTCGTCACTGGTCACGAAGACCTGCACATCCTGCGGAAGGATGGATTGCAGGTCGTCCACGACGGCCCGCACAGATTGCGAAATTTCCAGCGTGTTGCTCTGGGCCTGACGGATGATCCCCAAGCCGAGACCCGTCCGACCGTTCGCCCGCAGCACGCTTTCGCCCGGGGACGGGCCCAGTGTGACCGTTGCGACGTCGCCGATCGTCACGCCATCGCGGATCGTCAGCGCCTCGAATTCGGCGGCAGAGGTGACCGTGGCGGTGGTGCGCACCACGATGCTCTGACTGCTCGAACTCAGCGCGCCGGCGGGGGCATCGAAGGCGACGTTTCGCAGCGTGTTGCGGATGTCGGCCAGGGTAAGGCCGCGGCTGGCCAGCTGCATCTGGTCGATGTCGATCCGGAAGACCGAGTCCCTGTCGCCGTAAATCTGCAGATCGGCCACGCCGGGAACCGAGATCAGGCGATCCTCGATCACGTCTTCGGTGAACTGGGTGAGATCCTGCGCGGTGCGACGGTCCGAGGTGACGGCGATTCGCATGACGGCGTCGGCATTGGCATCGGCCTTGACGATACGCGGATCGTCGGCTCCGTCGGGAAGCGAATTCTGGATGCGTCCGATCGCGTCGCGCGTGTCGGTGGCCGCAACATCGAGATCGGCATCGTCGCCGAACTCGATCGTGACCCGGCTGCGCCCGAAGCGTGAATTCGATGAAATCGACTGAACCCCGGCAACCCGACCCGCAGCGCCTTCGATCTGGGCGGTGATCTCGCGATCTATCGTTTCCGGCGAGGCGCCGGCAAAGTTCGTCGTCACGGTGATGACGGGCCGATCGACATCGGGCAGTTCCCGGATCTCGGCTCCGAACAATCCGGCCAAACCCGCCAGGACGATCAAGGATGACAGGACAAACGCAAGGATCGGTCTGCGCACGAACAAAGCCGTCGTTGACGACTGGGCGGATTGATGTGTGACGGCCATCGGGCGCCCCTATCCGCGTGAGACAGCAAGCGCTGCCTGCGTCGGGTTCGTGGCGGCCTGGACCCGAATCTCGACCTCGGAACCGGGGCGAAGGTTCTGCACGCCCTCGGTGACGACCATGTCGTCGACCGACACGTCGCCGCTGACCAGAACCGAGTCGCTGTTGCGCTGCATGATCCTGACCGCCTTCTTCGTGGCCTTGCCGTCGGCGACCACCCAGACGAAGGGGCCGTCGCTTCCCCACTGGATCGCCAGCGGATCGACCGACGGGAACGCCTCTCCGGCGAAATCGACGATGATGCGAAACGCCATCCCGGCGCGCAGCGTGTCGTTGGCATTGGCCAGGGAGGCCTGAAGCCGCAATGTGCGGCTATCTGCATCGACCCGGCTGTCGAGCGCGACGATTTTGCCCACAAGTTCTTCCTGCGGGCGGGCCAGAGGTGTTGCCCGGATCGTGTCGCCTTCCTCGATCTGCCCGACGAACCGCTCCGGCACCCGGAAATCGACGATGATTTCCGAACGGTCGTCAATCTGGGTGATCTCCGTGGCGGTCGAGACCTGATCACCGACATTGTGGTTGATGATGCCGACCCATCCGGAAATGGGGGCCACGATCTTGCGGCGTTCCAGCTCGAACTCGGCCTCCTTGAGGTCAAGCTCTGCGGTCTGCAACGCAAGAGCGGCATTGTTGCGCTGAATGGCCGTGACCGCCGTTTCAAGAGCATTGACGCGCTCCGCGGCGGCCCGGGCATCCGACAGCAGGAACTGCGCGCGTTCCACTTCGATCTGCTGGATTTGATCTTCGAGCGTCGCGACGACATCACCGGCCTCGACATACCCGCCCGACCGCACGTTGATCGCAGACAGCCGTCCCGAAACCTCGGGCACAACCGTGGTATTGCGTAGTGCGCGGCCGTCCCCGATCGTCACGATCTCGTCAAAGACATTGGCAGTCGTGGCCGCGACCGCAATCACCTGCACCGCTCCACCGGACCTGCCCGATGGCCTGCCGCCACCGCCACCACTCTGCTCTGCAGCGGTGGCCTCGGGCACAACTATGCCAAATGGCTCCAGCAGCCCGTAGCGGTCAAGAACCGGCAGGGACGCCGGCACATAGGTCACCAGCCCCCAGAAGCTTGCCGCAAGAAAAAACGCCGTGACAACGATCTGTTTAAGCAATGACATTCTTGAATCCCTTTTGCTGGGCGAGCTTCACATCTGCTCTTCGGCGTTCTCTGCGAGATCTGTTGTCTAAGCCATGTTCCGAAAAGCGCCACGAAAATCTTCAAGCCGACCACGCTTGGTGTAGATAGCGCTTTGCAACGGCTGGAAAAGCCCTGCACGGTCAGTCTTCTTCTTTCGCGCAAGGACAGGGGCGCACCGTGCTCCTGTCCTGCTCTTGCCTCTCGGGCTGCAAAGCGCTCCGCCAACACCTGCGATGGCCCGGGTCCCGCAGCAGCCCTGCGGTCCTTCGGCTCAGGTCTTGCCACGCATCGCGTTGCGGAGCGCCTCGCCAAGCGCGCCCTGCGCGGTGTCGGGCGCCGCGGTCTTGGGGCTGCGCGGTGGCTTGGACGCACGCGGCTCATCGGCTTTCCGGGCCGGGTGTTGCTTGGCCTGCGGTGCCGGTTTCCCCCCGGCATTGTCCTTGCGCATGGTCAGCCCGATGCGCTTGCGCGGCACGTCCACCTCGACCACGCGCACGCGCACCACGTCCCCGGCCTTGACCACCTCATGCGGGTCCTTGACGAACCTGTCGGCAAGCTGGCTCACATGCACCAGCCCGTCCTGATGCACGCCGATATCCACAAAAGCGCCAAAGGCGGCAACGTTGGTCACGGTGCCTTCAAGCGACATGCCGGGGCGCAGGTCCTTGATGTCGTCGATCCCGTCGGCAAAGCGCGCGGTCACGAAATCGGGGCGCGGGTCGCGGCCCGGTTTTTCAAGCTCGGACAGGATATCGCGCACGGTGGGCAGGCCGAACCGGTCGTCCACGAACGCCTCGGCGCGCACCCCGCGCAGCGCGTCAGGGGCACCCATGATCGCGCGGATGTCGCGCCCGCAGGCCTTCACGATGCGCCGCGCGACGTCATAGGCTTCGGGATGGACCGATGTGGCGTCCAGCGGTTCGGTGCTGTCGCGCAACCGCAGAAAGCCCGCGCATTGCTCGAACGCCTTGGGGCCAAGCCCCGCCACCTTGAGCAACGCCTTGCGCGCCGGGAACTGCCCATGCGCGTCGCGATGTGTGACGATGGCCTGCGCCAAGGATGGCCCAAGCCCGGCCACCCGCGCCAAAAGCGGTGCCGAGGCCATGTTGAGATCGACGCCCACAGCGTTCACAGCATCCTCGACCACCGCATCCAGCGCCTGTGTCAGGCGGCGCTGGTCCACGTCATGCTGATATTGTCCGACGCCAATGGATTGCGGCGTGATCTTGACCAGTTCTGCCAGCGGATCCTGCAAGCGGCGCGCGATCGACACGGCCCCGCGCAGGGACACGTCGAGATCGGGAAACTCCTGCGCCGCCAGTTCGGACGCCGAATAGACCGACGCGCCTGCTTCGGAAACGATCACGCTGGCGGGGCGCGGCGTGCCTTGCGGCAGCTGTTTGAGCGTCTCGGCCACCAGCCGTTCGGTTTCGCGGCTGGCGGTGCCATTGCCGATGGCGATCAGTTCGATCCCGTGACGCTTGATCATCGCGGTGATCGCGGATTGTGCGCCCGCCGCATCCATGCGCGGCTGGAACGGGTAGAGCGTTGATGTCTCAAGGACCTTGCCCGTGGCATCCACCACCGCCGCCTTGACCCCGGTGCGGATGCCCGGATCAAGCCCGAGCGTCGGGCGCGGCCCGGCGGGTGCCGCCAGTAGCAGGTCACGCAGGTTGCGGGCAAAGACGGCGATGGCTTCGTCATGTGCGCGCTTGCGCAGGTCGCCCATCAGGTCGACATACATCGTCAGGCTCAGCTTGACGCGCCATGTCCAGGCGGCCGCCTCTCGCAGCCAGACATCGCCCGGTCCGCTGCCTTGGATGCCGATGGCCGCCGCGATGATGCCGACGGCGCGGGGCGCGTCGGTTTCCGGATCGGGCGCGATGTCGACGGTCACGATCTCTTCCTTGGCGGCACGCAGGATCGCCAGCGCCCGGTGCGACGGGATCTTGGACCATTTCTCGCGGTGATCGAAATAATCCGAGAACTTGGCCCCGGCCTCCTCCTTGCCGGGTTGCACGCGGGCGGTGATCAGCGCTGTCTCGTGCATGAAGGACCGCAGGCGGCCCAGCAGGTCGGCGTTCTCGCTCAGTTCCTCGGTCAGGATGTCGCGCGCGCCGGTAAGGGCGTCCTTGGTGGTGGGCACGGCCTCGGTGATGTAACCGGCGGCAAGGGTTTCGGGATCGGCAGAGCGATTGTCCAGAATGGCGCGCAGCAGCGGCTCAAGCCCGTTTTCGCGCGCGATCATCGCCTTGGTGCGACGCTTGGGTTTGTAAGGCAGGTAGATGTCTTCAAGCGTGGCCTTGGTGTCGGCCCCGGCAATGGCGCGGGCCAGCGCGTCGGTCAGTTTGCCCTGATCCTTGATCGACCCGAGAATGCTTTCGCGGCGCGACTCCAGTTCGCGCAGATAGCTCAGACGGTCGGCCAAGGTGCGCAGCTGCGTGTCGTCCAGACCCCCGGTGGCCTCCTTGCGGTAGCGCGCCACGAAGGGCACCGTGGCCCCGCCATCCAGCAGGCTCACGGCGGCGGTCACCTGATCGGGACGGGCGTCGATATCCGTGGCGATGGTGCGGGCAATGCGGGCGGCGGTCTGGGTCACGGCGGGCGTCCTCTGCGATATGCGGACTTCCGTGATAGCCGTGGGCATCGGTGGTGAAAAGAGGCGACGGCCCGGCAGCGCAAAACTCCGTGCCTTGACACGGCCGCATCTGGCGGGGCGGATTTGCAAACTGCGGTTTGCGACTTTGCAAGCTGCACCCCGCGGCGGACGCGGGAACGGCGGGTTTGCAGGTTCGGCGCGCCTGTCGTGTCACTCTGCCTGCGACAGCAGAACCGGCGGAGGTTCGATTGCATGCACGTTCACATGTTCAAGCGCATCGGCCTTCAGCAAGACGTCATGCACCAGAAGCACCTTCATGCCGTGGGACAGCGACCGATCCGCATGCACCGCGACAATGCGCTGCCGGTCTGCGGCGTCGAGATCCGAGATGTCGAACTTTGTGACGTAGTCGTCGATCACGTCTGACAGTGATTGGGCACTGGCACCCAGGGGCAGAAAGAGGGCGCATATGGCAGCAAATACGTGTTTCATAATCCTTTATCCGAGAGCGTTGGCTCGGACGGGAAACGTCGGAACCGGCCAGACGTTCCCTTGGAACAGCACAGGGTGTGGGGATTGGCCGTTCTTGCGGCCACCATGTGTGGACCGGGGCGTGGCGCGCCCTAGGGCAGTGTCCCCAGCCAGAACCAGGCCGTGACCACCGACAGCGCGCTTGCGATCAGCACCGACGACGCGGCGACGCGGCGGGCGCGGCCATAGATGTTGGCGAAAACATAGCAATTCACGCCCGGCGCCATCGCCGCCGTCAGAACGGCGCTGCGGAAGGCGCTGTCGTCCAGTTCAAAGGCGGTGCCAAGGCTCCAGGTGACCGCCGGGTGCAGCAGCAGGCTGACCGCGCAGACAAAGAGGATGATCCGCATGTCGCCCTCGGGCCGGTAGCGGTAGAGCACACCTCCCACTGCGAAAAGCGCGGCCGGGAGGGCAGTGCGCACCATCATGTCCAGCGCATCGGTGAACGGCGCGGGCAGGCTGACGTTCAGCAGGTTGAACACCGCGCCGATGGCGATGCCGATGACCAGCGCGTTGCGGAACATCGCCTTGATGACGATCATCGGCACATCGCGGTTCGGCTGTTCGGCGGCACGGGCGCGCACGAACTCCATCACCGTGATGCCCAGCCCGTAGCAGAAGGGCGAGTGCAGCGCGATGATGGCATAGTTCGCCGCAAGGGCATCCGGCCCGAAGGCGCGTTCGGTGATTGCAAGCCCCAGAAGCACTGAATTGGCGAAAAGACAGGTAAAGCCGATGGCCACGGCCTCTTCCCAGTCGCGCTTGAAGAGATAGCGCGCACCGAACAGGCCGACGACGAAACAGGTGAGCGAGCCCGAGTAGAAGCTGATCAGCAGCGGCAGCGAAAAACTGTCGCCCAGATCGAGTGTCCAGATGGCGCGAAACAGCAGGCAGGGGATCGCGACGTTCTGGGTGAAGGACATCAGGCCGTCGATCGAGGCCTCGGCCAGCAGCCCGCGCCACGCCACAAGGTAGCCAAAGCCGATGACCAGAAAGACCGGCAGGATGATGTCGATCAATCCCTGCATGTCAGGCCGCGTCCCGTGCGGTTCGCCGGTCGTATCGTACGGTTGGCGTCACACCAGTGGCTGCGTGATCACCATGCCGTCATAGGCCGGTGTGATGTGATCGGGGGTCTCGGATTCGACCGCCGCGTAATCGAGGTCGATATGCATGTTGGTCAGCACCCCGCGCCGGGGCTTGGCGCGGTCCATCCATTCCAGGGATTGCGCAAGATGCGCATGGGTCGGGTGCGGGTCGCGGCGCAGGGCGTCGAGTATCCAGACGTCGAGGTCTTGCAGATGGTCGGTCCAGACATCTTCGGGAATGCTGGCGACATCCGGCAGATAGGCCAGATCCCCGATGCGGAACCCCAGCGCGTCGATGCTGCCGTGATTGACCTTGAACGGGGTCAGCTTGACCGTGCCGCCCGCACCGTCGATGGTCACGGGGCCCTTGATCGTGTTCATGTCGAGGATCGGCGGGTAGGGGCTGTCGGACGGTTGCACGAAGGCATAGCCGAAGCGCGAGTAGAGATCGTTCTGCGTGTCGCCATCGGCCCAGACTTGTAGCCGTTTCTTCATATTGAAGACGATCATCCGCAGGTCATCGAGCCCGTGCACATGGTCGGCATGGCTGTGGGTGTAGACCACCGCGTCCAGTTCGCCGATGCTGGCGCTCAGGAGTTGCGCGCGCATGTCGGGGCTCGTGTCGATCAGCACGCGGGTGGTGCCCGCATCGGTGACGCGCTCGACCAGCATGGAACAGCGGCGGCGATTGTTCTTCGGGTTGTCGGGATCACAGGCCCCCCAAAGCCCGCCAAGGCGCGGCACTCCGCCGGACGATCCGCAGCCAAGGATGGTAAAGCGCATCTCGCCCATCACGCGGCAGCCTTGTATTGCGCGGCCTTCCGGAACAGGCGGTCGAAATTGGCCTCGGTCCGGGCGGCGAAATCGGCGTAGTCCATGCCGAACACATCCGCCCCGACCCGCGCGGTGTGGGCCGTATAGGCAGGTTCGTTGCGCTTGCCCCGGTGCGGCGGCGGCGCGAGGTAGGGGCTGTCGGTTTCCACCAGCACGCGGTCCACCGGGGCGCTCGCGAAGATATCGCGCAGCTCCTGGCTTTTGGGGAAGGTGGCGATGCCGGACATCGACAGGTAGAAATCAAGGTCCAGAGCCGCGCGGGCGAGGTCCGCGGAAGAGGAAAAGCAATGCATCACGCAAATATAGGGCTTGGTCTTGAAGCCTTCGGTGAGGATGCGCGCCATGTCGTCATCGGCGGCACGCGCATGGATGATCAGCGGCAGGCCGGTTTCCTGTGCCGCCTCGATATGCACCCGGAGCGAGGTTTTCTGAACCTCGGCGCTGTCGGACGTGTAGTGGTAATCCAGCCCGGTTTCGCCGATTCCGACGAATTTCGGGTGTTGCGCCAGGGCCACCAGTTGATCGACCGTCGCCAGCGGTTCATCCGCCGCGCTCATAGGGTGGGTGCCCGCGGCGTAGAACACCGGCTCATGCGCCTCGGCAATTGCGCGGACCTGGGGTTCCAGCCGCAGCCGGGTGCAGATCGTGACCATTCGGTGCACACCGGCATCCAACGCGCGGGCGATCACCTCGGCGCGTTCGGTTTCGAAATCCGGGAAGTCCAGATGGCAATGGCTGTCGGTGATCTGTGGTTCGGACATGGGGCTGGTATCAGGGATGCGGGCAGGGGCGTCAAGACGTGGCTTGCGCCCGGGTCAGGACAGGTCAGGACCGGGGGCAGGCGTCTTGCAAGGCAAGGAAGCTGGACAGCAAAAGCGATCCGGCCTCGACATTCACCGCCCGCCCGTGGCGCAGGCGTTCGCCCTGATCCTGCGCCAGTTGCGCCCATTGCCGGGCCGCAGCGGGCGAGGGACAAAGCCGTTGAAAGATCTGGGCCTCCTGCGCCGCCGCCTCGGGGTCCGGGGGATGCCCAAGTGCGCCGGTGCGGGCCAGCCGGGTCAACGCGCGGTCGAACAGGCCCAGCAGCAGGTCCAGCCGCTCTTCCTTGCCTCGGCCTGCGGCGCTTTCGGCCAGGGCGATGGCATGCGGGCGGCTGAGATCGGGCAGGGTGGACATGAGTTTGACCAGATCGGAGTAAAGCTTCAGCCCGTCCTGCTGCATCAGGCGCACGGCTTCGCCCACCGATCCGCCCGACAGCGCGGCAAGGGCGGCCGGGTCGGACACGGACTGGTCGATCTCGGTCGCGGCGAGCGCCTGTGCCATGTCGGCGGCGTCCAGCGGGGCAAGCCGCAATTCCCGGCAACGGGACCGGATCGTGGGCAACAACCGCGAGGGCTGGTGGCTGACCAAGAGCAGCGTTGTGCGGTCGGGCGGTTCTTCGAGCAGTTTGAGGATCGCATTGGCGGCGCTGACATTCATGTCGTCGGCGGTATCGACAATCACCACGCGACGTCCGCCATCGACCGATGACAGCGCAAAGAAGCCCTTGAGGCGGCGCACCTCGTCCACGGTGATCTGCGCCTTCAGGCGCTTGGCCTTGTCGTCATAGGGCCGTCGGAGCGCAAACAGCCCCGGTTCCGACCCGGCCAAGATGCGGCGAGACACGGGGTGATCCGGTTCGACATGCAGGTCCGTGGGCGGGGGAGGCGCGCCGAACAGGCCATCGTCCTGCGCCAGGGGCGTCGCCAGCAGAAACCGCGCGATCTGCCATGCGAGGGTGGCTTTGCCGACACCGCGCGGGCCGGTGATCAGCCATCCGTGATGCAGCCTGTCCGACCCGAAGGCCTGCAGGAAATCCGCCTGTGCCGCGTCCTGACCGTACAGCAGGTGGGTCTCGCGCGGATGCGGCGCGCCGTCGATGCGGTCGGGTTCTGGCTGTGTCGGGTCACTCATGGCAGGTGCGGGCTTACCGCAGCCCAGACATCTCCTGCAACGACCTCTTCCGCGCGCGCGCCCTCGATGACGCGGAAGCGGTCGGCGTATTCGGTGGCGAGTGCGAGAAACCCGGCGCGCATCGCCTCTTGCAGGCTTGCGCCGAAATCCTCGAATCGTTCCTCGACCGTGTTGCGCGCCTTGGCGCGGCTGAGGCCGATCTCCGGGTCCATGTCGATGAGCAGCGTCAGGTCCGGTTCGACCCCGATCATCAGGTCATGCAGCGCATCCACCTTGGCCCGCAGATTGCCGCGCGACAAGCCCTGGTACATGCGGGTGCTGTCGGCAAAGCGGTCGCAGATCACCACCTTGCCAGCCTCGAGCGCGGGCTGGATCGTGCGTTCCAGATGATCGCGCCGTGCGGCGGTGAACAGCAGGATCTCGGTCTCTGCCGACCAGCGGTCGGGATCGCCCTGCAACACCAGCGCGCGGATCTCCTCGGCCCCAGGGCTGCCGCCGGGTTCACGGGTATGAACCACGTCCCTGCCGTCATTGCGCAGCCTGTCTGCCAGCAACCGCGCCTGCGTGGATTTTCC
>NZ_JAIPUT010000143.1 GCF_020055635.1 Marivita sp. | reverse complement strand
CCGCTGACCCCACTCACGTCGATTTCCTGAGTGACAATGGGGTTTAGTTGACCAGAATCACGCCGTAACTCTACGGCAGTGGTAAAACCACTCGGTAAAGAATCTGTGATTGCATCAACGTAGTTAGCGCCACCCGTCTCGTTGAGTATTGTCCAACCCGTAAATGAATCGTTGGTTTGGTCATCTGCGGTGCCTGTGAAGTCCGCAAAGTTGCCGTTTGTGATTAGCTCTGGTCTGCCCCACTTATTCTCAGGATGCTCCGCCAGCCACGCCTCGATGCCCTGCTCTGCGATTGCGGCGGCTTCGGTGGCGGACAGGGCGCGGTTGAAAATGGAGGTATTTCTTAGCTCAAATTTACTTGAGCTGACAAAATTTATCGAACTACCAGCAAACCTTGCCCCGATCAATCCGTGATTATAGACTTCTGTGTAAGTTCCCGTTTTTGGAACATCAACCGAAAGCGGCACCACTTCTCCATTAACCAGCAATGAAATAACAGGAGTGCCAAGAATATCCTCAAATGTAATAGAGTAATGTCGCCAAACCCCGTCCGTGTAGTCATTAGACGTGCTAACTGCATAATAATCTCCTGAATTCGATTTAAGGTTAATAAAAAATCCGGAGTTACGTAAAAGAACTCCCCAACCTGAAGTAGTCCATCCACCGTAGGCGATAACATCATTATTGGTATGAATTGTCTTTGCCCAAAACGAAACTGTCTTATCTCCATTGAGTAACGAGAACTCATCGCCAATTTCAGCAAACTCACTCTGCCCTCCATCTAACGCCACACCCCCCGCAAAGGCCCTGCGGTTGTCGGCTGCGATGCGGGCGGCCGTTAGCTGCGCTTCGCGGGCGTCGAGCTGGGTGGTGGATTCTACATCCAGTTCGCCGCGCACTTGAGCGGGGTCTTGAAATTCCAGGTCAGAGTTGAATCGTTTTGTAGCCATAAAATTATGCGGTTATGTTCGAGTCCAGCATCAGGTCTCCGCCTGAAGGCGTAATGTTTGCATCCACGTCATGAGTTGCGACCAGATCGGAGCCTATGCGCACTGTTTGCGTATCAGGTGAGTCAATACACTTTGCTACGCCTGTGCCGTCCTCTGCGGTCTCGATGATGACCCCATCAAGCTGCACGGTCCCTGTGACACCTGTGCCGTAGCTGATGCCCGTTGTCGCGCTGTTGGTGTCGGCGTTGGTGGCTTTCAGGCGGCTGTTGAATATCTTGAGCGAGCCGGACCAGTTGTCTGAAAGAGAAACCACCGTGCCGTCTAATTCCGTCGATTCATGGCGGCTATTTTCAATCGTGAGTGACCCCGCGTTAGAGAGAACGATGGGCGGATCTGAAACGCCATCAGTCGACTGGTCTGCATTGCGAATTGTTATATTGCCACCATCGCAATAAATACTACCGCCAGCATTGCCAGCCGTTAGATTGCCGTTATCGCAATAAATACCACTCCCAGCATTGCCAGCCGTTAGATTGCCGTCATCGCAATAAATAATACCCCCAGCATTGCCAGCCGTTAGAGTGCCGTTATCGCAAACAATACTACCGCCAGCATTGCCAGCCGTTAGAGTGCCGCCAGTGCAAACAATATCACCAACAGCATCCATGTCAGGCATATCAATGACAGTGCTAGAGTTCCCACAATTGATCGACTGGCACAGTCCGCTGCCCTTAACTGTTATCGCCGTGTTAATCGAGAACGCGGGCAGGATCGCACCGTCGATGCCCTGATACGTCACACCGTCGACCCCGCCCAACGCCGTCTCCGCGCTGTAATCGCCGGGCAAAACAAGAATTGTGTCTCCATCTGCTGCCGCTCCCTCTGCCGCTGTCACGGTCTGAAATGGAAATAAATAGCTGTATTTGCTCAGGTTGCCCCGCGTGTCTGTAGATACCGCAGAGCTGCCGTCCACGTAGATCGTTTTCCCGGAGACGAAGTCGCTAGCGTAAAGGGCCGAAGCAACGAACGGCTGCGTCGTTTGCCCGTTGACGATGACCTCACAGCGCACCGAAACACTTTGCTGCGTGACTGTCTCTGGCCCAATGCTCCCAGAAAGTTCAAGCTCAAGGGTTGAGTCTATCCTACTGTCTCCACTTTCCGATACAGCGATAAACATATCGATGACAGCGACAGACAGCGTCCCCTCCCAGCCTTTGTCACCTCCTGTCGCGGTCTCGTCGAACGTGGAAAAATTATCGGAAAATGCCAAGGGTCCCGCCTTTAGCCGGACTACCCAAATCTCGCTTGTCCCGTCCCAGTCTTTCACTTGCTCCGCTGTGGCCGTGCTGTTAGGCGTGAGCGCGTTGTTAGCGATTCCGAGGGTTTGCCCCGGGTCGGACGAAAAGGTGATGCTGTAGATTTCCCCAGCCGTCCCTCGAACGGATATATCGGCGGCAAGCGATCCGGTGATACCTGCAATTTGGCTTGGGGTCGGGATGGCATCCCATTGCAGCGAAACTGCACCTGATCCGGTGAGGTCATAGCTTCCACCAGTCGGCCCGGCGCAATCGCCAATCGCGAGTTTTGGTGTGATCGTCCCGTCCCCGCTGGCCGGGTCAAGACCGCCCTCGAAGTTGCGGCCTACCAGCACGATGCGAAGAGGCTCCACGTCGCCGACTACCATCTCACCTACTTCGGTAGGAGTGAGCTGGTTTCTGCCAGTCACCATGCGGGAAATTCGGGAGATGGAGCGATCAAAATATAAAGTCCTAGCCATAATTTACCTTGTATCAGTTAACCAATACGCTTCAAGAATATATTTCGGTTGCCTCGGTAATCATTCGGGGTAGGTGTAAAGTTCGGTCGCCTCAAAATCAAACTCCAGCTCGAACCGATCGATTCTTTGCGGCCCAAACTCATCATCAAAAAATGAAGCCAATAAAATTTCCGCATCGATGGTTTCGCCCAAAAGCTCGATCTGATGTGTTTCTTGGAGCAGGACATTTTGGTGGTCATCTGCAATCTCTGGGAAAGGCTCATATACTGGGTCGCCAGTGGTATATTCTCTATATACGAGCAAGGACGCATACCCTGTAGCTAGAGCAGACCTAATGTTGATGTAAACCTCAGACGAGCCATCGGGGAGAATGTGTATAAATTTTATTTCTATGTCATGAGCGGCGTATGATTTAGCCATGGACCCAGGAAAAAAACGATCAAACGGAAATTCTTCGGCTTGTGTGATATCTACAACGAAATCTGTTTCGATTCCTGTTTCGCTGTCTGTGTAGATCTTAGATATAGATTGGGTGGACAGGCTGTAGTCCGTCTCGACAATAACATCTATTGTCGGCCTAATGCCTACACCTATATAAAGTGCCTCATTCGCTCCATGAGGCGTTACGTCGTCCGGGTCTATTTCTAAGGTCCTTGGCTCGCCTGGCACGTTTGACTCGGACAAATTTACAGCCAAAGCGGAGTCAACTACACACACTCGCTCTTGCGGCTTTTTGAGTTTTCTTGTTTCGACCCAGCCATTTTCCCTTTGCTCGCCTGACACCCTTTCATCGAATTCTATCTCTCCTCTTATTAAATGAAAGTCGCCGCTCACTTCGCTCGTTGCATCCGTGATAACAAGCCATTCGTCTAGAGATTCTACAAACTCCGAAGCCTTCGCGGAAATCCGACTCGTCACACTCATCGTTTTGCTGTTCCACAGAGCGTCATGAACTTTATCCGTCCACGCCTTGTCCTTTTCGACCTTGAAGACCGTTGGCGG
>NZ_JAIPUT010000062.1 GCF_020055635.1 Marivita sp. | reverse complement strand
CGCGTCCCGCCGGTCCGTCTTGATCGGCATCGCCTTCAGCGCGCCCTTCACCTGCCGCGTTTCCATCAGGACCGTGGCAAAGCCTGAATCGGTCAAATACCGATAAAGCCATTGCGAAAGCGGGCCCGCTTCCAGACCCACCGCCACAACCCCTCCCGGCATCGCTTTCAGTGCTGCCACAAGCTCTTCCGGTTCGCTGGCCGCCGTCGCTTCCATCACGATCTTGCCCTGCCCGGACACCGCGCAGATCGCGGTGCTTGCGAGAGAGACATCCAGTCCGATATACAATTCCATGTCGTTGCCCTTTCGTTGTCCAAAATCTTGGGACGCGCTTCTCGGCACGATCCCGTCGACACGCCGCACAGCGTGCCAAGGGCAACGACACCTCACATCGAACGGTCATTCAACGCACAACGATGCCACTCGGGGCCCGCCCTGTTACGGCATCTCCGAGTTGTCCAGATGATGCGTTTTCTGCTGAATAGCGCTCATGGTCGCCAGATGCGACGGTCTGAGAACTACGGCCTGAGATGGCCCAGTGCTGCTTCGTTTGGCGGATAGAGGCGTTTTCAAATGGTAATTGACGGCTGTGCAGGACATCCTGACCTTTCGCTGCTATCCCGGCTGTGGAACAGAAAGAGACCTGCAATGACGATCACCAATCAAGATGAACTGGACGGACTGAAGGAGATCGGTCGGGTCGTCGCAAACACGATGCAGGCCATGGCGAAAGCGATGGAGCCCGGGATGACCACCCGCGAGCTGGACGAGATCGGCCGCGAGCTGCTGGAGTGTGAGGGCGCCATTTCGGCCTCGCAATCGACCTACGATTTTCCGGGCATCACCTGCATCAGCGTGAACGAGGAGATTGCGCACGGTATACCGGGCGAGCGGGTCATCGCACCCGGCGATCTGGTGAACATCGACGTATCAGCCTCCAAGGACGGTTATTTCGCTGATACCGGGGCGACGTATCATCTCGCGCCGGTGGACCCGTCGCTGCATCGCCTCTGTCGTGACGGGAAGCGCGCCATGCAGATCGGGATTGCTCAGGTCGGTCGGGACAAGCCGCTGGCCGGGATCGGCCGGGCCATCGGGCGCTTCGCTGCGGGTCGGGGCTACACGCTGATCCGCAACCTGGCCAGCCACGGCGTAGGCCGGTCGTTGCACGAATATCCGGGGGAGATCGCGACTTGGCCCACCCGTGGCGACACCCGCCGCATCAACAAGGGGCTTGTCATGACGGTCGAGCCCTTCCTCTCGACGGGCGGGCTCTGGGCCACGGGAGGGAGCGATGGCTGGACCCTCTACAGCGAGCCGGCAGCCCCGGTCGTGCAGTATGAACATACGGTTGTGGCGACGGATCGCGGGGCGACGATCGTGACACTGCCGGGATAATCCGTCTCTGGCCGCTTCGGGCTCGAAGCAGATGTCTGCCCGCGACACCAGGTTTACGATGCGCGGAAAACTTCTGCCGGTTGCATCCCATGGCGGTCCTGTAGCGCCATGGCCCTCCTGCCCGGCCCGTTCGCGCCGGCAGGGCTACGAGGCCGGCGCAGCCTTGCTGGGAACCGCGTTGAGGTAGCCGTCATTGATCACTCGACGCATGGCCTCGCGGGCCTCTGCCGGCGCGCCCGAGGCGATGGCCGAGGCAACGACGCGGTGCCGATCGACGACGGTCTTGCGCCGCTCGGGGAAGGTCGCGCTGCTTTCCGACATGAACAGGGAATAAAGCGCAGTCTGCACGAGATCGCCCAGCGACTGCAGGAAACGGTTGCCCGACAGGCGAAGAACCTGCTTGTGGAACTCGTAATCCGCCAGCGCGAAATCGGCCCTGCTTTCGGCGTTCTCCAGCGCGTCGCATAGAATGAACAGATCGTCGCACTCGATCTGGTTGACCCGCCCGGCGGCCTGCGCCGCGGCGGCGGGTTCGAAGATCATGCGGATCTCGAACAACTCTTCATAGTAGCGCGTCGGATTCTTGACAGAAGCATGCCAGCGCATGACGTCCTGATCGAACATGTTCCAGCCATCCGCCTGACGCACGTGGGTGCCGACCTTCGCCTTGGACTGGATCAGCCCTTTGGCAATCAAGGTCTTCTTCGCCTCGCGCACCACGGTCCGTGACACGCCGAACATCTCGCACAGGTCGGGGTCGAGGGGAATCATGGTCTCGGCCGGATACTCGCCAGCGACGATGGCCAGGCCCAGTTGATCCACGACAAAGCCGGTGTGGTTGCTCGCCCGATCGGCCCCGCCCTGTACAAGGGTCATGAGGGATCGGCGAAGCCAGTCGCTGCTCGTCGTCTTGCCTGCGTCGCCCATGTCAACCCTTTCTGAAGCACGATGAAAGCAAAGAGCAGCCCTCCGATGACGATCTTGGTCCACCAGCTCGACAACGTGCCGTCGAAGACGATGTAGGTCTGGATAAGCCCCATGATCAATATGCCGAAGAAAGTCCCGGCGACATATCCGTAGCCACCGGTCAGTAGTGTGCCCCCGATCACGACCGCGGCGATGGCGTCAAGTTCGACGCCCACCGTGGCCAGCGAATAGCCCGCAGAGGTGTAGAGCGAGAAGACGATACCCGCCAGGCCCGCAAGCCCGCCGGAGATGGCGTAGATGCCGACCGTGGTCGAGGCGATGGGCGAGCCCATCAACTTGGCGGTCTGTCCGCCGCCGCCCAGGGCGTAGACGTTCTGGCCGAACCGAGTGCGGTGCGCGACAAGGACGCCCACCAGGAAAGTCAGCACCATGACACCGCCGATCAGCCGGAAACGCCCGCCGGAGGGTGCCTTCCAGTAAAGCCCTTGCAGCACGTCGTAGAACTCGTGCGTAATGGGCACGCTTTCGGTCGACAGCACGTAGGCTGCGCCACGGGCGAGGAACATGCCCGCCAGCGTGACGATGAAAGGCGGCATCTCCAAATAATGGATCAGCCCACCCATGGCGGCGCCGAAAGCTGTTGTGATCGTCAGCACCAGCATGAATGCGATCAGCGGGTGGACACTCGTATCGCGCAGGATAACCGCCAGGAAAACGCCAGTGAAGGCGATGACCGACCCGATGGACAGATCGATCCCGCCCGACAGGATGACGAAGGTCATGCCCACCGCCGCGATGCCGAGGAAGGCATTGTCCGTCAGCAGGTTGGCCACGACGCGCGTGGACAGCATCGACGGGTAGGCATAGACGCAAAGCGCGTAGGCCAGAATAAAGGTCGCCAGCGTGACCAGCAGGGGCAGGTGTGTGGACCGGATCATCGCGCCTCTTCCTTCGGGGAGTTGGACAAGGGGTCCGTATCGGGTTGCGGTTGCGGGCCAGAGGCGCGCAGCATGTACATCAGATAGGTGATGCGCGGGCTCTGGATCACGAGGATCGCGAGGATCAGCAGTGCCTTGATCACAAGGTTGAACTCCGGCGGCATCCCCGACAGCAGGATCACCGAGTTGACGGACTGGATGATCAGCGCCCCCAGCAGCGAGGCGAGGATCGAAAAGCGCCCGCCCAGTAGGGAATTGCCCCCGATGACAACGGCCAGGATCGCGTCCAGCTCCAGCCAGAGTCCGGCATTGTTGGCATCCGCCCCCTTGATGTCGGCGGCCACGATGACGCCGGCCAGCGCGGCGCAGAGTCCCGAGACAAGGTAGACGCAGACCAGCAGCACCCGACTGTTGATCCCCGCAAGCCTCGAAGAGCGTTCGTTGATCCCGATGGATTCGATCAGCATCCCCAGAGCGGTGCGTCGAACGACCAGGATGACCAGCGCGCCGAGCGCCATCCAGATCAGGATCGGCGTGGGCACGCCCGCGATGGTGCCCGCACCCAGGTGGATCAGGCCTTCGTTGCTGAATGTCAGGATCTTGCCCTCGGTGATGAGCTGCGCAACTCCGCGCCCGGCCACCATCAGCACAAGCGTGGCGACAATAGGCTGGATCTTCAGCACCGCCACGAGCACACCGTTCCACAGCCCGCAAAGCGCTCCCGCGCACAGCCCCGCAAGCAGGGCTGTGCCCCAGCCATGCCCGTCGGTCACGACCGCGGCCGAGGTCGCACCCGCGATGGCCATGACCGCACCCACCGACAGGTCGATCCCGCGCGTGGCGATGACCAGCGTCATGCCGATGCACAGGATCGCCACCGGCGCGCCGCGGTTCAGCACGTCGATCAGGCTGCCGAACAGACGCCCGTTGCGGAAGTCGATGTCGAAGAAATCCGGGAAGACCAGCACGTTGAGCGCCAGCGCCGCGGCCAGGATCAGCAGTTGCGGCATGATCCGCTTGAGGACAGAGTGCTTGGGTCCGGGCATCAGGCCACCTCTCCGGGCAGGGCGTCGTCCTCGGTGATTGCATGGACGATGTTCTGCGGCGTGATCAGGTCGCCGCTGAGCTCGCGAACCGCCCTGCGGTCGCGCAGCACGACGACGCGGGTGGAATAGGCCACCAGTTCCTCCAGTTCCGACGAGGCGACCAGCAGTGCCATTCCGTCGGCGCGCAGTTGTTCGATTAGCGCGACGATCTCGGCATGGGCGCCCACGTCGATGCCGCGGGTGGGTTCGTCCAGAATCAGGAAATCGGGGTTTGTGGCCAGCCAGCGCGCCAGCAGCGCCTTTTGCTGGTTGCCGCCTGACAGCAGCCGGATCGGCATATCGAGACTGGCCAGCCGGATATCCAGCGCTTTGACGTAGCGCTCGGCGATCTCGTTGACCTCGGCGCGGGGGATCGGGCGCATCCAGCCTTGCGCGGCTTGCCGGGCGAGAATGATGTTGTCGCGTACCGACAGGTCGCCGACAATGCCTTCGGTCTTGCGATCTTCGGGGCAGAGCGCGAAGCGATGCGAAACCGCCTCGCGCGGGTTTGATACGGAAATCTCCTTGCCGCGCAGCAAAATACGACCCTGATCCGCCTGCACCGCCCCGAAGATCAGGTTCGCTGTCTCAGTCCGGCCCGAGCCCAGAAGCCCAGCCAGCCCGACGACTTCGCCCTCGCGCAGCGCCAGTGAAATCGGCTCCAGCATGCCGCGCTTGCCAAGGCCCTCGACCTCGATCAGCGTCCCGCCCGCAGCAGCCGCCTTGCGCTCGTGCACCTGGGCCTCAAGCTGGCGGCCAAGCATCAGCGTGACCACGTCCTTCTGAGTGACATCCGCCAGCACGCGTGTGCCGACAACGCGGCCATTGCGCAGGATCGTCGCGCGGTCGGAAATCTCGAAGACCTGATCGAGAAAATGGGTGATGAAGACCACCGCCAGCCCGCGTTCGCGCAATTGCCTTATGACCGAGAACAGCAGTTGCACTTCGTCCCGGTCGAGGCTGGCCGTGGGCTCGTCGAGGATCAGCACCTTGCCCGACATCTCGACCGCGCGGGCGACGGCTACAACCTGTTGAATCGCCACGGAATAGGTGGTCAGCGGTTCGGCAGGATCGATATCCAGCCCGTAACCCGCCAGCGACTCGCGTGCCATGGCATTCATCTTGCGCCGCGCCACCAGCCCCCAGCGCATCGGCTGGCGCCCAAGATAAAGGTTCTCCGCCACCGTCAGGTTGGGCAGCAAATTGACCTCTTGGTAGACCGTGCCGATGCCCAGTTTCTGGCTCTCGGCGGTGGAGTGCGGTGCGACCTCCTGACCGTCCAGACGGATCGTTCCGCCGTCGCGCTGGTATGCGCCCGTCAGGCACTTGATCAGCGTCGACTTGCCGGCGCCGTTCTCGCCCAGAAGCGCGTGCACCTCGCCGGACTCCAGCCGCAGCTCGACATCGTCAAGCGCTATTGTGCCGGGGAAAAACTTGGAAATGCCCTTGGCGTGCAGCACAGGGCCCGTGTTGTGTGTCATGGCTGACTCTTATCGGCGGGGGGCGGCTATGCAAGTGCGCGGCTCGGCCCCGTCAAAAGATCCGGAACCGGGCGCGTGCGGAACGCCCGGCCCCCGCGTGACCCTCTGGCTCAGTAGCCCAGGTCTTTCTTCTGCTCGTAGATCGCCCGGTTGTCGTCATCGGCTGTGAACAGCCTGGATTCCGTCTGGATCCATTTCGGCGGCATGGTGCCGTCGGCAAGGTAGGCTTCCAACGCGTCCAGCGCCGGACCCGCCATGTTGGGCGTCAGTTCGATTGTGGCATTCATCTCGCCGTTGGCGATGGCGAGATGCGCATCCGGCACCGCGTCGATGGCGACGACCTTGATATCGTCTCCCGGGTTCAGGCCGGCTTCCTTGATCGCCTGGATCGCGCCGACGGCCATGTCGTCGTTATGAGCATAAAGCGCGCAGATATTCTCGCCGCCCTCTGCCTTGAGGAAGCTTTCCATCACGACCTTGCCCTGCGAACGGGTGAAATCCCCGGTCTGCGAGCGCACGATTTCCAAGTTGTCGTGATCCGCGATGGCCTGTTCGAATCCGGACTTGCGGTCGATGGCAGGGGAAGAGCCGGTGGTGCCCTGAAGCTCAACGATGCGGCAGTCAGTACCGCCCATCGCATCGACCAGCCACTGTCCGGCGACGCTGCCCTCGTGCACAAGGTCCGAAGTAACGGCAGTCAGGTACAGGTCGTCGCTGGCGTCAACGGTGCGGTCCAGCAGGACCACTGGGATCTCGGCGTCCTGCGCTTCCTCCAGCACCTCGTCCCAGCCAGTCGCCACGACGGGCGCCAGCAGGATCGCATCCACGCCCTGCGCGATGAAGCTGCGGATCGCCTTGATCTGGTTTTCCTGTTTTTGCTGCGCGTCGGCGAATTTCAGGTCGATGCCGCGGGCTTCCGCTTCCTGCTTGGTCACCGTGGTTTCCGCCGCGCGCCAGCCCGATTCCGAGCCGATCTGAGAAAAGCCGATGGTCAAGTCCGCGGCGAAAGCGGTCATCGGCAAAAGGGCTGTTGCCCCGGCAAGAAGTGTCGTTCTGAGTTTCATGATTTCCTCCCTTTGCGTGCGTCTAACGACGTTCACTCGGGTATTAAGTATTATTTTAACACTTTTGTAAACTGTGCATTTTCTTGGACGCGCCAGAGCTCGTGTTGTTTGGAGCACATACTGACCGCGTAGTTGGCAAACTGCTTCGCGTTTGAATGGACCGAGTCGGAGCCAACCAGCCTGATCGACGACCGATGGAAGCAAGAGCTACTTGGATCTTGGAAAGACCATGGCTGACCAACACTATGTGATGCACAGCCACAAAGAATCCGCCAACTTGGAGAACGGGGCCCAGGTCAACATGGCAGAGGCGATCAATTCCCAAGCGCAGCGAGCCTTGGTGGGCATCCATTTTAACCTGGGCTGCCTGCACCTCCAGCGATACCTTTTTGATATCGTCTGGAGATGGAACCACAGGCAGCCCGTCTTTTGCTTGGTCAACCATGGACCACGAAAGCGGGAGTAAATCTTGGGAAATTGACGACGATCCTGCGCCCGATCACGCTTGTCGAACACATTCGCGTTGAGCAACGAACAGAAGTCGAGCTTGCACACCGCTGCCGACGAGGGGACCGCCTGATCTGATCAGCGGTATCTTGACCAGGAAGCCGGGCCGGTTGCCTTTTTTGAAACGGATGGTCTGAAAGCCTATGAGCCGGACCTCGGAACTTTCCAGATCCTTGCAGAAGCGCAGTGTTCGAACTCTCCCGTGCGAGAGTTGGCCGGGTGGCATGCTGGAGGCGAACAATCAGCTTTGACAGGGCCGTCGTAGCCTGAACACTTTTCCTACGGTCGGACATCATGTTTGAGCGCAGTTCAAATATCGGTGGCCAGCCGGTACGGCTGGCGCGAGGGACCGAGTCTTCGAGTCAATCCGGCACCCTGATGATGCCCTTTGCCAGGAGCATCTGGATCTGATCGTCACTGAGACCGATGTCTTCTGACAGAATTTGAGCTGTCTTTTCGCCCAACAGATTCGGAGCGTTTGGTGCCAAGGGACCCTGTCCGTCAAACCGGATTGGGCCGCGTACCAGTCTTAGGGGGCCTTCGGTCGGGTGATCCACCGCTTCCACAAGCCCACGGTCCCGCACGTGTGGTTGTTCAAGAGCGTCGCCGATCGACAGAATTGGGGCGCTGGGAACGTCGAATTCGCTCAGACGTTCCAGCCAGTATTGCGTCGTGTCGCGTTTCATCCGCGCATATATGATCTCATGTAACGCGTCGCGATTTGCGAGCCTTTGTTCGTATACGGAGAATAAAGGAGCTTCGATCAACTCTTCCATATCCAGGCTTCGTGCGAAATTGTGCCAGAATCCTTCCGTAAGGCATGCCACGATCACATGGCCGTCCGATGTCGGGAAAGCTCCGTAGGGTACGATGCTCGGATGTTGTGTGCCGACGGGCTGCGGGCTTTCTCCGGTCACGAAATAGATTTGCGACAGATAGCCCTGCATAGCGATCAAACTGTCCAGCATTGCAACCTCGACGTGTCGCCCTTTGCCGGTGGAATTGCGTTCGTGCAAAGCCGCGAGAAGCCCGAACAGTGAAAAGATGCTGCCGGCCATATCGCCCATCGGAATGCCAAGCTTGTTTGGGGCCTGGCCGGGTTCGCAATTCACGCTCATGACGCCGGACAACGCCTGAGCCACGATATCGAAGGCGGGCTTGTCGCCGAGGGGGCTGTCTTGTCCGAAGCCGGTGATCGAGCAATAGATCAGTCGCGGGTTGGCTTCGCGCAAGGTCTCGTAGCCCAGTCCCAGCCGGTCCATTACGCCGGGGCGAAAGTTTTCCAGGACAATGTCGCTTTGCGCAGCGAGGTCCTGGGCGATTTGCACGCCCTCGGCGGATTTGAGGTTCAAGGCAAGGCTTTTCTTGTTCTTGTTCAGCGCAATGTAATAGTGGCTCAGCTTCCCCTGAAAGGGCGGGAAATTGCGTGTCTCGTCGCCTTTTTCAATCGGCTCGACCTTGATGATTTCAGCACCAAGATCCGCAAGAACCATGCTGGCATAGGGTCCGGACAGAATTCTCGAAAAATCCAGCACCTTGATGCCATCAAGCGGGCCTTTGCGATTGGGTGTTGCTGTATCGATCATGTGCTTTGCCCTGAGTTTCTGGAGATTTTCATGATGGCCGAGGCGCATGCGACCAAGCCATCGGAGCAGGATATTTCGGCATCGACGAAGATCAGGGATCGCGTGCTGTGACGGATATTCGCGCGAGCTTTCAGAAAGTCACCAGATCGGGCAGATCCCAGAAACTGCGTGTCCATCTGGACGGTCACAGTTGGCTGGCGGTCCGCCGCGTTCCACGCAACGAGTGCGACGACCTGATCGAGAAGGCTGGT
This sequence comes from Marivita sp., assembly GCF_020055635.1. Taxonomy (GTDB): domain Bacteria; phylum Pseudomonadota; class Alphaproteobacteria; order Rhodobacterales; family Rhodobacteraceae; genus Marivita. The sequence continues at coordinate 10,631 of NZ_JAIPUT010000062.1, read as the reverse complement.
GAGCACGCCGCCGTGTATTAGGCCGATGTGGTTCTTGTGGTCGTCGGTGGTTTGAAGGCCATAGATGTTCTTTTCATCGATCTGGGTAGACCGAAGCAGAGGTCCTATCTTACCCATGAACCCACCGATGCGGACGGCTTTCCAGCCCTCCGGAACCTTGTCTGGTATCGTCAATTCCTAACTCCCTGTTTCGATTTGCATGTCTTTTATGTGATCCCGGACCGATTGCATGGCCTTGGCAAGTTTCGGGATCGCGTCGTCCATCAGTCGCTCGGAAATACCGATCGCCACAATGGATCGGACCATTTTGCCGTCGCTGCCAAAGACGGGGACCGCGACGACCGTGACACCGGAAATGTAGCTGCCCTGGTCGACGGAATAGCCGCGGACCCGGGCGTCGCGAACCTCTTGTCGCCACTCATCGAATGCCGGTGGATGATCCCATACCAGCTTCTCGAACCCATCCTGGAGGTCGGATTCATCGCTCGCGTTGAATGCGGCGAAGAGGCGGCCGGTGGCACTGATCAAGGCGGGAAAGCGGCTGCCGAGATCCACCTGCAAGCGGAATGGCAAATTGGATTGTGACAGCGCCACGACAATCATCTGGCCGGGTTCGGAAAGCTGTGTGGCGATGCTCGTGACCCCGAAATCCCGTGACAGCTCTGAAAGTTTTGGTTGGATCAGCGTCGAGAAAGTATTGCGCTGAAGAGCCGCTCTGGCGATCGGAAGAATGCCGACTCCGACCGTGTAGCGTTTCGTTTTCGAATCAAATTCGACCAGCCCCTCATCCTGAAGAACCCGGAGGATGTGCAGGCAGGTGCTCGGCACCAGAGCCAGCTCCCGGGCGAGCGGATTGACCCCCACCGGCTCAGGAGATCGAGCGAGAAATCTCAATATAGCAACGGCGCGTGAGACGGCAGGGACCTGCCGTTTCGTTGTCTTTGCGGGGGGTTCAATTTGCATTTTCAGACCTCATTTCGCCAAACTTCATTGTATATATACAATAAGAAAAGCGTATTGACAATAATTGTCGTCGATCTTTACCGTTGTCAACGAAGCTGATGGCGCCGTCCGGGCGCTTCGAATGCAAGCACTGGGAGAGAAGCTCAAATGAACCGCCTGACGGATTTCACGTCTTATGCAGACGCACAGAAGCACTATTCCAAAGGCGGTCTGTGGGCATTGTTCGACGGCAGCCGGGAGCGTTTCAGCATCGCGCACGAGTGCATCGATCGGCACGTGAAAGGGGACAACGTGGCCCTCCATGTGGCGCATTCCGATGGTGGCGACGAGATCGTCACATTCGAGGAAATCTCGCGCCGGTCATCCCAAATCGCGCATTTTCTCCGCTCCCAGGGCGTCGGAAAAGGCGACAGGGTTGCAATCATGATCGACCCCTCGCTGGCCTTCTATTGCGCCCTCTTTGGAGTGATCAAGGCAGGGGCGGTGGCTGTGCCGATGTTCTCGCTTTTCGGGCCGGACGGTATTCGCCTTCGCGTTGGAGACTGCAAGCCCGAGGTGTTCTTTACCAATGCCGAAAAGGCACCCGAGGCAGTCGAAGGCGGTGCGAAGAACGTAGTCGTGGTCGATCAGGATTTCCTGGCCAAACTGGACGATCTGCCCGCTACCTTTGAATGGAATACGTCAGGCTCCGATTTGGCGGTACTGCAATACACATCCGGAACAACCCGCGCATTGCCGGCAGCAGTCGAGCACAGCCACCAGTCGATCGTCACCCTCATGGTCGCGGCGCTCTACGCGACAGGTATCCGCCCCGGCGATCGGTTCTTTTGTCCGTCATCTCCGGCCTGGGGCCACGGATTGTGGCATGGCACGTTTGCCCCGCTGGCATTGGGCGTGTCTACCGGCACCTTCAGCGGCAAGTTCGATCCCGTGCGGTTGCTCAAGGCGTTGCAGGACTTTCGTGTCACCAACCTGACGGCCGCGGCGACGCATTACCGGATGATGCGCAATTCCGGACAAGCGGAGAATTTCACCTATTGCTTCAACAAGCTGTCCTTCACGGGCGAACCGATCGACTCTGAAACCGCCAGCTACGTGGAACGGACATTCGGCACCAAGGTCCGCTCGATGTACGGCACGACCGAGATCGGCGTGATCATCGCAAACTATCCCGGAGCCGGTGATCTTGAAGTTCGCGATGGCGCCATGGGCAAGGCGGTCCCGGGAGTCGAGGTCGCGGTGCTGCGCGCGGATGGCACTTTTGCCGCCCCAGGTGAGACCGGCGAATTGATGGTGAAGAAACGCGGCGAATGGTTTCCGACCAAGGATTTGGGCCGGGTCGATGAAGACGGATATTTCTACCACGGCGGTCGCGCAGATGATGTGATCATCTCGGCTGGCTGGACGATTGGCGCGGTAGAGGTCGAGGACGCGATACTCAGCCACCCCGCAGTGGCCGAATGCGGCGTGATCGGCGCGCCCGACGCTGTGCGCGGGCTGGTGGTCAAGGCGTACATCATCCTCAAGTCCAAGGAAACGCCGGGCCTCGTGACGGAGATTCAGGATCACGTCCGCGCCCGGCTCGCCCGCCACGAATATCCCCGCCAGATCGAGTTCGTCAAAGAACTCCCGAAGACCCCGGCGGGGAAGGTCAACCGCAAGATCCTGCGCGACCAGGAAGCCAAGAAATTCGAAGCCGCGGAATGATCCGCGCGCGCCGACTGACATTCTGAGGAGAAGAAGACCATGAACGACATGACCCACAAGAAATTCCCGAAAATCACGCAGGAGGGGCTGGACGATCTGCGCCAACGGATCGGCGTCAAGATCGAGAAGACAGTCGAACCCTGGTGCTATGAGGCGACCCGCGACAATATCCGGCACTACGCTCACGGCATCGGTGACGACAACCCGCTGTGGTGTGATCCGGAATATGCGAAGACGACGAAATACGGCGACGTCATCGCGCTGCCCTCGTTCCTGTTCGCCACGAACCGCATCATCTCGGGTTATGTCGGCGGTCTGCCGGGTGTGCATGCGATGTGGTCGGGCGCCAACTGGAACTGGCACAAGACCATTACTCGCAATATGGAATTTCGTACCGAGGCTGTGCTCAAGGATCTGATCGAGCATGAGACCCGCTTTGCCGGGAAAGCCGTGCAGCAGATTTATCACGTGGATTTTTACGACACCGCCACCGGCGAGCTGGTTGCTGACGCGGACAGCTGGTGCTTCCGCACCGACCGTGATCAAGCGCGCGAGAACGGCACCAAGTACACCGAGGCCAAGGCCAAGGGCCGCAAAGTCTGGACCGAAGAAGAACTGCAAGAGTACTACAAGTACTACGAGCAGGAGAAAATTCGCGGTGCCGAGACCCGGTATTGGGACGACGTCACCGAGGGGGAAGACCTGCCGACGATGGTCAAGGGGCCGATGACGGCCACAGGCTTCATCGCCTATGCCCAAGGTTGGGGCGGTCTTTACATCCGCGCCAACAAGCTCGCGTGGCAGCTTCAGCAGAAGCACCCCAGCGCCGGACCCAAGAACAAGTTCGGCATTCCCGACTGCCCCGAACGCGTGCACTGGGAAGAAGAATTTGCACTCGAGGTCGGCGCCCCCGGAGCCTACGACTATGGCCCTGAACGGACGTCCTGGCTGACGCACCAGATCACCAACTGGATGGGCGATGACGGCTTCCTACGGCAGGCCAAGTGCCAGGTACGCCGGCACAATCCCGAGGGCGACATCATCCTGATCCACGGCTCCGTCATCCGCAAGTTCGAGGAAGACGGCCGTTACCTGCTTGAAATCCAGCAACGTGCGGAACAGCAGGATGGGGAATTGTCGGCCATGGGTTCGGCCATCATCGAGCTGCCCAAGCGCTGAGATCGTCAGACGCAACGGCAAGGGAGGAGAGCCGATGCTTGATAAGTTTCTGAGCAAATTGGAGGACATCCTGCATCTCGCAGGGTGCCTCGCCTTGGTGGCAGTCGCGGCGCTTATCAATGGGGATATTCTGTTGCGCCTATTTGCGAACCGGCCCGTGCAGATTCAATTTGAACTGACGGAGCTGTTTCTCATGCCGGCACTCGCCACACTTTCTCTGTCGCGGGTGTTCCGCGACGGTGGACATCTTGCACTGGAATTCACGGCCAAGGACCTGCCCGGTCTGGTTGGACGCGTGATTTCCCTGATGCGCCTGATGCTGCCGGCAGCATTCTTTGCAGCCGTCACGTACATGTCCGGAAAATTTGCCCTCGAAGCCATTTCCCATGGGGATGTGGAATACGGGGTGATCGATTGGCCGCTCGGGTGGGCCTATGCCGTTGTTCCTTTGGGGTGCGGTGTGCTGGTTCTGCGGCTGCTGCACGATGCGCTGATCGGGCGATCCGTCGCAGCCACCTGAATAACAATTTTTCCATGGGAGGAGAAACATCATGAAGACATCGACCAAACTCGTCGCGGCAATGACAGCCGCTATCTCATTCGCAGCTACGAATGTTCACGCCGAGACGCTAAGACTGGGCGATTTTCAGTCGACCAGCCATATCGTGTCGATTGAGGGCACCACCAAGTGGATGGCCTCCGTCGAAGAAGCGACGGACGGCGCAATCTCGTTCCAGCATTTTCCGTCGCAGCAGGCCGCCAAGTCCAAGGCGCAGCTTGATGCCGTGACAAACGGCATTCTCGATGCGGCGCTGTTGGGCACACCCTATCACGCAGATGTTCTGCCGCTGAATTCGGTGGTTGCGCTGCCGGGATTCTACGGCTCGGCAGAGCAGGGCACGGAGGCGTTGCAAGCGATGCTGGACGAAGGCCCGCTGCGCGAAGAGATCCTTGCGACCGGCGTCACCCCGATCTTCGGTTTCGTATTGCCGCCGTATCAAGTGCTGGCCAAGGCGCGGCTGGGGGAACCCGCCGATTGGGAGGCGCAAGATATCCGTACTTCGGGCTCTACGCAGGCCATGACAGCGCGTGCGCTCGGCGGTGTCGGCATCTCGATCCCCGGTCCGGAAGTGTACACGGCCGTTGAGCGGGGTCGTCTGGATGCTGTCCTTTTCCCTCTGGCGTCCGTGCCCGGCTACAAGCTGAACGAAGTGGTCAGCCACATTTCCACAAACGGCTCTTTTGGCGGATACAGCTTTGTCATGGTGGTCCGCAGCGACCTTTTCGAAGGACTGACTGAAGACGTGCAGTCCGAGATGCTACGCCTTGGTCGCGAGACCGCCCTGCATGTCGCGAAAGCACAGGACGACTCCGTGGCGGATCTCATTGGGGAATGGACCGCTGAAGGCATCGACACCTACACCTTCTCCGAAGAAGAGTTGGCCGCTGTGTCCGAACAACTAAAAGCTGTCAGCACGGATTGGGTCGAACGGATCAACAACGATCGGGCACAAGAAGTTCTCGAAAGCTACCGTGACCTGACCAGCCAATAGAACGCGTACTCTTCGAAAAATCAGAGGCAGTCGCCGAAACCGCGGCGGCTGCCCTCTCCCCAAGATTCTGTCCGGATCCCAGATGCTGACTTTCTTTGCAATTCTCGTAATCTTGGCCGTCCTCATGACGTTCCGTGTTCCAATTGCTTTTGCAATGGGAATTACAGGTACGCTTGGCCTGGCCGCCCAACTGGGACCGCGCCCCGCTCTCGCGGTATTGGAGCGAACCTTCTTCGATACCTCCGCGTCCTTCATCCTGGTTGCCATCCCGCTGTTCATTCTCATGGCCGAACTGTTGACTGCAGGTGACGTGACGCGCCGCGCGATCTTGTCCTGCCAAGCCTGGATCGGACACGTCAAGGGCGGCCTTGCCATGGCAACGGTGGCTGCATCGGTCATTCTGGCGGCGCTGGTTGGCAGTTCGACGGCTTCGACGGCCGCGATGGCGGCCTCCGCCTTTCCCGAAATGCGCGCGCACAATTACTCCGACCGGCTCGCCTCGGCCGTGGTCAGCGTCGGTGGCACGCTCGCGGTCGTTGTGCCACCTTCCATTGTACTGGTCGTCTATGGAGTGTTGACCGAGACGTCGATCGGCAAGCTCTTCATCGCCGGGATCATCCCGGGGCTATTGACGGCATTCGGCCTTGCCTTGGTCATCAAAGTCATCGCCCACACCACGGATCAAGCTCCCAAGGGTGAACCCTTTGTGCTCAAAAAGGCCATCAAGCAAAGCCGTCACGTCGTTCCGATGGTGTTGCTGATGATCGCGGTGATCGGTGCGATCTATGGCGGTATCGCATCGCCATCGGAAGCGGCGGCGCTCGGTGTCATGGGCTCCCTGATCATTGTCCTGATGCAGCGCACGTTGAGTTTCGTGCAGTTCAACAAATCGATCAGCGGTGCGATACGGGCCACGGTCATGATCGTGGCGATCATTGCCTGCTCGGCGATCTTTTCGAATTATCTTGCCTTTACCCGTATCACCCACGCGATGCTGGAGTTCGTTGCGACAACGGACATGCGACGCGAAGTCATCATGATGATCATCATCCTGATCTTGCTTGTGATGGGGATGTTCATGGACCAGCTTGCGATCCTGTCACTGGCCATGCCGCTGGCTTTTCCCACGGCCATGGCGCTGGGTTATGATCCGGTGTGGTTCGGCATTGTCGTGACCAAGACGGTCGAGATCGGCCTTCTTACTCCGCCACTTGGGCTGAACGTGTATGTCGCAGCAGCACAGACCCGCGTTCCGCTCGGTACGATCTTTCGCGGGATACTGCCCTTCCTCTGCATTGAAATCCTGGTTTTGATCCTGCTGCTGTCGTTCCCGCAGATCACCTTGTTTCTGCCTGACCTCATGACGCGCTGACGCGCCGGCTCCCTGTTCAACTATGAACTCGTCCCTGCCTGAAGGGGACAGGGAAGGTGCGCGCGCCAACAACGGAGAAAAACGTAAACATGAGCATTTTGCAAAGCAGCCTTGGTCCCAACTCTCCGGGATTCGCTGAAAACGCCGCGGCAATGCAGGCGCAATACGCCGAATTGGCGGAACGGGCCTTCCGGATCATGCAAGGCGGGTCGGAAGCTTCGCGAACCCGCCATGTTTCGCGCGGAAAGCTCCTGCCGCGTGACCGGATCGCCACTCTCCTGGACCCTGGTTCGCCATTTTTGGAAGTTGGGTTGTTTGCCGCGTCGGACATGTACGGAAACGAGGTTCCCTCAGCTGGCGCGATCGCCGGAATTGGGCGGGTCGAAGGGCGCGACTGCATGATCCTTTGCAACGACGCCACAGTCAAAGGTGGCACCTACTTTCCGTTGACGGTGAAAAAACACCTGCGCGCTCAGGAGATTGCCGAGGAAAATCACCTCCCATGTATCTATCTGGTAGATAGCGGCGGGGCGAACCTGAACAACCAGGACGAGGTCTTTCCGGACCGGGACCATTTTGGACGGATCTTCTTCAACCAAGCGCGAATGTCGGCAAAGGGGATTGCCCAGATCGCGGTCGTGATGGGCTCCTGTACTGCCGGCGGTGCGTATGTTCCCGCCATGAGCGACCAGACAATCATCGTGCGCGAGCAGGGGACCATTTTCCTCGCTGGCCCGCCACTGGTCAAGGTGGCGACTGGAGAGATCGTCGATGCCGAAACGCTTGGCGGCGGCGATACGCATACGCGTCTGTCTGGCGTAGCGGATTACCTGGCTGACGATGACCGGCATGCGCTGGCCTTGGCGCGCGAGATCGTGAGCCATCTTGGGCCGGCACCGCGTCCCAGTGTCGATTTCAAGGAGCCGAAAGAACCGCTATTGCCGCCCGAAGACGTCATGGGCATCGTTCCGGCCAATGACAAAACGCCTTACGACGCGCGCGAGTTGATCGCGCGGCTAGTGGATGGCTCCGACTTTGCCGAGTTCAAACCGCGCTACGGCACGACGCTGGTCACCGGCTTTGCCCATATCGACGGGGTGCCGGTCGGAATCATTGCCAACAACGGAGTGCTGTTCTCGGAAAGCTCGACCAAGGGCGCGCATTTCATCGAACTGTGCTGTCAGCGCAAGATACCGCTGCTGTTCCTCCAGAACATTACCGGTTTCATGGTTGGCTCGAAATACGAAGCGGGCGGTATCGCAAAAGATGGCGCCAAGCTTGTCACGGCGGTGTCTACCGCTTCGGTTCCCAAGATCACCGTCATTGTCGGTGGCTCCTATGGGGCAGGCAATTACGGAATGTGCGGGCGCGCCTTTGGTCCCAGGTTCGTTTGGATGTGGCCCAATGCGCGGATCGCGGTGATGGGAGGAGTGCAGGCCTCGGGCGTGCTGGCGGATGTGCGCCGCGCGGCCATCGAAGCAAAGGGGGGCGCTTGGTCGGCCGAAGAAGAAGCCGCCTTCAAGCAACCTACGCTGGACATGTTCGAGGAGCAATCCAAGCCGATCTACGGGTCTGCCCGGCTTTGGGACGACGGGATAATCGACCCGCGGAAGACGCGCGATGTCGTTGCGCTGTCACTTCGTGCGGCACTGAATGCACCCGTCGCAGACACGAAATTCGGCCTTTTCAGGATGTGATGATGACCAAGACCTTCTCAAAGATACTGATCGCCAATCGGGGCGAGATCGCAGTGCGTGTTATTCGCACCGCGCGCCGAATGGGGATTGCAACAGTGGCAGTCTATTCCGACGCGGACGAAAAGGCGCTGCATGTGTCCTTGGCCGACGAAGCCATTCAGATCGGCCCGTCGCCGGTCTCCGAGAGCTATCTGGTGGCCGGCCGCATCATTGAAGCGGCAAAGGCAACAGGTGCGCAGGCTATACATCCCGGCTATGGCTTTCTGTCCGAGAACCCGGATTTTGTCGACGCGGTCGAGTCTGCAGGTCTGACCTTCATCGGTCCGTCTTCGAAAGCCATTCGGGCCATGGGACTGAAGGATGCCGCCAAGGATTTGATGGCCACCGCCGGAGTGCCGGTTGTGCCAGGCTACCAGGGAAAGAGCCAGGACCCGGATTTTCTGGCCGCAGAGGCACATCGCATCGGCTATCCAGTGCTCATCAAGGCTCGCGCCGGGGGCGGTGGCAAGGGCATGCGCATGGTCCATGCGCCTAAAGACTTCGCCGAGGCGCTGCAATCGGCACGACGCGAAGGACAGGCGAGTTTCGGCGACCCGCATGTGCTGATCGAAAAATACGTCACCGCACCCCGCCATATCGAGGTGCAGGTCTTTGGCGACAATTACGGCGGGGTCGTGCACCTTTTCGAGAGGGATTGCTCATTGCAGCGGCGCCACCAGAAGGTGATCGAGGAAGCACCCGCACCGGGCATGTCCGACGCCGTGCGCAGCGCCATGACCGAGGCCGCCGTCATGGCCGCACGGGCCATCGACTATTCCGGTGCCGGCACCATCGAATTCATCGCCGACGGCTCCGGCCCGCTGCGCGAGGACGGGTTCTGGTTCATGGAGATGAACACCCGCCTGCAAGTCGAACATCCCGTGACCGAGGCGATCACGGGCGTCGACCTGGTTGAATGGCAGATCCGGGTGGCCGCGGGCGAACGCTTGCCGCTCCGACAGGAGAACCTCGCAATCAACGGCCACGCTTTCGAGGCGCGGCTTTATGCCGAAGACCCTGCGAACGGCTTCCTGCCTGCCACCGGCATGCTGGAGCATCTGTCGTTTAGCGACACGGCCCGTAACGATACCGGCGTGCGCAGCGGGGATGCCATCAGCCCGTTCTACGATCCGATGATTGCCAAGATCATCACCCATGACGCCGATCGCAATTCGTCTCGGCGGGCGCTCTATCAGGCGCTTCGCGAAACGCATGTGGTGGGCACGGCGACCAACGCCGAGTTCCTCGCCGCACTGACCGATCACGTCGGCTTTGCCACAGGTCATTTCGATACCGGCCTGATCGCACGCGACCTCGACGCGCTGATCGCCGAAACGCCGCCAAGCGATGCCCATGTCGCCTTTGCCGCCATCGCAGCCCTCGGTCTCGACCCACAGGCACCGCGGCAGGGCTGGCGGCTCTGGGGCAAGGCGGCGCAAGAGCTAAATTTCATGCTAAACGGAACGCCGCTGCCGTGTCGGGTAGTATTGGAACCAGACGGCTCTATCACCGTGCATCGCGACGGATCGAACGTCATCACCCTTAAGGACCTTGCCATCCAAGGTGCCCGGATGTCTGCCCGGACAGGTCCCACGAATGCGCAGATCAACGCGACCGCGCGCCGCGCCCACCGCGGCACCGCGCGTCTGATCTCTGTCTTGACCGGGGGAGTCGCGTGTGAATTCCTGCTCCCCGACGCCCGGTCAGGCAGCGCCGCGCTGGTCGATTCCAGCGACAGCGTGGTGGCGCCCATGACCGGAACGGTCATTGCGCTGGACGTCGCGGTCGGCGATCAGGTGGCTCAAGGCGCGCGGCTGGGCGTAATGGAGGCGATGAAAATGGAAACCTCGCTTGTCGCCCCGCGTTCCGGCACGGTGTCCGAGGTGCTCTGCGCCGCGGGTGATGCCGTCGAGGGCGGCGCGATCCTCTTCAACCTCGAAGCCGAGGCCCCGACATGACGCGAGACGTTCGGAGCGCAAAGCGGTGACACGTCCAGACCTCATCGGAAATGATGGAGCGCGGGAACCGGTCGCCTTTCGGTCGAGGCTGGGAAATCCGGCGGGATCATCCGCTTTGCGAAGTTGCCCACCGCGGAGCGGTAATATTCGCACCGCATCAGAC
>NZ_JAIPUT010000061.1 GCF_020055635.1 Marivita sp. | reverse complement strand
CAAGGAATCGAAGTCGCATGGGGTCTTTGGTCCTGTCTGCTCGGAACTCTTGGACCCTATATGGAGAAACAGGCGCCGTTATGCGATAGCAGCACCCGTTTTTGTGACCGGATTGGCAGGTCCTTACTGTTCGGGGACCAGGATCTCGCGTTTGCCGACGTGGTTGGCCGCCGACACGACGCCTTCGTCTTCCATCTGCTCGACCAGCCGCGCGGCCTTGTTGTAGCCGATCGCCAGCTTGCGCTGGATGTAGGAGGTCGAGCATTTGCGGTCGCGGACCACGATGCCCACGGCCTGATCGTAAAGCGCGTCTTCGCTGTCGGTGTTGCCGCCGGTGTTGAGGCCCAGCACCGCGTCGATGTTGTCGGCCTTGTCGTCCTCCGGGCCTTGAACCACGCCACCGACATATTCGGGTGGGCCGAACGCCTTGAGATGGGTGACGATTTCCTCGACCTCCTCGTCGGACACGAAGGGGCCGTGGCAGCGGGTGATCTTGGCGCCACCGGCCATGTAGAGCATGTCGCCCTGCCCCAAGAGCTGTTCCGCGCCCATTTCGCCAAGGATCGTGCGGCTGTCGATCTTCGACGTGACCTGAAAGCTGATCCGCGTCGGGAAGTTGGCCTTGATCGTGCCGGTGATGACATCGACGGACGGACGCTGCGTCGCCATGATGAGATGGATTCCGCTCGCCCGCGCCATCTGCGCAAGGCGCTGGATGCAGGCCTCGATCTCCTTGCCCGCGACCATCATCAGATCTGCCATCTCGTCGACGATGACGACGATATAGGGCATCTTGACGGGCTGGATTTCCTCGGTCTCGAAGATCGGTTCGCCGGTTTCGTCGTCAAAGCCGGTCTGGACGGTGCGTTCGAACATCTGGTTCTTGCTCAGCGCGTCGGCGACGCGGCTGTTGTAGCCGTCGATGTTGCGGACGCCCATCTTGGACATCTTGCGGTAGCGGTCCTCCATTTCACCGACGACCCATTTCAGCGCGACAACCGCCTTTTTCGGGTCGGTCACAACCGGCGACAGAAGGTGCGGGATGCCGTCATAGACCGACAGTTCGAGCATCTTGGGGTCGATCATCACCAGCCGCAGATCGGCGGGCGTCAGCTTGTAGAGCAGCGACAGGATCATCGTGTTGATTGCCACGGATTTCCCGGAGCCGGTGGTCCCGGCAATCAGCAGGTGGGGCATCTTGGCGAGGTTGGCGACCATCGCGTCTCCGCCGATGTCCTTGCCCAGCGCCAGCGGCAGCTTGTGGTTGCCGTCGCCATAGTCGCGGGTCGAGAGGATCTCGCGGAAGCTGACCATCTCGCGCTTTTCGTTCGGAAGTTCGATGCCGATCACGCTGCGGCCGGGCACGGTGGAGACACGGGCAGAGAGCGCGGACATCGAGCGCGCGATGTCATCGGCCAGCCCGATCACGCGGGACGCCTTGAGGCCCGGCGCGGGTTCGAGCTCGTACATCGTGACAACGGGACCGGGGCGGACCGACACGATCTCGCCCTTGACACCGTAATCGTCCAGCACCGCTTCGAGCATGCGGGCGTTTTCTTCAAGCGCCTCGTCGCTCAGATGGTGACGTTCGATGGTGGCCGGATCCATCAACAGGCCAAGCGGCGGCAGGTCGTAATCGATCTCCTTGTCTTCGAATTGCAGGCGGGGCTGGGCTTCCTCCTGCGCGCGCTTCGAAGGCTGGACCGGCTTGCGCTGGGGTTGCTGGACCACCTTTTTGGCCTCGGGCTGCGGCACGGGGGCTTGCGGGACAGGCGTGTAGGCCGCCTGCGGTTCGTCGCTGTAATCGTCCCAGTCGGACATGTCCTCGAAAATGTTCTCTTCGGGCTCATCGGGCATGTCCGGCAGCGGCGGCACCTGACGGGAGGTCGGCTTCGGGGCTGTCACCGGAGGTTCGGCCCGCATCTGCGGCGCGGCGCGCGCGGTGACGGGCGGTTCGGGCGGCAAGCCATCGGAGGGCTTGAAGATCAGCGGATCGGGGCCGCGCCCGCGTCCCTTGGTCAGCGGGGCTGCGATGGCGGACATCACGGCGGGGTTCTGACGCACGCGGGTCTTGATCGCGTCGGCGATCTTGGCGCGAACACGGTCATCACCCGGCAGGGTCTCGGGCACGTCTCCCGATGGCCAGGTCTCGATCAGTTCGGGTTCCGGATCGGCCCGACGGATGAGCGAGGGCATCTTCGACAGGAAGCCGGTTTTCTGCGCCGGGGCCGGGTCCGCACGGCCCAGGCTGTCTTCTGCATGCAGCGCGGACGGCGATTTCGGCGCGACGCGGGTCACGCGCGGCTCATCCGGGATGCTTGCCTGCGCCGCGGCCCATTCGGCGGCCTCGGCCTCTTCCTGGGCGCGCAGGGCGCGGCGTTCGGCCGTCCTGGCCTGCATCTGGCGCGCAGCCCCGATTGCCCCGGTCGCGCCTTTGCCCAGCGCCGCCAGCAAAGTGGCGTAGACCATGATCACGCCGACCACGAGGAAACGCGCGATCCGCGCCAGTTCGGGTTTCGTGAAGCCCAGAACAAAGGCGCCCATCGCGATGACCAACCCGCCCAGAAGCAACATCACCAGCTTGAGACCGAAGGTGGTGCCCAGCGGCAGGATCGTCAGGATCGACCCCATCATCATGTCGCCAAAAAGCCCGCCCAGCCCGAAACTGTGGGTCCAGGCCTCGGTTTCCGGCACGCCAGCGGCATAGACAGCTGCCAGAGCGATCCAGATCGGTGCGAAGATCAGGCAGGTGATGGCGCGGTCTTCCCCCTTGTGCAGGGCAAAGCGCGCGCCCCAGACCAGAAGGACAAGCGCAACGCCCCAGCTTGCCCAGCCGACGATCATGAACAGCGGCGCGGCAATCGAGGCCCCCGGACGCCCCAGCCAGTTCTGCACCGGCGCATCGGTGGCGGACAGCCAGCTTGGGTCCTGCGGCGCGTAGGACCAGACCAGCGCAGCCGCCATCGCGCCCAGCGCCATGAGCACAAAGCCACCCAGTTCCTTGCCACGCTTCTCGATCGCAGCCTGCATGTTGCTGTCGAATAGGGGGTCACGCCCCCGCGCCTGATATGCCATCGTTCGCCTCTTTATTGGTCTTCACCGCCGTAAAGGCAGTCCCTGATCTGCGTCAGGCCGCGTTCTGTTTCGTCTTTCGGGGCCACCATGGCGACCCGGATATAGCCTTGGCCGGGGTTTCCGGCCTCGGTGTCGCGCGACAGGTATGCACCGGGCAACACCCGGACGCCGGTTTCGCGCCAGAGCTTCACCGCCGCCGCTTCGCCATCCTCGACCGGCAGCCACAGGAAAAACCCCGCCTGTGGCGACCGGTAGCCGGGCACATTGCCCAGGATACGGTCGGCGAGGGCGTATTTCTCGGCATAGAGCGCGCGGTTATCCGCGACATGCGCCTCGTCCTGCCAGACCGCCTCGGCCACCGCCTGAAGCGGCAGGGGCAATGGCGCGCCGGAATAGTTGCGCAACTGCTGAAGACGCCGGATCGATTCGGGGCCACCGGCCACGAAGCCCGCCCGCAGGCCCGGCAGGTTCGACCGCTTGGACAGCGAATGAAAGATCAGCACGCGCTCGGGGTCGGCGCCGATCTCATGCGCCACCTGCAATGCGCCCACTGGGGGCATGTCGCGGTAGATCTCGGAGTAGCATTCATCGGCGATGATCTGGAAATCGTGCTTTTCGGCAAGGCCGATCAGCCGTTCCCAGTAGGCGCGGTCGGCCACGGCACCCTGCGGGTTGGCGGGCGAACAGATATAGGCCAGCGCGGTGCGGTTCAGAACGTCTTCGGACAGGCCGTCGAAATCCGGCAGATGGCCCGTCGCCTCGGTGGCGTTCACGAAGACCGGCTCTGCCGCGACCGAAATCGCCGAGATCAGGTAGACCTGATAGAACGGGTTGGGCATCAGCACGACCGGTTGCGCGCCATTCTTGGTCTCGGGGCAAAGCGCCATGCCGGCGTTGTAAAGCCCCTCGCGGGTGCCGTTCAGCGTCATGACCTGCGTGTCGGCATCAACGCCCACGCCATAGCGCCGCTGCACCCAGTCGCGGATCGCGCCGCGCAATTCGGCGGTGCCTTCGTTCGGCGGGTATTTGTTAAACCCGGCCATGTTCTGCGCAAGGATATCCGAAATCCACGCCGGAAACGCGTGTTTCGGCTCTCCGATCGACATGTGAATCACCGGCCCACCCGGTTCATGCACGTCCAACAGGGCGCGCAGACGCGGAAACGCATAAGCCGGAAGGTTCGAGAACCGCTCGGGAAACATGCCAATACTGCCTCAGATCAAGGGTCGTTCGCGCCCTCTTTGGGGTCAAATTACATAGCCGGTGGCAGCGCGTCCAGAAAAACAGCGTGAAGATCAGAGCGTTGTGGCTTTAAGGCCAATCTTCAGGCCAGTGCCGCTTCGGCCGCGAGCCCCAGCCGCAACAGCCGCCGTTCGTCGCGTGGCGCCGCCATCAGCGACACGCCGGAGGCCGGAATGCCCGTCGGCAGCGTCAGCGCGCACAGGCCCATCATGTTGCCGATCCGTGTGTTGCGCAGTGTGAGCAGGTTTTCCGTGACATAATAGTCACTATCGGTCATCAACCGCTCTACATTTGGCGGGGTGATCGGGCAGGTCGGGCACAGCACCGCATCGAATCCGGCGGTCGCCTGAAGATAGGCCGCGCGATACCGGTCCAGCTTGTGCCAGGCGGCCACGTAATCGGCGGCGGAGAAATCCCTGCCGGATCGGAACCGCGCGAGGATCTCGGCGAACATCGCCTCCGGATTGGCCTCGATCACGTCTTTCCAGGTGCCATAGGCTTCGGAGCTGTAGAGAATCGGGGCCAGCGTGATCACCTCTGCAACCTCGGGCACCGCGACCTCCACGATCTCGGCCCCGGCCTCGCGGAACCGCTGCACCGCATGATCGAAGCTTTTGCGCGGCGCATCGCGCAGGTCGTCCAGAGCGACAGTGGTCAACACGGCAAGGCGCGTGCCGCGCAGCGACGCGGGCGAAAGGTCGATTGCGGGTTCGCCTTTCATCACCGCAAAGAGCAGCGCCGCATCCTCGACCGATTTGCACAACGGACCAACCGTGTCGAATTTTGCCGCCAGCGGCACCGCCCCCTTGAGGCTGAGCACGCCGGAGGTTGTCTTGAGGCCCACAAGGTCGTTCCACGCCGCCGGCACCCGCACCGACCCGCCAGTATCCGACCCGATGGCCGCCGGTGCCAGCCCGAAGGCGACCGATGTCGCAGCCCCCGAGGACGACCCGCCAGGTGCGTTGTCGGGGTTGTGAAAGTTGGGCGCGGTCGCGGTCTTGGGGTTCAGACCAAGGCCGGAAAACGCCAGTTCGCTGAGATGGGTCTTGCCCAGGCAGACCAGGCCCTGATGCGTGGCGGCTTGCAGCACCTCGGCATCGTCGTCGGGAATGCGCCCTTCGAGCAGTTTCGATCCGGCTTCGGTGACCACGCCCGCCGTGTCGAACAGGTCTTTCCAGCTGATCGGCACGCCGTCCAGAGGCGAGCGGCGGAGTTTCAGCCGCGCCCGTTCCTGCGCGGCGCCGGCTTCGGCGAGGGCGCGGTCGGGGGTCAGGCGGGCATAGATGCGATCCCGGTGTTCATGCGCGTCGATGGCATCGAGGAAGGTCTGGGTCAGATCGACCGGATCGACCTCGCCCCTGTCAATGCCGCGTCCCAGATCGGCGGCTGTCATGCCCTGCCATGCGCTCATGTGTCGTCTCCCCTGCCCTGTCGTTCGGCGCGACGGTAGCGGCACAGAAGCGCATGGACAATCCCGCCAGGGCTTCCATATTTCGCAACATGAACACATCCTCAGATATCCTGATCGTCGGCGGCGGCCTGAACGGTCCGACGCTGGCCCTTGCCGCCGCCAAGGCGGGTCTCAGCAGCACCGTCATCGACGCCCGCCCGGAAGGCGCCCGGCGCAGCGACAATTTCGACGGGCGGTCCTATGCGCTGGCGCTGGCCTCGGTGCGGATGCTGATTGCGCTGGGGCTTTGGGACGGGTTGAAGGCAAATGCCCAGCCCATGCACGAGATCAAGGTCAGCGACGGGCGCGCGGGGGATGCCGAGGCGTTCCTTGGCCTGCATTTCAACAGCGCCGAGATCGAGGAAGGCCCGATGGGCCACATGCTCGAAGACCGCTATCTGCGGCGCGCCTTGCTGGAGGCGATGGCGGCGGAACCGTCGATCACGCATCTGGCGGGTGAAACGGTTGTGGATCAGGCGGTGAGCGCCTCGGGCGCGTCTGTGACCTTGGCATCGGGCGAGGTGCTTGGCGGCAAGCTGATCGTCGGGGCGGATGGCCGGCAAAGCGGCACCGGTCAGCGCGCGGGCATCCGGCGCACCGCGTGGGATTACCCGCAAACCGCGCTGGTCTGTGCGATTGCGCATGAAAAACCGCATGGCGGCGTGGCGCATCAGCTTTTCATGCCGGCCGGGCCGCTGGCGATCCTGCCGCTGACCGGCAACCGGTCGTCGATCGTCTGGAGCGAGCGCAAGGGGCTGGCCGAAGAGATCAGTGCCTTGTCCGAGGAGGACTACCTCGCAGTGCTGCGCCCGCGTTTCGGCGATTTCCTGGGCAAGATTTCACTGGCCGGAGAGCGGTTCACCTACCCGCTCGGCCTGACCGTGGCGAACCGGTTCATCGCGGATCGGCTGGCGCTGGTGGGCGACGCCGCACACGGGATGCACCCGATTGCGGGGCAAGGGCTCAACGCCGGGCTGCGCGATGTCGCGGCGCTCGCGCATGTGATCGGTCACGCGGTGCGGCGGGGCGAGGATTTCGCCAGCCCGCAGGTGCTGGCGCGGTACGAGCAATGGCGGCGGTTCGACACCGCCACCCTGCTGACCGCGACTGACCTGTTCAACCGACTGTTTTCAAACGACAACCCTATCCTGCGCGCGGGCCGCGACCTTGGCATGGCGGCGATCAACGCGATCCCGGGTGCGCGGCGGGCTTTCATCCGCGAGGCGGCGGGCCTGAACGGCGAACTGCCGGACCTGATGGCCTGATAGGACCGGGCGGGGACAGGCCCCACCCGGCGCTGTCACTGGATCCGCATCCCGTTTGCAAGGACATGCCCCTGCTCGTTGATCGTGAGCGACGATTTCAGGCTGTCCGCCCCCTCGCCCGGCACGGCGAACATGCTCATCATCATCCGCGCGCCCATGGCGTCTTCGGAGGTCAGCAAACCCATCCCGATCAGCTTGTCGATCAGCGTGTTGGCCCCGTTGATGGTCAGATCCACGTTGCCCGTCGGGCGCGGGAAGCCGCCAAAGGTCTGAAGGTCGTCATTGTCGAAGGTGAAGGACCCGCTGCCTTCCAGCTTTGCCCCGGCGGCCTCGACCGTCAGATCGTTCAGGGTCAGCGAATTGAGCTCTCCGGGCGGCTGTCCGGTCGCTTCGATGCGGGCCATTGCCGTCGGATCGAAGAGGTTGACCGAGGGTGTCACCTTGCCGGTCAGGTCAAGCGCGATGGTCGCCGGATCCCTCGGCAGGGCGGCACCGGGATCGAAGATGTTCCAGAGCAGGTCCGACATTTCGAACCCGCGCAGGTTCAATCCGAACGCCATGTCCTGCGGGGTCTCGGATTCGGCGATCGGCAGCCTGATGTTGAAGGACGATTCTGCCATGCTGACATCCACCGGCACCGGCATGTCCGGCCCCGACAGCGTGACGGCCTGGTCGGTGGCCGACACGTCGTAACGCACCGCGGTGGTGTCCATGTCGAATTCGAGCTGAACCGCGCCTGTCCGTGTCGTGCCCGAGGTGGTGCCGCTGTCGTCGGTGGCCGCGAACTGGGACTGGCCGTCCTCGTATCCCAATGTCCCGCTGGCCGAGAATCCCCCGGACATCAGGCTTTGCGCGTCCGACGGGTCGAAGCCTTCGGGCAAGGTGGCCGCGCTCGCGACCGACAGCGCCTGCATCGAGCCCGACAACAGCGCCGCGTCCTCGCTTTCGGGGTCATTGAACGCAAGGTCGTAGCTGGCCGCGCGCGTCTGGACGTCCTGGGTAATCGTGGTGCCGTCCGAGGTTTCGGTGGTCGTGCTGCCCGACACGTCGTCCAGCACGAAGTCGAACCGCGCGGCCTCGCGGCCAAGCTCCTCTCCGTTGACGATCAGTTCGGTCAGGGAAACCGCAAGCTGGTTGGCGCTGTAGCGGTAGGTCATCGCCCCGGGGTCGCCCGAGACCACGATCTCGAGCCCGTCATTGGCGTAGTCGAGCGTCATGTTCACCGCATCCTCGTCTTCGGGCGCGGCCTCGATCCGGATCGGCATGGAGCGCGGGAAGACCATCGATACCGACCCGTCGTCGTTTTCGACAAGGTCGATCGCCTCCATCTGCACCGAAACGGTGCTGTTTTCCTCGGGGTCCGTGACCCGCATCACGACATCGGTCACATCAAGCCCGTCGGCGGCGGCGGTCTCGGTCGCGCTGACGGAATAGCCGAAGCCCTGCATCGCCGAGTTCAGGCCGTCCCAGACCTGCTGGGCCGTCAGGTCGGCGAAGGCGGGGCCGGACGCGATGCCAAGGGCAAACACGGAGCAGGTGGACAGGCGTAAAAGGCGCGGCATGGCGGTATCCTTTGGTCAAATTCCCGATTGCAGCTTCGGACGCCTGCCCGACAGGGTCAAGTGGGTGGACCTCGGGGAAAGTCCGAAGTAGCAGTGCTGTGAACAGAAGGAGGGCCCTCCATGACCGATCTGACCGGAAAGACCGCGCTGATCACCGGCGCAAGCCGCGGCATCGGCGCCGAGGCTGCGCGGGTTCTTGCCAAGGCCGGGGCGAATGTCGCGCTTCTGGCCCGCAGCGCCGACAGCATTGCCGATCTCGCCGGAGAAATCGGCAAGAGCGCCGTGGCGATCCCCTGCGACATCAGCCGTTACTGGGAGGTCGCGCAGGCCGTCGAAAACTGTGTCACCGCATTCGGGGGCCTCGATATCCTGATCAACAACGCCGGCGTGATCGAACCCATCGCCCGCATGGACGAGGCCGATCCCGACGGCTGGGGCCAGGTCATCGACATCAACCTCAAGGGTGTCTTCCACGGCATGCGCGCCGCCCTCCCGGTGATGGAGCGCGCCGGCGGCGGCACGATCCTGACCGTCAGTTCGGGCGCGGCGCACGGGCCGGTCGAGGCCTGGTCGCATTATTGCGCGTCCAAGGCCGGGGCGGCGATGCTGACCATGTGCCTGCACAAGGAGATGGCGGAAAAAGGCATCCGCGCCATGGGCCTGTCGCCCGGCACCGTGGCCACCCAGATGCAACGCGAGATCAAGGCCAGCGGCATCAACCCGGTCAGCCAGCTTGACTGGTCCGACCACATTCCGGCCGACTGGCCCGCCCGCACGCTGTTGTGGATGTGCGGACCCGAGGCCGACGCCTATCTGGGCGAGGAAATCTCGCTGCGCGACGAAGCCATCCGCCAGAAGGTGGGCCTGACGTGATCGAGATTCACAATGACGGCACGCTGTGCGTCCTGACGATCAACCGTCCGGACAAGGCCAATTCGCTGACTGCCGACATGCTGGATGCGCTGTGCCAGGGCGTCGAGGACGCCCGCACCTGTCGCGCGGTGATCCTCACGGGCGTGGGCAAGGTGTTTTCCGCCGGGGCCGACCTCGAGGCGGCCAAGGCCGGTCTGGCGACCAGCCCGCTATGGGAACGGCTGTCGGGGGCCATCGCGCGGCATCCCGGCCTGACCATTGCCGCGCTCAACGGCACGGTGGCCGGCGGCGCGATGGGGATGGTTCTCGCCTGCGATTTGCGCATCGCCGTGCCCGGCACCAAGGTGTTCTACCCGGTGATGAAGCTGGGCTTCCTGCCGCAGCCCTCCGATCCGGCTCGGCTCGCGGCGCTTGTGGGCCCGTCCCGCGCCAAGTTGATTCTGATGGCGGGACAGAAAATCCTCACGCAGGAGGCCCTGACCTGGGGGCTGATCGACGAAGTGACAGAGGCCGATGCGCTGATGGAGCGCGCGACCGCGCTGACCGGAGACGTGTGCGGCGCCACGGCTGAACACGCCCGCGCGATCAAGGCGCTGATCTCGCAAAGGCTGCCGTAATCGGCTTGACCCGCGATCCGAGCCACTTAGGTTGGCTGCACCGCAGCAAGGAAGGAACACCCCATGTCCCAGCACCTGCACATCGTCTTTGGCGGAGAACTGGTCGACCCCTCGGGAAACGAATTCAAGAACCCCGATGACATCCATGTCGTCGGCATATTTCGCGACCGCCAATCTGCCCTGGAAGCCTGGAAAACCGAAGCGCAGCGGACGGTGGACAACGCGCATATGCGCTATTTCGTAGGGGATTTGCAGACGCTGATCGATGCGAGCACGTCCAACCCCGAGGCGCAGGACTGACCATTTGGCGCGCAGGCCGTTCAGTCTGACCGCGTATCTGGCGCTGGCACGGGGCAATGATCGCCCTGCCGCCGACGCGCCGCCCTGGCCGGATCGCCCCAAGGGGCCCCTGCTGTGCCTGCACAGCGACACCCGGACGCGCCTGGAAACGCTTCTGACGTTGCTGCAGAGGTTGCGCAACCAGCGGTCCGATTTCTCGCTGTTGCTGACCTGCGACGCGGCGCAATCCGAGGGGTTCCTGCTTGACGATCATGTTGTCGCCGCGCCGCCCAACGAAGCGCTCGGCGACATTCATCGGTTTCTCGACCACTGGCAGCCTGACATGATGGTCTGGGCCGGCAATGGCCTGCGCCCCGCGCTCATTCACGAGGCTGCAAAGCGCGGCACACATCTGCTGCTGGTCGATGCCGCCGACGCCCCGTGGCGGCAACCGTCAAAGCGGTTTCTGCCCGACGCCTCGGCAGGCGCGCTTGGCCTGTTCCACAGCATTCTCGCCCAGGATCAGACGGCCGCAACGCGCCTGCGCCGTCTCGGCGTGCCCGACAACCGGGTCGAGGTCGCCTCGCCACTCGAGCCCGAGATCTTCCCGCTGTCCAGCCATGACGGGCTGCACGAGGAGCTGACCGCGCTGCTGGCCGGACGTCCGGTCTGGCTCGGGGCGAACATCCATCGCGACGAGGCCGACGCCATCCTGCGCGCCCACCGGCGAGCAGCCCGGCTCGCGCACCGGTTGCTGCTTGTGATCGTGCCGTCCGATCCCGATGACGAACCGTTCCTGGCCGAGCAGTGCCAGGAAGTGGGTCTTCGCCTCGCCCGTTGGGAGCATGGCGACATGCCGGATGAGAACACGCAGGTTCTTCTGGCGGGGGACGACGGCGAACTGGGCCTCTGGTATCGACTGGCGCCCTTGTGTTTTCTGGGTGGATCGCTGGCGGGCAAGACGGGAGGTCATTCTCCGATGATGGCTGCCGCGCTGGGATCGGCCATCCTGTACGGCCCCAATGTCGGGCGGCATCTGGACGAATATTCCCGCCTTGTGGCAGCCGGTGCGGCGCGTATCGTGAAAGACATGGAATCGCTCAGCGCCGCTGTCTCGCATCTGATCGCGCCCGACCGGGCCGCCGCAATGGCCCATGCCGGGTGGACCGTGGTGTCTGCGGGGGCGGAAACCGCAGACCTGATCCTCGACCAGGTCAATGAATGGCTCGACGCAATGGAGGCTCCCCGATGAGGCCGCCATTGTTCTGGGACGCGCCGCCGGACGCGCCCGGGCTGCGGGCCCGGCTGCTGGCCCCCCTGGGAGCGGTCTACGCCGCGCTGACCGCGCGTCGCCTGCGCCGCGGCACCGCATTTCGGGCCGGGGTTCCGGTGATCTGTGTCGGCAATGTCAACGCGGGCGGGACAGGCAAGACGCCGACCGTCATTTTCCTGATGCAGATGCTCGACCAGATGGGAAAGGCAGCGCATGTCGTGTCGCGCGGCCATGGCGGGTCGATGACCGGTCCGGTCCGGGTCGATCCGCGCGCCCATTCGGCGCAGGAGGTGGGCGACGAGCCCTTGCTGCTTGCAGCCTTCGGTCCGGTCTGGGTCGCCAAGGACCGCGCCGCCGGGGCAAGAGCGGCTGTGCAGGAGGGTGCAGAGGTCATCCTGCTGGATGACGGGTTGCAGAACCCGAGCCTGCACAAGGATCTTTCGCTGATCGTGGTGGACGCGACGCGGGGCTTCGGCAACGGGCGGTGCATCCCGGCGGGACCGTTGCGCGAACCGGTCGGGGCGGCGATGGCGCGCGCCGATCTTGTCCTGTCCATCGGACCCGAGGCCGCGCAGGGACAGTTCGCGACGACGTGGGGCGCGCAGATTTCGCTGCCGCACGTCACCGGCCACCTGGCGCCGCTGCAAACCGGCATGGACTGGGAAGGCGTGCGCTGCCTCGCCTTTGCCGGGATCGGCCATCCCGCCAAGTTCTTCCACACGCTGAACGAGCTCGGAGTCGATCTAGTGGAAACCCGCGCGCTTGACGACCACCAGGCGCTGACACCGGCCTTGCTCACCCGGCTTGAAAAGGACGCGCAGGCGGCCGGGGCGCAGCTGGTCACGACCGAAAAGGACGCGGTGCGCCTGCCGCAAAGCTACCGGATGAAGGTGCTGACGGTGCCGGTGCGCCTGGCGATCCCCGAGGACGGGGCGCTCAGGACCAAGCTGAAGCAGCTCTTCGACTGAGCGCTATTCGGCGGCCAGCGGCATGTCATCGGCCTGACCGGTGGCGGCGATCTCGGCGATGATGCTGCGCAGCAGCTTGCGGAAATTGTGGAAATTCGCGTTTGGCCGCACGTCGCGCTCGTTCATGTAGAGCGACCGGTCGATCTCGATCTGAACAGCGTGCTGGCCTCTGGACGGCCGCCCGTAGGCCTGCGTGATATAGGCCCCGGCGAATGGCGTGTTGCGCGCCACGACAAGCCCCGCATCGGCGAAGGCCGCTTCGATCTGGTCGACCACGGTCTGGCTTGCCGAGGCGCCGAACCGGTCCCCCAACACGATCTGCGGCCGCCGCGACGATGCCTTGGCGACGCCATCAAGCGCCTCGCGCGGCATCGAATGGCAATCGATCAGAATCGCTTCGCCGAACCGGTCATGGGCCGTGTTCATCAGCTTGCGCAGCTGCGCATGATAAGGATGCCAGAATTGCGCGATGCGGCGTTCTGCCTCGGCCAGGGTCAGCTTGCCCTGGTAGATCGGGCGTCCGTTCGCCACGACACGCGGCACGACGCCCAGCCCCGAGGCGACACGCGGATTGTGGGTCTGCCGCCGCACGCCTTCGATCAGCGCGGGGTCCAGTTCCTCGGACGACCGGTTGAGATCGATGAACGCCCGCGGCGCGCCGGCCCTGAGGAAAGGCGCGCCGAATTGCGGCGCACAGTCGAACAAGCGGTCGACAAACGCATCTTCGGACGACCGGATGGTCAGTTCGTCAAGAGCCGTGTAGCGCAGGAAATTCCAGCTGTAGTCGCGCCCGGAATGCGGCGACGCGAACACCACCCGCGATGTGTGGGCTTCGGGTTGAACAAGATGATATGCGACGTCTGGCATGGGCTCTCCGTATAAACCAACATAGACTGATTTTTTCCCTGACCAAAAGCCCTTGATCCCGGTTCCGACTCCTTTTATAGACCGCTCCACCGGCGCGGTTTGACGCGCCCCTTTTATTTGGGGCGGGTGAATCGCAAAGGGTCAAAGGGCGATTAGCTCAGTGGTAGAGCACTTCGTTGACATCGAAGGGGTCACAAGTTCGAACCTTGTATCGCCCACCATTGAATTCGCCGTCCCGGGCTTCGGCTCGGGGCATCCGCAACCAAAAGGGCGCTCGCGCGCCGCGATAAGAGGAGAGACCCCATGAAGGTCAAGAACTCGCTTCGTTCGCTGAAGAACCGCCATCGCGACTGCCGCGTTGTGCGCCGCAAGGGCCGCGTCTACGTCATCAACAAGACGCAGCGCCGGTTCAAAGCCCGTCAGGGCTAAGCGGAAACTGCAGATATTGCGAGAAAGCCGTCCCACGTGGGCGGCTTTTTTGTTTTTGCGCTCTTGATTCGAATTTCTGGGCGACAACGCGGAAACGCAGCGGCAATTTGGCTTGAACAGGAAAAATCTCAGGTCCGAAGCGCCTGGATACGTGATTTATCAAGTTTGGTCTTCGCACCGAATTGGTCGAATGGCTCTTTGAAAGTGAACGCCGTCGGCTTCGATCCGTGGTCGTGCAATTGCTCAAGTCGTTCGACACCTTCAGACCAAGTTGGATAGCCGCGATCAAGATGCCACCACATCACCAAAGGTGGCCAATCAGGGCTGACAAACCATTCCCGACCCCGTTTGAGGGCTTCGGAATGCAAGCCGAAATACGTGAAGGCAAAAAGCGCCTCCAAATCGGTCCAAAGCGAAAGTGTGGCGGGGGACCATCCGTCGCCTCTATCTTGGTAAAACCTGGGATACACTTCGGCCCCCCAGGGATTGGGACCGGGATCGGATGCGTAGCCGGATCGCGCGATGAGGCCGCTTGCTTTATCGACATTCTCGAAAATGGGATCATTGAGTTCATAAAACCCGTCATTGACCGCATCGTCGGCCGGTTTTGCGAACATGCCGAATGTGTAAAGAGCGAGCGGCATGTTTGAACCCGATATTATCTCGATTGAGATCGATACCTAGCAGGCCACGCCCGCTGTGACAAAGATCTCGAACGGGGCAATGGCAATCCACGTTCCAAGACAATGCGCGTTAGCGCTTGCGGTCAGGACACGATATACTCGCCGCAAATCGTGCGACACGGAAGGAGCGCCACAATGTCGTCCTCTGAAGAAGACAAAGTGTCCGGCCGCCTGAACGGCGAACAGGATGAGCCGAGCAAAACCGACAGCCTGCCGGAACGGCTGCTTTACATGATCCTGATCGCCATCATGATTTCGGTGGCGCAGACGGTGCTGGGCGTCATGACCATCGTGCAGTTCGTCATCATGCTGGTGAACAACAAGCAGCCGAACGACCGGCTGGCGGAATTCGGCACCGATCTTGGCATCTGGATCGCCAAGGCCGCGCGCTATCAGACGGCGGCCAGCAACGTGAAGCCCTGGCCCTGGACCGATCTCGACTGATGCCGCGCCGTCAGCGCAGGATCGTGTCCGCCATCAACCGCACCACCGTGGCCTGATCGAGATACCCCGACACCCGAAGATTGCGCGCGTCCTGGTAGCGCCGGATCGCCCGGCGGGCGTCTTCGTCGAAGGTGCCGTCCACGGTCCCCGGGTTCAGCCCCAGATCGGCCAGGCGCGCTTCGGCCAGGCGGCGCGCGGCATCGTTCAGCCCAAGTGCGGCCTCTTCCGATTGCGCCCGTTCACGGATCGCCCTGTCTTCCGAATTGCGGTCGAAATAGTCGATCCGCGCGCGCGCCTCCTCAACAAAGGCGCCGTCGGGCCGGTCCGCCAGGTAGGCGCGATAGGCTGCTTCGGTGTCGGTGTCGCGGGCCGCCTGCCAGCGGCGGCGGTCCTGATCCTCGGCCTGCGCGCGGCGCTGCTCTTCGATGGCGTCCAGCCGCGACTGCGCCTCTTCGGCGTAGATCCCGTCGGGAAAGCGCTTGAGATAGGCGCGATAGCCCGGCTCGTCGCCCTGCGCCCCGGTCTCGGACCAGAAGGTGCGGTCCTGGCGTTCCAGCTCTGCGCGTCTTTCGCGCGCCTCTTCTTCCAACTCGGCAGCGCGGCGTTCGGCCTGCGCATCGAGCCGCGCGATCTGGTCCGCGTTCAGGTATCCCGACGCCGTCGCCCCGTTGTCATTTTGCCACGCCGTCACCGCCCCGCGTGTGCCACGGCCGAAAATGCCGTCGATGCCGCGCGTGTTGTAGCCCAGAAGCGACAGGTCGCGCTGGATCTCGCGGCGGGCATCCCGCGACAGGGCAAGATCGGCTTCGGCCTGTTTCTCGCGGTAGAACGGCTCGCTCCGGATGGTGGTCAGACGCTGCCGCGCCTCGCCCGCATGGCTGCCTTCGGGGAACGCCGCCAGGTAGGTTTCGTAGCCGGCCTCGGTGTCCGCACTCAGGGCTTGCTGCCATGCTGCGTCATCTTCCGCGGAGCGATCCTCGTCGGCGGTCTCGGGCGTCACTTGCGGCAGGGTCACGTCCTGCCCTGCGAAAAGCGGCAGGTCGCGCGGCACGAAGCCTTGCAGGCTCAATCCGGCCGACCGCGCCAGCGGCAACACATCGTCACCGGTGGCGTCGGACAGGTTGCGGACGAATCGAACCGCGTCGCCCGCCGGTCCGACCGCCACCGTGACGCCCTGCGGGACATCGCGCAGAGGCAGGGTTTCCGACAGGGCGTCGGGTAAGTTGCGGTCGCTCTCGACCTCGCCCAGCACGATGAGGGCGCGACCGGGATACTGCGCCGCGATGGCGTAGGCGGCATCAAGCGGGAAGCCCTCGGTCAGCACCGCGCCAAGAGACACGTCCTGCATGCCCGAGGGCAAGAGATAGCTGCCAGCCACGGTCGACACGAATTCTCCGGTCAGCAGGATGCCCACATCGATGGTGGTGGCATCCAGCCCCGCGACAAAATCGCGGAATGCAGTGCGCATCGTCGGACCGTCGGCGCCCGACACCAGACCCACCTCGGCCCCGCGGGATTCGAATCCGTTGCGCAGGCTGTCCAGATCGCCGCTGCCGGTCAGCCTTTGCAGCACGCTTGCATCGCTGTTGCCGATGATCAGCAGATCGCTGTCTGCCAGCGCCGGTCCGGCCAGAATCAGTGTCGCGCTCAGCGAAAGGGCCAATCGTTTCATAGGTGTATCCTCCGTCACTTGGGCAGAGTAACACATGAAAACGCCAGGTTATCCAATAGCGCGGCCGATATGGGCCAGAGCCCCCTGCCTCCGGGTCAGTCGTAGACGCGCACGTCCTCGATCACCAGGCCGTCGCGCGGCAAGGCTCCCGGCGGCACCAGTTCGACGCGCCCCTTGAGCTTGAGCATCTCGACGATGCTGGTCTCGAACGGGGCGGAATCCTGCGACCTGGTCTCGATCCGCACGGTCATCACGTCCATCTCGCCATCGCGGCTGGCGACGATGCGGGCGCGGTCGATCTCGGCATGTTTCGCCACGAGGGCGGCGACCTGTTCGGGGCGCACGAACATGCCCTTGATCTTGGTGGTCTGGTCGGCGCGGCCCATCCAGCCCTTGATGCGGCCATTGGTTCGGCCACAAGGGCTTTGCCCCGGCATCATCGCGCTGAGATCCCCCGTGGCAAAGCGCACGAGCGGGTAATCGGCGTTGAGCGACGTGACCAGCACTTCACCCACCTCGCCCATCGCCACCGGGTCGCCGGTGCCGGGGGTGACGATTTCCACGATCACGCCTTCGTCGATCACCATGCCTTCCATCGCCGGGGTCTCGTAGGCGATATGGCCGACATCGGCGGTGGCGTAGCATTGCAGGCAGGAAATCCCGCGATCCGCGTACCAGTCGCGCAATGACGGGAAAAGCGCGCCGCCCGACACCGCCGCCTTGACGATGCCCAGCGTGACACCCATCTCGTCGGCCTTTTCGAGGATCACCTTGAGGTAATCCGGCGTGCCCGCATAGGCCGTGACACCAAGGTCATGCGCTGCCTGCACCTGAAGCTCGGTCTGGCCGGTGCCCGCAGGCAGGACCACCGCGCCCACGGTCCGCGCGCCGTTTTCAAAGATCATGCCCGCCGGGGTCAGGTGGTAGCCAAAGCAGTTCTGCACGATATCGGTGGTGCCAAAGCCTGCGGCATGCAGGAAGCGCCCCATGCGCCACCAGTCGCGGCTGACGCCACCGGGTTCATAGATCGGCCCCGGCGACTGGAAGACATGCGCGAGGTTCGACACCGGAAGCCCACCGAACGGTGGCTTGTTCTTTTGCCGCTGGCTCAGGTCGGATTTGCGCAGCACCGGCAAGGTTGCAAGGTCGGACAGGTCGTTCAGCGGGTCGATCCCGTGCGACGGCAAGAGCGCGTTGAGCGCCGCAAGCTGATCCGCCGCGCGTTGGTCGGCGCTTCGGGTTTCCAGATCATCGAAATGGGTGGTCATGGCAATTCGGCCTTGTTTGTACAGATCAGGTGGGAAGGATGCATCACGCCAGCCAGCGCTTGCGGCGGCGATAGCTGCGCACGTCGCGGAAGGATTTGCGGCCCTCGTCGGACACGCCGAGGTAGAATTCCTTGACGTCCTGGTTCTCGCGCAGTTCGGACGCGGGGCCGTCCATCACGACACGGCCATTTTCCAGAATGTAGCCTTCATGTGCATAGCGCAGCGCGACGTTGGTGTTCTGTTCGGCCAGAAGGAAGGACACGCCTTCGTTCTCGTTCACCGATTTCACGATCTCGAAAATCTGTTCGACCAGCTGCGGCGCGAGCCCCATCGACGGCTCGTCGAGTAGGATCGTCTTTGGCCGCGACATCAGCGCGCGTCCGATCGCCGTCATCTGCTGTTCGCCGCCCGAGGTATAGCCCGCCTGGCTTTTGCGGCGTTCCTTGAGGCGTGGAAAATAGGAATAGACCAGTTCGAGGTCGTTCTGGATCGCGGCCTTGCCATCCTTGCGCGTATAGGCGCCGGTCAGCAGGTTTTCCTCGACCGTAAGGTGACCGAAACAGTGCCGGCCCTCCATCACCTGGATCACGCCGCGCTTGACCAGCGCCGCCGGGTCGAGGTCCTGCACGCGCTCGCCCTCGTAGAGGATCGACCCCTTTGTGACCTCGCCCCGTTCCGAGTGCAGCAGGTTGGAGATCGCCTTGAGCGTCGTGGTCTTGCCTGCGCCATTGCCGCCCAGAAGGGCCGTGATGCCGCCCTTCTTCACCGACAGGCTTACACCTTTCAGAACGAGGATCACGTGATTGTAGATCACCTCGATATTGTTGACCTCAAGCAGGGTCTCGTTCGTGCGTCCGGCATCCAGCATGATTTTACCAAGTGATAAAATTTCAGGGAAACTCCCGGCGACACGCTGCGCCGCCGGGGGTACGGTGCGGTCTTAGTTGCTGACCGAGCACTCTTCGTTCATGTCCCAAGGCGCGTTCGAGCTGGCATATTCCGCCGCCGCCTCTTCGATCAGGTCGGCATAGGCATCGACATTCGGCTTGAGCAGGTCAGACGCCTTGACGAACTTGGCCCCGTCCCATTCGAGCATCCAGCCACCGGAATGTCCGGTGTGGTTGGCGCAGGAGGTCGAGAACGGCGGCACCATGCCTTCCATGCCCAGTTCTGCAATCCGCTCTTCGGTCAGGTTGATGTTTTCCAGACCCCAGCGCAGCTGCGTCGGGCTGATCTCGGCAGTGTCGAAGTTTTCCTGCGCGTTCTTGATGCCCTCGGCGAGGATCGCCGACATCACGAGACCACGGCCATAGAACACGCCCTGCATTTCCTCGTCATTGGTCTGGCTCAGGCCCGCGTCGATGACACGTTCCTTGATGTCCTTCATCAACGGCGCGTCCATGTTCGGGAAGGACCAGGAGATCGACTTGTAGCCCTTGCCCTCTTCGCCAACGAGCCGGAGGTCTGCATCATGACCGGCCCACCAGACGCCGACAAAGTTTTCCATCGGGAACTTGGTCTTGACCGCTTCGGTGATGGCCCCGGCGTTCATCGCGCCCCAGCCCCACATCACAACATAGTCGGGACGTTCACGACGGATTTGCAGCCATTGTGCCGACTGGTTCTGCATTTCCTTGAGACCGACCGGGATCGGCAGAAGCTCGAAACCCTTGCCCTCGGCATGCATTTCCATGACCGGAATCGGCTCCTTGCCGAACGGGTGATCCAGGTGCAGGAACGCGATCTTCTTGCCTTCCAGGGATCCTCCCTCGTTCTCGAGGTGCTGGACGATCATGTCGGCGGCGTCCCAATAGCCGGCGGGCATGTTGAACGCCCACTGGAAGACCGTGCCATCGGCCATCGGCGAAAAGCCATAGCCCGGCGCGAGGATCGGGATCTCGTCCACATTGGTCTTGGGCAGCACCTGAAGCGTGATGCCGGTGGACCAGGGCTGC
>NZ_JAIPUT010000142.1 GCF_020055635.1 Marivita sp. | reverse complement strand
ATATCCTTCATCTCGCCGTCCTCTCCGTTGTGTGGCTTTCAACACCACGACTTTGGCACATTGCGATGCCGTTTTGGGAGGGCGGCAACCACTCCATCTCATCTGATACTGCATCTGACTGGACCGTTCCGCGCTGATTTGGGCAGCGTTCCGCTGTCGGGGCTCAGCCGCCGGGCGCAGGGTATGTTGGCTTACATAGCTCTTCAGCCCGGGATGCGCGCGGAGCGCAGCGCTCTGGCTGACCTGCTCTGGTCCGACCGTAGCGAGGAACAGGCCCGCGCGTCGCTCCGCCAGGAACTGTCGCAGTTGCGAAAGGTCCTGGGCGAAACGGTGCACGCGGACCGACAAGCCGTCTGGCTGGATGAAGCAGCCGTTACGGTGCGCCGCGACAACGGAAGCTTCTTGCAGGGTTTCGATCTGCCTTCAGAAGCGTTCGAGGATTGGTTGCGTCAGGAAAGAGCGCTGGACCCGCAACAGCACCTTCGTCTGCCGCGTCCGAAGGGAGCGGACCGCGCCACATTAGCAGTCTTGGCCTTTGACGAGTTGGGTGCTCCGGATGCCGACATGTTCGCTGACGGGGTGGTCGAGGAGATCACCGGCGCGTTGAGCCGCAGCCGTGATTTCGACGTGATCGCGCGTCAGTCAGCCTACGCTTTGCGCGGGGAACCTTTGTCGGTGTGCGAAATCGCGGAGAGGCTGGGTGCCGACTACCTTCTGCAAGGCACCCTGCGCCGCGCTGCCGACCGGGTGCGCATCGCGACCCAGCTTGTCCGCGGCACAGACGGACACGTGCTCTGGTCGGAACGCTTTGATGATCGGATCGACGATTTGTTTGACCTCCAGGACCGCATCGCCGCGCAGGTGGCGGGACAAGTCTCACCCAGCCTGCGTGCAGCAGAAATCAACCGCGCCGGACAAACCGCACCGGGAGACCGGACCGCCTACGAATTGATGCTGACGGCTTACCCCCTGTTCTGGTCGCTCCGGAGGGAAGGCAATGCGCAGGCAGGCCAATTGTTGGACAGCTCGCTGGAGCGGGATCCGGAATACCTGCCTGCCCTCGCATTGCGTGCCTGGGTGCATGCACATCAGAACACATACATGTGGTCAACTGATCCTGCAGCAGAACGCGCAAGGGCCCTCGACCTGGCAACACGCGCGGCAGAACAGGCCACGGACCACCCTCCCACGCTTGTGGCCATCGCCGGGGCCTATTCGCAGGCGAGCGACGACATCCAGCTGGCGCGGACTTTTCTCGACCGTATCCTGGGCATCGACCCGAACAACGCGTGGGCCTGGATCAGGCTGGGCTGGCTTCGGCAGTATATCGGTGACGTGTCTGGCGCCCTGGAGGCGTTCGACAGAGCGGAACGGCTCAGCCCGCTGGACCCGTTCATGCACCAGATCACCTTTGGTCGGGCCGCCGCGCATTATCGCTGGGCTGACGACCCGACTGAAGGTCTGGCGATGATCGAAGAAGGACTGCGCCGTCATCCTGGCGTTGTCTGGCCTTGGCGCATGGTGGCGGCCGGCAATGTTCGCCTTGGGCGGATTGACGTGGCCCAGGCGGCTGCAGCGCGACTGCTCGACCAGCTGCCCCATGTCACGATCGGCTATCTCAAGGCCTGCCTGCCGCCCGTGGCTGTGCATTTCGACGACGATTATTTCCAACACCTCTTGATCGCGGGCATCCCCAACTGAGGCATCGCCGATAATGCGATACGCCTAGCCATCGGTGCGGCGCTGACTTTTCCGAGCCGAAACGACAGGTTTTCGTGTAGAATGGACAAGGTCCGATCGGGCAGACGAAAGTGAGATAAAAGCGTCTTGGTCGATTTGCAGTGCCCAAATCGTGTAGCAGGAGGAATGGCTCGATGACCTACTATGACCTTGGAAACTATAGTCGCAAGATCACGACCGGGTCCGATGATGCTCAGCTCTGGTTCGACCGCGGCCTGATCTGGCTCTATGCCTACAATCACGAGGCGGCGATCACGTGTTTCCGAAAGGCACTGCACGCGGATGCCGATTGCGCAATGGCATATTGGGGCATCGCCGCCGCGTCCGGACCGAACTACAACCAGCCATGGGAGAGCATGGAGCCGGAAGAACGCGAGGATGCCATCTCGACAGCGCGCACGGCGATCAAGGCCGCACAAAACGCGGCTAACGGGTTGTTCCCGGTCGAAAACCGACTGATCGACGCGATTGACAAGCGGTTCCCCGACGCACCCGTCGACGACATCGGTCCTTGGCTCGACGCCTATGCCGACGCGATGCGCAACGTCCACGAGGCTCACCCCGAGGATCACGATGTGGCGGCACTCTTCGCAGAAGCCATGATGAACCGAACGCCGTGGCAATTGTGGGACCTGAGCACCGGCACGCCGGCCGAAGGCGCGGACACCGTCAAGGCCCGGTCGGTGCTGGAACGCACACTCGAACTCCCCGGCGCGTGGGACCATCCCGGGCTTCTGCACTTCTACATTCACCTGATGGAGATGTCGCCCAATCCGGAGCTTGCCCTGCGTCATGGAGATCGGCTGAGCACGCTGGTGCCGGATGCCGGGCACCTGATCCACATGGGCACCCATATCGATGTGCTCTGCGGCGATTATCACAACGTTGTCGCTAAGAATTCCAGGGCGATCGAAGCAGACCGTAAATGGCTTGATCGCGAGGGAACGGACAATTTCTATACCCTCTACCGCTGTCACAACTACCACTTCAAGATCTACGGCGCGATGTTCCTCGGTCAGCCCGAACCTGCGCTGGAGGCAGCCGACGAATTGGTCGAGACCTTGCCGGACGAGGCAATACTGCGGCAGATGGCCGATTGGTTTGAAGCCTTCTTCCCGATGAAAATGCATGTCCTGATCCGGTTCGGCATGTGGGATGATATCCTTGCCGCCGACCTGCCCGAGGATGAAACGCTCTACGCGATGACGACTGCGCTGATGCGCTACGCGCGCACCGTGGCGCTGGCCAACAGGGGTGATA
This sequence comes from Marivita sp., assembly GCF_020055635.1. Classification (GTDB taxonomy): domain Bacteria; phylum Pseudomonadota; class Alphaproteobacteria; order Rhodobacterales; family Rhodobacteraceae; genus Marivita. Next base: position 797 of record NZ_JAIPUT010000142.1, on the reverse strand, counting down.
TCGCGGCTGCCGAAGCCGAGCGGAAAAAATTCGACGCGGCGCACAAGGCCGTGCCTGAAAGCCGGATGCTTTTCAACAACACCTGCCAGGACATCCTCAAGGTCGCCGAGGCGATGATGCTGGGCGAGCTCGACTACAAGAAAGGCAACAGTCAGGCCGCATTCGAACATCTGCGCCGCTCGGTGCAACTCGACGATACCCTGCCCTATGACGAACCTTGGGGCTGGATGCAGCCGACCCGTCACGCGCTCGGCGCGTTGCTGCTCGATGCCGGGCATTATGACGAGGCCGAAGCGGTTTATCGTGCCGATCTCGGCCTCGACGATACGTTGGCCCGTGCGTGTCAGCACCCGGCGAATGTCTGGAGCCTGCACGGTTTGCACGAATGCCTGACCCGCCGGGGCGAAAAAGTCGAGGCGTTGCACGTCAAGCTGCTGCTCGACCGGGCGATTGCCCGAGCCGAGGTGCCGGTTCGAGCCTCCTGCTATTGCCGGAACGCGGCGGCATAAGCGTCGCATCAGCGGGCCTGTCCTGCAAAGGGGACGAACTCCACCGATACGAGCCCGTCCTTCAAGCGTCGCAGGGATCGGGCGAAAGCGAATTATTCCGGCGTCATGCAGACGTGCTTCGGATGGGTCAAGGCAAAGCTGTGCTGCCCATTACCGAAAAACGCGGTATGGTTCATTCGGGTGTTTCCTGTGTGCTGAATATGTCCGCGCGCCGGACAGCGCGAACGCTTGGTGTCGGAAGTGGAACTGATTTCGTTTCGACCTTCGGATCGAACCGGTTCTTGATAT
>NZ_JAIPUT010000058.1 GCF_020055635.1 Marivita sp. | reverse complement strand
CCCCGAGGGTGTCCAGATTGTCGGTTCTGGTACGCGGACCATCGACACGTTGACGCATTGGCTGCCTCAGAAGGTAAGCTGGCACGTCAGGTCATCCCAGGCATTGCGTGCAACATTAACTGCCAAACTCGAGAATCCGGACGCCGAGACGGTGGTGTCAAGCACCGAGATTGAGTTCACGCCAGTGCCCAAGGTTGCCGAGACGCGATATATTCCCGAGCCGGTGCCTGTGTCCAGTCCGTACGAAATCGGTACGTTTTACTTTCCCGGTTGGCCTAGCATGTCGCGTTGGCGGCCGATCTTGGACTATCCCAATCGAAAACCGGTTCTGGGATGGTATGACGAGTCGAATCCGGAATGTGCTGACTGGCAAATCAAATGGGCGGTTGAGCACGGTGTTACGTTTTTCATGGTCGATTGGTATTGGGACCGGGGAAACCGCCAACTGGAGCACTGGCTGCACGAAGCTTACGCGGACGCGCGTTACAAAAACTATTTGAAGTGGGCCGTTATGTGGGCTAACCATAACCGCCCCGGTTCCCACTCCCGAGATGATTGGAAGGAAGTCACTCGGTACTGGATCGAGCATTATCTTAAAAGCGAACAATATTATCGGATCGACGGGCGTCCGGCGGTGTTCATCTGGTCGCCGGGCAATATCAGACGCGATGTCGGAGGAAGCGAAGCGGCCGCGGAGCTTTATGCCATGTCGCAGCGGATGGCGCGCGACGCGGGCCTGCCGGGCCAGCACGATCGGGCCGATGCGCAGGCCCTGCGCGGTCAGCCTGTGATGCAGCGCGCGCAGGAACGCCGGGCCGTTCAGCGCAGCGGCGATGGCCGACAGCCCGTCGCCAAGGACCAGCGCCACGTCGCAGGGGCCTTGCGGGGCAAGGCTCTGCGCGGCTGCCTCGGGCAAGCGGCGGCCAAGATCGGGGCGGCGGATGAACGTGTCGCGGGTCTCGGCGGCGCTGGTCACAGGCACTGATGGCAGGTCAGACTTGGCCAGCGTGTCCGCCAGCGCCGCAGCGTCCAGTTCCGACAGCACCGCCTCACGGGCCTTGGCGTGATCGAGCTGACCGTGGCGCTGCACGCGATTTTCGATGCCCCCCGTGACAAGATCATCTGGGACGTGTCGCACCAGTGCTACCCACACAAGATCCTGACCGGGCGGCGCGACCGCATGGGCACGCTGCGGCAGGAAAACGGGCTGTCGGGATTCACCAAGCGGTCGGAATCCCCGTATGATCCGTTTGGCGCCGCGCACAGTTCGACCTCGATCTCCGCCGCGTTGGGTTTTGCCGTGGCGCGGGATCTGGGGGGCAATTGCGACACCGGGCATGGCGATGCGATTGCGGTGATCGGCGATGGCGCGATGAGCGCGGGCATGGCCTATGAGGCGATGAACAACGCGGGCCATCTCAAGAAGCGCCTGATCGTCATTCTGAACGACAACGAGATGAGCATCGCGCCACCCGTGGGCGCCATGTCGTCCTACCTGTCGCAGCTTTATGCCGGTGCGCCGTTCCAGGATCTGAAGGAGGCAGCCAAGGGCGCCGTAAGCTTCCTGCCCGAACCGTTCCGGGAAGGGGCGAAGCGCGCCAAGGACATGCTCAAGGGCATGGCCGTGGGGGGCACCTTGTTCGAGGCGTTGGGCTTTTCCTATATCGGGCCGATCGACGGGCATGATCTGGATCAGCTTCTTCCCATCCTGCGCACCGTCAAGGATCGCGCCGACGGGCCGATCCTGATCCATGCCCTGACCAAGAAAGGCAAGGGCTACGCGCCGGCCGAGGAATCCGCTGACCGGGGCCATGCGCGCGCCAAGTTCGACGTGGTGACCGGCGAGCAGAAGAAAGCGCCGTCAAACGCGCCAAGCTACACCAAGGTGTTCGCCGAGGCGCTGATGCAGGAAGCGGCGGACGATCCGATGATCTGCGCGGTGACGGCGGCGATGCCGGATGGTACCGGGCTTGACCTTTTTGCCGAAAGGTACCCGTCGCGGACCTTTGACGTGGGGATCGCGGAACAGCATGGCGTGACGTTCTGCGCCGGGCTTGCCGCGGGCGGACTCAAGCCGTTCTGCACGATGTATTCGACCTTCCTGCAACGCGGTTACGACCAGGTGGTGCACGACGTGGCCATCCAGCGCCTGCCGGTCCGTTTCGCCATCGACCGCGCCGGGCTGGTGGGTGCCGACGGGGCGACCCATGCGGGCAGTTACGACATCGCCTATCTTGCCAACCTGCCGGGATTTGTCGTGATGGCAGCGGCGGACGAGGCCGAGTTGAAGCACATGGTCGCGACGGCTGTTGCGCATGACGACGGGCCCATCGCCTTCCGCTATCCGCGCGGCGAAGGGCAGGGGGTCGAGATGCCGCAACGCGGATCGGTTCTCGAGATCGGCAAGGGCCGGATGATCCGCGCGGGCAAGAAGGTGGCGATCCTGTCCTTCGGCACCCGGTTGGGCGAGGTGCTGGCGGCCTGCGAGGCGCTCGAGGCCAAGGGCATCACGCCCACGGTTGCGGATGCGCGGTTCGCCAAGCCGCTGGACCGGGACCTGATCCTGAGACTGGCGGCAGAGCACGAGGCGCTCATCACCATCGAGGAAGGCGCGATCGGCGGTTTCGGCAGCCACGTGGCGCAATTGCTGGCCGAGGAAGAAGTCTTCGACCGGGGGCTCAAGTTCCGGTCGATGGTTCTGCCCGATACCTTCATCGACCAGGCCAGCCCCACAGCGATGTATGACGTGGCCGGGCTGAACGCCGAGCATATCGAGAAGAAGGTGCTGGACGTGATGGGCGTGGCGGCGATCGGCAAGCGGGCCTAGACCAGCCCGCTGATCAGCCCGATCACGACGGCGAGCGAAGCGCTCAGCACGGCATAGCCCGCGATCAGGACGTATCCGTCCCGCACCATCAGTGCGAAGGCGACCAGCGCGACGCCTCCGGCGCTGACCGAGGTGAACATCGGCAGCAGTTCGAGAAACGGCCAGGTCGCCGCAACGCTCATCACCGCCAGCAGCGCCAGCCGGTCAAGCGGCGGCCCGGAGAGAAAGCGCAGCCGGTCCCGGCTGTTGCGGTCAAGCCAGGCGGCCGGCCTGCGCAGGTAGTCGACCGCCCGCCTGAGTTGGGTGCTCTTCAGCTTGCGGGTCGCCAGGAACCGCGGCAGCCAGAGATGTCCGCGGCCCAGGAAGGCCTGCGCGGCAATGGTCAGGATCACCAGCCCGCCGATCGTCGGCATCAGCGGGATGATCGACAGGGGTGAGACAAGGATCAGGGAGGGCACCAGCAACGCGGCCCCGAAGGAACGCGGACCGACGCGGTCGAGCATCGCCTGTATCGTCAGCCCGTCCTGCGGCTCGAGGGGCGCTGTCTCCGCGCCGGACGCGGGACCGGGAGGCGGCGAGGCGGGATCGAGCGCGTCGAGAAGGCTTGTCAGCGATCTCGGACCCGACGTCTCGGGCGTCACTTCTTGGCCTGTTCGTCGGCGAGAACCGCAGCCAGCCCGGCGCGGTAGTCGGGATATTTCAGCGTGACTCCGAGATCGGATTTGATGCGGTCGTTTCGCACCCGCTTGCTTTCGGAGTAGAAACTGCGCGCCATCGGGCTCAGTTCGGCCTCGTCGAAAGGCGTTTCGGGTGGGGCTTCGACCCCCAGAAGTGTTGCGGCGTGGCGGATCACGTCCTGCGGCGGGGCCGGATCATCGTCGCACAGGTTGTAGACGGTTCCCGGTTTCGGGTGTGTCATGGACGCTTCGAGGACCTGCGCGATGTCTTCGACATGGATGCGGCTGAACACCTGGCCCGGCTTGATGATCCGGCGCGCGGTGCCGTCGCGCACCTTGGCAAAGGGGCCGCGTCCCGGTCCGTAGATGCCCGCAAGGCGGAAGATATGCAGCGGCAGGTCCGGGATCGACGCCCAGGCCGCCTCGGCGGTGACACGGCGGCGACCGCGTTCTGTGGCCGGGGTCAATGGTGCGCTTTCATCGATCCAGTCGCCCTTGGCGTCCCCGTAGACGCCGGTTGTCGACAGGTATCCCAGCCATGTCAGCCGCGCGGCCTGCGCCTCGATGTCGGATTTCAGAAGCGCGAGCGACGGGTCTCCCGACTCGGTCGGGCCGGCAGAGACAAGCACGTGGCTGGCGTTTTCGAGCCAGGGCAGGATCGCGTCGCGGTCCCAAAGCAGGGGCGTCACGCCTTGTGCATGCAACGCGCCAAAGTGGTCGGGATCGCGGGTCGTGCCTGCGATCCGCCACCCGTGCGGCAGCAGCCGTTTCGCCAGATACGTGGCGCTGTATCCGTGGCCAAGAGAGAGAAGCGTCTTTTCCATACCTCGAATGTGCTGCGTCCTTGTGAAAAAACAAGCGGCGCCGATATTTGGCTCACCAAATCGTTTAACGCCTAAACGGCGTAATCGGTTCCCTCGGCGTCCAGGATCAGTTTCAGTTCCGACAGATGCCGCGCATCCTGTTCGGGATAACCCTCCAGTTCGCGGGCGGTCTTTTCCGCGATCTCGTCCGACAGGACCTTCAGGGGCCGTCCCGTCTGGAGCGCCCGGATATAGGTCTCGGCTGCACGTTCGAAGTAATAAAGCCGGTTGAAAGTGTCTGCCACGCTGTCGCCGATGACCATGACGCCATGATTGCCCATGATCATGACCTTCTGTTTCGGATCGGAGAAAAGCTGTGCGCAGCGTTCGCCCTCTTCCTCGAAAGCCAGGCCGCCATAATGCGTGTCGATCACGGTGCGGTTGAAGAAGGTCGCGCAGTTCTGGTCGATCGGTGGCAGGCGCGGGTCTTCCAGGCAGGCCAGCACCGTGGCGTGGATCGAATGGACATGCATGGCGCAGCGCGCGTGCGGACAATGCCGGTGCAGCCCGCCATGCAGGCCCCAGGCGGTCGGGTCGGGGGCGTTCGGGCCGCTGAGGGTTTCGGGATCGTTGGCATCGACCACGATCAGGTCACTTGCCTTGATGCGCGAGAAATGCATCTGGTTCGGGTTCATCAGGAACCGCGTGCCATCGTCATTGATCGACAGGCTGAAGTGATTGGCGACGCCTTCGTGCATGTTCAGGCGCGCCGCCCAGCGAAACGCGGCGGCAAGATCGACGCGTTCCTGCCAGTGGTCCATGTTGCGGGCGATCTGCGTGACTGTCATCTGTGCCTCCTTTGGTTATCCACAAACCAAGCGGTCCTTGCCCTGAAGTCAAGTCGATGAGGTGCAAAGGGCGGCAGGCCGTCAGAACAGGCCGGATCACAGCGGGCGGGACGGCACCCAGGCATACCCGTCGTCACAGAGCAGGTAGCATTCCCGCAGGCCGTGGGGTTTGTCGGTCGGCGGCTGCAACACGACAAAGCCTTCGGCCTCGGCCCGGTCGTGGGCCGTGTCGGGGTCGCTGTCATAGAGCCGGATCTCGAGCCCCGCGCCGCGTGGCGGGTTGTCCGGCAGAAGCCCCAGCAGCGGGTTCGCACTGTAGGTGGCATCGGAATGAAGCTGGAACACCTGGTCGCCGTAGCACAGGATGGCGAAATCCTCTGACACCCGGTGGGCGGTCATGCCGAACACGCGGGACAGCTGGCCGGCCATCCGGCGCACATCGCGTGTCAGCAGGTTGAGACCGATCCCGCGCAGGCTCGCTCCGAACGCTTCGGGAGAAACCGTCTCGAAATCCATGGCGTCACGAACACTCCGGGCAATTGCGGCCAGCTTGATCCCGTGTCATGGACCTGTCAACCTGCGCATAACGCAGGAAACCCCTTGAAAGGCAGTGCATGCAGGACCGTTCCATCAACCTGGACATCATAAGTCCGGATGCCCCCGTGCCACAGCGGTTCGACGACCCCAAGGCGGCGGTGGACCGGCTGTGCGAGCTTTATGCCCTGTCCACACGGTTCCTGTGCAGCAGCTTTCAGGCGGCGATGGAAAAGGGGCATCCCGGTGCCCGTTATCGCGCCTATTACCCGGAGGTGCGGATCACCACGACGACCTTTGCCAAGGTGGACAGCCGTCTGAGCTTTGGCCATGTGGCGCATCCGGGCACACATGCCACGTCGATCACCCAGCCGGAACTGTTCCGTCACTACCTTGAACAGCAGATCACGCTGTTGCTTGAAAACCACAATGTGCCGGTCCAGGTGGGCATGTCGGACACGCCGATGCCGGTGCATTTCGCCGTCGCCAATGACCCGTCGATCACCGTGCCGCAGGAAGGCGCCGCCGATTTCATCCTGCGCGACGTGTTCGATGTGCCGGACCTGGCGACGACGAATGACGACATCGTCAACGGTGTCGCCAAGCCGGCTCCGGACGGCACCGAGGCGCTGGCCCCGTTTACCGCGCAGCGGATCGACTATTCGCTGGCACGGCTGTCGCATTACACCGCGACCGAGCCGCATCATTTCCAGAACCACGTCCTGTTCACGAACTACCAGTTCTACGTCGCCGAGTTCGAGGCCTACGCCCGCGCCCAGCTGGCCGATCCCGAAAGCGGCTACACCAGCTTTGTCAGCACCGGCAACGCCGAGATCTTCGAGGCGGGCGCGCCCTTGCCCGCGATCGACAAGATGCCGCAGATGCCGACCTACCACCTCAAGCGCAAGGGCGGGGCCGGGATCACGCTGGTCAATATCGGGGTGGGGCCGTCGAACGCCAAGACCGCCACCGACCACATCGCGGTGCTGCGGCCGCACGCCTGGCTGATGGTGGGCCACTGTGCCGGGCTGCGCAATTCCCAGAGCCTTGGCGACTTCGTGCTGGCGCATGCCTATCTGCGCGAAGACCGGGTGCTGGATGACGACCTGCCGGTCTGGGTGCCGATTCCGGCGCTTGCCGAGATCCAGATCGCGTTGCAGCAGGCGGTGGCCGAGGAAACGCAACTGGACGGATACGATCTCAAGCGGATCATGCGGACGGGCACCGTGGCAAGCGTCGACAACCGCAACTGGGAACTGCGCGATCAGCAGGGCCCGGTACAACGCCTCAGCCAGAGCCGCGCGATTGCGCTGGACATGGAAAGCGCGACGATCGCGGCCAACGGGTTCCGCTTCCGGGTGCCCTATGGCACGCTTCTGTGTGTCAGCGACAAGCCCCTGCATGGCGAACTGAAGCTGCCGGGGATGGCGTCGGACTTCTACAAGACGCAGGTTGCCCGGCACCTGATGATCGGAATCCATGCGATGGAACACCTGCGCGAGATGCCATTGGAGCGCATCCACAGTCGGAAATTGCGCAGCTTCGAGGAAACCGCGTTCCTGTAGGCGATTCTCGATTTTACGGGTGCGGCGTGACATTTTTCCGAAGTTGCCTGTCGGATCTTGGAAAAAAGCGCTAAAAACCGCCAAAAACCCTTGGGAAGACGCTACCAGCCGTTGTGTTTCCCCGCAATATACGGTTAGTTTTTGCCCACGAGGCCCAAGATCGGGCAGTGAAGGAGACCACGAAATGGCGAAACCAATGACAAAGACCCAGCTTGTGGCCGCTCTGGCCGAAGAAATGGGCAGCGACAAGAAAACCGCAAGTGCTGCACTCGACGCGGTCACCGGCATCATCACCAAGGAAGTGTCCGAAGGTGGCGCAGTGACCCTGCCGGGCGTTGGCAAGATCTATTGCCGCGAGCGTCCCGAGCGCATGGTGCGCAACCCGGCCACCGGCGAGCAGTTCAAGAAAGAGGCCGACAAGGTGGTCAAGATGACCATTGCGAAGGCCCTGAAGGACAGCGTGAACGGCTGATCCGACCTCCGGACTTACCTGAAAGGCCGCTCTCCTGAGCGGCCTTTTGCGTTTCAGGTGGCGTCGTCGGGTTTCGGCGCGCCATGTTCGTCCCGCAGCGCCTTCTCGACGGTCTCCGGCTCGATATCCTCGTTCTTCCAGAGCGGCACCCCGGTCGAAAGGACGGAGCGGCCCATCATGTGCGCTCCGATGGGGGCGGTCAGCAGGATGAAGAGCACGATGGCAATCACCCGGATGATGATTTCCGGAGTGGCGAAGACGACTGCGCAACCCGCAAGGATCAGCCCGGTGGACAAGGTGCCGATCTTGGTCGAGGCATGCATTCGGATCAGGACATCCGGCATGCGGACAAGACCGAGCGCCCCGATCACCGCGAAAAGGCCGCCGAGGATGATGAGACTGCCGGCAATCAGGTCACTCATCGTCCGCCTCCTTTCGGGTGCGGAACGTATTGCGTTCGGCGAAACGGGCCAGCGCCACGGTGGCCAGAAACCCCACCAGTGCGAGAACCAGCGCCACGTCGAGAAACGCGCTTGTGCCGTAGCGCACCGCGGCCAGACCGCAGAAGGCGACGATGGCGACGGTCATGAAATCAAGCGCCACGACACGGTCCTGGAGGCTTGGCCCCTTGACCATGCGGACGAAGGCCAGAACCACGGACAGCACGACGCATATGAAGCCGATCTCGAGGCTCAGGTTCAGAAATCCATCCATCAGCGGCCCTCCACGGCGTCGATCACCCAGCGTTCCATGCCGGCCTTGAGGCTTTTTCGCAGGGCCTCGGGATCATCTGCAAACATCGCGTGCACCACAAGCGTCTTGCGGTCCTCGCTAACATCAATGCTCAGCGTGCCCGGCGTCAGAGAGATCAGGTTCGTGACCAGAAGGATGCCGGTGTCGGATTTCACGTCCAGCGGCACTTCGATGATCGCCGGGCGCGCGCGGTGTTTCGGAGTCAGCACATCCATCGCCACCTCGAGGCTCGAGACGATCAGTTCATAGTGGAACATCACGATCAGCTTGATCCATGCGGTCACGCGCCGGAAATAGGTGCTGGTCCCGATCAGGGGCTGGATCAGCCAGAGCGCGCCGTAGCCGATGACAAACCCGGTGATCAGCCCGGTCAGCGACACCGATCCGGTGAAGGCGACCCAGGCGATGGCCAGGATGATGTTCAATCCGAACGCGTTCATGGCTGCACCCCCAACACCGCTTCGATATAGGGCGTCGGATCGAGAAGCTGTGCGGCCGACGCTTCGGCGAAGCGCACGAAGGGCTCCGGCATCACGCCGATGATCACGGTCAGGGCGGCAAGCCCGGAAATCGGCACCAGCATTGCCGCGCGGTTGCGGCTGGACAGGTTCGACAGCTTCGGCTCGATCCCGTCGGGATGCGGTTCCCAGAACGCCTGTGCCCAGATCTTGGTCATCGAGTAGATCGTCAGCAAGCCGACGACCAGTGCGATGCCCGCGATGATCCAGCCCTGGACGTCCAGCGCCGCCTTGACCAGCAGGAACTTGGCCCAGAACCCCGAGAGCGGCGGGAAGCCCGCGAGCGAGAAGGCGGGCACGACGAACAGGACCGCCAGGAGTGGCGCGGACTTGTAGAGACCTCCGATGCGCGACAGTTTAGTCCCGCCCGCGATCCGTTGCGCGACACCGGCGATCAGGAAGAGATTTGCCTTCACCACGATATGGTGCACGAGGTAGAACACCGCGCCGACGATGGCGAGCGGGGTCAGCAGGGCAAGGCCCATGATCATGTAGCCGATCTGGCTCACGATATGGAACGACAGGATCTTGCGCATGTCGCTTTGGGCCGCGGCGCCAAGGACACCGACAACCATCGTCAGCCCCGCCACCCAAAGCAGGATCGTGTGGGTGAAGGCCGTGTCGTGGTCGAAGATCAGCGTGAAAATGCGCAGGAGCGCATAGACCCCGACTTTGGTCAGCAACCCGGCGAACACCGCAGAGACCGCAAAGGCCGGTGTGTGATACGAGGCGGGAAGCCAGAAAAACAGCGGGAACACCGCTGCCTTGACGCCGAAGGCGATCATGAACAGCACCGCAACCAGGGTCAGAATGCGCTGGTCTGCATTGTCCACCGCACTGGCGAGATCGGCCATGTTGAGCGTGCCGGTCATGCCATAGAGCAGACCGATCCCGGTCAGGAACATGATCGTGGACACCAGATTGAGCGCCACGTATTTCACGCCGCCGTCGATCTGTTCGGGACGGCCCCCCAGCACCAGAAGGCCGAAGGACGCGATCAGCATCACCTCGAACCAGACATAGAGGTTGAAGAGATCGCCTGTGATGAACGCGCCGACCACACCCGCGATCAGCATGTTGAAAAGCGCGTGGTAGCCCAGCCGCTCCATGCCCTCGTCGACATCGGCGATGGCGTAGATCGACACGGCCAGCGCGACGATGGCGGTGATCACCACCATGACGGCAGAGAGCAGGTCGGCCACCAAGGTGATGCCGAAGGGGGCGGACCATCCGCCCATCTGTCCCGCGATCACGCCGTCGCGCAGAACCACGTTCATGAGGACGATGGACGCGGCAAGAAGGACGGCCGATCCGACCACGGAGATCCAGCGGCCCAGCGGGCTCTGACGTGTGAGGAACGCCAGAACCGCCGTGAGGAACGGGATCACAAGGGGTAACGCGAGAACCCAGCTCACTTCTGCGCCTCTTCAGGTTCGGCCAGACGCATGTCGTCCGGCGTCAGGGAATTGAGCGTCGTCCAGGCGCGGAACACCAGCACGATGGCAAAGGCGAACAGGCCGAAGCCGATCACGATGGCGGTCAGCACCAAGGCTTGTGGCAGCGCATTCGCGACATCGCCCAACGGCGCGTCGGCACCTTCGGGGATCAGCGGTGGTGCGCCATCGGTCAGTCGCCCGGCGACGAAGATCGTCAGGTTCGCCGCGTTCGAAATCAGCACGAGCCCGAAGATGAAGCGCAGCAAATGGTTCGACAGCATCAGGTAGACCGAGGCGGCGACCAGCACGCCGATGGTGATGGCAAAGAGGACCTCCATCAGATTTCCTCTTCCATCGCGAAGACGATCGTCAGGATCGACCCGAAGACCACAAGGTAAACCCCGATGTCGAACACCAGCACGGACGACAGCGGCAGGCCCTTGTCGTCTTCCGTGGCGCCGATGAAAAGCCATTGCCCGGTGAACAGGTCGTCGCCGAACAGCGCCGCGAACAGGCCCGCCGTCAGGGCGATACCCAGCCCCCAGATCGCGATGGTCTGGGGCAGTACCCGCAGGGCCGCCCGGGCGTCATGCGTGCCGCAGGCAATCGCATAGAGCACGAAGCCGGTGGCCCCGGTCAGCCCGCCGATAAAGCCGCCCCCCGGTTCGTTGTGGCCGCGCAGCATCATGTAGAACGAGAACACCAGCAAGAGTCCGGCAAGATAGCGCGTGCCAACGCGCAGGATCACGGAATTCACGACGATCCTCCTTTGCGTGTGGTGCGCAAGAGCGCGTAGGCGGACAGCGCGGCGATGACCACGACCGCGATTTCGCCGAACGTATCCAGTGCGCGGAAATCCACGAGGATCACGTTGACGATGTTGCGGCCAAAGGCTTCGGGCCAGCTGGTTGCCTCGAAATAGTCGGTCAGGCGCATGTCCAGCGGCGACGATACCACCGCGATCAGGATCAGCGACACCGACGCGCCCACCGCCACCGACAGCAACGCATGGCTCAACCGGAACTCTGCCTTGGGCAGCGACGGCAGGCGCAGCATTACCACCGCCACCAGAACGACGATCAGGGTCTCGACAAGCAGCTGTGTGATGGCCACGTCCGGCGCGCTGAAGACGATGAAGATCAGCGCGATCCCGATGCCGACCACGCCAAGCGCGGCGATGCCAGCGATCCGCGAATTGGTGAACAGCGCGAGAACCGCCCCGGCAATCGTCAGAAGCGCGATCGAGGCATGTTTCCATTCCACATCCGACAAATCGACCGCGATGGTCGGCAGACCGGTGTAGACAAGTGTCAGCAGGAGCCCGGCGGCGATCGTCAGGAAGGTTGCGAAGAGATAGCTGGACAGTTTGCCGTTTTGCACAATCCGGGTTTGCCACTTTGCAAATGCCTTGAGCCCGTCAAGGAACCGATCCCAGCCAAGGTCGAGGTCGGGAAGGACAGCAAACGCCCGGCCCAGGAACGCGCGCAGTCTGACATGACCGGCATAGATCAGCAGCCCCAGGACGAAGGTCGCGATGCTGAGCATCAGAGGCACGTTGATCCCGGCCCAGAGCTTGAGTTCCTTGACCTCGCCCACCTCTCCGGTCAGCGAAATCACCGTCGGCGCGATCAGCGCGACCTGCAAGAGGTCCGGGTAGATGCCGAACAAGGCGCCGAGGCCGGCCAGAAGGATGGGGCCAAGCCACATCTGCCAGGGGGCTTCCTGCGGGGATTGGGTGCTTGGGACCGATCCGCGCCAGAACGGGCGGAAGGCCACAACGCCCGCCACGGCCAGCATCAGCGCGTTGGACAACAGGGCCGCGCCGGCAACGAGGACCGGCTCGGAGGCGACGGCAATGGCGCCCGCGTATTTCAGTTCCTTGCCGATGAAGCCCAGGAAGGGCGGGAAACCCGCCATCGACAGCGCGGCCAGCGCCGCCGCGACCGCCGTGATCGGCATGAGCCGACCCAGCCCGCCCAATTGATCGGTTTCCCGCGTACCGGTGGCCGTGTCGATGCAGCCCACAACCAGAAAAAGCGACGCCTTGTAGAGCGAATGGACAACCAGGAAGGTCGCGAAGGCGGTCATTGCGTAACCGGATTCCTGCCCCAGGAACAGCGTGAGCGTGCCAAGCGCCATCAGTGTCGTATAGGCCAGCGCCTGCTTGAGGTCGGTCTGCCGGAGCGCGAGAAGGCTTGAGAAGACCGCCGTGAGGGCGCCAAGGATGGTCAGCGTCCACAGCCACACGTCGGTGCCGGACATCGCCGGGTGCACCCGCGCCATGACATAGATGCCCGCCTTGACCATCGTCGCCGAGTGCAGGAACGCGCTGACCGGGGTGGGCGCGGCCATCGCATTGGGCAGCCAGAAGTGAAACGGCACCTGCGCGGATTTGGTGAGTGTCCCGGCCAGAAGCAGGATCAGGATGGGCAGGTAGAGCGCATGCGCGCGCAGCTCGTCGCCCATGGTCAGGATGCCGGAAATGCTGGTTGTGCCGGCAAACGTGGCCAGCAGGATCAACCCGGCCAGAAAGGCCAGCCCCCCTGCGCCGGTGACAAACAGCGCCTGCAACGCGTTGCGGCGGCTTTTCTCGCCCTCGTGCGAAAACCCGATCAGCATGTAGGAGGTGATCGTGGTCAGCTCCCAGAAGACGAAGAGCAGGATCAGGTCATCGGCAAGAACCAGACCCAGCATCGACACCATGAACGCCGTCAGGAAGAGGGCAAAACGCGCGTATTGCGGATGCCCTGCCAGGTAGGTGTTGGAATACAGCAGGACCAGCGTGCCGATCCCCGAGATCAGCAGCGCGAATGTCAGGCTGAGACCGTCCACGAGAAAGGCCAGGTCGATCCCGAGCGATGGCACCCAGGCCGAGTTCCAGCGCAAGACCTCGTTCGAGGAGATATTCGGCACAAGCGACACGAAATACGCAAAGAGCCCGGCTGCGAACAGGACCGGCACGATGCCCGTCAGCCCGTTGCCACGGACCTCTTTTGGAAAGCCTCCGGCCATCGTCTAGTGCGTCCCGCGCTGCGCTGGGCACAGGCTTTCGCGCCAATGCGTGGCGCAAGTTGACGTTGCGTCTTTTTGTGTCTTCACGGTGCAAGCTCCCTCGCTCAGATCACGACATAGGGTTCTCCGAGTCATTGACCAAATCGAAAATACACGGTTTCTTGATAGAAGTTATCTATCAAAGGTGCGCAAATGCCCAGTATGCAGCAATTACGGTACCTCGTGGCCGTAGCGGATCAGCTTCATTTCCGGCGGGCGGCCGAGGCGTGCAACGTCACCCAGCCGACATTGAGCGCGCAGATCAAGGAGCTCGAGTTGCGGCTGGACACGATTCTGGTCGAGCGCAGCCGGTCCAAGGTCATGATGACGCCGACCGGCAAGGAGATCGCCGAGCGGGGGCGGCGCATCCTGCGCGAGGTGGCGGAGATCGAATCCATCGCGAAATCGCAGAAGGCGCTGCTGTCGTCAGTCATCCGGCTTGGGGTCGTGCAGACGGTCGGGTCCTATTTCCTGCCGTTGGTCATTCCCGACCTGCACCGGCAATATCCGAAACTGGGGCTCTATGTCCGCGAAGGCCTGCCGGATGTCCTGCTGCCCAGCCTTGAAGACGGGTCGCTCGACCTGCTGATCTTTCCGCTTCCGGTCACGCGAGCCGAACTCGAGACGATGCCGCTGTTCCGCGAGCCGATACAGGTGGTCGTCCCGTCCGATCATCGTCTTGCCTCCGAGACCGAGATCGACCCCGTCATGTTGCGGGGAGAGATCATCCTGTCGCTGGAACCGGGTCACAGGCTTTATGAACTGGTGCGCAAGATCTCGGATGATTACGGGGTCGAGCTTTCGCATGATTACGAAGGCACCAGCCTGGATACGCTGCGCCAGATGGTGGCCACCGGCATGGGCCTGTCCCTGATGCCCGCGCTCTATGTCAAATCCGAGGTGGCGCATCAGGACCTTGTAGTGGCGCGGCCGTTTCGCGGCACGGCGCCATCGCGGACCATCGGGATGGTTTGGCGCAAGGGCACGTCGCGGGAAGAGGAATATCGGTTGCTGTCGTCGCTGCTGTGCAAATCCCTCATGGACCGCGCCCCGGAGGTCACCGTGCTGCCAGAGCCCTGACCCGCAGATCAAATGCTGACGGAAGCAAGTGCGTCGCGCGTCCTTTGCCGACGCGCCTCGGTCTCGGGCGCTCCGCAGGACCAGCTTTCAGCGTCATCCATGGATGCTGGTGCCTCGAAATCGAAGGGCACTTTCGACAGGTCTTCGTTCATCAATTCGATCAACTCGAACACCGGTTCCGAAGCGCGACGGCGCGTTTCTCCGAATTGCAGCGACAGGGTGATCAGCCGACGGCTGTTGAATGGCGACAGGTAGAAATTGCGCCACATGGCCGGAAAGCTCGCTCCGATGGTCGAATTGTAATAGACTTCGAGGAACATGAAATCCGCGGCCTTGGCCATCGCGTTCTCTGGCAAAGTGGCCTGCCACGCCATGAAATCGTCCCGGTAGCGTTCCGCGACAGTCGAGTCGAACTCGTTGCGCGGCACGATGAGCAGCCGTTCGATCTGCCAGTCGGGGTCACGCCAGAACTCTTCGGGCTTGAACACGTAGACGGCGCGCAGCAGGTCGGTCTGATGCCCGCGCAGGATCACATTTCCTTCAGGCACTCCGTTGATGACGCCGTTCAGATATTCCTTTGGCGGCGAAACCGGTGCGCCGTAGGTCAGATGATAGGCCTGCAAGGCACATCGGGCCTCTTTTCGGGACAAGTTGAAGTGCCGCTTGTCGTGGATGTCGTGTTCGACCCCGAGGATGCGACAAAGCTCGGCCCCGATCGCTGCATCCCGGCGTGTCGCATAGTTGTTGATGTGGGTGTAGACTTGGTCGATCCTGTGCAGATGTTCACCGCAGAAGCCCAGCATCAGGCGGCTGTCCATGCCGCCGCTGATCGGCAGGGAACAGGGATGGTCCCGCGTGATCTCTCCGATATGGGCGCGTGATGTTGCAATGATCTCGGAGTAGATCTCGGCCGGGCAGTCCGGTTCCGGCGAAAAGACTTCGTCGCGGGGCCAGAATCGATGCTCTTCCAGCCGTGCCAGATCAAGGTAATGGTTCGGGTTCAGCCGACGGACCGCTTCATCGATGGTGTGGAACAGCGAAAACCGTCCGCCGCGCTCCTGGACGGTTTCAAGATCGAATTTCGGATTGAGGCGGACCTGACGCTTGATTGCAAGCAGCGGTGACGACGCAACATATCCATCTTCCCGGCTGTAGACCGCGCCGATCATGCCGACGGGATCGGTGTAGAGGCGCGTTTCATCCTTGACCTGCAGGATGAACGCATAGCGTCCTGCCGCATGGGTCAGCATGGCTTCGAACTTGTCCCAGGCGCCTTTCACCCGCGTGCTGAACGGCAAGGTGATCTCAGCAGGCGTCTGCTCTGCGCCGGTTCCGGCCGCGATGCCCAGCAAGAGCCCGACACGTCGGCCAAGCTTGTCGAAGATCACCTTGGTCGGCAGCGCTGGCCCGCAATAGACGTGAAATCCGTCGAGGTCATGCCGTGCGAAGCCCTCGAGTTCCTCGGTCGTGCGGGAAATCACGTATTGATAGCGAAACCGATCCTCGAACTGCCCGAGCCGGTAGCGCCACTGCCTTTGAGCCTCAAACATGCGAATGCGCCTGCGATTTTCGGTGATGATGGCACAGGAGCAGACATGCGCAAAGCGCGTTGCGTGAAGCAGGCACCCAAGTGTGACGATGATGTCAAAGGAGGAATGGTGGAGCCTAGGGGGATCGAACCCCTGACCTCTTGCATGCCATGCAAGCGCTCTCCCAGCTGAGCTAAGGCCCCGTTTGTGCGCGTTCCATTACGCAATGCAGGGGGCGGGATCAAGCGCGATTCCGCCCCTTTTGCAGAAATTAATCGTCGTCGTTGCTTGCGACGTCCGCGATGTCGTCAAGCGACACGTTGTCGTCGTCATCGTCTTCCAGGACATCATCGTCCTCGAGTTCGACATCGACGTCATCATCTTCCAGAACATCCACCTCTTCCGAGTCGTCGGACTTGGCTTTGCTCTGCCGGTCTTCGGCATCGGCCGCGATCATGCGGGTCTTGCCAGTGTCGACCTCGACCACCTCGCCGGTGTAAGGGCTGATGATCGGGTCCTTGTTCAGGTCATAAAAACGCTTGCCCGTCGTCGGGCAAAGGCGTTTGACGCCCCATTCTTCTTTGGGCATGGGTCATCCCCTTCAATTGCGTGGTCATATCGACAATCCGCGCCAACTGCCATAACACCGAACCAGTGTCAAAGGCTTAAGGGCACGGATCTCATCGAGCGGCATATGGGCGTCAGAACTCTTCCCGGCAACCCTGAAATTACGGTGAAACTGCGAAAAAACCCGCGGGCGCGACGGCTGACGTTGCGGATCTCGCGTGTGGACGGCGCGGTGACGCTGACAATGCCGCGCGGCGTGTCGGAACGCGAGGCCTTGGCCTTTGCCGCCGAAAAGCAGGATTGGCTTCTCGGGCATCTCGCGAAACAGGAACTGCACAGGCCGGTCGGACCCGGAGACCGGCTCAGTGTCGCCGGGGTGACGATGGACCTGGCCGAAGGGTCGGGTCGGCGCCTGGGGGTTCGGGGCACCGTCATCGATCTGCCCCAGCCGGCTGAAAAAGGACGGATTCAGCTTCAGGCCTGGCTCAAGGAACAGGCGCGGGCAGAGCTGATCCGTGCCTCTGACCGCTATGCGGATCAACTGGGCCTGCGCTATTCCCGCCTCACCCTTCGGGACACGAGATCGCGCTGGGGGTCCTGTTCCTCGGCGGGCGCGCTGATGTATTCCTGGCGCCTTATCCTCGCGCCGAAACCGGTTCTCGACTACGTCGCGGCGCATGAGGTCGCCCATCTCGCCGAGATGAACCATTCGCCCGCCTTCTGGCGGGTGGTCCAGACCCTCTACGGACCGCACAAGGATGCCCGTGACTGGTTGCGCAGGGAGGGCCCCGGCCTGCATCGCTATCGCTTTGATGCTTGACCAACCGATTGGCTGTGATCACAATCCGGCATGAGCGTAATCACCCGTCCCACCGAACCCACCGTTTCGGCCCATGATCGCGTCTATCGTGGTCTGCGAAACCGGATCATGTTCGGCCAGATGCCCCCTGGCCAGCAGCTGACGCTTCGCGGGATCGGGCGCGAATTCGACGTGTCGATGACTCCGGCGCGGGAAGCCATTCAACGCCTTGTCGCGGAAGGGGCCCTGTCGATGTCGGCTTCGGGCCGGGTCTCGACGCCGGAACTGTCCAATGACCGGATAGAGGAACTGGCCGCCTTGCGCGCGCTGATCGAGGTGGAACTGGCCAGCCGGGCCTTGCCACGCGCGCATCTGGCCCTGATCGACCGGCTCCAGGCGATCAATGGAACCATCGCCGACGTCGTGTCGAACCGCGATGCGGTCGGCTATATCCGGACCAATCTCGACTTTCATCGCACACTTTACCTGCGGGCGCAGGCGCCGGCGATGCTGGCGATGGCGGAAACCGTATGGCTTCAACTGGGGCCGACGATGCGCGCGCTCTATGGGCGCCTGCGGCGCACCGAAGCACCGCAGTATCACCGTCTCATCATTGCCGCGCTGAAGGCCGGGGATGAGCCCGGCCTGCGCCTGGCCGTCCGGTCTGACGTGACGCAGGGTCTGCGCCTGTTGACCGGCTGACGCCGTGCGCGGTCAATGCGCCATGAAAACCGGAACTTCGCAGGTTTCCAGCGTGTTGCGGGTCGCACCACCCAGGATCGCTTCGCGGAACCGCGAATGGCCATAGGCCCCCATGACGACCATGTCTGCGCTCATGTCCTGCACGTGCCGCCGCAGGACGTCGGACACGCGCGGCATCGTCTTGGCCAGAACGTCGATCTCGACCTTGACGCCGTGACGGGCAAGGAATTGCGACAGCTGGCCCCCGGGATCGGACCGGTTCGGACCATGCTGCGGCGGATCGATCACGACGATATGAACCGTTTCGGCGCTGATCAGGAATGGCAGAGCGCTGCGCACCGCGCGCAGGGCTTCGGCGCTTTCGTTCCAGCCGATGGCGATCTTCTTCGGCAGTTTCAGTTCCGGCCCGGACGCCGGCAGGACGATGACAGGCGATTGTCCTTCGAACAGGGCGCCTTCCACCACGGGCTCAAGTTCGACACCGCGGTCGTCGCCATAGGGCCGCGGCAACACCGCGAGATCCGAGAAGCGGGCATGCGATGCCACATACCGGGCGATATCGGCCAACTGGCAGACCGCTTCGGTGACGCCCCAGCGCAGATCGGACGATTCCATCTGCTTTCGCGCCTCTGTGGCGAGATCTGTCGCTTCCTGCTTGGCGTGATGCAGGGTTTCCTGCAAGACCGCCGCGTTCATGCCGGCATAGTAATACCCCGTCTGCGTCCGATCGACGCCGAGGCAAACGACATCCATGTGTGCATCCAGGGCGCGCGCCATGGCGATGCCCTGAGAAACCGTATCCTTCAGATGAGATTGATCCGTGACGACGGCCAGAATTGTTTTGAACGACATCGGTGGCTCCCTTGTTCAAGATTCCTCTGATCCACCATCCCTACAACTTCAGCCATGCGCTTTGATACCCGTCAAACAAGTCGCGCAATTCTATTGATGCAGATCAAGGATAGGTTTGGCCAAGTCTCGCATTAAGGGCCCAGTCTGAAAACCGCCCACGCGGCAGCCGAATCATGTGGGTAAGACGAAGGGACGAAAAATGTTGAACTATATCAAGCTGATCGCGCTTGGCTTGATCACGCTCTTTGCGATGATCGCTGCAAGCTACGCGCGCGATTTGGCCTATCAGGTTCACGCCATCATCATCATGGCGGTATCTGCCGGGCTTTTCCTCTGGACGCTGCGCAACACCGACGAACCGGTGCCTGCGGCCGTTCTCGAAACAAGCTACATGGACGGTGTGATCCGCTACGGCGTGGTCGCGACGGCGTTCTGGGGCGTGGTCGGGTTCCTCGCAGGAACCTTCATCGCGTTTCAGCTGGCTTTTCCGGGGCTCAACTTCGATTGGGCACAGGGTTACGCGAATTTCGGACGGTTGCGTCCGCTGCACACCTCTGCGGTGATCTTCGCATTCGGTGGCAATGCGTTGATCGCGACATCGTTCTACGTGGTGCAGCGCACGAGCGCCGCGCGCCTCTGGGGCGGCAACACGGCCTGGTTCGTGTTCTGGGGCTACAACCTGTTCATCGTGCTGGCCGCGACGGGCTACCTGCTGGGCGCGACCCAGTCCAAGGAATATGCCGAACCGGAATGGTACATTGACCTGTGGCTGACCATCGTCTGGCTTGCGTATCTGGCGGTTTTCCTCGGCACGATCATCAAGCGCAAGGAGCCGCATATCTATGTGGCCAACTGGTTCTTCCTGTCCTTCATCGTCACCGTCGCGATGCTGCATGTGTTCAACAACCTGAGCATCCCCGTTTCGATCTTCGGTTCAAAGTCCGTTCAGGTCTTTGCAGGTGTGCAGGACGCCATGGTGCAGTGGTGGTATGGCCACAACGCCGTGGGCTTCTTCCTGACCGCGGGCTTCCTGGGCATGATGTACTACTTCGTGCCCAAGCAGGCCGAACGTCCGGTCTTCAGCTACAAGCTGTCGATCATCCACTTCTGGGCGCTGATCTTCCTGTATATCTGGGCCGGTCCGCACCACCTGCACTACACCGCTCTGCCGGATTGGGCCTCGACCCTTGGCATGGTGTTCTCGATCGTGCTGTGGATGCCCAGCTGGGGTGGCATGATCAACGGCCTGATGACGCTGTCGGGCGCATGGGACAAGCTGCGCACCGACCCGGTGATCCGGATGATGGTGATCTCGCTTGG
>NZ_JAIPUT010000141.1 GCF_020055635.1 Marivita sp. | reverse complement strand
AGCGCGGCTAGCACCACGCCGAAGAAGAGCCAGCGCAGGACCATGCGGCTCGCCGGAAAGGCACGCTTCGCGATGTCCTTCGCGAAGGCCGCGTCGAAGCGCGTCGCCCGAAGCCCTGCCTTGGCCTCGCGCCAGACTTGGAAGTCGGCGGGCAGGTTCACGCGGTTGGGGTTCGGCTTGACGCGGCCCGCGCGCTCCAACGCCTCGACCGCCAGGCCCGTGAGCAGCGCGATCACCAGCGAGGCCACGAGAAACACCGCCATCCACTCCCAGCCCATCAGCACACCGATGATGATCGTCAGAGACGGCGAGTTCCACGGGCTTGCGATCAGGAAAGCGAAGACCTGGCCAAGGCTCGCTCCGCGCTCGTAGAGCTTGGCTCCCACCATCAGAACGCCGTGGTTGCAAAGATCGAGCAGCACGCCCGCCAGCACTGCGCGCACGAGGCTCTTCGCCCCTTGGTCGCGGCCAATGATGCCGATCACGAACTCGCGCGGCACGCGGTCGATGAGACCGACCGCCACCATGCCGACGAGGATGCCCCACCACATCAGGTTCATCATCTCCTGCACACCATGCGTGAAGACGCCCAGCCCGAAAGGCGCGTCGTGGGGCAGGAAGAAGGCCGCGATGTAAGCGACCCCGATCACCGCGCCGGAGCCCCGGAGAAGCCAGTCCACACGCCGCCATCGCGGTGCATCCGCACCCACCGACGGACCGCAGCAAGAGGCAACTGCCGTCTCTTCGCTTCCGCCGCAACACGACGCCGCCTTTGCGGAGGCAAGCAGCGGCGGGGGATCGCCCGGCAGAACGAAACCGCCGGTATCGCAGGTCGAGGCCGCGTCCCGGGCTTTTGCCGTTTGGCTGATGTCGTTCATGTCGCCTTCTCCGTCATCTGATCGGAAGATAGGACCTCCAGCAGCTGTAGGTTCAAGAGGATTCTGGAGAATATCTGCACGAGATCGCTCAGCCCGTTCCCGATACTGCTTCTGATGGGCTCCGCGCCAGTGCGCGGCGAATCTTCGGGAGCGCGAACTCGCGGAGCTCGTGGTAGTCGATGATGCTGACCAGCGCGCCCGCCGCGTCGAAGAGGAACACGCCTGACGTGTGATTCATCGTGTAGTCGCCGCCTTCGAGGGGCGCTTTCTCGTAGCGCACCCGGAACCCTTCCGCCGCGCGCGCAATCTCGGCCGGGCTGCCGGTCCAGCCGCGGATCTGCGGATGGAAGTAGCCGACATACTCGGCCATCGCCTCGACGGTATCCCTTTCCGGATCGACAGTGATCAGCACGACGTCGAGGGCATCGGCCTCCGTGCCGAGACCGTCGAGCCAGTGCGAAATGTCGGCGAGCGTGGTCGGGCAGACCTGCGGGCACCAAGTGAAGCCAAAGAAGACGAGAGAGGCGCGTCCGATCAGCGTCTGCGGCCCGACGGGCTGCCTCTCGTGGTCGGTCAGGGCGAAGTCCATGGCGGTCAGAGGCAAGGGGCGCCCGTTGGAGGCATCCGGCGCGTCAGGGCCGTCGATCTGCCACCAGCCCGCGAAGAGCGTGGCCACGCCCGCGCCGAGGCCAAGCGCGCCGTATTGCAGGAGCGCGCGCCGCCGCATCAGTCGGAGGGCCCCCGCGCCGCAATGCCGAGGATCGGCACCTCGACCGTTGCCTCCGTCCCGTCGGCAAAGATCACCGATAGGGCATAGCTCTCGCCCTCGACCATCGGGTGCTGAAGGTCCATGAGCATGACGTGAAGGCCGCCGGGCTCGAGCGCGACGGCTTCGCCCGCTTTGATCTCCACCTCCTCCATGTGCGACATGCGCGTGACGCCCTGCGCATCGGTCGCGGAAGCATGGATCATCGGCATCATCGCGAGGTTGGTGCGCAGGCCGGTCACCACGACCGGCTCGGCCCCGTTGTTTTGCAGCGTCATGTAGGCCACGCCGGGCCGGCTCGTCCCGATCGAGGCGCGCGACCAGGCGTCCTCGATGACGACATCCTCCCCGCCGGCGAGGACGGGGGGCGCTGTAGTCAGAAGGGCGAGGGCAAAGGCCGCAATGCCAAATAGTCTCATGTTCGGTCTCCAAACTCTGATCTGCATCCCGTCACGACCCCGCACGGCGGACTTCCTCCGCGACGAGCGCGCGGAGTTCGACCTCGCCGAAGGGGTCGAGCGGACGTTCGTTTACAAAAAATGTGGGGGTTTGGCGGACCCCGACCGCCTCCACGTCGGCCCGGTCCTGATTCAGGACCGCGACGACATCGGGCGCACGGATCTGCGCCTCTGCCGCCGCAACGTCGAGCCCTGCCTCACCTGCGATCCGGATGATCAGGTCAGGCCGCATCCCGCCATGGGACGCCCAGCGAGGCTGCTCGCGCATCAGTGCGTCCATCACCGGTTCGAAGACGCCCTGCATCCGGGCGGCTTCAAGAACGCGGATCGCGACTTCGGACACTTCGCCGTGGAACGGTGTGTAGCGCACCACGACCCGCACAGCATCGCCATGTTCGGCCATGATGTCCTTCACGATGGGATGAAGGGCGCGGCAGGCCTCGCAGGCCGGGTCGAAGAACTCGACGATGGTAACGGGGGCATTCTCAGGCCCCAGAACAGGAGACCATGGCCGCACCAGTGCTTCGGCCACCTCTGGCGACACGGTCGCGATCTGGGTGTTCGGGCGCGAGACGAACCACGCGGCACCCGCAAACAGGGCAAGCGCGAGCGCAAGAATGGACAGGATGAGCGGTCTGCGGGTCATGTGGAAACACCCTTTCGCGAGAGGGCGCAGAGCGCCGCGATGGCAAGAAATGATAGAAGGGCCAATGCCGGGATCGGCACGCCGAGGATCAGCTGGTTGGCGTCGGTGCAGGAAGGGCCGCTGGCCGCACAGGGCTGGATGCGCTCGGGGATCAGGCCGACATAAAGTGCGAGGTGCCAGAGGGCGGTCGCTGCGCCGGCCAGTGCGAGGACAGTGCCATAGCGACCCACAGCCAGATCGCGCCACCAGAGCCCGAGCCCGAGAAGGATGGCGAGTGGGAACATGAAGGCACGCTGGAACCAGCAGAGCGAACAGGGCGTCTGCCCCAGCACCTCGCCGATGAACAGCACCGAAAGCGAGGCCACGAGGGCCACCAGCCACGCCGAGAACAGCGCCTTCTCACCGCGCAGGCTATCCATGCGCATCGATCCGCGCGCGGAGGTCCGCGGTGATCTCCGGGGCGGGCGTGCCGTAGCCGTAGAGCCGCACGAAGCCGCCATCGGGATCGAACAGGAACACTTGGCTCGTATGCCCGATCGTGTAGCCGTCGGGCGCAGTTTCCTCTGGGACGCGCTCGTAGAAGATCTTGAAGGACGCGGCGGCGGCCTCGATCTGCTCTGGCGTGCCGGCGAGGCCCAGGATCGACGGATGGAACTGCGGCACGTATTCGGCCAGTTGGTCCGGCCGGTCGCGTTCGCTGTCGACGGAGATAAAGAGCGGCTGCACCGCATCCGCCTGGGGGCCGAGGTCGTCCATGACCTGCGCGATCTCCGCCAGTGTGGTCGGACAGATATCGGGACAGTTCGTGAAGCCGAAGAATACCAGGCTCCACTTGCCCCGGAAATCCTCGGCGGTTCGAACGACGCCGTCATGGTCCGTCAACTCGAACGCCGCCGCCACCGAGGACGCGGTGTCTGTCGCCACTTCGGGCGCGCGCGATCCGTAGACAGCCAGTCCCCCCGCGGCGATCACGGCGACGGCGACCGCCGCCCACAATACTTTCTGAAGTCTCGTCATCCGCCCTGAATGCCTCGTGATTCTGCTGTTTGGTCGCTGCTTACAA
>NZ_JAIPUT010000140.1 GCF_020055635.1 Marivita sp. | reverse complement strand
CGTCGTGATGGTCGAGAATATCGAATCGCGTGCAACAGTTGCGCTGGGTGACGGCACAAACAGTGTCCAAGCTAAGAGCATTGACGGAACTGCGCCAGATCAGGGCGTGGTGATCACGCTGGGTGACGGCAACGACAACGTCATGACGGTTGGCGAAAATAATGCCGGAACCGTGACCAACGCAGATATCACCTTTGGCGACGGCGATGGACAGGTCTTCCGCTCTGGTGATGTTACGAACAGCACCATCACGATGGGTGACGGAGATTCCAACGAAATTTCCATCGATGGCAATTTCAACGGCGGACTAGCGACCACGATCAACCTTGGCAGCGGCGACAGCGCGACTGTGCGAATCGAAGGTGGCATGTATGACGAAACGCTAAACGGCGGCAACGCCACTGGCGTTGATCTGACCGTGAAAGACGACGTTCGTTCTTCGGAGATTACCCTGGGTCTGCACTCAGCTGCGAAGCTTGGAGGCGTACACGAGTCCAACATCACGTTCGGTGAAGGGAATGATCAGCTTACGGTCGGCCGAGTGTTCGAACTCAACGCCTCCATCGCCGGGGCCTCGGTCCAGACGAATATCGACATGGGTGCCGGAGATGACGATGTTACGCTTTGGGATCTGAAGGACGATACGTCCAACAATCCGAGCCCGAAAGCCATCGTGTCGTCCGGCGCTTCGCTGGATGGCGGTGATGGCTACGCAGATAGTCTTTTCATAGCTTCTGCAAATGACATCACGTTGGTTGAGCGCACCGCAGCGCAGGTTGTTGTGCTGTCCTTCTCCGGCTCTGATGCCGAGGGTGACGCGAACTTCACGGTTGGCAGCACCGTCAGTGTGACAGTTGCGGGTGTGGTCTACAGCTACGTGGTGCAGGCCTCGGACATTGTCCAAGGTGACGGGGCAACAACGGCTGCGCGCGTCGCCGCCGGCCTCAAGGCTGTTCTAGGTGATAATGTGCCGGACGGTCTCGGAAACGACATCGCGGTTACATACGATTCCCATGTCAACAAAATCACACTGACCGGTACGATCGGTGCGCCGGACGTCGAGATCGCTGTCACCGCCCAAGGTGGCGGGTCTGTCGAAGCGGACGTCACCCAGATCGCTGACGCGGGCATCGCGGGCTTCGAGCGGCTTCACCTGAGCACGGACGGTGATTTGGCGGAACAAACCGTCAATGTCGACTTTGACCTGGTTGATGGTGTCTTCAGTATCGATCTGGACGCGGTTAATTCTGGTCGGGAGTCCTATGTGATATGGCCCGAATATAACGGATCGTACACAGAGGTCACCGATGGCACGACAAAGCGCTTCGAGTTGGAAAACCTCAACGGAACCGAAGTCATCAGTGTGTCAGCGGATGAAGCATCGACGTCGGGCAACCAGCAGGTGGATTATCTGACAATTGAGACCGATCATCAGATTGGCGATGTCATCACGCTCACTCTGGACGGCACCGAGTACAGTATCACGATCACCGAACAGGATCTGAGCGGGGCGGATGCAGCGGCGGACAATGAAGCCATTGCCCAGCGTCTGTACCAGACCATTGATGCCACCGACGTTTCCGTATCGCTGGACTTACATGAGATCACGTTCATCGGTCAGCCCGGAGAAGGCTTTAGCATCGACTTCTCGCATGAGCGTTTCTCGAACCCAGTGGTCGACACCCTCACGGCAGAAGAACTTGCCAACGGCCAGGTGCTCTTTGCTCTGCCGGATGCATCCGATATCGGCGACATCGTTTCGATCAAGTTTGAAGATCGTGACCCGGTGGAAATCACGTTGACGGAAGAGGTTATCGCCCTGCTCAAGAGCTGCCTCAACCGCGATGAACTGGATGCAACGCTCCAGGGGCTTTTCGGTGACGACTATACATTGGAAGGCGAGACCATCATCTTCGACGGTGCCACAGGTGCAGATTTGATCCGTCCGACGGTCGAGCAGGTTTCTGGGTCAGGCCTCACCTCCGAGCAAGACCACTCGAGTGTCGACGACACGACCATCGACGTGGTTGTAAACGCGACGCTTGCGGAGGACGCAGCCGATACGGTCATGTATCTTCGCGTTGACGGCGAGGGCGCTTTCGATCTGGAAATCGACGGGGGCGAAGACAGCAGCTTTACCGACCTGTCGCTGACCTTGGGTGATGAACACGATCACTACATCGATCTGGGCAACACCTTTGACGAAAGCATCACGGTTGTTGACTCGGTAAATGCAGATACGAGCGGGTCAAACATCATCCTGGACAACGTTGGTGCGCAAACGGTTACGTCGACATCTGCGGCCGATATGGCGATCAACCAACTTGCGGACGGTGAAGTCATCAACGTGTCGACCGGGGACGGCGACGATTACCTGCGTACATCTGTTCTGTCTGCGCTTGCCGAGGGTTCTACCATCGACCTTGGGACAGGTGCGAACACATTGGCGCTTTATCTGGATGGCGGTTTCACGGTCGAAGGTGTGCGGAACATCATTGCCGATGCTTCGGCGGATGAGGGTGAAGGCGATACGGATTTGGGTGCTATCGCAGCCGTCCAATCCGAGTCCGCTGATGCCTTTACTCTTACCCTAGGTGAAAGGGTCACGGGTAACATCGAAAGTCCGGAGGATCGTGATGTCTTCGCTGTCGAACTCGAGGCTGGGCAGATGTATCAGGTGGGTCTGCATACGGCAGGAGACGATCGGGTTTGGGATGAAGGTGAACTTGGAGATGCAAGGCTGTTCGCCTATGACGATCAGTTCAACCTGTTAAGTGGCAAATTCGAGGATGCGGACCGGGACGACTTCGGTTCTTCAGAGCTTGGCGAGGCACGGATTTTCACTGCAGAGTACACCGGCATACATTACTTTGAAGTGGCCAACTATTACGAACCCGATGTCGACGAACCGTTCGGCACGTATTCGATCGAGGTTTTCGAAACTGGTAATCTGCTGAAAGGTCTCGATTATTCCGGCGATCTCGATCGCCTCGAACTGGACAGCTTGATCACGCTCGAGGATGGTGCCGTAGCATCCATCGTGATGCCCGGTGTCGCGGGCCAGGTTTCGGAGGTCTATTTCGACGACGTTGAAGTCGGCAACGATGGCCAGGCGTCATTGACACTGGCCGGAACCGCGTCGGACCTGACCGTCATCTCTGATAGCGATTTCGGCGTTGACAAAACTCAGGGAGGCTCAGACTCGGGTGATCGCGTCACGTTTGAGGCAGTCGGCGTCACCAATCTCACCTTCGATATCGATGATGAGATCCATGTCGACATGCGCGGATCGGCCCTCGAAACGCTGACTGTGGACAGCGGGGACGATGCTCAACTGTTCCTGGATGGGGATCACCTGGGCAGTCTGTCGGCCATCGATGTTGCCGCAGATGATAACGTTGAAATCGAAATCGAAAACCTCGCGACCGGGGCTTCAGTCTTGGCAGCCTCAGACGCCAACATCGGTGGAAGCGGCACGCTCGAGCTGCGAATTGCCCATTCCAGCCTGGGCAATGTGGACGCGTCTTTCGGCTATGAAGACGACGCGGCGGATGAGGATGACGTTGATCTCAATGGCATGGTCGCAATCTCCGATACCGATGACGGAGCGGTCACGGTCGGGAACGTCCAACTGTCGGTGAACGAGGAGTTTGAATGGGCCGACAGTTATCAGAGTGCCGGCATCATCATCGAATCCAATGACGGCTCCACTGTTGTCACTGGGGACCTCTCGGTAGCAGCGGGTGGCAACGACATCGTGGTGATCGTCGACAACGATGACTCTTCGGTCACCGTCGGGAACGTCGATGTGACGTCCTCCCAACATGAGGCGGAATTCTATGTCGTTGACCAGGATGCATCGCAAGTGTCTGTCGGTTCGGTAGCGG
>NZ_JAIPUT010000139.1 GCF_020055635.1 Marivita sp. | reverse complement strand
GCGGCGCACCGTAACGGCTGCTTCATCCAGCCAGACGGCTTGTCGGTCCGCGTGCACCGTTTCGCCCAGGGCCTTTCGCAACTGCGACAGTTCTTGGCGGAGCGACGCCCGGGCTTGTTCCTCGCTACGATCGGACCAGAGCAGGTCAGCCAGAGCGCTGCGCTCCGCGCGCATCCTGGGCTGAAGAGCTATGTAAGCCAACATACCCTGTGCCCGGCGGCTGAGTCCCGACAGCGGAACGCTGCCCAATTCAGCGCGGAACGGTCCAGTCAAATGCAGTATCAAATGAGGCATGTTCACAGACATTGGCAGAATTCACGTTCTGTTGCGCGGTTTTGACGGAACTATTGCACGGTTTGTCGACCCGGATAGCCTGCATTTTGCGGTTCGATTGCGGGCAGTGTCGAGAATGGAGGCATCACGACACTCAACCAAGGAAAAACCCGATGATCCGCATTCTTTCCAACACCCGCTTCGTCCTCTTTCATAGCAAAGCCATAGCCAACCTTCTGCACCATGTTGATCAAGCTATTCGCATGAAGGCTGATGCACGGCGTCTCGAACTCATGCCGCGCGACCGGCTGGAAGACATGGGCATAGCGCCGCGAACAAAGGTCAACTACCGCAGCAGCGGCGAGCCAGGCCAAGTCGAGCGATCGCAACTTTGGTGATGTGATCGGCTTTTGGTCGGGTATGGTCAACTTAGCTTCGAGTAAAGGCATTTCGGCCCTTATTCGGAGAATTCCCGGATCCCATGGGGGATACCACATCATG
The DNA here is from genome assembly GCF_020055635.1 of Marivita sp. Lineage (GTDB taxonomy): Bacteria > Pseudomonadota > Alphaproteobacteria > Rhodobacterales > Rhodobacteraceae > Marivita. Next base: position 3,120 of record NZ_JAIPUT010000139.1, on the reverse strand, counting down.
GAAGTCTTCGAAGTATATGCCCCGAAAACCCTAATCAGGTGAAGGCTGACACATTGAAGAAGAACGTGCGAGAATGAAAAGCGCTGCTTCTCAAGTATCCCGTCAAAGCAACCGAAAGTAAGGTATTCAGCAGGCTGCCCTTTGAGCAGACTGTGCAACACAACGCACGGGTCGGCAAACCGACAATCACCCACCGCACCGTCAACCGTCATCTATCGAGCTTGGGGGCTTTCTGTAAGTGGTTGGTGAGCCACGGCTACCTGGATCAGAATCCGGTGGACGGCATGACGCTCAAGAAGGAAAAGCACTCCAAGACGCGGTAGATCATCGCAAGATGGGTGCGGACGGTCGATGGGGCGAGGTTTAGGCGATCGGCGATCTGCTGATAGGTCTCGCCACCCGCCAAGGCCTCGCCGATTTGTCGTTCACGAGGGCTCAGAGGATCACCGGTGGCGTTCATGCTGGGGGTGCTTCTTGCCGCAAGGCACCTATCATCCGTGCGTTGTCGAGCGCGATGACACTTTGGTCGGCAAAGGTCTGCGCAAGCGTGGTAGCCTGCGCCCCGAAGGGCCGGACCGACTGCCGGTAAATCGTGAAGGCTCCGACCAAACTATCGCCCGACATCATCGGGATGGCGACGAATGATCGGGCGCCGCCGAGCATAGCGGTCGCATAGCGCAGCGGATCGTCGGTCTGGAATATTTCCTCCGCCCGAACGTCATAGATGTTCACAACGGCATGGCTTGTCGCCAGTCGACCGAGACCAGTGCGTGGGCTGGCCGTGAAGATGCCTTGCGTGTCGAGCCAGTCCCTGAACGGCTCAGGGATGCCCCGTGTGTGACTGGCCGCGTATCTCCCTTGCCCACCATGCTCAAAGAGAATGCCGAACTCCGCCTCGCAGAGGTCAAGTGCAAAACCGAGGATCGACGACATTACGGTGTCGATGTCGCCACGCGACCGGCTGATGATGCGCAGCACCTCGGCGAGCGCCTGCTCGCGACGCAGCGACTCCTCAAGGCTCAGCGCCAGTTCCGAGATGACGGCCGCGTGATCGGTGAGCATCTCCGATGTTGGCAGAGCACCGCCCAGCCGGGCATGCAGGTCCAGCTTGGATGACACTTCGAGCTTGCGGTAGATCGTGGCGAGATGGGTGCGCACAGTCGACGGCGCGATGCCCAGCCGGGCTGCGATCGCCTGATAGGTATCCCCCTGCGCATATGCGCTGGCGATCTCGATCTCGCGGGGACTGAGGATGTCTTCGGGCGACACGGAGGTGGCATGTCCTTTGGCAGGGTCTGTCTCCGATCCTGTTGCACCGGGGTCGATCAGGCAATCCTGCAAATGCAGTAGCCGAATACTGCACTCTCGAAGCTCAAATTACTGCAATTGACCGATGTTTCATGTCCGGCGATGGGCGCATCCTGATCCCGTCATCAATAGGGAGACGGACCAATGACACTCGAACAGACAGCACGGAGCTTTTTCGAGGCCTGCGAAACCGGCGGCGGCTGGGCGGCCTGCAACGCCTTTTGCCATGACAGTGCCAGTTTTGCCTGCCAGGCAGATGCACTCGCCGAGACGACCACGCTGGAGGGCTACACCGAATGGATGAAGGGCCTGTTAGGGCCGATCCCGGACGGGCGCTACGACCTGACCGCCTTTGCCGTGGATGTTGATCGCGGCACGGTGGTCGCCTCGGCTGTGTTCCACGGCACCCAGACCGGCGCGGGCGGGCCGGGCGAGGCGACAGGCAAGTCTGTTGCCTCGGACTATGCCTACGTCATGCGGTTTGACGGAGACCGCATTACGCACATGACCAAGATCTGGAATGACGCGCAGGCGTTGCGTCAACTGGGCTGGGCGTGATGCGCTGGCGCATCCTGGCACTGCTGTTCGCTGCCCGCGTTGGCTTGGGGTTTCAGTTCCAGACCATGGGCGCGGTCGGCGGAAACCTGACGGATGCGTTCGGCCTCGACAATGCGCAGATCGGTCTCATGATCGGTCTGTTCATGGCGCCGGGTCTTTTTTTGGCCCTGCCTGCGGGATTTTCCGGCCGGTTCGCCTCGGACCGCGTGCTTGCCGGGTTTGGGCTTGGCGCGCTGGCGCTCGGCAGCGCGCTGTCGGCAATGGCGTCCGAACCTCCAGGCATCGGGTTTGGGCGTGTCGTCTCCGGCGTCGGGTTCCTGTTCGCTATGCTCTACTTCACCAAGATGGTCGCGGACTGGTTCGAGGGCCGCGAGATCGCCACAGCTATGAGCATCCTCGTGATGAGCTGGCCCTTCGGGATCGCCATGGGACAGGTTGGGCACACCTGGCTGGCCGAGGTTCATGGCTGGCGCGTCCCTTTTGGTGTGGCGGCCATCTGGTGCGCGCTGGCGGCCCTGGCCGTTTTGACCCTCTACCGACCGCCGCATGACCTGCCGTCCCGCACCGCAAGCCGGATCAAGGGACTCTTGCCGCGTGAATGGGGGCTGATCGTCCTGGCGGGTTTCGCCTGGGGTGTGTTCAACGCGGGCTATGTCGTCTACCTCAGCTTCGGCCCGACCATGTTGGAGGCGCAGGGAATGAACACGCTTGCGGCGGCCTCGGTGATCAGCGTCGGCAGCTGGCTGATGATCCTGTCGGGGACCTTTTGCGGCCAGATCGCCGACCGGCTCGGTCGGCGCGAGACGATCCTTGCCGTCTGCATGGCAGGCGCAGTTCTGGCCCTGATGTTGCTGAGCCTGCCTGGCGCGGAGCTGGCGGCAAGCCTGCTCTTCGGTTTGGTCGGCATGGCCCCTGCCGGTGTCATCATGGCGCTGGCAGGTCAGGCCGTCGCGCCCGAAAGACGAGCTTTTGGCATGGGGGTCTTCTTCACTGTCTATTATGCCATCATGACGGCAAGCCCGCCGGTCGCAGGCTGGCTCCTCGACCGGACCGGGACGCCTGAGAGCGCCATCCTCTGCGGCGCTGCGCTCTTTGCCCTTGTTTTCCCTGTGGCCGTTCTGTTCCGGATGCTCAAGACCGGAGCAACCCCCGAACCAATAAAGGAGACCGCCTGATGCTGATCCGCAAGACCATGCTGATCCGGGACCGGACCGAGACCGACGAGTTGGGCGCTCCCTGTGCTCCGCTCACCCG
>NZ_JAIPUT010000138.1 GCF_020055635.1 Marivita sp. | reverse complement strand
TCGCCAACGGCCAGCGCGCCGCCCGTCTCGCGGCCTGCAGGGTGATGCTGGCTGCTCAGGTGCCGGAAGCAGAGGGTCGCGCAGAACCCATGGCGAAGGTCGCGCCCACTCCGCGTCCATGCCCCTGCTGCGGTCGCCCGATGGTCACGATCGCGGTCTGGTATCACGGCCAGGCGCCACCCGGCGGGCCATTCTGGAACGACAGCACATGAACGTCTACGGCAAATTACTGGTACATGATCGCAAACCGGCTCCCACGAGGACCGGCCATGTGCTCTGCGGGCTGGCGCCGCGATTATCGTGGCTCCGACCGTCCCACGAGGCAATAATACGCCAGACCGGATCGCTGCACCGATCCCCAGAAGCCGAGACCGACCCCGGCGGCCGCCCAGCCGGCCCCATCGATCTGCATATCCGCCCTCGCGCCCTCCACCCCGGGCCCGCGCCAGAACCACAATCCCCATAGCGCCAGACATCCCGCAGGTTCGTTCAATCCGGCTTCAATGAGGTCCGCCAGGCACCCGTGCGGCAGCATCGGCGTTGCGCCCGCGAACCTCACAGAACCCTCCAGATTCCCATGGGTATGATTTTGTGATTCATCTTGGTTGGGAGGATGGATCATGTCAGCACCTTTGCCAGAGGCGCTTCGGGCGCGGTTTCAGAGATACATTGAGGAAGGGTTAAGCGGTCGTGCAGCGGCATCGCGCTTGAAGCTCTCGCCGGCCACGGGAGCGCGTTGGGCGCTTGCGATCCGACGCACGGGTCGGGCTGAGGCAGCTCGGCAGGGTCGGCCGAAAGGCAAGGGCAAGTTGGACCCGCATCTGGGCTTCTTTGCCGAAATCATCGCGCAAGACGGAGACATCACGATGCCCGAGCTGAGTGCAGCCCTGTTTGACGCAACGCGGGTTCAGGCGCACCCCAACGCCATCGGCAAGTTCCTTCGCAAGCTGGGCTACACGTATAAAAAAATCACTGGTTGCCACCGAACGCCGCCGTGCGAAGGTAAGGCGACAGCGCGAGGATTGGTTCAAGCACCGCATTCCAGCCGTATCGAAGCACCCGGAACGCGTTGTCTTTATTGATGAAACATCAGTGAAGACAAACCTGACGAGGCAGAGGGGATGGGCCCCTTGCGGAAACCGCCTGATCATGGACGCCCCCTTCGGCTCATGGGGCACCCAGACCTTCATAGCCGGACTGAGTGCCGACGCGATGATCGCCCCCCTGGGTGATCAAAGGTGCCATGCCTCTCGTGACATTCGCTTTGCGAATGCACTGTCGGTAATAGATGGCGCGGCCTTCGCCGCTTATGTCAACGGCAGAGTAAAAGTGAGCCAAAGGGCAGCGTAAAATGTTGCCACTTTGGGGCTGGGATAATCAGCGTATAGACGAGCGCCAGCATCCGGGCAGCCGCGCTTGTCATATAGCTTGCGGTTGACCGGATGCTTTGGCCCGTCAGGGCCAATCTGTGCGATTGAAGTTTAGGTTTTGGGCGTTTCTTGACGCGCCTTGCTCTGGCCAAGGCGGTAGCTTTCGCCGTTCATCTCGAGGATGTTGACGTGGTGTGTCAGGCGGTCGAGCAGTGCGCCTGTCAGGCGTTCTGACCCAAATGTTTCTGTCCATTCGTCGAATGGCAGGTTGCTTGTGATCAGCGTGGAGCCGCGCTCGTAGCGTTGGGAGATCAATTCAAACAGCAGCTCGGCCCCGGTTTTGCTCAGTGGCACAAAGCCCAGCTCGTCGATGATCAGCAGCTTGTGACCCACCATCTGCTTTTGAAGCCGTAGCAGTCTGCGTTCGTCTCTGGCTTCCATCAGCTCATGGACGAGTGCGGCGGCGGTGACAAATCCAACGGACAGGCCTTTCTGGCATGCTGACAGGCCAAGGCCCAAGGCGACATGGGTCTTGCCGGTGCCAGAAGGCCCAAGCGCGATGACATTCTCGCGCCGTTCGATCCATTCGCAGCGCGCCAGCTCCAGCACCTGCATCTTGTTCAAGGCCGGGATCGCCTTGAAGTTGAAGCTGTCCAGGCTTTTGACGGCTGGGAACTTTGCGGCTTTGATCCTGCGCTCGATCATCCTGCGTTCCCGGTCAATCATCTCCAGTTCGATCAGACGTGCAAGGAATTGCACATGGTCCAGTCCCTCGGCTCCGGCTTGCTTGGCCAGTTTGCTGTATTCCCGCAGAACGGTCGGCAGCCGCAGCGATTTGAGGCGGTGGTCCAGAAGGATTTGGGGAGCGTCGCTCATGCTGCCTGCCCCCGCTTCATCAGGGACATATAACTGGCCGCCGACGTCGTGCCGACATTGGCCTTTGGCAGATACGGATAGACATCCAGATCCAGCTTGGGTGGCCGTTTCTCGACCTGGCACAGCACGAGGTGTTTGACGGCGTCAAACCCAATGGCCCCCATGCGAAGTGCGTTTTTGACGGCAACCTGTAGGTCTGCCATCTCGAATGTCTCCAAGAGCCGCAAGACCTGCACATACTCACGCCGGCCTGCCTTGATCATCCGTGCCTCCATCAGGCGGCGCAGGGTCGCAAATTCCTCTGGCAGTTCCCATTCCACCAACGGGGCCGCCTGATCGAGGGCACCCACCTTCTGCTCCAAAAGGGGCAGATAATGCACCGGGTCAAAGACCATGTCTTCGCGATCCCAACATCGAGGGTGGCGGGCGATGACATCACCGCCACAGCCAATGACCACCTGATCAACATAACCACGAAGCCAGACATCGCGGTGCCCGTAGGCGACAGGAACTGAATAATCGTTGGTTTTGTAGCGCACCAGGGATTGCGAGTTCACTTGGCTGGTGGCCTGATCACAGGCATCAAATGGAGACGCTGGCAGATCCATCATGGCATCAAGGTCACGGGCCAAACGTTGCCCAATACTCTCGCTGTGACCGCGCAAGACATCCGCTTGACGCTTGCGGCATTGCGCTTCCAGCCAAAGATTGAACGCCTCCCACGTGGCAAAATGTGGGATCGGCACCATGAAGTTGCGCCGGGCATATCCGACCAGACCCTCAACAGCGCCTTTATCGTTGCCCTTACCCGGTCGGCCGTAACGATCGTGGATGAAGTAATGCGACAGGAACCCACTGAACAGCTTGGTCCGCTTGCGCGAGCCGTCCCGGAGGATCTTCGCGACCAGGCATCGATCGTTGTCATAAAGAACCGACTGCGGAACCCGGCCGAAGAATGCAAAAGCATGCACATGGCCATCAACCCAGGCCTCGGAGACCGCCGCAGGATAAGCCCGAACAAAGCATGCATCGCTGTAAGGCAAATCCAGCGCGAAGAAATACGCCTTCTGCTCAACCCCGCCGATCACAACCATGGCTTCGCCGAAATCCGCTTGGGCATGGCCGGGGGTATGTGCCAGCGGGACAAACATCTCTCGGCTGCGCCGCCCGTGTTCCCGGACATAGTTCTTGACCGTCGTATAGCCGCCTTGAAAATGGTGCTCCTCGCATAGTCGTTCAAAAATGCGCTTGGCGGTGTGGCGCTGTTTACGGGGACGGTTCAGATCGTCTTGCATCCATTGGTCGATGAAGCCGGTGAACCCGTCCAGCTTGGGCCGCTTGATCTGCGCCGTTCGCTGATAACCGGGCGGCACCGAAAACATCATCATCTTCTTCACGCTTGCACGCGAGATCCCGAAATGGCTGGCGGCCTGCCGTTCGCTCATACCGCCCCGACGCGCGAGGCGGACCTTCAAATACAAATCCACGACTAAAATCTCCCGCCCTCCCTGCAAACAGAAAGGGCCAAGGTGGCAACATTTTATGCTGCCCGCAGCGAGATTATCACGCCACTTCCGTGGCCAACTTTTGCACTGCCGTTCTCAGCGGCCTCTGTGCATCTTGCGGCGAATGCCGGTAGAGAGCCGATTCCGTGGAAAAACTAACGTTTGCGACCGCAGAAATAGCTGTTCCAAATCCGGCACGCGCGCCTTTCCTATCAGGCTTTG
>NZ_JAIPUT010000137.1 GCF_020055635.1 Marivita sp. | reverse complement strand
CCTGGACGACCCTTGTCTGCCTTAAATTTTTGGGTGCGGAGCAACGGCAGGGCTGGTATTTGCTCAATTGAAGGACCGATGGAGCAACAAGATGAAACTCTCAGTCGAGCAAACCCTGATGCGGGCAAAGTCGCATGCCCAAAAAGGGGAAATTGACCAGGCAAACGAGCTGTACCGTTCCATCTTGAGCACGTTCCCCAAGAATAAGCGGGCACAGCAGGCGCTTGCACACATACGAAAGCCGGTCCCGGCGACCACCGCCCCCGCTGTGAACCCGTCGCTGGAACAGTTGAGGGAACTTGCAACGCTGCTGACCAAAGGTCGCACCGGAAATGTTATCGAGAAGACGAAAGCGCTTGTGGAGCGGTTCCCTTCGTCGGCCGCGCTTTGGGATATCCTTGGCGGTGCCTACAAGGCGTCGGGGCAACTTGCGGATGCCGAGACCGCGTTTCGCAAGGCTGCTGAATTCGATCCGAAGTCGCATCAGATACAAAACAATCTCGGGGCCACCTTGAGAGCGAGCGAAAAACGCGACGAGGCAATTGCCGCCTACAAACAGGCCCTGACGCTCAGGCCGGACTATGCCGAAGCGCATTACAACTTGGGCATCGTGCTTGCAGACTGCGAAAATTTCAAAGAGGCAATTTCGTCTTATCAGCAGGCATTGCAGATCAAGCCCGATTACATCGAGGCTTTTGTCGGTCTGGGCAATGCCTTCAAGGAACAGGGCAAGCTTGGAGACTCCATCTCCGCCTTTAGGAAGGCAATCGAACTCAAGCCCGACTACGCTGAAGCATATTGTGACATGGCCGGTATGCTGCGAGATGAGGGAGAACTTGACGACGCGATCGCGGCGTATCGAAAGGCGCTGATACTCAAGCCGAGATTTGCCAATGCTTATTTCAACATGGCCAGCGCGCTCAAGGAGAAAGGCCAACTTGACGAGGCCATTTCCGCATACCAGGAGGCTTTGAGCATTAGGCCCAACTTTGCCGCCTGCTATGCCGAGGCAACGGCCCTACGCGGATTTCCGATTGATGAAGAACTCGAAGAACGGCTCGTAGAATTCTCGCGGAACAAGGACCTGACCGCACATGAGCAGCGTCATCTGAAATACGCCCTCTACAATGTGTGCAACCGTTTGAAAAAATATCAGGACGCCTTCAACTGGCTTGTCGAAGCGGCAGAGGTGAGACGAAAGGAACTCGATTACACAATCCGGGAGGATCACGTTCTGTTCAAGCAGATCTATGCAAGAGCTCCGGAATACCTGCGCAATTACGAATTCACCTACAAGGCGACGAAAACACCGATTTTCATCGTCGGCATGCCGCGCTCAGGCACCACTCTGACAGAGCAGATCATATCGTCCCACAGCGCCGTATATGGCGCAGGGGAACTGACCATGTTTCCCAAGCTTGTCCTCCCCCTTATCAAGGAGAAAGAATTCTCGCCGAAACACGTGCTGCGACTGCGTGTGAAGTATCTGGAATACATCGACTCCATCGCGGGTGACAACGCATTCGTGACCGACAAGATGCCTCATAACTTCCGGTTCTTGCCGATGATATGCGCGGCGTTGCCCGAAGCAAAAGTGGTTCACATCCACCGTGATCCAAGGGCAACATGCTGGTCAAACTTTACCAGCAACTTCCGAAGTGCCCAGCTTGGATACAGCTTCAACCTTGATGCAGCGGTCGAATACTACAAGATCTACTGCACCCTTGTCCGGGAATGGGCCAGGGTCCTTGGAGACAAGGTGTATCACCTCAGTTATGAAGCGCTCATTGAAGATCAGGAAGGTCAGACAAGGCAGCTTCTGGATTACCTGGGCCTCGACTGGTAAGAAGCGGTACTGGCACCACACATGAACGCAAAAAGCGTGCGAACGGCGTCCGCCGAGCAAGTCCGGCAACCCATCTACAAGAACAGTTCCGAAAAATGGATGCGCTATGAGCCTTACCTGAGCACCGCCTTCAAGACGCTTGAAGGATTCAAGACGCCATCGTGACATCGAAGTCACGCGATTTCCGACCGGCCGAAGATATCGCGGTCGACTTAGAACAGAATCGTGTGATGTAGACACCTAGCGCGGGCCGCTCATTCGGCGGCTGACGCTGCAACCGGCGCATTGAATCTGTCCACTGGCAGCATTTTCGGCACCACATCCCTTCACAAAACTTGAACTGCGTTTGCCATGGGCGAAAACCTGCTATATAGTGGATCACTGAACACACCTGTTTGTACAGGACAGGTGTGTTTCCCCGATGCTGCCAATTGAGGGTAAACCCATGCTTGCAGAAATGCACAAATCGACGCCCGAAGAAGCCAAGGAACAACGTGCGACCTTGGGCCTGTGGCTGAAATCACTGCGCGAAGCCGAAGGGCTGTCGCAGCGCGATCTCGCCGACCGCCTGTCGCTCGATTACTACACGTTCATTTCGCAGCTGGAGAACGGTCGCGGCAAGATCCCGGCACACCGCTATGCGGAGTGGGCCGCGGCACTTGGCCAGGAGCCCCGCAGTTTCGTTCGTGAATTGCTGCGCTATTACGAACCGCTGACCTATCAAATCCTGTTCGAAGACGCGGGCTGACGCGCCACCCGGAGCATGGGAAACATGTTTCGGGTCAACGGCGTATCCACCACATCGCGTATCTTCTCTGGATCGGAGCACTGATCGGCGGTACACTGAGACACGATTGAGTTTGATCGGGACGATCCTTCTATGGCCAAGATCCTCAGCTTCCGGAACAAGGACGGCGCACCGTCGGGGCAGGATTTCCTGACGGATGCAAACCAGACCCTGTCGTTCCGCACCACGGAGGATGGCGGCATCAGCCTCGGCGACATGTCCCGCTCCGGTCTGTCCGGCCTGTTTCCCGACCCCAAGAAGGATTGGAGCAACCAGGAACTTGCCGATCTCTTCCGGGTTCGCCAGTTGCTCAGCAGCGCGAATGTGCCGGTCGAGACCGATCGCGGCGTCACCGACGAAGGCGATCCGTGGTTCGTCTTCTGCCACGCCAATGGCGAGGTGTTCATCCATCTCTGCCGCATCGACGGGGTCTATATCCTCGATAGCCCAAACGTCCTGCGTCCGCTGCGCGGCGCGAGTTTCAACGAGCTGATCGCCGATTTCACCAACCAGGCCCTGCCCGCCAGCAGCACCGACGACGACCCGGAACGCCGGGTGATCCGGCTCGAGCGCGGTGGCAAGGTGCGCCTGCATCCCTCGGCCATGCTCGCCGCCCTGATCTGGACATTGTTCCTGGCGTCTGAAGATCTCGTTATGCTGGCACCGGAAGAGACCAATGCGGAAAATGATGCGTTGCTCGATTTCGAAGGCATGTTTTCAGTTTCCGCTCCCGACAAGCTAACCGCTGACCAGATTTTTGTTGAGACAGATCTCGAACCTTCAGACTTAGTCAAGGACAGCGAGATCGACCCGAATGAAGAGGTTTTTGACAACCAGAACTTGATCCGCGAGGCCCAGCTGCACCAGCAGCAAGGACTGATCTTAAACAATAACGCCTTCACCATGGGGTTAAACACTATCGCCATGGCCAGGGGTTTCATGACTGAGTCCACGGTTTTGGATGACCCATTGCAGGTCCTGAACGACTGGGAGGCTCTTGGACTTTCGCAGACGCTGCTTGAACAAGGCGAAATAGAACATATTCGAATCTCAGCCGACGAAGATTCAGGTCATCTTTTTGAGATGTTAGCAGACTTCCTTGGTCTTGAATTATCGAGGCCAAACAAGCAAATCGTTGAGGCAAACACGCGCGACACGGACGCGTCTGTATTGCAGCAGGATCTAGGTCTCCTAGACAAGACTGCTGTATCCAATCAATATTTTCTGAGTGTAGCCAAAAACGCTATTCCGTTAACTGTTGGCAAAAAACCAGACGCTGACCCCCGTGAAGATAGAGTATCAGATAACCCCGACCAATTTTTGAACCTGCCAGAAACCGCGTCCAAGGATGCAAGTTCGGCAAGTACTGATGAAAATAATGCATCTACTCTTCT
>NZ_JAIPUT010000136.1 GCF_020055635.1 Marivita sp. | reverse complement strand
TTGTGCACGAGGCCGGGTGGGGACCGGCGGCCAACGAAACACCTTGCCAGGCTACCGAGGTTTCGTGAGTGGTTGGCAAAAGAGGCCTATCGACGAACCGTACCCTGTACTTGTAACCTGTTGCTTCAACAATCGTTCACAAGCTTTGGTATAATTGCCCATATCTTTTGATGAAATGCCGTGATTTTCGCCGCGGGTATATTCATGACGCGTAGGTCATGCAGCATCTATCGCAATGGGCTGCGCAGGCGCGATGCCACGGAAATCTAAGGACCGCAGCCAAGGGAGGCGGCTCGGCTTTTTCATCTCTGTTGTTAGTGAATCATGACGCCAAGCCGACAATGACTCCCCGGCCTCAGTTCAGTTCAGCTCCATGTCGAAGGTACCATGGCCCGAGGGCACGGGAACGAAGCTTGAGATAATCCTCTCGACTGTGCGCTTGTCGCTTTCTGAAAGCCGTTGAAATTTCTTCATAAACGTCAGCTCGATCTGGCTTTGTGTTGGCTCATCCTGCTTGTCGTCCAGCAGAAATTCAGGCGATTGATCAAAGTGACCGGCAATCTTCAGCAGCAGCTCAGCAGAGGGCCTGGCGTGCTTCTTGTTTTCAAGCTGCCACATATAGGCTTTTGAACTCCCGACAACGCGCGCCAGTTCTTCCAAGGTCATGTTGTGAGCCAAACGCAAGCTTCTCAGTTTCTCGCTGAATTTTTCGGCCATTTGGATAAGTCCTCGAGTTGTTCGAAAGTACTGAGCGCCGTACTGGCACTCCAGGGTGGTTATCTCCTTCTATACTTAAAGCAAGAAATGAGCAGTTTTCAAATGATCGATCGATAATCCAACGCAGCCACACGCACTGATAGTTTATAAACCGTGTATCTAAAGATTTGGGAGAGGGCTGATCCGTATTTCGGGAGATTTTCGAGATTTGTCTACAAGATTTCTGGCCAATCGACTAAAAGTCGAAAGCTTAAAAATCCGAATAGCTAAAGATATAAAAGAATCCAAAGATACTTTCCGGTATTATCTTTCGTACAAGGAATGTATTCCTAGGCCATGCGGCGTTGATCCAACATTTATCTCTCTCTAGAGAAGCCAGAGACGGAACATAAAAAGTTCCCAATGAAATTCTCAGGATCAGGATCACAGACATGGCAACTTCGGACCAAATCAAAGCACTGACTGCCCTCTATATCGGTTATTTCGATCGAGCACCCGATCCCGTTGGACTCCAGTTCTGGATTGATCAACTCGATAACGGCCGTGAATTTGCAACAATTGCGCAGGACTTTGCCTCGTCCGAGGAAGCGGTTTCACTTTATCCGTACCTGGCAACCCCGGATGTTGCCTCGCCCGAGGAATTCATCAGAGACATCTATCTGAACTTGTTCGACCGCGAACCCGATGTTGAAGGTGCCGCGTTCTGGGCGACCGCTCTGGAGTCCGGGGCGGTTGCCGTGGGTGACATGATCGATGCAATCATTCAGGGTGCACAGGGTGACGACAAGGTTCTGATCGACAACCTCACGGCTGCTGCACAGGATTGGACCTCCGAGGTTGCGGGCACAGCAACTTTCGTCTGGAGCGATGCTGCGGCACAAAGCTCACGTGAAATTCTTGCTGGCGTTACCAAAGACCCGGCCTCTGTCGACTCGGCCAAGTCGGAAACGGAAGACTATGTCTCCAGCTTCGAGCCGCAGCCGTTTGTCCTGAATGTCGACGTCAATTCTGTCATCGAGCCTGATGCAGGAACGAAGCTGATGTCCTTTGTTCTGACGCTCAACATGGCGCCCACTTCTGATGTCGTTGTGTCCTACGAGACGCTGACGTCAGGCTCTGCGAACCGCAACGACGATTTCAACGCTTTGGTCGGAGAGGTGACGTTCAAAGCTGGGCAGACACGTCAGGTCGTCGAAGTGCAAGTCGTCGGCGATCAGATGGTTGAAGGCGCAGAGACGGTTGAAGTCGTCTTTACGGGTGCGCGCCTCGCAGCACCGGTCATTGCCACCGGCACAATTCTGGACAATGACAACACGCCGATTGACGCGGTGCGGGATGCTGCAGCAGCCTCGAACCTGGTTTCTGAATCAGCCCTGCTGGGAAGCACCGTGGGCATCCGGGCGCAGGCGGTCGATATCGATCCGGGTTCGGTCGTGACCTACAGCCTGGACGACGATGCCGAAGGTCGGTTTGTCATTGATCCGGTCACTGGCGTTGTGACTGTCGCATCCGCGCTGGACTATGAGGCCGAGACGAGCCACGTGATCGGCGTTCGTGCGACCAGTTCCGATGGCACGTTCAGCGTCAAGGACTTCACCGTTTCCGTCACCAACGAAAACGACAATGCGCTCACCGCGGTTGTCGACGTGAATTCGGGTGCTAACGAGGTGGCTGAAAACGCGCTTGTCGGAAGCGTTGTGGGTGTAACAGCACGCGCATCGGATGCCGACGCTGGCGCAAACGTGAGCTACGCGCTTGAAGACAACGCAGGCGGCCGGTTCGCCATTGACGCCGCAACCGGCGTGGTGACCGTGGCGCTGGCTGGAGGGTTCGATTTTGAAGCGGCCCAGAGCCATGACATCATCGTTGCCGCGATCAGCAGTGACGGCGACGTAACCCGCGAAACCATTTCCATTGCCGTCACGGACACGCCGGATCCGATCCAGGTTCTGACGATCGGCACCGATACGCTGGCGCTGGGCCGTCAGGACAACCTGATCGTGGGTTCCGACTATCCGGCAACGTATAACTCGAGCGACCTGATCGACGGCGGTGACGGGACAGACACTCTTCAGCTGGCGCTGGCCGCTGGCTATGGTTACAGCACCGCCAGTCCGACGGTCCGCAACGTCGAAGCGCTCGATGTCAGTGTCGACGATCAATACGGCAATGATGTCACCGTCGATATGAGCCGCTTTGACACTTCGGTTCAGCGAATCAATTTGCATGATATCCAGGGATCGGTCGAAATCCGCGATCAGCAATCCGTGGCAGATGTCAGCATTCGGGATACGAACTCCAATGTCACGCTCGGCTACGACAGCCAGGTGAACGGCAATACTGGTGGGCAAACACTCTCGGTTACGGTCGATGAGTTCGGAACCGGTGCGTCAAACACAAAGCTGACCGTGAACGATGTCGATAATATCGTCATCGAGGTTGCGGACGGCCAGAACGAGTCCAGCAATTTTGAGCTTGCGACGGGCGATCGCCCTGTTGGCGTCATCTATGTTTCCGGCGGTCTTGATGATCAGGACGTCGACATCCGAACCACTCTGCACAATGTCGAGACGTTCTCCTCTGAGGGCTTCGACGGGGATCTGAACGTTGAATCCTCGACCGAAATTCTGGGCTACGTCTACACGTTTGATGGTGACGACACGTTGACACTTGCCGGCAGCGACGACTTCGACGACATCGAAGACGGCGGGTATGTCTACATGGGCGCCGGCAATGACCGGATCAACGCAGACAACATCCATGGCTGGGTTGAGATGGGCGCCGGAAATGACACCCTTGACGTCGATCTTGTTGGCGACGCGGGTTATGTCGACATGGGAGCTGGCAATAACCTTTTCGAGGGTGGAGTTATCACTGGAAATGGGCGGCTTAAGGCCGGGGCTGGCGATGATGCACTGCGCGCCGACGCCATTTTTCTTCAGGCTTCTGTCGATCTTGGCGACGGGGAAAACGTGGTCGAACTGGATCTGGACTTGGCTTATCAGACGCAAGTTCGTCTTGGCGCCGGGAATGATGTCTTTTCGGCCCGACGCATCATTGACGCTGCACAGCTTGATATGGGCGATGGTGACAATGACGTAACGGCCGAAGAAATTTTAGGGAATGCAAAAGTCACGCTGGGTGACGGTACGAACAGCGTCCATGCTGACAAGATAGGCTCTATTTCTAACTACGCCGCGGAGGTGGAGATCACGCTTGGCGACGGCAACGATAACGAAGTGACGGTCGGCGACGGTGATGGAGCGGTGTACAACGCCGTCATCACTTTCGGAGACGGCGATGGCCAAGTTTTCCGCTCGGGAAGCGTCACCAGCAGCACGATTACGATGGGTGA
>NZ_JAIPUT010000135.1 GCF_020055635.1 Marivita sp. | reverse complement strand
GTCCACACCGATTTGGCCAAAAGCGTCGATGACCGCACCGTCTTTTCTCAGGACGATCGCATCGTCGCCGTTGAAATTGATGACGCCGTTGGCGCCGGTTTCGTCTGCAAGCGCCAGGATCGCTGCATCAGCACCCGAGTTTGCAAGCACGAAAACGTCGCCATCCGCGATTGTGCCTGCCAAGTTGAAAGAATGACTGGGCGTCGGGCTTCCGTTTGAATAAAGTTCGAGCGTGTAATTGCCAGCCGCCAGGTCAATATTGGATCCTGTCCCATTGTAGATCTCGATTGCTTTATTGAAGGACGATCCTTCCACATATTCCGAGATAAAAAGAGCTGTCGGCATGGCCAATGACGGCATCGGGAATGGCGATGCCGATGTTGTGTCGGATGTTGCACCGTCAAGGGCATCAGGCCCGCTGAAATCCCATTCCGAAAGTGTAAATGTCGTGCTGCGTCCTTCGGACGGGTTACGGGACGCCCAGCCATCAAGATATTCCCATGCCTCGCCACTACCATCGACGCCAACTTCGCCAAAGACGTCTTCGACGACGCCATTTTCAACAAGCTCAATCGCGTCATCCCCGTTGATGGAGGAAACGTTGCTCGTATAGTCCGGAGCGAAGCCGAAGTAATTGGCGAATTCGACACTTTCGGACGCGACATAGATCGTGGTCCCGGCTGCAACTGTCACGGCCGGAAAGTCGAATTCTGGAGTTCCGCCAAGATTGCCGTTGTTGGGCGAGCCAAGCTGATAGATCGACAGATCTGCGATATCTTCGAGAGCGAAGAGCTGAATTGCCTTGGGCAGGCCACCGGGCAGAGGGCCGTCGATGACGCCAGTAATCGTGAAGGACATTTTTGAAATTCCTTGTTGGACAGCAGCTTGAATACAACCGAGCAGATGGCGTTCGGACGATACAGCGGTGTTCTATTCAGCGCGTACGACAGTTATGTGTCGTGATGCGGGGCGGGGCTTACAAATTGGTCAACGTCATCTGTCCAGCCCTTCGCCGGACAGCGTGATGCCGGGACACGGGCTTTCCGATCCTACGCATCGTATTTTTAAAAATAGAATTTGTATCAACAAATCGGATGGCTCGACCAAGCCGACAGAGTTTGTGCTGTCTGCTTCGTATTTGGGCGCGACACCAAACTATTACAAAACTGTTGATAAGACTTCACACTTGCGCTGCTACTCCGGGAAGGTCTGCCGCTGCCAGTTCAAGTGCGCCTCGTTTCGATGACATCACGTCCGCGATGTCGCTAAGCGCATGCTCAACATGGTTGTGCGGCTCAATCGCACAAGCAACGGAACCTGACATGAACAACTTTGACGGCGCCTTCACGCTCCAGCTCTTCCATCTTTCTGATCAAGAGGCGAACACAACGTCGATCGAACTCGCCCCGAACCTTTCGGCGGTTCTCAATGCACTACGTGCCGAAGACATCGACGATGACGGTGTCGCGGGCTTTGCAGACACGCTTGTTCTGTCATCGGGCGACGCTTGGATTCCGGGATTGTTCTACGATGCGTCCGAGTCGATCTATGGTGCACCGGGTGCAGCAGATATCCTGATCCAGAACGAGCTTGGTGTTCAGGCCATCTCGTTCGGCAACCACGAATTCGACAACGGCACCTCCATCATCGCACAGCTTCTCAGCGGCGACATCGCGTTCGATGAGGATGAAGATACGTCGGGCTTTCTGCCTTATGCCGGCGCCAACTTCCCCTACCTCGCGGGCAATCTCGACTATTCCACCGACGCGAACCTTGCGCCGCTTGCCACGGCGGACGGTCAGAATGTGGAGGATATCTCGGGACAGGTTTCTGGAACAGCTGTCGTCGAAACCGAAGGCGGTGAGCTGATCGGTCTGGTCAGTGCCGTGGTGCCGACAATTGAAGATGGCCTGTCCAGCCCCGGTCCCGATTTGGGCGTGTTTCCTGAATCCAACGATCTTGCCGACCTCGCTGCACTCATTCAGGCGGACGTAGATGCGCTTCTGGCCGCCAACCCCGGCCTCAACAAGGTTATCCTGATGAGTCACCAGCAGGTTCTGGCGCGGGAGCAGGAGCTTGC
Source organism: Marivita sp. (assembly GCF_020055635.1). Lineage (GTDB taxonomy): Bacteria > Pseudomonadota > Alphaproteobacteria > Rhodobacterales > Rhodobacteraceae > Marivita. The sequence goes on along the minus strand of NZ_JAIPUT010000135.1, from coordinate 2,273 downwards.
CACTCTGCTGGAAGGTGTCGATATCATCATGGCAGGCGGGTCCAACTCGGTCCTGCTTGACGAAAACGATGCCGGTTTCGACGGGGAAGCTGCGGACGGCGTCTACCCCGGCTTCTTCACCGGTGCCGATGGCAACCCGGTTGCCGTGGTCAACACCGACGCCGCTTACAACTACCTCGGGCGCCTTGTGATCGACTTTGACGAAAACGGTGTCATCCTGCCGGAGAGCTATGATGCAGCGATTTCCGGTGCCTTTGAAACGTCCGATGCAGGCGTTGCGGCCCTTGGCGCCGAAGGCTTGGCAGACCCCGAGATCCTGGCCATCGCCACAGATGTGGAAGCCACTATCTTGGAAGGTGAATCGACCTTCTTTGCGATAGCGACCGAGTTCCTCAATGCCGAACGCGCAGGCGGTGGCACAGACGGTGTTCGCACACAGGAAACCAACCTGGGCAACTTGACCGCCGACGCCAATCTGGAATACGTGCAGCAATTCGATGACAGCGTCGTGTTCTCTTTCAAGAACGGCGGTGGCATCCGCGCCAATATTGGTCGGATCGAACAACCTGCCGGTGACAGTGACCCTGTCCGCCTTCCGACCGAGGGCATCGAAGGCGGAAAGCCCGATGGCGGTATCAGCACGAATGACGTCGCCAACACGTTGGCGTTCAACAACGGTCTGACATTGCTCAGCCTGACGACACAGCAGATCGTCGACACGGTCGAAGCGACGCTGGCAAATTACACAAGCCTCGAGCAAAGCGCCGGAGGCTGGGGCCAGTTTTCCGGCCTTCGCTTCTCGTTCTCGCCTGACCTCGCGCCAGGCAACCGCCTGATCAACGCCGCGTTGGTGAACGAAGACACGGGCGACGTGATCGCCGAGCTGGTCCGCGCCGGTGAAGTCGTCGACAATGGTGACACGACGTTCCGGACGGTGACGCTCAACTTCCTCGCGGACGGCGGTGCAGACGGCTTGCCGGTCACTGTCGACAGCGAGGACGGTTTCGATGCGGCAATTGCTGCTGTAGCGAACCGGGTTGATCTGGTCGACGGGGAAAACCCGGCCTTTGACGGTGGCGTGACCTTTGCTGCAACCGGCAGCGAACAGGACGCCCTCGCAGAGTACCTGCTCAGCGAATTTGGCATCGACGCGGGTGACCCGACGGTCGATCTGGTCGATACAACGCCACGTCTGGACGCGCGAATTCAGAACCTCGATTTCCGCGCAGACGCGGTGTTCGACGATCTTGCACCGGTCGCATCCACAAGCGCTGTCCTGGGTGAAGACGATGTCGTCTACGCCCGCGAGGTGACGTTCGCGTCGAGCGCGGACGGGCTTGGCGTCAGCGGTACTGGTGGCGGTCTGGCCGTTGTCGGCGAAGCGGTAAGCGCTCTTCTATTCGGCGTAGAGACGATCTCGTTCGACGATGCGACATGGACCACATCCACGGATGCGACGGATATTGATCTCGGGCAGATGTACTTCACCGCCTTCGGGCGGTACGCCGATGTGGCGGGTGCCTCCTTCTGGACGGAAGTTGTTGAGGAGGACCTGATCGATGCGGACGAGGTCGCTGATTTCTTCGTGGTCAGTGAAGAGTTCACCGCAACGTTCGGTGACCTCACCGATGAAGCGTTCGTCGACACCTTGGTAACCAATGCAAATGCGATGGACCTGTTTACGGCCCAGCAGATCAACACATTTGTCGATGCATTGGAGACCGGCGCAGAAACACGCGGTGACGTGCTTTACGAGATCGCGACAAGCGATGCGGTAGAGACGGCCACCGCCGATCTGCTCACTGTTGGCATTCTGTTGAACCAAGATTTGAATTACTTCGTCTGAAAAAAGCTGGACATCCGTTGGGTGGTACCACTGATATCAAACTTGGGGGCGAGGACTATCTCCGCCCTCAAATTATTCTGAGGTGTCAGCACATACGCCTGGTTAGTCAATCCTACCGGAATTTCGGATCGATCGGACGGGCTTCATTGAAGATTTGCGCATGCCCTGCGGAAGAGTTCGAGCGTACGCATCACGGTATCGCTGGATCCTGCCGCGCGCCGTCGCCGACGAGTTCCAGAAGATCTTCGTCGAGCGGTTTTTAAAGCTCGCGTGCATCGTCGAAGTAGTGAGTCGCCTGTTCTCCTCGCTGGTAGGACCGGCGCCGACTGATCGAGGAAGATCTCTGGCTGAAAGCATTCAGTTTTTTGGGGGGCGCTTGAAAAAAGCGCCCGCGATCTTTTCCGAGCGAATTCAGACGATCCCAAAC
>NZ_JAIPUT010000054.1 GCF_020055635.1 Marivita sp. | reverse complement strand
CGGTAAAATCCTTTGGGTGAGATATTTGCGACCATAGAATGAAAGATGGGATTTGAACACCGTCTTCGAAGATAGTTTAGAGCGAGTGCAAGCGCAGGGTGTCATCCGGCGCGTATGTGGTGTTGAGTCGGCTCGCCAAGGGGCCTGATCGAGGACGAGGACGGCCTATCTGCCGTTCAGTGATCTTAGGGCATGCCGCACCGCGGCCCGTCATAGCGGCATTCGCTGGGCTTCCTCAATCAATGTGCGCTGGATGGCTGAGAAGCGGACAGAATGGTCTTCTGGATCTCTTCAGAATCCCTGGCGTGCCAGTTCGGCGGCGATGAGGGCGCGAGAGGATGCATGGCGGGTCGGAAACGCGGAAAAGTAGTCTGCGGCCGTCGCGTCGGGCTTGCGCTGCCGGATGTCCTGTCGAAGCTGGGCCGTCCGCTCGCGCCTCCCGGCGAGGCCGTTGGCGGCAAGTGCGATCATTCCGATGAGGTAATGCGCCCCCGGCTGTGTCGCGGCACGGTCGCCCCAAGCTGCGGCGGCTTCGTAATCCTTCAGTTGCATCAGCATCTGTGCCCGCACACCGTGTACACCATAAAGTAGCGGGTCGAGCGGGCTTAGATGCAGCGATGTGTCGAGCGCCCGGGCGGTTGCTTTGGCATCACCGGTCAGCATTGTGGTGAAGGCCGAGGCGTAGAACCCCTGCGCATAGTTCGGGTTGAGTGTCGTTGCCCGCGATAACCAGTCCGCCGCGACCTCTGGCTGGTCGGTCAACCAGAAGGACCGACCCATAGTGAAGTTCGCGAAGGGGTCGAGGGCATCCAGTTCCAGCGCGCGCTCGGCATGACGCCGCGCAGCATCGGTCGCCGCAGCGGTATCCGGGTTGAGCCTCAGAAAGGCCGAAAGAAAGCTTGTGAAGGAGAGACCTGCGTGCGCGCGCGCGAAACCCGGTTCCGCCGAAGCCGCTCGCTCGAAACAGGTTCGGGCAAGCGCTCTATCGGCTGCGGTGAAGCGGTAGAGATGCCTCAGCCCGACATGGTAGTTGGCCCAGGCATCGAGATCCTCGGAATGTGTCTGCTTGGCGATGCGCGCTTCGTTGAACGGTATGTGCGTCTCAAGGGCGGTGACCAGATGGGCGACGATCCTCGAGCGCAGGTCGTCGATCCCTTCAAGGGGCGACTCAAGCCGGTCGGCCCAAAGTACTTGGCGCGAGCCCGCATCCACCAGTTCCAGCGTTGCCGCCAATCCCTTGCTGCGATTTTCGATTACCCCGGTCAGAAGGTAGCGTGCTGAAAGCGCGGTTGCGACAAGATCAAGATCTGGTGCGACCAGCCCGAAACGGAAGGATGAGCCGCGCGCGATTACCGCAAGCCAGCGCAGCCGCGACAGAGCTTCAATAATCTCGTGTGGAATCGCCTCTGCAAGGACCGAGAGGAGAGGCTCGGCTCCGAGGGGGCTGAAGGGAAGAACGGCAATCGAGGGACGTCTCGTCACCGCGTCGGCGGGCGCATGGACCATCGCGCCCGAAGCCGGTCGTGCCGGTGATGCGGTGATGCGGTGGAAACCGCTGCGACGAAGCGAAAACCGCGTCCATATACCGTCTGGATCACCGCCTGCCGAGCGCCATCGTCGTCGACCGCCTGTCTTGCAGACCTGATACGGCTTGAGATGCTGGCATCCGAGACCGCTTGCCCCTGCCAGACCACATCGACGATCTCGTCCTTCGAGACCATTCGATGATGGTTCTGGACGAGATGTATGAGCAGGGCGAGCACCTGCGGCTCGAGCGACACGGCCGCGCCGCGACGGACAAGAAGGAACCGATCCGGGTCGAGATGAAAGTCTCCGAACGTCCAGGTCATGCGCAACGATACACGAGATCGGGGCGCTTCTACACGAAATCTTCAGGTTTCCATCAAGCACGGAACACCGGTGGCGGTAGTCTGCAACTCTCAAGCTTCAAGAAGGATGGAAATAATGCAGCGGCACGGCTTCGAGTTGAGGCGCTTCGAAACACCGGACCAACGCCTCGACATGAAGGAGCGGGGCGGCATCTCTATCCTCCAAATGGTGGATAGCACCGGAATGCACGCCACCTTCGAGCCCGTGGGAGGCAGGCGAAAAGCCGCTTCTGGACTCTCCGGAAAGTTGCCCAATGCGGCACACAGCGAGCGGGTCGAATTGATCCTTTTCGCTTCGCCCAAGCACGCCCACTGACCTTTCTGAGCACCGCCTCCGGAGGGCGCAGTTCAAAAATTCAACCTTGCGAAGAAAGTGAACCAATCATGCACAAATACATCATCGAACGCGGCGTCCCTGGCATTGGGAACATGAATGGTGAGCAGCTTTGCGGCGCGGCCGCGACATCGAACGGGGCGCTGGCCAAGCTGTCTCCTCGGGTTCAGTGGCAACATTCCTATGTTACAGGCGACAAGACCTTCTGCGTGTATCTCGCGGAGGACGAGGCGGCAGTGCTCGAGCATGCCGAGTTGAGCGGGTTTCCCGCCGACACGATCACCAAAGTGGTCACCGTCATCGACCCGACGACGGGCTATGCCCGCTGACGGCAAGCTGCTGATTACACCTGAACAGGACCGGAGACCATTATGGATGCCATGACAACACGCACCACCAAGGGACGCGGACGGATTTATGCGAGTGTTCTCGACACGATCGGCGATACGCCCGCGATCAGGATCAACCGGCTCGCGCCGCAGGGCGTGGAGCTTTACGTCAAGGCGGAGTTCTTCAACCCGGCCGGGTCGATCAAGGACCGTCTTGCGCTCAGCATCATTGAGGAGGCCGAGCGCGACGGAAGCCTGCGTCCGGGCCAGACGGTGGTCGAGGCGACATCGGGCAACACCGGGATAGGGCTCGCCATGGTCTGTGCGGCCAAAGGCTATCCTCTGGTGGTAACAATGGCCGACAGCTTCTCAGTGGAGCGGCGCAAGCTGATGCGTATGATGGGCGCGAAGGTCGTGCTGACGCCGAGGGCCGAAAAGGGCCTTGGCATGTATCGCAAGGCTGTGGAACTTGCCGAGGCGAACGGCTGGTTCCTCGCGCGGCAGTTCGAGACCGACGCCAACGCTCGCATTCACGAGCACACGACGGCGCGGGAGATACTTGTGGATTTCGCCGGACAGAGGCTCGACTACTGGATCACGGGTTACGGCACCGGCGGAACGGTGACCGGCGTGGCACGAGCGCTGCGGCGCGAGCGACCCGAGACGAAGATTGTCCTGTCCGAGCCCGCGAATGCGCAGCTTCTCGGCAGCGGTCATGTTCAGGCACGCAACGCGGACCACTCGCCCGCCGAAAGCCATCCGGCCTTCGAGCCGCATCCTATCCAGGGCTGGACACCGGACTTCATTCCCCATGTTCTGCAAGAAGCCGTCGACGAGCAATTTTTTGATGAGTTGATCCCGGTCGCCGGTCCCGACGGAATCGCCTGGGCGCAGAAACTCGCGCAGGTGGAAGGTATCCTGACCGGCGTCTCCGGCGGGTCCACATTCGCAGTCGCGATGAAGATTGCCGAGCGTTCCGAACCCGGCACAGTCATCCTCTGCATGTTGCCCGATACCGGCGAACGCTACATGTCCACGCCGCTGTTCGAGGCGATTCCCGAGGAGATGACCGAGGACGAGGCTGCGCTGTCGCGCTCGACCCCTGGCTTTCAATTGCCGTGAACCACTGACGCGCGGACGATGACATTGGATACATGACCGGGGGCGAGACATGAGCACAGGCAGAGAAGTGGACGAGCCCCGGTTTCGCTGGGTCATTGTGACCGCTGCGGCGCTTCTTCTGGGTATGGCGATGGGGATGCTCGTCAATGGGCTGTCAGCCTTCGTCATCCCGCTGGAGATCCACTTCGGGTGGAACCGGGCGGATGTCGCGGCGATCAATTCGTTCGGGCTGATCGGCATCGCGCTCGGCGGCATCCTGATGGGATTTCTTGCCGACAGGATTTCGACGCGGGCGATCTGCCTGTCAGGGGCCATGGCCCTGTCGCTCTCCCTGCTTGTCGCGGCCCACGCGGATGCATTGTGGCAGTTTCACGCACTGTTTTTCTTCGCCGGCGCGGTTGGCGGCGGAGCTCTCTTCGCGCCTGTCATCGCCCTTGTCGGAGGATGGTTTCACACGGGTCGGGGACTGGCCATAGGCATTGCCTCGGCCGGGCAGGGACTTGGTCAGGGTCTCGTTCCTTACACCGCGGGGCATCTGATCGAGTCGATCGGGTGGCAGAGCGCATTCACCGCGCTCGGGGTTTTCGCCTTGCTGACGCTCGTTCCCCTGTCATTTCTCCTGATGCGCCCGCCAAGCGTGGGCGGGCGTGCGCCTCAAGCGCCGGGCGAAGTGGCTCTGCTTTCGCCCCGCATCCTGTTGCCCGCGCTGTCCCTGGCCGTTCTGGGGTGCTGCATCGGCATGGCGGTTCCGTTGATGCATCTCGTGCCTTTGATCCAAGGTGTGAGCGGCGCCGGCGCCGAAGCGGGCGGGCCATTGCTCGCGATGCTGATCGCCGCGGTCGCAGGGCGCCTGTTCTTCGGCAGGCTCGCCGACATCCTCGGTCCGATTCCCGCCTGGATGGCGGCCACGGCTTGGCAGACCGCGCTGATGCTTGGGTTTGTTCTTCTGGATACCATGCAATCGTTCTGGATCTACGCCCCGCTCTACGGCTTCGGCTACGGCGGCGTCATGACTGGAGTCCTCATCACCGTAGGTGCTCTGACACCTCCTGCCCGTCGCGCCTCTGCGACAGGGATCGTCCTTGCCTTCGGATGGGCAGGTCATGCCCTTGGCGGATGGCAGGGCGGGCACTTCTTCGACATGACGGGTGCGTACTTCTGGACCTTCGCCAATGCGACCGCGGCGGGCGCCATAAACCTCGTGATCGTCGCGCTGATCTGGATGGCCCTCCGCCGCCGCATGGCAGCAGGATCAACGTCGGACTTGCCTCAACCATCCTGAGAGCCCGATTTGAAACTAATTGAGTGAGTTCAGCAGGTTGTGCTTCTGTTCGGTTGCAAAACTGAAGGAGATCACGATGGCCTGGACCGAACTCACCCGACGCCAACATGCCCGAGTGGGCGACAAGTATGCAAGCGATCTGACAGACCCCGAATGGGCACTGATCGCGCCCTTCATGCCAGCACCCAAGTCCACGGGCAGGCCCCGCACGACAAGCTTGCGCGACGTGTTCGACGCGATCCTCTACATGGCGACGACCGGGTGCCAGTGGCGGATGCTGCCGAACGACTTTCCGGCGGTATCGACTGTGCGGGGCTATTTCTATGCTTGGCGCAACGACGGTTTTCTCGATGAGATGAACCGCAAGCTGGTTGAAGCCGCGCGGCTGGCGGAGGGCCGCAAAGCCCAGCCAACGGCGGGGGTTATCGATAGCCAGAGTATAAAAACCACGGAAAGCGGCGGGGTTAGCGGATATGATGCCGGAAAGAGGGTCAAGGGTCGCAAGCGCCATATCGTCACTGACACAACCGGATTGCTCGTCGGGCTCGAGGTCCACAGCGCTGGAATTCAGGACCGTGACGGCGCGCCGGATGTGCTGAAAGCCGTCGCCGCGCGCTATCCCATGCTGCGTCATATCTTTGCCGATGGAGGTTATGCCGGTCCCAAACTGCGAGACGCTCTGAAGGCCATCGGGCGATGGACCGTGCAGATCGTCAAGCGTTCCGACACGGCGCAGGGCTTCGAGGTCCTGCCGCGCCGTTGGGTCGTGGAACGTACTCTCGCCTGGCTGGGCCGATGCCGCCGGCTGTCAAAGGATTGGGAAAAATCCATCGCCAGCGCAGAGGCGTGGATCACCATCGCCCACATTCGACGTGTCACACGCCATCTCGCAAGGGATTAATAATGCTCAGATAGTTTTGAATCGGACTCTGAGGGTCCCTGGCGGGGTTCAGGGGCGCGGGGGAAACCCAGCGTCTGCCAGCGGTTCCGTCTCCGGCAGGTCTCGCAAGCTCTCCATCCCGAAGGCCGCTAAGAATGCGTTCGTTGTCACGAAGGTATAGGGCGCGCCCCGTTGCGGAGATCGCGGGCCGGTCCCGATCAGCCCGCGCACATGAAGCCGCCCGATCAGGTCGCGGCTGATGTCCTTGCCGAAGATGTCCCTGAGCCCGTCGCGGGTGATCGGCTGATGGTAGGCGATGGCGGCCAGCACCGCGACGTCGAACTCACTCAAATCAAGAACCTGCTCACCGACATCCGCCGCAGCCCGGATCGCCGGCGCATAGGCGGCGCGCGTCCGGAACATCCAGCCGCTTGCCACAGCGGCCAGCTCGAACGCCCTTCCCTCCAGGTCGGCGGCAAGATCGGCGACCAGAAGATCGACCGAGACCCCCTGCCCCACCACCCGCGCCAGGTCTTCGCGCGGCACCGGCGCGGCACTGGCAAACAGCACCGCCTCGATCCGCCGCATCCATTCCCGCCAGCGCAGGTCTGGCGGCAGGTCGGCCAGTTCACGGTCCAGGTCAGGCTGGGTGCGGTCCTTGGCCACGCTACACCCCGTAAAGCCGGAACGTGTCGCGCCCGGTCAACTCGCGCACGGCACCCAACTCCACCAGCCGGTCACAAAGCCGCCGCGCGGCCCGGTCCGGCAAAGGCAAGGCTGAAGGGGCCACGGCATCGCGAGTCAGAAACATCTCGACCGCCTGCCCTGCCGCCTTGGCGCGCAGCTTCGGCGCGACGGCGGCCATATGGGCTGCCCGCCGCGTCACGTCTGCGGCCAGACGAACCGCCTCGGGCACCGATGCGACGATCGCACGGTGGCACGCCAGCCGCAGGTCTTCGCCCCGCTTGCGGAAATCGGCGCGCTTCATCCCCGCGGCCATCAGCGGCACAAGATGATCCCAGCCAAGCGCCTGCGCCAGGGCGGCATCGGCAAGGATCAGCGCGGGAACCTCACCGCGCGGCATTTCCTCCAGAACCGCCTCCAGAGCCATGGATGCTCGGGTCACCGGCCCGCCTTGCCCCGCGCCGCGCGGGCCGCGCCCGTCGAGCCAACCCGCGATCCGCTCGGGCGGAAGATCCGGCAGCGCCCGGCACAGCGCCTTGACCGATGCCGGCCGCTCCACCGCCCGCCGCCAGGCAAGATAGCTTTCCCCCGCCGGACCCGGCAAATCTCCGGGCCGCAGGAGGTGCACCGCGTCGCGCAAGTCACCTGCCCGTTCCGACCGGCCCGCAGCCGTCACGCAAGCCTCCGCCGCGCGCAGGGCAAGCCGGTCCCGCAACAAGGCATGGGGCACTTCCTCGCGGCCCAACACAACATGCAGGTGAGAGAGCGCCCCACCCGACAAAAACGCCACATCCTCAGGGGTTTCGGCGCATGCAGAGGTGACCCAGGCGGGCATCCGGGGTATCGGTTCGGGGTCGCCGAGGGGCGTGTCGCGCACGAATGTCATGCGGGAACCCTATCCGACAGCGGCGCTTTCTGCCAGAAAATAGCACGCTATCCGCCCCGCCTTTCTGTTCTGGGGAGTTGTCACATTAGCGGTTCAGCGATTGCCTGCTTGGGATCAGAACGTAGATCGCACCGATGCAGACGCCGCCCATCAGCTACAAGCCCCGACACCAAGCAGTACCCACAGGTTCTTTCGGCTCCCGAGAACGCCTCGAGGATCGAACGAAGGCGATGCTCAATAACATATCTTGGAGAGTTGAATTATGATAATGACAGTTATCAAGTTGGCGAAATAAGCGCAATTGAACTTACCGTCGAAAACGAGACCGACATGTCAACCGCGTGATGATTTTTCTGGAACTTACCTGTCCACGGGGTGAGCGGTGCAAGGAGAAGACCCATTACGCGATGATTTGAACGCCTTTGCCGAGATCATTCGTGCCCGGCGCAAGAGCCTGGGCCTGAGCCAAGAGGCAGTGGCTGCCGAGGCCTTCGGCAATCCAGACCGCAAGTCCTATCTATCTGCGCTGGAGAACAAGCGTAGACCACGCATTACCGTTGACACTGCGACCAAGATTGCCGCCGCGCTGGACATTCCCATTGACGATCTGCCACGGTCACTGCGTCCTGAAATCATCTCTGTTCGACCGTTGTCAGACACCGCATTCCAGGCAGGCGAGATTGCGCGAGCTTTCAACGCGCAGTTACGAGAAGAACTCTCGGACTCCGTTCTTAGTTCTTATCGAAGGGCAATTGCAATCGGTCTGACGGTGCTGGAAAGTTGGACTGGACCAGTTTTTGGGCGTCAGAGTCTTGCTGTATGCGTGACTCTCAGCCTGGCCTATGTGGTTGTTGCCGGATTGGCGGCATATGGCTTTGGAGCAGTTGCTCCGGGTGGATCGGCACCCTTCGCGAGGCCTGACTGGGCAGGTCCGATCCCGAGCAGTTTTCTGGCGCTTTGCATTCTAGTGTCGCTGGCGGCGTCCGGAATAGTGGCATACCGCTTGGTCACGCCGGATGATCGAAGTCAGGTGATTTCGCCAAAGTCGGTCTTCCGCATAGTGGGGGGCGCCGTTCTGTGCGGCGCAGGATGTGCCTTGGCTGGCCTCTTCGGCGCAGAACCGATCGCTGTCGCTCTCACCGTCGCACTGTACGCATTCGCGGCGCTTTCAGCTTGGCCGTTACGGGTTTCAGCAGTTGCCGGTTTCACCGGAGCTGCTGTCGCGGGAACGGGAATAGGGATCATCGACAAAGACGCACTGCCGTTTGATCCGATTTCATTTATCGTTTTCGGAGGTGCGCTTGGAGCGGCTTCCGGCGCCGCAGCCAGCCTCGTTGGCGGCAAGATCAGCGATCGCGCATCGGCCGCGTTGACAGCGTCAGGGGTCGGCGTTGGCGTCGGCGCGTTGGGATCGGGACTTGTTTTTGCTCTGACACCGCAATTGTCTGGAACTCAGGCCCGCGCAGAAGAACTGGTGGTGTTGATGTGGCTTGTCCTGCCCGTGGCGAATGCGCTTTCTGACTACGTGTCCCTTGGAATCAGCCATTTCTTGGCGCGATGTGTGAATCATGCGCGGTCCGGTTGGGTTCAGATCTTGAGTCTGGTGATACTCGACTCGGTTGTAGCGATCCTTCTCATGGCAGTCACCTTCCTGTTGATTGGGTGGGGACTCCGGCTCGCCGAAACGCTATTCAACATTGATTACGAAAGCACCGAATTCATCGCCCGTGCCGCGGCGGATCCTTGGCGCGATGGGCTTTGGTTGACGCTTATGGTTCTGACGACACTTTTTTGGACCTACGTGCATCTCGCGCTGGTCTTGGCTCCCGTGATCGCCGCACGAATTGTCGGTCATCTCATCGAAAGGCCACTCGATACACGGATCGCCAGACGCGCTGACGAGGGCAAAATGGAAATCACTGCAGGAGCCTGGCTGGTGCTTCGCCATATAGCATTTGCGTGTTTGGTCTCAGCCTTCGCCCTTACGCCGGTTTGGTTGGTGGCTGCGTTGCTGGACGATTTTTTTGCCATATTGATTTAGAACTGTTCAGCTCGACTCAAAAAAGCAAATGATTTCATTAAAGTTACATCCAATGTAACGCGTTGTACTGCATGTTGCCCTTTTCCGTGTGGCATGAAGATGCTCGGCGCCTCTGCCACACAACCGAAAAAATCATTTTGAACGAGAAGAGGAGTTTTGCAATGCCCGCTGCCATTTCCCTCGCAGTCGGATCTGCGCTGAAAGCCGCGTTGGTCTACAAATTCACCGAGAACGTCAGTGCCAAATTCGATCTCAAAGAATTCATCGGCATGTTCAAGTCCGGTAAATCGAATGACCTCGCAATTCTGAATTCTCTGGAAGACATCAATGACAAGCTCGACTCATTGGGAACACAGATAGGTAATCTGGAAGAGCAGCTCGAAGAAGTGGGCGGTCTGGTCGAGCACAGCATCGATCAGAGCTATGCCGACCTCATCCGCGAAATCAACACTGATGCCACCTCTCTCATGCAAACGTTGGTGAATGTGGACGCGTTGACGCAGACGACGGTGGAAACGCTTCTTTCGGACAGCAACGCTCTTCTAAATTCGGCGATTTCCGAGATCACCGCCCTTGCCGGCGATCCCAACACATCGTCCGATCTGTTGGCACTGAGCGCCTTTCCCACCCTGACGAACGCCATCGCCGTCCGTATCGCCGTGGTCAACAAACTTTCTGATCAGGGGCTCGGCCACGACGCGATCGATCAGCAGCTTTCGTCCGCCGTCAATCTGATCACCGATATCTACGGGGATTACATGGATGGGGGTCAAGGCGGCATCTACGAGACCAAGGCAAGGAGCGAAGTCGAAGCGGAAATCATTCAGGTCACCATGAACACGTCCGCCGTTTACCTGCTCAGGTCGGTCGGGCCCGGCGATATCGTTCGGGAGGATGTCATTGCCGATCACAATTATTTCGATGCTGGCGTCACGCTGGATGCAAGTTGGGGTAAGTTAGCGGGCAAGACCGTAAGCTTCGTGGGCAACCAGACTGAAATGCTGGACCACATCAACCACCTTCGTGATCAAATTCATCCAACGGAAATCGCGGCCGAGGCCAGCGAGACATTCTATAATGCCTGGGGCGTCTTCGACGCAAAACGCGATATCGGCGACGCCTTGCTTGGAAGCTCTTACACTGGCGGACCGGGCAATGACGTCCGCTCGGGAAGCATCCACGCCGATTACCTGAACGGAGGTAACGGCAACGATGATCTCTTCGGCGACATGGGTTCCGATGTGATCCACGGTGGCGAAGGACAAGACACCATTGATGGTGGTCGCGGACACGACCGGCTTTACGGCGATATCAACCGCGATACCATATACGGCGACCGGGGCGACGATATCATCGAGGGCGGTGACGGGCGCGACGAGATATGGGGCGGCGACCACGACGACATCCTCTATCAAAGCGGCAAGTGGCTACAAGGCACCGCTTCCGATCATGCGGAAGGCGGCATCATTTACGGTGGTTCCGGTGACGACGACATCTATGGCGACAATGGTGCCGACGTCCTTGACGGAGGATTTGGACAAGATTTGATCTTCGGGGGTGACGGCAACGACGTGATGTGGGGACAAGGCGGCAACGACAACTTGTTTGGAGATCGCGGCAACGACAAGATGTTCGGCGGATCCGGGAACGACACCCTTGAAGGGGAACAGGGCAGTGACACGCTCGACGGTGGCCTTGGCGACGACGTGCTTGCTGGCGGTGCTGGAGTGAACTTCATCTTTGGCGGAGCAGGTAACGACATCGCAAAGATCGACGGCTTAATCTCGCAGTATGATTTTTTCCAGTTTGAGGATGGCACGTTGGCAATCTTCGGAGCCCCTGGTCATGAAATGCCACTTTATTTTATCGCGAAGCGGCCCGACTCGATCTTTGACAATGGCGTGGAAACGCTTGAATTCGACGACTACTCCATCAACAATCATTGGAATGCTGGCGGCCCTCCATCGGGGTTCCTTCCCAACCCCAAGGAACCTTCGACCAAGTTCGACCATTTCGATGAGTTTCAGGTCGAGGATCAACGACCCGGTCTTCTGCAGGTCGAAGGGTCCGCGTTTGGTCCAAATACCGCGCGTGACTCGGCTAAGACTGACCAATCCTCAGGGTATGCGTATGTCGATCCTCCGCTTGTCGGATTGGGCATCGTCGACCTTGAGGCCGCGTACCACTCTCTTCTTCTCTAGATAGCCATTTCATGGTGGTGCGGATGCATTCTGGCGCCACCATGTTCCCGGTACCCAGGCTCCGCTCGTTCGGAAGGAGAGCACTGTGTCCACGGTAAATTAGTATTTGCGATGCGAAACCAATCGCGCTACAGAATAGGCATCATAAATACCAATTGAGGGCAGAAGCAATGAGTTTATCCGAAGCATTTCTATGGCCAGGAACGAAAGTCTGCGAGCGATTGGGGGTCGATCCCGAAGGAGAAGCCGGGCTCATCCGCTGGATGGTCAACACGTTGGTCTATCTTGTCGTCAGCTTGATCGCCGTTTGGATTATTGTTGTTTGATTGATCAGAAATCCACAGTGGGTCATGCCCAGGTCAAACCGCGATAATGCTTTCCAGCCTGACCTTCTCGAACTTGCCGAGGCACGTGTTGATGCCCGATTTCTCGGAGAACAAGCAAGCCGCCGTCGAAAGGGCGTCCGCCAATCCTGCCGACGGTGCCGAGACCGAGATCTCGCGCCAACGCGCTGGAACGGGAGCACCTTTTTTCGGGTCAAGAATGTGGCTGGCACCGGTGGTGCCTTCTCCAAAGGTTGTGCCCTTCGGTGCCGAAGTGGCGAGGGCCCGCGACTTCAAAGGCACCTGTCCGCCGGCGGCCAGGTGAACCGGCCAGGCATCGCCGTGTGGATCGCCGCCAAGGGCGCGGAACTCGCCTGTGTCGATCAGAACATTGTCGAGCCCTTCCTCGCCAAGCAGATCGGCGAGGCGATCGGCGATGAACCCCTGCGCGATGCCGTTAAGGGTCAGCGCCATACCGGGCTTGAGCACGATCCGGTCTGGTGCGAATTGCACGTTGTTCCAGCCGATCGCCTTTCGGGCGGCGGTCAAGTCCGAGGAATGAGGTGGACGCCCGGCGATGGCGGCATCCGCGTAGACCCGCCAGAGCGGCTGGACCGTCGGATCGAACAGGCCCTCGGTTGCGTCATGCACGCGGCCAGCCAGCGACAAGCACTGCAAGAGCTCGAACGGCGGTGCCGCAAGCGATCCCTCCCGATTAAGCCGCGACAACGCACTTGAGGGACGGAACAGGCTGAACACGTCTTCCAGCCGATCGATTTCGGATGCCACCCGCGCCGAAATCGCCGCTGCGTCGGGATGGGCCAGACGCAGCGTCGCACGCGCGCCCAAGGCCTGCCCTTGCCAAGTTTGAAGCGGTATTTCCGCCTCGGCCATCGTCGTGGCGGGCAAGGCGGTGGCAGCAGCCAGAATCGTCAGAACCCGGCGTCGAGATATCGTGCTCATGTCAGTCTCCCATCTTGTTCGACAGGGCGCGAAGGCGATCCTGAAACGCGCTGTCATCGCTCTCTTGGTCCAGATCGACCGGTGCCAGGACGGCCGTGTCGGGTATGTCGTCAAGTGCCATCACCGAACCGCCATTGGCGGAGGCAAAGCTCTGTGCGGAATCATGGTTTGAAAAGGGCACGAGTTCGGGTGCCCCCATGCCACCGATGACATCTGCGCCGACGACGTAGATCGCCTCTTTGGCGTCGATCCAATTCTGCGCGCCGGGCCTCTCCCAACTCGCCCCGGTGGCGCCCATGTCATTGACCCAGACAGCGATCACCTCGTGGCTTTGTTCGGGCATCCGCAGGTAGGCGACGACGTCGCGCACTTGGCTGAAGAACAGCGGCGCGCCGGGAAGCCCGCCCAGATGGGCCTGTGCCTTTGGACCGTCATGCTCCAGCAGGTTCATCTGACAATAGTGACCGACAGCGTCGGCGGTCAGTGGAACAGGTGTGGTGTCCTGGGCGAGTTCTTCCTTGCAGGCCATCAGCGCCACACAAATCAGCAAAAGGCTCAAGCGTTTCATGATTTCACCCTATTGAAGGCCATCGCGGCCAGGATCAGGGCCAAAAGCGGCCAGAGGATCACCGATCCCAAAGATTGCCATAGCGGTATCGTGCCTGCCGCGCCCGCCACTCCCGAGGCGGCGGCGCTGGCCTCGGCCGCGCTCAGGTTGAAGAGGCGGAACGCGTCGGCAGGATTGGCGAGGAGTGCGACAGGAAAGACCTGCGTGGTGAAGATTCCGCCATCGTCAGCGACGACCGCTGCAAGAAGTCCCAGATCGTAGAGCACGACCAGACCCAGCCAAACACCGATTGCCAGACCTGCGGCCCCCGACGCGCGGCGCGACAGGGCAGAGACCGCGTAGCCGATGCCAAGGAACGTGGCGCCGAGCAGCACCGACGTCCATGTCAGCCTCCAAAGTGCGCCAAGCCCGGCGACCGCCTCGGGGTCTGTGATGATGGCGATCAGGGCGGCCGCCCCGTAGCCGGCGACAAGAGCCAGTATCAGAATGGCCACATGCGCCAAGAGCTTGCCCGACAGCACCTCCCACCGAGCCACCGGGTAGGTGAGCAACAGCGGCAGCGTACCGCGTTCGACCTCTCCAGCGATCGCGTCGAAGGACATGAGCAAGGCGACCAGCGGAACAAGATAGACCGACAACGAGGTGAGCGACGCCACAACCACAGAGAGCCGATCTGCGCCAATTGCACCTGTGGGGGCGGATCCGGCGGCGGAGAGTACCAGCGAGAACACGACCATCAACAGCACCGCGATCAGGACCCAGCGGTTTCGCCGGGCGATGTTCACCTCGATCCGGGCAGTGGCGAGAATGCGCAATATCATTGACCGTCCCTCCGGCTGAAATGACTGTAGATGTCTTCGAGACTGGGCGGGATCACCTCAAGATCGGCCACCTTGCCGCGCATCTCGGAAATCCGTGCCAGGGTGGCCAGCTTGTCCTGCTGCGGGCAGGTCAGGTACAGGCCCCTCCCCGTCTGGATCGCATTCGGGAAGGCCGCCATCAGGTCGGGTGTATACCCGTTCATCGCGGTGACATGCAGCGCCACCGGCAAGGCCGCTTCGCTGCGCAGATCGGTGAGCGAGCCTTCGGCCACCATCCGACCGCCCGACAGGATCAGCAGACGGTCGGTGCGGGCCTCGACCTCGGTCAGGGCATGGCTCGACAGCAGGATCGCCGCGCCATCGGCGGCAAGACCGTCGAGCAATTCGTAGAAATCGCGCCTCGACACGGGATCAAGGCCGCTGGTCGGCTCATCCAGCACAAGAAGCCTCGGTTGCCCGATCAAAGCCTGAGCCAAACCGACGCGCTGCCGCATACCCTTTGAATAAGTGCCAATCCGGCGGCGTGCGGCATCGGCCAGACCGACACGGGCCAAAAGATCGAGCGCGCCTTTCGGATCGACGCCGCGGAGACGCATATAGAAAGTGATCTGTTCCAGCCCGGTCAGCGCGGAATGGAAGGCGGCGTTTTCGGGGAGATAGGCCACCTGACTGCGCGCCGACGCATCGCCGGGACTGGCCCCGCGAACGGAGATGTCGCCGCTGTCCGAAGCGATCAGGCCAAGAATGATCTTCATCATCGTGGATTTTCCCGCGCCATTGTGGCCAAGCAGTGCGACCCGTTCGCCGGAAGCGACGGACAAAGAGACATCGCTCAGGGCGTCGACCCCGCCGAAGCTTTTAGTGAGATGAGAGATCGTTAACGTCGAAGTCATTCATATCGCTTTCATCACGGCGGGCGACGGCGTCAGCCTCCATCGCCGCGTAATCATCGGGCACCGCGATCTGCGGTGCGGTCATCAGGGGGGCGCTGTCCACGACACCTCCGGGCAGGGTCGCCGGAAAGCTGGATTGCGCCCAGCGGATCAATTGCACGGCAGGCGATCCGGTGAGCAGTCGCGCTGCGGGTTGTGACCACAGGATGTGGTCCATCAGGTCGTTGGGACGGAACGGGCTGTCGGCGATGCCGTCGCCGCCAAGGTCGAAGCCGGGATGGTCGGACCAGTAATTGCCGCGTCCCTCGAAGCTCCATTCGATATCGCGGGTGCCCACGTATTTCACCTGCTCGCGATTGCCGATGAAGGCATTGCCGGTCAGCACGTTGCGTTCCGACCCGGCGGTGAAATGGATGCCGATCTCACACCCCTCGAAGCGGTTGTTATAGATCAGGTTCTTGTGCGCGTTGTAGATGAAGGTGCAGCGGTTCGCGCCGCCCCGCACGAGATTGCCGGACACTTCGGCGTTGTTGGCGTAGTTGAGCATCACGCCGTGGCTGATGTCGGACAGGCTCAGGTTGTCTTTCACCACGATGTTGTTCGAGAACATGATCGCAAAGCCGAGCCCGTTGCCGATGGACACGTTGCCCGACACTTCGGAATCGTTGGTATACATGTAGTGCACGGCAAAGCGCAGATCGCGGAACAGGTTGTTGCGGTAGATGCCGGTGCGCGACGCGTTCGAGAAGATGCCGTCGCGGCCCCAGCGGACGGAGTTGCCCTCGACCAATGTGCCGGGCGAGTTCCAGACATAGATACCGTTGCCCCGGTCATTGACGCGCCGTTGCCGCGTGCCTTCGATGGTGTTTCCGATAACTTGCGAGTCCCGCCCGCCATGTACATCGATGCCGTGCAGATTTCCCAGAACCCGGTTGTTTTCAATGACGGCGCGATCCGCGCCTTTAAGGATCTTGACCCCGGCGTCGAGCGCTTCGCTGTCCATGCCCGATCCGGTCACAGTCAGCCCGCGCACAATTACATCCGGCGCATCGATGGTGATGACCGTGCCTTGCCCCATGCCGTCGATCACGGCGTCATGGCTGCCGGTCAAGGTCAATGGCCGGTCAATGGTGACGGCCCCTTCGTATCGGCCATCTTCAAGGAGGAGCACATCGCCGGGATCGGCTCCGGCGATGGCGTTGGCAAGCGTGCCCTGCCCTGCCGGCACGGCGATCTCGGCCGCCCATAGGGGCAGGGCAAAGAGCAGGGACAGCACAAAGGTCAGGACACGCTTCATGGCTTAGCTGGCCCGCGGTTCGACAAACATCCGGCCGCGCATCTCCATGTGGAGCGCGTGGCAGAACCACTGGCAATAGTACCAGTAGACCCCTGGCTGTGCCGCGGTGAAGGTGACAGAGGCGGTCGCCTGAGGTGCAAGCTCCATCGCGACCCCATGGTTGCCCATGGTGAAGCCGTGGGTCAGGTCGTCGATATCGTCGAGGTTGGTGACGATCACGGTCACCTCGTCGCCTTGCTGTACAGTGAACTTGTCCAGCGAGAACATCGGGGCCTGGCTTGTCATGTAGACGCGCACCTTGTTGCCGTCGCGGATGATGGTGTCCTGCCAGTCGTCCAGATCGACACCGTCCTTTTCTGCCTGGCGCCGCACGTCCTCCCACATGGGATCGTTGCGGTCCCAGACCGATTTCGGTGACAACTTGGCCGGATCGACGATAATCGAGTCATGCGGCTCGGCGAAGGTCGGGCCGTCGTGGATCAGGGTCATTTCGTCGCCGTCGATGGCGAAGAGCTGCTCGTTCTCGGGCTTGAGCGGGCCGACATTGAGGAACCGGTCCTTCGAGAACTTGTTCATCGTCAGATAGTACTTGTCGCTCGCCTCAAGCGTTTCACCCATCACGGTCGAGTTGTGGCCGGGCTGGTAGTGCACGTCCTTCTTGACGATGATCGGATCGGCATCCTCTCCGGCATAGAGCTGTTTGGCCTTCTCGAGGTTCCACTTCACGACTTGGCTGTCCAGGAAGAGCGTGGTATAGGCGTTGCCTTTGCCGTCAAAGCAGGTGTGAAGCGGCCCGAGACCCAGTTCCGGTTCGGCCACAACGACGCTGCGCGGATCGGCATCCTCGTTGAACACCGCGTCGAGTTTGCGCACGTCGATAACCGACACCGTGGGCGAGAGCTTGCCTGCGATGCACAGGTGAATCTTGTCAGGCGCCATGTTGCAGCCATGCGGGTTGTTCGGGATCGGGATATAGCGGGTGTACTTGTTGTCCGCGCCCTTTCGCCCGTCCAGCACCTTGACGCCGTTCAGCTCCTGGAAATCGCCGGCCTCGATGCCCTTCTCGATCTCGGCGATGTTGAAGACGACGACATGGTCCATGTCCTTTTCGGTCATCCCGGCAAGGTCCATCGCCATTTCCGAGTTATAGGACGTCGAGAAGGCGTATTTGCCATCGTAGTCGGTGTCGGTGTTGTCGAGGTTGCCCGTCACCATCACCTGCCACGCGACAGTCATTTCGTCGGCGTTGATGGCGGTGTAGAAGTTCACGTACTTCCCGGGCTCATCAAGAATCTGGCCGTCATTGACCATCGGGACCTCGTCCTCGCCATTCGCGAACACGTAGTTCGTGCGCGGCCATTTCTGTGGACGCAGGCCGTGGATCGCTTTGGCGTTCGGGATCTCGATGATCTTGTCGCATTTCATCACATCGCACCGCACCCGCGCGACGCGCGTATTGGCCTTGTCGTTCATGAACAGGTAGCGGCCATCATAGGTGCCCTCGGTGAAGGACATATGCGGATGGTGCAGGTCGCCATTTGGCGGGAATTCATGACCATTGGCGGCCAGGTAGGCCTTGGTCTTTTCGGTCAGACCTTCGGTCAGGATCTTCTTTGACTCGTTGGTGATACCCCAGCCTGTGGCCGAACAGATGTTGAACACCGGAACGCGCATCAGCTCGCGCATCGACGGCACGCCCAGGATGCGCATCTCGCCTGCCTGGCCCGAGGACCAGAAGCCGTAATATTCATCCAGTTGCCCCGGAGCCACTTCGGCACCGGTGGCAGCGCGGGCGCTGGTTGTGCCGGCAATCGTGGCTGCGCCGACAGCAGCGGTGCCGGTCAACATGGCTCGCGTGCCGAAGGCGCCAGCAAGCGCCGCGCCTCCTGCCGTGGCGCCCAGAAGGCCCCGGCGTGTGATCGGCAGTTTTTTTCCCTCAGACATGATTAATCCTTTCAGGTTGCGGGTTGAGTCTTGGGTTGGTTCGGGTGCCCGGTCAGATCACGGCTCAGATCGGGGGCGGCCCCGACCTTGGCACGCCGCTTCATCTTCTTGATGACGACAGGGCAAAGGGTCGTAGATTGATACAGAACCTGGCAATGCAGGCAGTTGATACATTCGTTCGGATTGATCTCTCCGGTTGGATGGATCGCCTGAACGGGGCATTGATGCGCACAGGTCTGACAGGGGTTTCCGCATTCGTGATAGCGCTTGAGCCAGTCGAACATGCGCAACCGCGCCGGGATCGCCAATGCGGCACCAAGCGGACAGAGGTAGCGGCAGAAGAAGCGTTCCACGAACAAGCCAGCGATCAGAAGCGCAGCGGCATAGGCGACGAAAGGCCAGGCCCGCACGAAATTCAGGATGATCGCGGTCTTGAACGGTTCGACTTCGGCCAGACGTTCTGCCTGTTCGATGCTCATCAGCGATACGCCAAAGAGCCCCAGGAAGATCATGTACTTCACCGGCCAAAGCCGTTCGTTCAAGCCCCAGGGCAGCGTCCATTGCGGAATGCGGAGCGCGCGCGCAATCTGGTTCAACAGTTCCTGCAACGCACCGAAGGGGCACAGCCAGCCGCAATAGGCCCCCCGTCCCCAGAAGAGCAGCGCCGCGGCCACCGCGAACCACAGGATGAAGGTCAGCGGGTCAAGCATGAACGCTTGCCAGCTGAAACCCTCGGTCAGCGAATTGAACAGCGCGATGAGGTTGACGACCGACAGCTGCGCATTCGCGTACCAGCCCAGATAGACCAGCACGACCGTCAGGAAGCTCATGCGGAACCAGAAGAACACGCGTTCATTGCGGGTGGCGATGCCCTGGAAGAAGAACACCGCCGTCAGAAGTGCCAGCATCATGCCCACAACGGTGATTTGCGTTGTCTTGTCCGCCCAGATGCGTTTCCACAGCGCCTGATGCGCCTGGCTTTCGGATTGCGTGGTGACGTTGGTCACGGACGCCGGGACATCGGCCGCCTGTGCTGCCGCGACCGGGCGGAGGTA
Organism: Marivita sp.; assembly: GCF_020055635.1. Lineage (GTDB taxonomy): Bacteria > Pseudomonadota > Alphaproteobacteria > Rhodobacterales > Rhodobacteraceae > Marivita. Next base: position 4,777 of record NZ_JAIPUT010000054.1, on the reverse strand, counting down.
TTGGTCCGGCAAACGGTAGCCCAGGTCGAAGGTGGTGAAGATCTTTTCGATCGCCCCGACCTCGCGCTGGACCAGAAGCTGAATGCGGAAGGGTTCGGTCGGGTCGAAGCCAGTATCGGCAGGGATCTTGAACAGATCTGCCTCGTTGAACTGCGGTGCGCCCTCGGCGTCGATTCCGTTGATCCGCTGGTGCATCCGGTCGCGGAAGCGCACCGAGATATCGTCCTGGATCAGCACGATCCGGTCGAAGATGCCGCCCCGCACATAGCCCGACCCCTTGAAGGAATAGAGCCCCCGTCCAAAGATCGCGACAGCATGATCGCCCTCGTCCAGCCAGGCGTCGAGATTATCGGCACGCGCCTCGCCCAGGATCGCCTCGGCAATCGCGGGATGCGAAATCAGCGTCGCCTGCATCTCGATGAAGGTGGTTTCCGGCGGGTCGGTCAGCGCTCGGTCTTCGGCCCGTGGATCGTCCATCGCAGCAAAGGCCGCGTTGACCTGCCCCACATCCAGCGACAACCGCCGCAGCGTTCCGTCGCCTTCCAACGTCATCCAGTCATCTGACGCGGTCGCATCGGGATCGAGCTCGAAACGCGGCCCGGTTTCGACCTCGACAGCGAGCCCGCCCAGCCCAAGCTGGCGCGCGACCTTCAAACCGGCGCGGATGATCGAGTCGTCGATGACCATGATCGTCACCGTCGCGCCCGAGATGATATCCAACTCATGCGACGTGCCGCCGGATTCGGCCTCTGCCACCAGATCGAGACCCCGGTAATTCGCGACCAGCGCCTTGACCTTGGCATCGGGTATCCCGATCAGGACGATGGGTTCGTAATGTTTGACGAGTTCGACACCGATCACCTGGGCCGCGTCATCGACGGCAACCATCGTATGGATCGGCTTGCCGGAATAACCGGTGGTGGAGACGAAATCCGACGTGATGAAGGCCCAGCCGATCTGGTCCTGATCGCGGAGCACCTGCACGACCGGAAGATCTTCATGCATCCGACCGAAGCCTGTCGCGCCTTCAACCAGGTCAGCGGCCGAAACATCCGGCAGAAGGCGGGCCAGTTCTGACTGCGCCTGCGCCGACTGCGCAAAAAGCAGCGTGCCGAGGCACAGGAGCGATACCCGAAGAAGGGTCCGAAATATGGTCATGAGCGGATTTCCGTTTGGTCAATCTGCCCAACCTGCGCAGCCGGGGGGCCGCGCGGATCGGCAAAAAGGTATTCGATTCGCGAGATCAGGGTGCCGGTCGCATTGGGAGCATCTGCCTCTTGCAGAAACTGCGCCGCGACCTCGGGGAATACGCCCGGCAATGCCGGGTCCGCGGACATGATACAGCACGCATGTGTTTGGCCGCAGTCATGATCAGGCGCGACGGGCGCGCCATCAGGCCCCACGCGCACGCTCTGGACCACCCCGTCAAGACAGAGCTCCACCATGGTGGTGTCCGACAGGGCCATGCCACGCGACATCGGGCCGGAGAAGACCAGCGCGAGCGACAAGACTGTCAGTGCAAGAGTGGGGAAGAAGGTTCGCATGGAGCTGAACTATGCGATCCCGAATGGGCCGAGTTTGATCTAGCGCAAATAGAAACATCATAGATCTAGGTTCTGACGCGAGGTCAGCCGGGAGCACCGTGCCCGAAGGCTCTGCATGCATGGAAATGCGCGGCGCGACGACTCGGTCGCAACAACGCAAATCGCGTATCGGCCACTCCAAGTTTCTGTAAACGCTCGGAAAAAGGGCTCAGCTCCACAGACACATCAATGTGTGTCCACGCTCACTTGCGTCCGATCAAGACCCTTGCGGCACCAATCCAGAATGGTGGTTTCGTCCGGGTGAAGCCGTGTCGCCATGCCATCCGCAAAGGTCTCGAAGGCGGCGCGATGTGTCTCAGACAGACCCAACAGAACCGGGATGTCGCGGGCAATCGCTTCCGCGATGAAGGCTCGAAAGCCACGCCCCTCGGCCTCGCTCAAACCGAACTTGTTCAGAATGACAAGATCGGCTCCATCCGCCTCAAGACGCGCAGTCGCCAGACCGACCGCGTCCTCCAGCGCGCCCGCATCCATCCGGCACGCGGACGACCCCGCACCCAGGTCCTGGGTAATTCGGATCGTTGGGCCTTGGGGCAACAGGAAGAGCGTGCTGTCACACAGACCGGCAGGCTGCGCGGGATCGGTCGCACGCACCGCACCGACCGTATTGACCCCCGCCCGCGCCAGTTGTGCGACAACCGCCGCGAGCAGCCTGTCGGTGTCACCGGGGTGGGCTCCTGTGAGCGTGGCGAGTTTCATGCGACGTCCCCGGTCCTGTTCGGTCTTGTTTCAGCGCAATACCGGCACGGCATGGGGACAGACGCGCTGAGCATCTTCCACCGCCATGCTCAAGGAACGCGCTATTCGCTCGGCGCGGGTGATGACATGCGCGGCCCCCTCGGGCGTGCACACGTCGCGCGCAGTTTCGCGGAACAGCGCCAGCCAGCGATCGAAATGCAGCTTCGTGACGGGCAAGGTGGTGTGCGCCGGCACCGGCGCGCCGTGATACCGTCCTGTCATCAACGCGACCGAGGACCAGAAATCGACCATCCGATCCAGATGCGGACCCCAATCGTTGATCCGTTCCGCGAAGATCGGACCGAGAAGCGCATCGCGCCGCACCTTGCCGTAAAATTCGTGCACGAGGACTTGCAACATGTCCTCATCAAGCCCGGTCTGGGCCATCACGGCCCGCGTCACCTGCGGACGGGCGGAAGACATCTTTGGTCGATGTGTCGGAGCGTGATACATGGGCACATCCCTTTTTTCGTTGCATTTAGTCATATGGGCTCTAATAGGTATTGTAAATACCACATCAAAAGCGAGAGGCTTCATGCGCCTGACGACATTCACAGATTACGGCCTGCGCATGTTGATGCGCATGGCCAGCGACCCCGACCGGGCGTTTTCCACAGCGGATCTGGCTGAGGAATTCGGCCTGTCGCGCAATCACCTGAGCAAGATCATGCAGCAGTTGGCCCGTGCCGGAATCGTCGAAACGCGGCGCGGCGGCGGCGGTGGCGCTCGACTGGCGCGGCCCGCATCAAAGCTTCCGCTGGGTCAGATCGTTTCCGTTCTGGAGGCGGACCAAGCCATCGTCGAATGTTTCGGCCCCGGCAAGACCCGCTGCACGATCAACGCGCAATGCCGACTCAAGGCCCGCCTCAAGTCGGCCGAAAACGCCTTCATCGCCGATCTCGACCGGTCCACGCTAGCCGATATCGCCCTGCCCGACCTTCAGACTGCCATCTGACGCGTCCATCTTCCTATCGAAAGGACCTGCCATGACATCTTGGCTCCCCACTCTCGTCACCGACACTCCCGAGGAAGGCCACGCGCTTGCGGTCAAACTGTCCCGGTTCGCGATCAAGCTGACGCAACCCGATGCGGATGTGCGCGACCGCCTGCGCCCCGACTACGCCGAGGATGCCGATGCCCTGATCGCCGTGAGCCAGGTCGTTGCCACACATTTCGCCACGATTTCCGCCGCAAACGATTACTGGCGCGACGCCTCCTGACCCGGCGCAGGACCGGTCGCTTGCCGAGATCACACCACGAGCGGGGCAAGATACAGCCCCAGCATCAAGATGCAGAGCGCGGTCAGACCCATGTCGAACCCGCGTCGCCATCTCGGGGCTTCAGACAGGCCGAGATACTGCGCCAGGATGATCCGGGCCTTCTGCCAGGCCAGCAGCATCACCGCCACCCCCGCCGCCACGGGCCATTGCGCCCAGACCCCCGCCCCCGACAAAGCGGCCGAACCAAGGCTGAGCGCGACCAGGAGGGCCCAGGCGATGTAAAGCGGCCGGCCCGTCATTGCAGCAGATAGATCACGGGAAACAGAAGCACCCAGATCAGATCGACCATGTGCCAGAAGGCCGAGGCGTCCTCGATATTGTCGACATGATCGCGCCAGGCGACGAGCAACAGCAGAACGACCCCCGCCGCGACATGCGCGGCATGGAACCCCGTGAGCATGAAGTAGAAATTGAAAAAGGCGTGCGTGTCCCAGGCGATACCCTGCGCCGCCTTGGCTGCGAACTCGGCCCCCTTGATCCACAGGAACACCACCCCGAGCAGAGCCGCCGCGACAAGGGCAAGCCGCGCTTGTGCCCGCGCACCGGCATGGCGCAGGCGACCGGCCAGGGCCGCAAGCAGGCCGCTGGTGATCAGCACGATCGTGTTGATCCCCGCCCCGGTGCGATCCAGCATATCCTGTGCGTCCGCAAAGCCTATGGGGTCGGTAATCCGGACGGACAGGAACACCACCAGCCCTGCGCCGAACACGAGCACTTCGCTGATGATAAGAATCCACATTAACAGTTCACCCGGCAATTCCTCCAAGGCACTTTTACTGGCCATCTTGTGAACACCTTTCAAAAGCTCCCTGCGGGTCAGAGGCGTTCTTGGTCTCGCTCTTGCCGCAGGTCCCACAGGACTTGAACCAACATACCCCCGCATCCGCGGGTCGCGCTCTGTATTAGTATTACAAATACCATTTCACAAGTCGGATTGCTCCTGCAGAGACGACACCATCGGACTTTTGCCTGCCTCGGCGTCGCCAAATGCACGTCAGAAGCAATGGAAGAGGCCGGGGCCAAGATGATCTTGCGCCTGTGCGTGGCTGAGGATCCCAAGCGTGAATACCTGATGGAAATGGTGCGATGGCAGGGTGTTGTCACGTTAACGCCGGTTTCCACCTCAGATCATCGCTCATGTTATCTGGCTCTACG
>NZ_JAIPUT010000134.1 GCF_020055635.1 Marivita sp. | reverse complement strand
TCGTCCTCGCTGTCGACGCAGTTGAGGTCGTTCAGGTCAATGAAACCATCCGAGTCGTTGTCCACTCCGTCGCTGCATTCCGTCGGACGCTCGGTGTCGTCCTCGGCGTCGACGCAGTTGAAGTCATTCAGATCGATAAAACCGTCGTTGTCATTGTCCAGACCGTCCTCGCATTCGGTCAAGGCAACCGCAGGGTTCACGGCGGCAAGGCAGATCGCAACAACGAACAGCCTGCAAAGCCGGCGGAGCATGTTCCTGTCCGCCAGGAAAATGGCCGAAACGTCGGCTGAAGAACTGCCCAATCGCTGCCGCATGCAACGCATATAAAAATCTCCTGACGTGTATCGCGCTCCGCTTCCGCCAGCCCAGAGCGCCCTGTAGTCCGGGAACGATACCTGAACCCAACATCGCCGTCCACAATTAAAAACTCAGGAAAGAAAACGAGAGCTCAGACACCGGAAAATAGAACTATGAACTCAAGCCAGAGACTTTTTCGAGATGAGTGTCCGCCTTGTTCACGCAACTTCAGGTCTTTCGCGCGGTGGGACTCAGAACTCAAAGCCGTTTTTGAAAACGCCTTCGTCCGTGACCGCCACGCTAGTACTGGCAAATGCAGAGAAATTGCCCGGATCACCGTACTCCGATGTGGTCTCCGCCTCGACGTAGAGATTCTGAAATAGCGTTTGCGGCGCAGACTCCACTAGAAGTTCGAAATGCAGACCATCGTTGGCCGGCAGGTCGATAACCAGCTCGGGCACGCCACTGCCAGCTGGTTGCGGACAACGCGCCCGGCCTTCGCCAAACGGCACGCATGTCCAGCTCACGATTGAAGGCGCGGGCGCTACCCTCGTCGAAAATACTGTGTCGAAAGCATTATTACCACCTGTGTTTTCTATATCGATTGAAAAAACAGCCCGCGCACCTGTGGCATCCCCGCCCGAAGTCCTGCCAGTCACAATCAAGTTCAGGTCCGGGCCACCCAAGTCGCGGACGAAGTGCGCAAAATTCGCGGCAACCACACCACCAACCCGACCAAAATCCCCTGCAACGAACACGTCCGGCCCGACCACTACGATGCCGTCAATCGAATCGCCTTCAACCTCGCTTTCCGCAAAGCCGGGGCCGACCGCCGACCAAGCGTTACCGTCCCATCGCCCGAGTTGGTCCAAAGGCTGATCACCAGACTGGTCAAAGGCGCCTCCGGCGAATACCTCGCCTGCGGAAGATACGGCCAGAGCTCCGACGAACGCCTGATCGCCGGACGCCAAGGTAAGCCCGTCACCAAGCGGGTGCCAACGACTTCCGTCCCAACGTGCAATGTTGTTGACAGCAACACTCCCGGCAATATTGAAGCGGCCGGCAAAAACGACATCGCCATCGGGCAGCACAACAATGTCTTCAATAAAAGTGCCGGATTGGCCGCCCAGGTTATCTAAACCACCGCCCAGTCCCGACCAGATCTCGGCCGCTGGATCCCACATTGCCGCATGGTAGGCGGGATAACCGCTGGCCGAAGTGAAAGGACCTGCGACATACACCTCGCCTGAGGGCGCGACGGCCAGACTTCGAGCCGGGGTGTCGAGGCCAGCGCCCATCGCCGACCAAGTCTGTTCCTGGACGCCCCAGCCCGCGATGTAGTGAGCCCCAATATCCCCCGCACGCCCGAAAAAACCGCTGACATAAAGTGCGTCGTCCCCCCCCGCCAACCGGACCGACCTCGCCGTAGAGCCGGCATTCGTCAAGCCCGGCGAGTCGGCTGGCCCCATCTTCGCCCAGTCCTGCGCCACCGGGTCCCAGCGCACGATGCCATTGACGTTTTCGAATGTCGACAGACTATCTATACTGTCCGTAAGCCCCTCCGACACATTGGCGAAGATTTCATCACCTGCAAAATCGATTTGAGAAGTTACGCCAAGCAGTTCCCGCGTCGAGTCATCGCCAAAAGCGGACCAGGTACCCGTGACAATATCGAACCGGCCGACCCATCGCGTGGGCTCCAGGCCCGACTGCGTCAACGGTCCGGCAGTCAGCACTTCGGTGCCGTCCGTCGCCAACGCCCAAATATCCTGTGCGCTGACTCCTTTCCCAATTGACGGTCCGATCGGTGCCCAGGCGTGGCTTGTGGCGTTCCAACGAGCGATGTTATTTATCGTATCGGTTCCGGCTCCAGTCAAAGAACCGCCAATATAGATGTCATCGCCTATCTTTGCCAGCGAGTCGACAGCTGATTGAAAGAGGAACCCGATGATGCTTCCGGTTACGCCGTTGCCCGTCCCCGTCCCGAGGGACTCCCATTCCCGTGAAGACAGATTAAAGCGGGCCACGTTGCTTGCTTCGAAGCCATCAACTGCGGTAAACCAACCACCCAGATACAAGAATCCATCGGTCAACAGCAAGACATTCGGCAAACTCGAACTCAATTCGAATCCACTCAAATCGGAGGCAACCGTACTCCAGGTCGCGCCATCGAACTCGCTAACGGAATCATTCGTGGCTGCATACGCCGTCGTCCCATCGCTCTCTACCGCCACGACAGTACCCTCGATGCCGGACCCAAGTTGCGACCAGCCCGAAACGGGCGTAAAGGTTGCCAAACCTTCGATTGGGGCCCCGCCGGCGCTCTGGAAAGATCCTCCTACATACAAAGTGCCGCCAACCAAGGCCAGATCATGGACAGCGGCGAGGTTTGAAGTTGGATCCAGCTCACCCGGCAGGACTAGACCTCCATTCATTGCCGACCACGCCTGGCTGCTGATATCCCAGCGCGCGATGCTGTTGACCTCAAGCGAGCCAACGCGAGATTCACTTTCGCGCCCAAAACCTACATACACACTATTGGAATCGGCCTCTACGGCACGCGGAAGACCAACGGTAATGCCGTTTTCATTTCCGTGGCCAATCGATGACCACGTTCCAGAGGACAGATCGTAGCGGGCAATATGATTGACTTCGATGCCGTCGATGAATTTGAACCTGCCAACAGCATAAAGATGATTTCCGTCTATGGTGATATCAAAAACCCTTGGTGACGAACCGCCTGGATTAGTGAAGGCACCAAGCGAGTAAAATTGCTTGGTTACCGGGTCGTAGGAATACAGTCGGCCCGCTACACCGCCGCAGACCCGCGCACCGCCGCCGAGATACAGCATTCCATTTGGACCTGCCGCAATCGTATCGATCCACCATGAGCACCCGTTAGGCATCTCGAAGCCTGTTTGCCAGGCTCCCGGCGTAAAGCCGGCCGGTCGGCCGGTGGCATCACCAATCGGTTCCGGCCCGTCGCTCGCCGCTATGGCGTCCGGAGTCCCGGTAGCCGAGTCTGCCGCGCAGTATCCGGCAAACAATGCGTTCAGCACAAAAAGAAACAATGCAACTGTCAGTATTCGAAACACACCTTTCTCCCCAGGACACACCTACCCAACAGAAGTATAAATCTCCTTCCTCACAGCGTAAAGCTCGGACGCCCACCTCGCGATACGCCGAACGGGCCATCGCCTACGAGACCCGTGACTACCTTGAATTGGTCGACTGGTCCGGCCGCGCCATCATCGAAGGCAAGCGCGGCAGCATTCCGGATAATCTGCCGCCGATCCTCGACCGCCTGAAGATAAGTCCCGAGAACTACATCCGGTTCATCAACCGAACCCAGAAAAGCCAGTTCCATGGCTTCATCGGCACCAGAAAGTCGATGCGGAGCCTCGCTCAAGACTTCGGCCGATCCTTCCTGAAGGGCCAGGCCGCAGCCGCGGCACTGTTCAGTCCGGGCTAGCTCGCCCCAACTCCCCGCGAATCCCCAGATGGTCTCTAGGCCAGCCTTGGTGTGCCTGAAAGTCCGGCAATTGAGCAAATATTGATCAATCCGAATCAAGACACCCGCCGTCTCGGCTCGCCTGGTGACTGATCCGAAAATCATGCTCCGAAGATCGCGCGGCTCTTCAGGATATGGGTGTCTCCTTTATTCCAAGGTGCGTTCGGCCCCGGTAAGTCAGAGAAGCGTTAAATCAGGCTTGACTCGGGGGAGGCGTCCATATATGTCTCCGTTATTTTATCGCTAGCCTTCGTATACACGCCATCCGATCGAAAGATACCATTGCTTTTTTCTCTCGACCCGATCGGCGATAAATTCGCGAGCCGCATCGGTGCCTAACGAGTCTGGGTCGAATTCTTCCTCGACATCAGCTGGTATTGAATTGTCGTTAGCAGCTTGGCAGAAAAACTCATTAGAGTCGAAATTATATGCGACCTCAAGAAGCTGATCGGACGGCACATCACTACCATTAAGCCTTAGCCCAACAAAGGGAACAAAGGGTATAGGTCTCTCGAAGAAAAAGTACATAACTTTTTCGGGATATTTGAAATTACCCTAAGGATCGTGGCGCCAACCAGCGATACCAACCTCTTTAACAACTTTCATTTTATACATTATTCGCTGCTGCATTAAAAACGGCGGAATTTAGAGTGTCCACATTATTCCGTGACAGGTCTCGAGATTATCTCAAAAGGTGGGTGTCCACGATATTTTTAATCAT
>NZ_JAIPUT010000133.1 GCF_020055635.1 Marivita sp. | reverse complement strand
AAGGCGTAAATGTAGCCCTTGTTTCGGCAGAGGGAGATGGGCCGTTCGACCCAAATCCAGACTTTCTCACAACCCACCCCGACCTCGACGCTCTTCATGCAACTGGACGGCAAAGCACAGCCGAAACAGTTGATATTCTCAGTCGGACCCTGTTCCCTCCACGCGTTTCGGACATGCGCGGTCCGCTTAATCTCCTGCATGGATATGCTTGGGAAGAGACCGGGTTGCCGCAAGACTACACGCGGGACATGACAGCACATCTGCAAGGGCTTTTGGTAACTGCCCCCCATGTCAAAAAGCTGTTTGAAGACGCCGGAATTGGATTGCCAATTCATGTGGTTGGCAACGGGGTCGATCATCTGGACGTCCCGCCTGAGCCTTTGCCGATCACCCTGCCACAGGCAGGCTTTACCTGTCTGCACGTCTCGTCCTGCTTTCCTCGCAAGGGTCCCGATGTCCTGCTGAAAAGCTTTGCTCAAGCCTTTGACGCTGACGACGATGTGCAGCTGCTGATCAAGACATTTGCCAATCCGCATAATGACATTGGCGCCCAGATTTCGGCTCTCCGGGCGACGTATCCGAACCTGCCACCGATCACTGTCATTGAGGACCCATTCACGCCGGGTCAGATGCGGAGCCTTTACGCCACTGCGGATCTTCTGATCGCCCCCTCCCGTGCCGAAGGCTACTGCCTGCCTGTCGCCGAAGCTGTACTGGCTAGAACACCCGTTCTGACAACGGGTTGGGGAGGACAGAAAATCTTTGCCGGCAACCCCTTGGTGCATTTTATCGATTACACATTCGCACCGGCGCAGAGCCATTTGGTGAAATGGGACTCTGTCTGGGCAGAACCTGATCAGACGGACCTGGTCGACAAGCTGAAGGTCCTCAGATCAGCCCCCAAACCCAGCCAGGAGACATGCGCCGAGGCGTCTCGCCAAATTCTGACCGAGCATACATGGGGAAAGGTTGCCGAACGCTCAAGAAACGCGGTCCAGCAGATTGCCGCGTGCACCCCTACCCCGCCACCCAGGGTGGGCTGGGTTTCCAGCTACAACACCCGTTGTGGCATCGCGACCTACTCTGCGCATCTTATCGAGGCTTTTCCGGATGAGACCACCGTTTTTGCCTCGCACACGATGGATCGCATCGCTTCAGACAACGTCAATATCCGGCGCTGTTGGCAGCAAAACGGGCGCGACACCCTCGCTCAGTTGCAAGCTCAAATCCGCGCGACCAATCCACAGATACTGGTGATCCAGTTCAACTATGGCTTCTTCAGCTTCCCGCATCTCGGTGCCTTGATTTTGCAGGCAAAAGCGGACGGGCGACAGGTCGTGATGATGATGCACGCGACCGATGATAGCGCTGTCCCTCCCGACAGACAGCTTGCACGTATTCGCCCGGCCCTTGAGGCGTGTGACCAGCTTTTGGTGCATTCACATCATGATCTCAACCATCTGAAATCAATCGGCTTGGAAGACAATGTTTCGCTGTTTCCGCACGGCGTGCCTTACGCTGCCGTGCCCGCTCCCCCCAAAATGTCCCCAGACCGGCCAGTGGTTTTAGGCACATACGGTTTTTTCCTGCCGCCCAAAGGCTTAGACCAACTGATCGAAGCCGTTGCACATGTACGCAACCAAGGTGAGAATGTCGCCTTGGAAATGATCAACGCAGAGTTCCCGATCAGGGATTCTGCGGAAGCAATCGATGCCGCAAGACAGCAAATCCTCGAGCTTGGGCTCGATGGGCATGTGAACCTGGAGACAAGATTTCTGGACGATGCAGACAGCTTTTCGCGTCTTGCGCGGGCGGATGCGCTGGTTTTTTCATACCAGAAAACGGCTGAATCCGCCTCCGGTGCAATCCGCCAAGCTCTGGCACTGGATCGCCCGGTTCTGGCAACCCCGTTGCGCATTTTCGACGATGTAGAGCCCCTTATCATGCGCTTTCCTGGCACTACGGCCGAGGCTATTGCGCAGGGGATTCAATCTTTGAGCCGGGCGCTCCGAAACCCTGACGCCGAGCCGCAAACAACAGGTCAACTTGAGACCATGCGTTCGAATGCAAATCGTTGGAGAGAAGGCCATGCCTACCAAGTACTAGGCCCGCGCTTATGGCGTCAGATCTGTTCGTTGGAACGCTGAATCGGCGGTTTCGAGCACGCGCTACAGGGCTGGAGTGAGACTAAAGCGATAAAACCGCGCAAGTATTTCCATGCTTGCCCAATGAGATATGGTTCACAAAGGCTTCCTGTTTGAGATCAAACACGGCAAGCATCGCGTTGCTGTCCATGCGGTCCGCACGGTCCTCGTTAAAGCCATAGCTTACCACGAGCATATTTCCAAAATACGCTAGTCCGCGGGGGAATGGTATGCCGCCAAGCTTGCCCGAAGCGTGGGAAGAAGAACTGCATGGACCGTGCAGCGAAAATCTTTCTTGTTGTCCATCCGCGACGTTGACCTTGACGAGAGCAGACCCACGGCTGTCCAGCGTCCAAAACACATCATCCATGGGCACGATATCGTGGCAACACGAGCCCAGATTTTCATATACTTTTGTGCATGTCGCGCGACCTTCATGCGCGTCTTGCAAAGATAGACGCATCGCAAAGCTTGGATCGTCCCAGTTGTGCGCAAGCACAAACAGATGGTCCCCTCCCCTACTCACGCAGTTGATGTGGTAGGCATCGAAAGTGTGATCATCATGACGCTTCAGATGGCTTGGTACTGCTTGGGTGATGTCAACGTCACTGCACCCACCGAATACATTTTTCTTCCACAAAAACGGATACTTACTTCCCGTGACGAAAATTGACCTTCGGTCATATTCTATCTCATGGAGATCGTAAAAATCATTATGTTCATACCGTATGGGGGTTTGCCACAGCCGGCCATTGGCCAACATCAAATAAACCCGGATGACGTCTACTGGATCGCCAAGCGTAATTGGCTTCTGCTCAATATCTGCATTGCGTTCCGCAGAAAAAATGAATGGCCCCCTGCGGGCAAGACCAAAATATATCCCGTGTCTGTCGCTGACGACCTTGATAGCTTCGAGTTCACCCTGACTTGTAAGCGTCACATCTAACAGGCGCCGAAAAGTGGATACCAAGAATCTAGGCATGGATTTGTTGCGCTACCGTTGAGAAAGAAGAGGTATCTGCCATGTTACAGACCATTTTTTGGGGGTGAATACTATGAGTTTGCCTATTCGAGCTGCACTGGACACACAAGAATAGAACAGTTTTCAGCGAAAGTACTCTAGCCCTTAGTACCCATAGGTACCCTACTCCACCCAGTTATACCCTTAGGTAGCCAAGAGTTATAAACTATACCCATGGCTACCTACATGTACTCTACCCTTGACAAGAGAACTATACCCTAGACATATATACGGTACTTCTTTCATGGACACTCTCGAGGGTTTCAATGCCGGTCATTTCATTTGCGAGTTCCAAAGGTGGAGCTGGAAAGACAACTTCCGCAATCATACTCGGAACAGAGCTAGCCGAAGGTACCAGCGTCATCATGATTGACGCGGACCCAGCACAACGGCTCAAACGATGGGCGTCATTGGCCCCCCTACAGGCATCCGTTCAAGTCATTTCCAGTGGAGGGGAGCGCAGCATTCAATCCGAGATCGATGAGGCAAAGAGCAAAGCTGCATTCGTCATTATCGACCTGGAAGGTTCTGCCAGCCGCCTGACATCCTTCGCAATTTCCGAGTCCGATTTCGTAATCATCCCGTCTGGTGAAGAGCAACAAGATGCAGATGCAGCCATCGACACCCTGGCTGAGATTGTCATGGAAAGTCGCGCCCGACGCAAAACAATCCCCGCCGCAATCTTGCTTGCCAGAACATCGGCGGCTGTCAAAAGTCGCCTAGAGAAACATATCCACGCAGAACTCAAAAGGGCAGGGCGCGTCTTCGACACGGAACTTCACCGCAGGACAGCGTTCTCTTCGCTCCACAATGCTGGTGGTGGACTCCGTCAGCTGGATCGGTCTGACGTGAACGGTGTTGATAAGGCCATCGCGAACGCCGAAGCTTTCGCAGCCGAAGTTATCGAGCTTCTGGAGGATACCCAGCATGCCTAAGTCTCTAGATCTTAATCGACTCAAAAAGTTCGAGCCTTCTCCTGATGTGCGTCGAGAAAAGAGCGCGACCGTTCCTTCAGAGCCACAAATTGAGCGTTGGCCGAGCCGAGAGCCCAGCGTTGATGGTCAAATCAGTATAAAAGGACCGATGACAACGATCCAACGCTTCAAGGCACTGTGCAAGGATGATCGCAGGACCTACGCGGATATGCTCGAGATTCTTATGAACCACTTTGAAGATCATCGCTGAACGAAACTTTGCATTTTCATGGCAAATGCGGCGTTGATCTTTGGATGATGAACAGTCTCTAGCGCATTCAGGTAACAAGGCTTGGGTGTTAATAAGTGTTAGACTCGTGTTACGTTCTTCAGAACCCCCTTTTTTCTGAGCGTTTTCAGGCCCTTATTGACACCCCCCGTGTGTAAAGTGGTGATTCTGCGTGTGTAAAGTGGTGATTCACCGTGTGTAAAGTGGTGATTCCCGAATC
>NZ_JAIPUT010000132.1 GCF_020055635.1 Marivita sp. | reverse complement strand
ACAGTCTGGAAACTTCAATGACTTTCTTTTCGTTAGCTTGCTGCGTGGAGCAATTCTCCGCGCGATTATTGCTGCCGGAGACGAAGGGCTCACTGAGGATGAATTTGGCCTGAGAGTCGTCAAGGCTCTTGGTTTTACCTCCGCCAATAAAGACGCACGTGCCCACTGGATGCTCGATCCTTCCTCAGGTGCCGTTATTCGAGAAGACGCACAACGAGCGCTCGCAAAGGTTCTGGCGCACCGGGTCTGGACGGATCTTCGGCGCGGTTGGCGATATACCAATCCGAGCTTGTTCGTCTTGAACCTGTTGGATGTTGAGTTCGTTGGCCTCAGAGACATTGCTTCGGACCGCGAACGCCTGATGACCGTGCTGCCAGAGATGGGCGAACTTGACGAGGAACAACGAGCCGAAGTGTTGAAAAGAGTCCTCGGCGCAATGCTGGAGGGTCTCGCGGTCAACACTGAAGCGCTGGACCTGACCGTTCTTGACGGTGTCGCTCAGAAATCGCGATCTCTGCTGCGGTCGCCTTGGGCTATTGATGCGAAAGAAAATCCACGTGGGCGCTCATCCTTGCTTTTGCGGGCTCCCGGGAAGGGTGTCATCGGCCTACGTGAAGAGCAGACTCTTTTGCGTGCGGGCCACAACTCGCGCATCGCTCGATTGATCAACAAAAAGAGCGTAATCGGCACGAAGCTCGGGAAAGAAGACTACCTCGAGTTCTTCTCGCGTCTTCTCGAGCTGCTTGCAGACGAAGGCGTGGTCGCCCCAGTCGAACTGGATGCGGATCTGGTCGGATGGCGGTTGACACCATCGGCTGTCAGGCTCGTTCCAGGTGCGGCTCTTTCGGATGAAGGCAAGCGTGGAAACCGCTATTTCCACGATCTGTACTCTTCCATCGCAAACGATCTTGCTTCCGGCCAGAGCGCATACTGGGGGTTGGAGGGCCGCGAACACACCGCGCAGGTATCCCAAAAGCAACGCGAGTGGCGGGAGTGGCGCTTCAGGTTCGAAGACGATGACCGCGCCAACCTCAGCACGTCAGAATATCGGGCCGAGATACGCGCTTCAGGTGAGTCCGACCAATTTCTGCCCGCATTGTTCTGCTCGCCTACGATGGAACTCGGCGTTGATATCTCGGCTCTGAACGCCGTCTATCTCCGCAACGTCCCACCGACTCCAGCAAATTATGCACAACGCGCTGGTCGCGCAGGACGCTCGGGTCAGGCGGCAGTGGTCGTAACTTACTGCGCATCCGGCTCACCACACGACCAGTATTTCTTTGATCGCCGCAACGATATGGTGGCAGGCGTTGTCCGCCCTCCAGCCTTGGACATTACCAACGAAGAATTGGTGCGCTCGCATCTGCATGCTGTTTGGCTCGCCGAGGCAAAACTGGCCCTTAAGCCAGATATTCCAGATATCCTTGATCTCACAGGAGCAGGCTATCCGCTCAAAGAGGAGGTTCTGTCCGTAATCTCAAAGTCTGATCTGGTCGCACGGGCCCGTTCTCCGATGAAGCGGGTGCTGGATCAGATCTTGGCGGCGGACGACGGTTCAGCACCAGTTTGGATGGGCGAACCTGAAGAATTTGTACTTCATGTCGCAATGAACGCGCCGAAGGAGTTCGATCGCGCGTTCGATCGCTGGCGCGAACTTTACAACTCTGCGCGCACGCAACTCGCAGAGGCTAACGCGCGATCCGAAATCACGGGGCTGTCCGGCTCCGATCGTCGCAAGATCAAGGCTGCGCAAATGCAGGCGAGCGACCAGTTGGCGATCCTTGAACAGGGCAAAGCGTCAAACGGCTCGGACTTTTATTCCTACCGATACTTGGCCACAGAAGGTTTTCTTCCGGGGTATAACTTTCCGCGTCTGCCACTTTATGCATTTGTGCCAGGGGAAGGTAAAAGCGGCTCGTTTCTGTCGCGCGCACGCTTCTTGGCAATCTCCGAATTCGGTCCCCGAAGCCTCATCTACCATGAGGGCCGCGCATACCGTGTCATGAAAGCCAAGCTTCCCCCCGAGGCGCGCGAAGGCGACGGGTCGGAACTGGCTACGAAAGACATCTACATCTGCCCGAACTGCGGCGCGTGTCATGAAGGTGAGGTCGAACGCTGCCACGGCTGTGACACACACATGGCTGGAGAAGTGCCAGTCAAACGCACGCTTCGTATCGACAATGTCGAGGCAGCGCCAATCGAGCGTATTACTGCCAACGATGAAGAGCGGGTACGCCAAGGCTTCGATATTCAGACTGTTTTCGCTTGGCCCAAGAAAGACGGGCAACTTCAGGTCACAAACGCCGATTTCAAGTGCGGCGACACCTCGTTGCTCGCGCTTCAATATGCGAACAGCGCAGAGATCAGCCGCCTCAACAAAGGCCTGAAGCGCCGGAAGGATCAGACTGTCTTTGGCTTCAACATCGATCCTCGAACCGGGTATTGGGCAAAAGCGGAAGATGAAGATGCAGACACCGACACGCCGCCCGATGTTGTAAGACCTGTAAAAATCGTTCCAATCGTCCGGGATAGGAAGAACGCGCTTCTCTTCCGCTTCAAGAAGCCAGAAAGCTTTGATCCTGAAACGATCACCACTGTTCAGCATGCACTTATGCGGGGCATTGAAGTGGTTTATCAGCTTGAGGAAGGAGAAATCCTAGGTGAACCCCTTCCGGTGCGCGACAATCGCAGAGCAATTCTTGCCTACGAGGCGACTGAGGGCGGAGCCGGGGTCCTGAACCGCCTGGTCGATGACCCGAAGGCGATCAGCGAAGTTGCGCGGACAGCACTCGAACTGATGCACTACGAGAACATTGAAGCTTCAATCGAAGCGGGTGACGCGCAGCTTCTGACTGAGAAAGCCGACGATGCATGTGTGCGTGGCTGTTATCGTTGTCTCCTTTCCTACTTCAACCAACCTGATCACGAACAGATAGATCGAAGCAGCACAGAAGTAGCACAGCTTCTGATTGATCTCTCGCGGGGACAGACGCTTTTGGAGGCACGCGCCTCCTACGACGGCTCCGCCTCACCCTGGGTAAAGGCTTTCGAAGAAGCGGGACTTCCACATGTGGATACCATGCCGGTCAAATTTGGCGGAACCGACGTAGAGTTCGCGTGGCGAGGTCACGGCGTGGCCGCAACAGCCAACTCCGTGTCGTCTGAAATGTCTCAAGATGCTTTAAGCAAAGGTTGGGAGCTGGTCTCGCTGCCAAGTCGTCCGGACGCGGGCGTGCCCGAACAACTCACCGATCTACTCAAAGGATAGGCCATGACGCTTAGCTTTTCTCCCGGCGATCTTGTCCTTGCCCGCGGTCGAGAGTGGGTTGCTCTTCCAGCGCCGCGGCCGGGTATTCTTGCGCTTCGCCCACTCTCGGGAAACGAGAACGACGTAGTCATCCTAGATCCTGAGCTGGAAATCGCGAGCGTCGCGACGGCGAGATTTGATCTGCCAGACGACGCGCGATCCACGGTACAAGCCAAAGCGGCACTCCTTGCAGATGCGCTTAGACTGACTTTGCGTCGCGGTGCAGGACCATTTCGGTCTGCCGCTCAGCTCGCCTTTGAGCCGCGAACCTATCAGCTTGTCCCGCTACTTATGGCCCTGCGGCTGCAGGTGCCCCGTTTGCTGATCGCTGACGACGTAGGCATCGGCAAGACCATTGAAGCGGGCTTGATACTTCGCGAACTGATGGATCGCGGTGAAGTCGATGCCTTTTCAGTCCTCTGTCCACCTCACCTGGTCGATCAGTGGATCATAGAACTCAAGGATCGTTTCGGTATTGATGCGGTCCCGGTGACGTCCGGCACTGCGGCTCGCCTTGAACGCAACTTACCACTCGCCCAAACGCTATTTGACGCCTACCCATTCACGGTCGTCAGCCTTGACTACATAAAGGCAGAGAAGCGCCGGGAGGGGTTTGCGCGTGCCTGTCCCGACTTTGTCATTGTAGATGAAGCGCATGCTTGCGTTGGAACACATAAAGGGAAGCAGCAACGCTTCGACTTGCTCCAGGGGCTCGCAAAGGATCCAGAACGCAGGATCGTCATGCTCACGGCCACACCGCACTCCGGAGATGAAGAAGCATTCGCGCGCTTGCTGTCGCTGATTGATCAAGAGTTTGCCTCAGTCGATTTCGACAATGCGCGTTACCGCGAGCGCCTGGCGCGGCACTTGGTTCAGCGGCGCCGGGTCGATCTCATCGAAGGCGATTGGGACGAAGATCGCTCTTTCCCAAAGCACGAAACAACCGAGTTCCCTTATCGCCTTTCAGCTGACCATTTGGCCTTTCAAGAGTCTGCCATTGACTACTGCCTTGAAGTTGTCTCGAAAGCTGGTGATCAGAAGAAGGATCAGCGGCTCGCTTTCTGGGGCACCCTCGCCTTGATGCGATGCGTGGGGTCCTCTCCAGCCGCAGCGCTCAGCGCTCTCAGAAATCGTGCCTCGAACGAAGCGGAGCGTTTGGAGCCACAAATCTACGACGAAGATGGCGACGACGAAGACGCTGTTGATGTCGAGCCCAATACAATCTTCGCGAACGATCCGGCACTCCAAGGTCTCCTGGATCAAGCGTCCAGTCTTTCGGTCGCAAAGGATCCCAAACTTGACGCGCTTGTCAGTGCGCTGAAGCCGCTGATCAAAGCAGGAGCCAATCCGGTCGTGTTTTGTCGATACCTGGCAACGGCGGAACACGTGAAGGAAGGCCTCCGAAAGGCTTTTCCAAAACTGACCATTGAGGCC
>NZ_JAIPUT010000131.1 GCF_020055635.1 Marivita sp. | reverse complement strand
CGTTTCATTTCGACGTAGAGTGCCCTTGGGCCTGGGGCTAGGGTTGCCCATGCCTCGGTCTTTTGAAGCCACTCAGGAAGTTGGACAAAGCGCCCAACCTGTCAATCGGCATGCAATCCTGACCCCCTATCGGCACCCAAAAATGACCCCTTTATTTTGCGCAGGGGTTGCTGGCCCGATGCGGTGTAGCCATCACACAGCGCAGCCGCGTCGGGCCAGCGTGTCCTGGGTTACTCCCTGGTCTTGAAGCGCCAGCTCTCGTTTCCGGTTTCGACGATGTCGCAGTGGTGGGTAAGGCGATCGAGTAGCGCTGTCGTCATTTTGGCGTCTCCGAAGACCGATGGCCATTCACCGAAGTCGAGGTTGGTCGTCACGATGATGGACGTGCGCTCGTAGAGGCGACTGACGAGGTGGAACAGCAGCTGGCCGCCGGTCTGGGCGAAGGGGAGATAGCCGAGCTCGTCGAGGATCAGGAAGTCGAGGCGGCACAAGAGATCCGCAGTGCGCCCCTGGCGATCAGCGCGGGCTTCGGCGTCGAGTTTGTTCACGAGGTCGACGACGTTGAAGAATCGGCCGCGCTTGCCACGGCGGATGCAGGCCCTGGCGATGCTCACGGCAAGATGGGATTTGCCGGTCCCGGTGCCGCCGATCAGCACGACGTTGCGTTGATGCTCAAGGAACTGTCCGGAGGCCAGATCGCGCACCAGCGTCTCGTTGACTGGCGTGTTCTCGAAGCTGAACTCATCGACCTCCTTGGCCAGTGGCAGCTTGGCAATCGTCATCTGGTATTTGATTGAGCGCGCCTGCTTCTCGCTGATCTCGGCGTTCAGCAGGTCGCCGACGATCTGTTGCGGTTCGTGCTGGCGCTTCACTGCTGTGGTGATGATCTCATCGTAGGCGGCCTTCATGCCGTAGAGCTTCAGCTGGCTCATCGCGTCCAGCACCTGTGATCTTTCCATGGTTGGGTCTCCTTAGGCTGTCATAGCGTTTGCAGTCGGCCACGGGCTCGCAGGTCAGCCGCAACGCGTCCGGCGTATCGATGGTCAGCGGCGGCGGCGGCTCACGATGTCGGGCCAGGATATTAATGACGACCGAGGCGGCGGGGGCTCCTTCGTTCAGCGCTTCGGCACAGGCAGCCTCCACTGCATCCACCCCATCGGTTGGGATCATGCTCAGGATCTGGACCATCTGCCGGTCACCATTCGGCGCCTTGCCAAGCTTGCGCTGCACACGCCTGATCGCTGGCGGCAGTTCCCAGTCCTTGAAGGGCGCACCATTCCTGAGCGCGCCCGGTTTGCGAGCCAGAACAGGGATGTAGTGCAGCGGGTCGTAAATCGCCTTGTCGCGGCCGAAGGCTCGGTCGTGCTGCCCCACAATCTTGCCGTCCTGCCAGAACTCGACCCGCTCGGCATAAGCACGGATTTCAACTGGGCGACCGACGGCCCGACCATCCACCGAGTAGAGGTTCTTGTCGAACCGAACGAGGCAGGTTTTGGACACCGAGGCAGGCAGCGCGTGAAAGCCATTGAAGGGACCGACATACGGCACCAGGCTGGCGCGTTCTTGCTCGAACACCTCCCAAGTTGTCCGATCCCGGAGCTCGGGGTGCGGGTTGGACTTGGCCCAGGCAACGCATCGGTCTTCAAGCCAAGCGTTGAGTTCGGCATAGCTTTTGAACTTCGGTCGCGGCACGAAGAACCGCCGCCGGATAACGCCGACCTGGTTCTCGACCTGTCCCTTCTCCCAGCCCGAGGCGGGTGTACAGGCGACGGGATCAACGAGGTAATGCCCGCACATCTGCTGGAACCGGCGATTGTAGGCGCGGTCGCGGCCCACGAAGATCGTGTCCACTGCCGTCTTCATGTTGTCGTAGATGCCCCTCGTGCAGGCTCCACCGAAGAAGGCAAAGGCTTTGTCGTGGGCGTCGAAGACCATCTCCTGTGTCTCGCGCGGGTAGGCGCGCACGAACAGCATTCGGCTATGGCAAAGGCGGATGTGTGCCACCTTCACTGTCGTTGTGGCGCCATCGATCACCACGATCTCATGACTCCAGTCAAACTGATAGGCCTCACCGGGATCGAAGGTCAGCGGCACATAGGCAGCGGCCGATGCCTCCTGTTCCTCCTTGGACCACAAGGCCGCATAGCGCCGGACAGCATCGTAGCCGCCGTCATATCCGAGGGCTCTGAGTCCCTCGAAAATCCTGATCCGGGTCAGCCTCTCGCGCTTGGGCTTGCGTGCGTTCACTGCCAGCATCTCGTCGAGCTTGTCTTTCCAGGGCCCAATCTTCGGCTGTGGCTGGACCGTCCGCTCGTAGGTGAGCTCCGTCACACCGGATCGGATCACCTTGCGCACCGTGTTCCGCGATACCCGCAACTCCCGGCAAATCTGCTTGATCGGCTTCTTGTCCTGAAAATACGCCCGCCGGATCTTCGCAATCGTCTCCACAACCAACATCCCACACTGTGCTCCCCGATAGCCTCGGGGGCATTATCCACATCAGTGTAAGGGGGTCATTTTTCGACGCCGATCACCCCGCTACGGGGTCAAAATTGCATGCTTGTTCACATTTAGAACATTTGATAAGAACGGCAAAAAAGGTGTACGGGGTAGGGTTGTCCAGACTTCAAGCTGTTTGACGAGCCATGTTCGGTCGGACACCTGTCGGACACAGTTTTTTACGGGCTTGAAAGACCTCCCTAAGGAGGTTGAGATATAGGCAAAAGTTGGTGACGCCTGATCAGGCGGCGGCTTGAATTTGGCGGAGCCCGTCGCGGAACTCAACCCCTTGGATGATTTCGGGCAGGCGGTTTTGGCCGTCGAGTTTTCGCCATTTCTTCTGGGCAGACATCATCAGCTTGAAGGCCATTGCCAGTCCGGTCTTTCGGCTGAGACACCCCTTGGTGCGTTTTGTGCGATGCCGGACGGTGGCGAAGGTGCTTTCAATTGGGTTTGACGTCCGGATGTGTTTCCAGACCTTATGATCGCATTCCACGTCAAATAGACCGGCGGCCTCTCCTTCGGCATTCTGCAACGAGGGTTACGCCAGTTTTTTGGCGAAGAGCCTCAAGAATGGAGGAGAGACCACATGAAGGATAGCATATTTATTGGGCTGGACGTCCACAAAGCCACAATCTCAGTAGCCGTTGCTGATGTCGAGCGCGGTGGGGAAGTGCGGGACTGGGGCAAGCTGCCTAATCGACCCGATCGTGTGCGCAAACTTGCCGAGCAACTGGGTGCCAAAGGTCACCAGTTGTATTTCTGTTATGAGGCGGGGCCTTGTGGTTATGGTCTTTACCGTCAGCTCGTCGAGCTTGGACATGATTGCATGGTTGTCGCCCCCTCGCTCATTCCTGTGAAAGCAGGCGACCGTGTAAAGACCGATCGTCGTGACGCACGCATGCTTGCCAAATTGCATCGAGCCAGCGAATTGACGGCCGTCTGGGTTCCAGACGTCGAGCATGAAGCGATGCGTGACCTGGTGCGCGCACGCGCCACGGCCGTTCGCGGCGCAAACCAGGCCCGCCAACATCTTCAGAGCTTTCTGCTTAGACATGGTCGTCAGTACCCCGGTAAGAAGAGTTGGACCAAGGCCTACCGGCGTTGGTTGTCGACAAACCGGTTTGACCATTCCGCCCAACAGATTGTTTTCCAGGATTACATTCACGCCGTGACTGACGCCGAAGCACGCGTCGCGCGGCTTGAAGCACAGATCGCCGAGCTGCTCCCGGATTGGAGCCTCGCACCCGTTGTTCAGGCGATACAGGCCATGCGCGGTGTTGCCTTCATTGTCGCGGTCACCGTGGTGGCAGAAGTTGGAGACTTCCGGAGGTTCGCAACGCCTCGCCAGCTTATGGCCTATCTCGGGCTAACCCCCACCGAGCATTCCAGTGGCAACACGGTCAGGCGTGGCGGCATAACGAAAGTTGGCAGCAGCTTAGCGCGCCGCGTGTTGATTGAAGGCGCCTGGAGCTACAGAATGCAACCTCGTGTCGGCCGCAAGCAGGTAGACCGGATGGAGGGCCTCCCGCAAGGCGTGCGCGACATCGCCTGGAAAGGCCAGATGCGAATGTGCCGACGCTACAAGCACCTCGTGGCATGCGGCAAGCCGACAGTGGTGGCTAATACCGC
The DNA here is from genome assembly GCF_020055635.1 of Marivita sp. Taxonomy (GTDB): domain Bacteria; phylum Pseudomonadota; class Alphaproteobacteria; order Rhodobacterales; family Rhodobacteraceae; genus Marivita. The sequence continues at coordinate 617 of NZ_JAIPUT010000131.1, read as the reverse complement.
AATTGCACGAGAGATGGTCGGCTTCATCTGGGCGATTGCGCAGGAGGTCACCCCCGCCTGACGCTCATTCATCAAAAACACAACACCCCGATCAGCTGATGTGCAAACCTGGGGGTGGAACACGGTGGAGAACCCTTGGGAAGCATTGTGAGCCAGTCCTTGAAAGGCTGACGCTCGTTTCCAGAAAGAGGCAGCTCCAAGACGCAACCACGGTCATGCGGTATCCAACCCGCGCATGAGAGTATGCTCAACCGTCGTCTCAGTTCCACCCCCAGCCTTGCACATCTATGAGATAACGCCTCCGGCGATTGAGCCGGCCGACTCGGCGCGACAAAACCATTGACTGCGATCATGAGAGTGTTCGCGCGGAACCCGCAAGGACAGACGCATGATCCAGACAAATGGCGCCATCAGGGCACATTGAACGATAAACCGCGCGGCCGTGATCTGTCCCACTGGCACAGTGTCCGATGCCAGCTTGGCCGCCACATCGAGCAGGGGGGCAGTGACGCAGAATCCCAGCATCAGGGCGACCCCGGCAAGGATGCGGTCGGTGGAGTGTGGGGGCGCGGGCAGGGTGGTCATGGATCCCCCATAGGGTTTCATCTGACGCAGGT
>NZ_JAIPUT010000003.1 GCF_020055635.1 Marivita sp. | reverse complement strand
GATGATCTTGGGGAACATGATCCTCCAGCGAGAACTCGTAGAAAAGTGCTGCCTGCGCTTCCTGTCTCGGTCCCAACATTGCTCAATTCTCCCGCTGGTCAGAAGAATTGAATCAGCAACTTACGCTTCGATCAAGCACGAGTTTTTCAACAAAATATTCCCCTTCGTTAACTTGTCTGTCTGGCTTGGCAGAGGATAAGCGCCTGTTTATGCATTCATGGGCAATGGCTCATCACCCAACGGATTGACGAAAAGTGCAGCGACAGATCTCAAGCAATGACGCCACGGCTCGCCGAAGGCGCCGCCGAAAAGGCAGCTTCACGCCCTCCCCCCAACCACCTGATAAACTTAATAAAGGAGCATTCTCCGAAGCGTAGACACGCGAAAAACTATGCGCTTCCCTACAAAACCTCAGAAATCAAGGTTCTCGACGCTCAGTGCGTTCTGCTGGATGAACTCTCGGCGCGGTTCCACCACATCGCCCATCAGCTTGGTGAAGAGATCATCGGCCTCGGCGATATCGTCGACCTTGACCTGCAGCAGCGTGCGGGCGTCCGGGTCCAGAGTGGTTTCCCAAAGCTGGTCCGGGTTCATTTCGCCCAGGCCCTTGTAGCGTTGCAGGGTCAGACCCTTCTCACCTTCCTCGAGAATTGCATCAAGCAGGTCGAGGGGGCCATAGATGAACTGACGACGGTCCTTGCGGATCAGGGTGGCCGGCTGATCGTAGACCGCTTGCAGGCTTTGCGTGAAGCTGCCGGTCTTGCGGGCCTCGCCGGACCGCAGCATCGGGCCATCCAGCGTGCGCACCTCTTCGACGCCGCGCAGGATACGGGCGAGGCGGACACCGCGGTCCTGCGTGATGCGGCCTTGCCAACCCCGTTCGTATTCGAGCGCGATCAGGTCGAGCCGTTCTGCCACCTTGTCGGCCACGCCTTGCAGATCCGCATCCACGGCACCCTGCACGAAAGCACCGGCGATCGCGGCCTGTTCGAGGATATGGCGCGGGTAATGTGTCGGGAAGGCTTCAAGCACGCGCTTCAACTGACGCGCCTCGTCGACGACGCGTGTCAGGTCCTGCCCGATGATCACTTCGCCGTTCCCCTGCAAGAGCTCGGCACCATCGACGCCCTGCTGGATCAGGTAGTCATCCAGTGCTGCCTGATGCTTGAGATAGACCTCGGATTTGCCGCGCGCGACCTTGTAGAGCGGCGGTTGCGCGATATAGAGATATCCGCCTTCGATCAGTTCCGGCATCTGGCGATAGAAGAAAGTCAGCAGCAATGTCCGGATATGCGCGCCGTCGACGTCGGCGTCGGTCATCAGGATGATCTTGTGATACCGCAGCTTGGCGATGTTGAATTCGTCCCGGCCGATCCCGGTGCCAAGGGCCATCACGAGATTGCCGATCTCCTGGCTGCCCAGCATCCGGTCAAAGCGCGCGCGCTCGACGTTCAGGATCTTGCCCTTGAGGGGCAGGATCGCCTGTGTGCCCCGGTCGCGCCCGGTCTGGGCCGAGCCACCGGCGCTGTCGCCCTCGACGATGAACAATTCGGTCTTGGAAGGGTCTTTCTCGGAGCAGTCCTTCAGCTTGCCGGCAAGGAAGTTCACATCCATGGCTGTCTTGCGGCGGGTCAACTCGCGCGCCTTTCGCGCCGCCTCGCGAGCCAGGGCCGCTTCCACGATCTTGCCGACGATGATCTTGGCTTCGTTCGGGTTTTCCTCGAACCATTCCGACAGCTTCTCGCTCACGAGGCTTTCGACGGCGGGACGCACCTCGGAGGATACCAGCTTGTCTTTCGTCTGGCTGGAGAACTTCGGGTCCGGCACCTTGACCGACAGAACGCAGGTCAGGCCTTCGCGGGCATCGTCGCCGGTGAAATTGACCTTTTCCTTCTTCGCGATGCCCGAGGACTGCGCGTAATTGTTGATGGTCCGGGTCAGCGCGCCGCGGAAGCCGGCCATGTGCGTGCCGCCATCGCGCTGCGGAATGTTGTTGGTGAAGGGCAGGACGGTCTCATGGTAGCTATCGTTCCACCACATCGCCACTTCGACACCGATCCCGTCCCGTTCGCCAACCATGAACACGGGCTCCGGCATCACCGGCGATTTGGAGCGGTCGAGGTATTTCACGAATTCGCGGACGCCACCTTCGTAGAACAGCTCGGATTTGACCGGTTCTGCGGGGCGTTCATCTTCGAGGATGATGCGAACACCCGAGTTCAGGAACGCCAGTTCGCGCAGACGCTTTTCCAGCGTGTGGAAATCGTATTCAAGATTCGAAAAAGTGGTGGTGGAGGCCAGGAAACGGACCTCCGTGCCCTTGTTGCCATCCGCATCGCCCACGACCTCGAGGTGCTTGACGGTGTCGCCCCGTTCGAACCGCGCAATGTGTTCCTTGCCGTTGCGCCAGACGCGCAATTCGAGCCAGTCGGAAAGCGCGTTGACGACCGATACGCCCACCCCGTGCAGACCGCCGGACACCTTGTAGGAATTCTGGTCGAACTTGCCGCCCGCATGAAGCTGGGTCATGATGACTTCGGCTGCCGAAACGCCCTCTTCCTCGTGAATATCGACGGGAATGCCGCGGCCGTTGTCGCGCACCGACACGCTGTTGTCGGCATGGATTTTCACCTTCACGAAGTCGGCATGACCGGCCAGGGCCTCGTCAATCCCGTTATCCACGACTTCATACACCATGTGGTGCAGGCCCGACCCGTCGTCGGTGTCGCCGATATACATGCCCGGACGTTTGCGGACAGCCTCCAAGCCCTTGAGAACCTTGATGGAATCCGCGCCGTATTCTTCGCGGGCCTGTGCGGGGTCTGCCATGGATATACCCTTTGATTTTCTGCCGGATTTATACGCGAAAGCCGCAGGGATGTCACGCGACTGACACAAGATTTAGCGGTCAAACGATTTGCCCGCCGCATGTTTTGTCAGACGCTGTCGCGCGAGGTGACGACCGTTCCGGTCTCCGTCTCCGTGACTTCGAAATACTGGGCGCGTGTGCCGAGTTCGGTGAACAGTTCCGCGCCTGTTCCGGTCATCCAGGCCTGCGCCCCGAGCGCGCAGATCTCGTCGTAAAGGGCAGCGCGGCGGCTTGCATCCAGATGGGCCGCGACCTCGTCCAGCAGGACGATCGGAGGCGCGCCGAAATCCTCGACCAAGGCGCGCGCATTGGACAGGACCAGCGAGATCAGAAGCGCCTTCTGCTCGCCGGTCGAACTGTCGGCTGCGGGCACACCCTTGGCAGCGAAGACGCCATGAAGGTCCGCTCGGTGCGGCCCGACAAGCGTGCGACCGGCGGCAAGGTCGCGAAACCGGCTTTCCTCGAACGCGCTGCGCAGGTCGGCTTCGGTGTCGGGCATGTCGCCTTCGGTCTGGATCAGGTCCAGTTGCGCGGTCGGAAATTGCGTGCTGGCCTGATCCTGCGCCTCTGCGATGCGTTTCAATGCCCGTTGTCGGTTTGCGTGTATATGCGCCCCCGACTGCGCCATCCGGGCTTCCAGCGCCTTGTACCACATCGGATCGCGCACCTGATCCTTGAGCAGGCGATTGCGCTCCCGCATCGCCTTTTCATAGATCAGCGATGCGTCGCCATGATCGGGGAAGAAACTCAGGGTCATCCGGTCCAGAAACCGTCGTCTGCCTTCGGCACCTTCGATCCAGAGCCGGTCCATCGATGGCAGCAGCCACAGCAGCCGCACCAGTTCGCCAAGACGCGTCTGGGGTGCCGGTTTATCGTTGATCCGCACCTGACGCGGGCTGCCCTGTTCGGACTGAAACGCGATCTCCTGTACGCCCTCCGGAGTTTCGACAAGCCCGCTGACCTTCCATCCCAGTCCTTCGGGACGCCGGGTCATGTCCTGTGCGGACGCGCGCCGCATGCCCCGGCCCGGTGAGAACAGAGAGACGGCTTCGATCAGATTGGTCTTGCCCGCGCCGTTCGGACCGTAAAGCACGACGGGCCGCGCATCTGGCGCAAGCGAGACGCTCAGATGAGATCGGAAATGCGATAGCGTGAGGCGGTTGAGATGAAGTGGCAACAGCGCCCCCGTTCAAAGGCGCTGAGGCGTCAAACGCGCATCGGCATGACGACATAGACAGCGCTGGTGTCGTTGCCCTCGCGCATGAGGGTCGGATCGCCTGCCGAATTGAACATGAAGACGGCGTTTTCCCGATCCACCTGGCTGGCGATCTCCAGCAGGTATTTCGCGTTGAACCCGATCTCGAGTCGATCGTCACCATAGGCCACGGCAAGCTCTTCTTCCGCCGCACCGCTGTCGGGGGCGTTGACGGACAGGATAAGCCTGTCCTCGTCAAGCGACAGCTTCACCGCACGGGAGCGTTCCGAGGAGACGGTCGCGACACGGTCCACCGCCTTGGCGAATTCGGCGGCGTCGACTTCAAGCCGACGTGTATTCCCTTGCGGGATCACGCGTGTGTAGTCCGGGAACGTACCGTCGATGACCTTGGAGGTCAGGGTGATGTCGGGTGTTGCAAAGCGAACCTTGGTTTCCGAAACCGAAACAGCGATCTGCATGTCGTCATCTTCGAGCAACTTGCGCATTTCGCCGACGGTCTTGCGCGGGACGATCACGCCCGGCATGTCCGCGGCCCCTTCCGGGAGCGGAGCATCGATGCGCGCAAGCCGGTGACCGTCGGTGGCGACACAGCGCAGCGCCTTTCCGTCCTCGTTATCCGCGACGTGCATGTAGACCCCGTTGAGATAATAGCGGGTTTCCTCGGTCGAGATCGCGAATTTCGATTTGTCGAAGAGCCGACGCAGCACCGGGGCCGGTGCCGAGAAGTTGGCGCTGTATTCGGACGAGGCCATGACCGGGAAATCTTCCTTCGGCAGGGTCGCCAGCGAAAAGTTCGAGCGACCCGCCTCGACGGTCAGACGACCGGAGGTGCCATCTTCCGAAACCGACACCAGCGCGCCGTCCGGGAGTTTCCGAACGATCTCGTGCAGGGTGACCGCGGATACCGTCGTCGCTCCGGCGCGCTCGACCTGGGCCACGGCGCGGTCAACAACTTCGATATCGAGATCGGTTGCCCGGAACTGGACAGTGTCGCCCTCGGCTTCGATCAGGACATTGGCCAGGATTGGAATTGTGTTGCGCCGCTCGACAACGGACTGCGCCTGGGACACTGCCTTGAGCAGTGTGCCGCGTTCCATGCTGAATTTCATGCGTTCATCCCCCGACTGACCGGACGTCGACAGTAACCCGCATCAGGGTTGCTCTCCAAGTCCTTGTTTTGCAATTTCTTGGCTGGATTGAGCGCAGGGTCAAGGGCAGGCGTGCAGCAAGACACGCAACTGCCTCATTTGTTGTCCCAGAGACTCAGGCTTCGAGGGAGCGGCGCAGCAGTTCCACGTCTTCGGCAATCTGTGCGTCCTGTTTTCTGAGCTCTTCGATGCGGCGCACACCGTGCATGACCGTGGTGTGGTCGCGCCCGCCGAAATGGCGGCCAATTTCCGGAAGCGACCGTGTCGTCAATTGCTTGCACAGATACATCGCGATCTGGCGCGGACGGGCAAAGGTGCGCACACGCTTGGGCCCGACAAGATCGGAGTGGCGGATCAGGTAGTGGTCCGCGACCTTTCGCTGAATCTCTTCGATCGAGACCTTGCGTTCCGACACGCGCAGGATGTCGGTCAGGCATTCCTGCGTGAGGTCCATCGAGATCGGTTTGCCGACAAGCGAGGCGAAGGCAAACAGGCGGGTCAGCGCGCCCTCCAGGATACGGACATTGCTGACGATCCGCGCGGCAAGGAATTCGAGAATCCCGCGCTCTACCTCGAGACCGGGATACATCCGCGCATACATTTCGGATTTCGCTTGCAGGATGCCAAGACGCAGTTCGTAATCCGTCGGGTGCAGATCGACGACCAGCCCGCTTTGCAGGCGCGACCGAATGCGGTTTTCAAGATCCTTGATCTCGTCCGGGGCGCGATCGGCCGAAATGATGATCTGCTTGTGCTGATCCACCAGTGCATTGAACGTGTGAAAGAACTCTTCCTGCGTGCTGTCCTTGCCAGCGATAAACTGCACATCATCCACCATCAGCACGTCGACCGAGCGGAACAATTCCTTGAAATCCATCATCTTGCGGTCACGCAGCGCCTGAACGAAGCGGTACATGAACTGTTCGGCCGACAAGTTCAGGACATTGAGATGCGGCTGATGCGTGCGCAGTTCCCAGGCGATGGCGTGCATCAGGTGGGTCTTGCCCAGGCCAACACCGCCGTAAAGAAACAACGGATTGAAGGTGACCGGACCGCCTTCGGCCACGCGGCGTGCTGCGGCATGGGCGAGTTCGTTGGGTTTGCCCACGACAAACGTGTCGAAGGTGAACCGCTTGTCGAGAGGAGAGCCCGGAAGGCTGTCGGACAAGGACGCCGGTTTCACGGCGACCGCCGGCGCGGCGATCTCGGAAATTTCGGCTTGGGGGGCTTTGGAGACCGGTGTGGCAGCTGCCGACTGACTGGTCGTGTCGGCGTCAAAGGTGACCCTTCTGATACTTGGGTTGAACCGCGTGATCTTGGCGAGGATCATGTCGCCATAAGTTTGCGAGACGTAGTTTCCGAAGAAATTGGTCGGGACCCGGAAGCGGGCGATCCCCGCTTCCGCGTCGACGAATTTCAGGGGTTCTATCCAGCTCTGGAAGCTGTTGGCTCCCATGGTTTGATGCAGTTCATCCCGAATCGTGCCCCACTGATCTTGCGTCATCTGTCCCTGTTCCACTGTCGGCACGTGTCGCCACATGCGTTTCCCCAACTCGGGTGACACGTTCATGTCCCCATGCGGTACATCCGGGAATAGACGATTCATGGACAGCCCGGACGATACCAGCTGACCCAAAAACCGAGATGCGGAACGCCTGGCAAAGGGTGTTCACAGCAGCTCTTACATCAATACGGACAAGGCGGTTGATCTTCTATCAATTATGTCGGCCGGCCAAAATCGAAGGCAGATTTTTGTTTCGATTTTGAACTGCCGAGGCCTGTCCCCCCAGCGATGTGACTCGCAGCTTTGATTTATAAGGGTGGTCGGCATGCCATCAACTGATCTTCGTTGTTGACTCAGGCAATGGTCGAAAAGAATCTCGGAGCGGTGCACGGCTGCGCAGGAGCCAATAAAAAACGCCGCTCCGGATGAAGCGGCGTCTTGATTTTTGGAAGCGATCGGGACAGCCGACGATTCTCAGCCAAGCGCTTTGACGCGGGACGACAAGCGGGACACCTTGCGCGATGCGGTATTCTTGTGGAACACGCCTTTGGTCACGCCGCGCATGATTTCAGGCTGGGCTGCGCGCAGAGCGGCAGTCGCGGCTTCCTTGTCGCCGGAAGCGATGGCTTCTTCGACCTTGCGGAGGAATGTACGGATGCGCGAGCGACGCGCCTTGTTGATCGCGAAGCGCTTTTCGTTATGTTTTGCGCGCTTCTTGGCCTGGGGCGAATTTGCCATGAGTTCTATCCTGGTTCGTTTGGTTCAAATTGGGTTGCATATGTCAGCACGCCCGGAACCATCGACCGGATCGAATCTTGCCAGAGCGGGCATCACACGCATGTATCGGGGCGTATAGCCCCTGATCCACGTCGTGAAAAGGCCTGTTTTTCGCGATTATCTGTCGCGGAACTGGGGTGTGCGTTTTTCGAGGAAGGCGGCCATGCCCTCTTGCTGATCTTCCGTGGCAAAAAGCGCGTGGAACAGCCGCCGTTCGGCCAGCAGTCCTTCGCTCAGCGTCGTCTCGTAGGCACGGTTCACGGCTTCCTTGACCGCGAAAGTCGCCAGCATCGATTTCTCGCCGATCTTTGCCGCAGCGGACTGGGCTTCTTCCATCAGCGATTTCGAGGGAACGACCCGGCTGACAAGCCCGGCGCGTTCGGCCTCTTCGGCATCCATGAAGCGGCCTGTCAGGTGCATGTCCATGGATTTGGACTTGCCGACAAAGCGGGTCAGGCGCTGGGTTCCGCCGATGCCCGCCACAACGCCCAGATTGATCTCGGGCTGGCCGAACTTGGCCGTGTCGGCCGCGATGATGAAATCGCACATCATGGCCAGTTCGCACCCGCCGCCCAGCGCATAACCCGCCACGGCAGCGATCACCGGCTTGCGCGTCTTGCAGACGGCCAGTGATTCCGCGCCGAAGAAGTCGGACATGAACATCTCGACGAAGCTCTTTTCGGACATTTCCTTGATATCTGCGCCGGCTGCAAAAGCCTTGGGCGACCCGGTCAGGACGATGCAGCGCACCTTCTCGTTGGCATCGGCCTCTTTCAGCGCGGTAGCCAATTCCGACAGCAACTGGCTATTGAGCGCATTCAGGGCGTCGGGCCGATTGAGTTTGATGGTGGCAACATGATCTTCGATTTCGACGATGATCGTCTCATAAGCCATGAGTCAGGGCTCCGTTCGGTGATCTCAGAGGTGCAGCCTTACGCATGTGTCTGGCACCGTTCAAGCTATCTTTGGCAGGTCGGACAGTAGAAAGTCGAGCGTCCCGATTGTACGATGCGGCGGATTGTCGAGTTGCATCCGGGGGTGCGGCAGGGCGCGCCTTCGCGCCCGTAGACGTCAAAGCTGTGCTGAAAATATCCAAGTTCGCCATCGGCTTGCCGGAAATCGCGCAGCGAGGAACCGCCCGCTTCGATGGCATCTCTCAGCACTTCGCGGATCACCGGAACGAGCCGCGAAAGACGGTCTTTCGACACCTTGCGCGCTGGACGTGTGGGGTGAATTTTTGAACGAAACAAAGCTTCGCACACATAGATGTTGCCCAGGCCCGCAACTGTCTTCTGATCCAGAAGCGCCGCTTTCATCGGCGTGTTGCGGTGCGCCAGTGCCGCCACGAGGTAGGGCTCGTCAAAGCTGTTGCCCAAAGGCTCCGGCCCGATCGAGGCCAGAAGCGGATGCGTATCGGCCCCGTCGGTGGCAAACAGATCCATCGCGCCGAACCTGCGCGGATCGTTGAAGGTGATGCGCGCGCCGTTATCCATGTCGAGCACCACATGGTCGTGTTTCTCGGTTGCCGGATGATCGTGGACGAACTGCCCCAGGGGGTCGCCGGACACCAGCATGCGGCCTGACATGCCAAGATGGATCAGGGCCGTTTCGCCGCTGTCCAGATCCGCCAGGATGTATTTTGATCGGCGCCGCAGTCGCAGAACCCGCTTCCCGGTCAGCCGTTCCGCCATGTTTTCCGGGAACGGCCATCGAAGGTCCGGGCGGTTGACCTGCGCGCGGGCAATGATCTGATCCTCCATCGCAGGGATCAGCCCGCGTCGTACCGTCTCAACCTCGGGCAATTCGGGCATTCGGGGTGTCCTGTCTCGTGTCGTCGCATTGTAACGCCGTCTGGGCGCTCTATAAGAAAGTCTGGCACGGGAAACGACAAGGCTTATGGCAGACGAAAATCAATCCACCACGCATTTCGGCTTTCAGGACGTTCCTGAAAACGAAAAGGCGGGTCGCGTTCAGGGCGTGTTCAGTTCGGTCGCGTCAAAATACGATGTCATGAATGACGCGATGTCATTCGGAATCCACCGTGTCTGGAAAGACGCGATGATGGATTGGCTCGCGCCACGACCGGGGCAGAAGCTCCTGGATGTAGCAGGCGGCACCGGGGACATTTCCTTCCGGTTTCTCAAGCGCGCCGGGTCCGGGACTGCGACCGTTCTCGACCTGACCGAACCGATGCTGATCGAAGGCCGCAAGCGCGCCGAGGCCAACGCCATGAGCGACAGCCTTGACTGGGTCGTTGGCGATGCGATGCATCTGCCCTTCGAGGACAACACCTTCGACGTCTACACGATTTCCTTTGGTATCCGGAACGTGACGCGCCCGCAGGAAGCCCTGAACGAGGCATTCCGCGTGCTGCGCCCCGGCGGGCGGCTCATGGTGCTGGAATTCAGCCAGATCCCGAACGAATTGATGCAAAAGGTTTATGATCTCTATTCCTTCAACATCATCCCCCGCCTCGGTCAGGCGATCGCGAATGACCGGGACAGCTATCAATACCTGGTGGAATCGATCCGCAAGTTCCCCGATCAGGACACGTTCCTGGGCATGGTGCGGCAAGCCGGGTTCGAGAACGCCAAGTACCGCAATCTGAGCATGGGCATCGCCTGCCTGCATTCGGGATGGAAGATCTGACGTGAGAGGCCCGCACAATATCTTGCGCCTGATCCGTACGGGTGCGACGCTCGAACGTACGGGTGCGATGGGTGTCGTACTGGACGCGTTCGATGCGCCAAAGCCATTGCGGGTCGCGGCGCGGCTTCTGGGATGGCCGTTCAAATGGCTCGGATATTACGGCGATCCCAAAGTGCCCGCAGCGCCGCGCGCCCTGACGGCGCTGGGCCCGGCCTATATCAAGTTCGGCCAGGTTCTGAGCACGCGCCCCGATGTCGTCGGCGACACGATGGCGCGGGAGCTCCGGGTCCTTCAGGACAAGCTGCCGCCCTTCTCGGTCGCCGAGGCCAAGGCGATGGTCGAGTCGGAACTGGGCGTGCCGGTGGATCAGGTGTTCTCGGAATTCAGCGAACCCGTCGCTGCCGCGTCGATCGCGCAGGTGCACAAGGCCAAACTGGTTCAGACCGGCGAGACGGTTGCCGTCAAGGTGCTGCGTCCGAATATCGAAAAGGACTTCCGCAAGGATATCGACGCATTCTACTTCGCCGCCGGAATGGTCGAGGTGCTGTCGCCATCGTCGCGCCGGCTGCGGCCGAAAGACGTGATTGCCCATTTCGAAGGCGTGGTCATGGGCGAACTGGATCTGCGGCTGGAATCCGCGGCGGCGTCCGAATTTGCCGCCAACACCGCGCAGGATGACGGGTTTCAGTTGCCCGAGATCAAGTGGGACATGTCCAGCCGACGGGTCATGACCATGGCCTGGGCCGAGGGTGTGCCGCTTGGGGACAATGACGCGCTGGACGCGGCAGGCCATGACCGCGTTGAACTGAGCGAACGTGTCCTGCAGCTCTTTCTCCAGCATGCGCTGCGCGACGGTTTTTTTCACGCCGACATGCACCAGGGCAATCTCAAGGTCGCGCCGAACGGCGATATCATCGCGCTCGATTTTGGCATCATGGGCCATATCGACGAATACACCCGCCGGGTCTATGCAGAGATCCTCTACGGCTTTATCCGTCGCGATTACAAACGCGTGGCCGAGGTGCATTTCGAAGCGGGCTATGTCCCCAATGACCGCGATGTCGATGAATTCGCACGAGCCCTGCGTGCCGTCGGAGAGCCGATTTTCGGGATGGATGCCACGCGCATTTCGATGGGCCGCTTGCTCAGTTACCTGTTCGAAGTGACCGAACGCTTCGGGATGGAAACCCGGACCGAACTGATCCTGCTGCAACGGACCATGGTTGTCGTCGAAGGCGTGGCACGGTCCCTTGATCCCAAGATGAACATCTGGGACGTCGCGAAACCGATTGTCGAGGATTACATCAAGACAAGCATCGGACCACGGGCGTTTGCCAAGGATCTTGGAAAGACCGCCCTCGTTCTCGCGCGGTTCGGCCCCCGTTTGCCGGGATTGATGGAACAGGTTCTGATTTCGCAGGCGCAAGGCACGCCCGAGCCGAAGCCCAACACCGTCAGGACCGCCGTGATCTGGGCGGCTATCGGTGCGGTACTTGGGGGGGCCGTCGTGGCGCTTGTCGAGATGCTTGTCTGAAACGGCCATCACAAGTAACCGAATCCTAACGCTCTGACCTTTACGTTCAGCGAAACCGCAGAATGCGAGGGACGCGTGACGTTCAGGATCTGGAAGAAGTCCGTGATGTGGGGCATGGCTCTGGTGTGCGCTTGGGCCACCGTGTCGGCGGCCAATATTTGCGACGCTGCCGCCCAACGCGCCGCGGCCGAAACCGATGTCCCGCTGGATGTGCTGCTTGCGATCACACGGCTTGAGACAGGTCGCGGCAAGGACAACGCGCCGTGGCCCTGGGCCGTGAACCACGCCGGCGACGGATCATGGTTTCAGTCCGAGGACGAGGCGCGATCCTACGTTTTTTCAAAGGTGAAACGCGGGGTGTCCAATATCGACATCGGGTGTTTCCAGATCAACTACCGATGGCACGCAGACGGGTTCCGTTCCCTCGATGACATGTTCGATCCCGATCTGAACGCGCTCTACGCAGCCGAATTCCTGTCGCAACTCCATGTCGAATTCGGAAACTGGACGGATGCGGCCGGAGCGTATCACAGCAGAACGCCAGAGTTTGCCAACCGGTACATTTCCAGGTTTCGCGGTTTGCGGGATCGTGTGGCGGCGGCTGACATCCGTGCCGAAGGCCCGGTCAAACCGCAGCCGCTTTTCCGAACCGGCGGCAGGGCGCGTCCCGGATCGGTCTTCCTGACAGAGGCGACGGAAACCACCCCGTTCATCGACTTCAGCAGGACCAACTGATGAGCGAAACGGCACGCCAGATTTTTGCGAAGCCGACGGTCATTCTTGCCGTCGCTTTGATGGCGGTCATCGTCATGATGATCCTCCCGGTTCCGGCCTTCATTCTGGATATCGGGCTTGCCACGTCCTTTGCCCTGGCAATCCTGATCTTCACCGTCACGCTGTTTGTCGAACGCCCGCTGGACTTCTCGGCCTTCCCGACGATCCTTCTGGCGTCTCTCATGCTGCGATTGTCGCTGAACATCAGTTCGACCAAGCTCATCATCGGAGAGGGCCACACCGGAACCGACGCGGCCGGGAACGTGATTCAGGGCTTTGCCGATTTTGTCATGGGCGGAAGTGTCTTTCTGGGGCTTGTCGTGTTCTGCGTTCTGCTGATCGTCAATTTCATGGTGATCACCAAGGGCGCGGCCCGCATGGCAGAGGTCGGCGCACGCTTTGCGCTTGACGGGATGCCGGGCAAGCAGCTGGCCATCGACAGCGATATGGCTGCGGGTGCGATCACCCACGCCGATGCGCGGGAGCGCCGTGAACGGGAACTCCAGGAAACCACCTTTTTCGGATCGCTCGATGGCGCGTCGAAATTCGTGAAGGGAGACGCCGTGGCCGGACTCCTGATCACGCTACTCAACCTTGTTGTCGGCCTGATCATGGGCACGGTCGTGCATGGCATGCCTCTTGGCGCGGCCTTCGAGACCTATGCGATTCTCACTGTCGGGGATGGCCTGGTTACACAGATTCCCGCCGTGATCATCTCCATCGCCGCGGCTCTTCTTCTGGCCCGTGGCGGCGCGACAGGCGCAACCGATCTTGCGATCACCTCTCAACTTGGCCGCCATCCAGCCGCCCTGGCGACCGTTGCGGTCCTGATGGTCATGTTCGCGCTGGTTCCGGGATTGCCATTCGTCCCGTTTCTGACGGGCGGAGTGATCCTTGGTGGGCTTGCCTACTGGGTCAACCGGCATGCAAAGCGCGTCGAGGATGACGCGGAAACGGAAAAAGCGCCATTGCCCGCGAAACAGCGGCCGATCGGCGATGTGCTTGACCTTGACGATATCCACGTCGAATTCGCGCCCGACCTGGTGGACATGGTCCTCGATCCCGCCAGCGGGCTGGATTCGCGCATTCTCAACATGCGCACCCATATCGCCAAAAGCTTTGGTGCGATCATGCCCGAGGTCCGCCTGACCGACGATGCGACCCTGCGGGATGGAACCTATGTTGTCCGTGTTCATGGCGTGGAGACCGCACGGGGCGTGCTTCACCCGGATCTCATGCTGGCTCTGATCCCCGAAGGTGCCAGCGCCTTGCCAAGCGGGCGGGACGTCGAAGAGCCGGTTTACGGCGCGCCTGCAAGATGGATACAGGAAAGCGAACGCGAAGACGCACAAATGAGCGGTCTCACCGTCGTGTCTCCGAGCGAGGTGCTTGCGACGCATCTGCTCGAGGTGATCAAGCGCAACCTGGGGCGGCTGCTGACGATGAAGTCGCTCAAGCGTCTGCTTGACGAATTGGGCGCGTTGTCCGATCCGGCTCGGGCCGAAGCCAACAGGGCCCTTATCGAACAAACCGTGCCGGACAAGGTGCCACTCGAGACCCTGCTTCAGGTCCTGAAACTCCTGCTGAACGAACAGGTATCGATCCGCAATTTCCAACTGATCCTTGAAGCCATTGCGGAAACCCGAGGGCAGGGACACTCGGCCGAGGCGATTTGCGAACATGTTCGGCAAAGACTGGGGTTTCAGCTTGTGGCGGCCATGCGCCGAGAAGACGGCACAATCCCGTTGGTCCATCTTGCGTCCGGCTGGGAAAAACGGTTCGAGGAATGCGAGGTCTCGTCCGACCGTGGCACGCCCGACATCGCGCTGCCACCAAAGGACTTTGAAACCCTGTCGAAACGCATCGCGGAAGAACTGGCGCGGGTCGGTCAGAAAGGAATCTTTCCGGCACTCATCACGTCGGGTCGTCGACGCCGTTTCCTGCACAGCCTGCTTACGGCCAAAGGCATATCCAATCCCGTCATGGCCTTCGAGGAAATCGGCCTTGATGCCAAGCCGGCGCTTGTCGGCACCATCATGGCCGAGCCGTGATCGAGGGGTTTCTGGACGAAATTCTTGGTCAATTGTGGCTCGTCGCCGCCGTTTTTCTGAGGATTGGCCCCGCCTTCTCGCTCGCGCCCGGATACGGCGAATCCTTTGTTTCGGCACGGGTCAAATTGATCATAGCCCTGTTCTATTCCATCGCCGCGGCCCCGGTCTTGCAGCCCTACATTCCTGCCGAGCGACCGGTCGGAAGCGAACTCGTCTGGTTCGCTCTGTTTGAGGTGACCATCGGTTACCTGATCGGAGTGATCTCTCGCGGAGTCATTTTTCTGATCGAAAAGGCTGGTGCGGTGATCAGCCAATCGGTGTCACTCGCCCAGATGCTGGGAAACGCCACGGCGCCGATGCCGGTGATCAGTCACATCCTGACAACCGCAGCCCTTGCGATCATCTTTTCCACAACGCTTGCGAACCAGATTCTATATGCGTTCATGGCAAGTTACCTTGTCGATATACCGTCGCTTGAAAATGCCACGGGCTATTTTGCCGGCAAGATGACCGAGCTGATGAATTTTATTTTCAACCACGGAGTCGTGCTTGCGTCTGGCGTGGTGAGCCTGATGTTCGTCTACTATCTGACCATCGGTTTCATCAACAAGGCCATGCCGCAATTCATGGTTTCCTTCATCGGCATTCCGTTTGTCGCTCTGTTCTCGATGTATTTCCTGTACCAGCACTCCGAACTGCTTCTGACCGTCTGGCAAGAGAAAGCCCTGATTATCCTGATGATGCCCTTCGAGGCAGCGAAATGAGCGACGCCGGCGAAGACCAGGATGACAAGCCGTATGAGGCGTCGCGGCGAAAGCTTGAAGAGGCGCGCAAGAAGGGTGAAATCGTCCGATCCCAAGACGTCATCAACCTCGCGGTTCTGGCTTTGCTGTTGGTCGGCATCTACGTCGTTTTCGGCGGAATCGCCACGGCACTCACCCTGGATATCGCCCAGTTTCTTTCTGACGGGGTCTCCCGGAACCGCGCGCTCGACGGCAGCCGCATCCTCGGGGTCGTGGCCGGGTGGGTTCTGCCGCTCCTCGGCGTCCTCTTCATCGCGCCGTTTGCCCTCGTCGCCGCGGGGCTTGTCGGAACCAGGCAGATGCTGTTCACGCCCGACAAGTTGAAGCTCAAGCTGAACCGGATTTCGCTGATTTCCAATGCGAAGAAGAAATACGGCTGGTCCGGTTTGTTCGAGTTCGCGAAGAACGCCGGTAAATTCGTGGTGTTCGCCGGTGTCCTCGCGATGCTCTTGTCCGACAACTATCGCTTGTTCCAGACGGCCATTCTGCGTGGAGAGCATATGGCGCTGGCGAAGATCTACGAGGGCGCGCTGAAATTCTTGTGGATTGCGCTGGTGGTCTATGTCGTGTTCGCCGCGCTTGACACGATCTGGCAGATCAAGGAGCACGCAAAAAAGAACCGCATGTCACATCATGAGTTGAAGGAAGAGCACAAGAACGAAGAGGGCGACGAAAACATCCGGCAACAGCGCCGCGCCAAGGCGGAAGAGATCGCGACAAACCGGATGCTCCTCGATGTGCCCAAGGCAACAGTCGTGATCACGAATCCGACGCATTACGCCGTCGCGCTGCAATGGTCCGGTGGTCAGGACGCCGTTCCCAAATGCGTTGCCCGGGGCACGGATGAAACGGCCCGCAAAATTCGCGAGATTGCGATTCAGTCGGGCGTTCCGCTATACCGCGATCCGCCGACGGCGCGCGAACTATACGCTACGGTCAAGACCGGCATGACAATCGATCGGGATCACTACAAGGCCGTGGCAATTGCAATCGGTTATGCGCGGCGCATTCAGGGGCTGCAAAAATGAACAACAGGACCGGGTTCGACAGAGTTCTGGAGGTTCTGGACGCGCGGGCCCGGATGCTTGAGATGATGCTGTCGAATGAGCAACAGCAAAAAGAGCATCTGAGATCACGTCAACTCGAGATCACGCGGCAGGAGCAAGACCTCGCAACATCATTGCAGGAGGTGGCAGCCGCGGACCCGACATCATTCAGGTTTCGCGAACTGAGGCTGCGCAAGCTGATCGACGATCAGCGGCGGTTGCAGCCGACCTTGGCAAAGGCGGCGATCCAGCGCGAAGCCACAAAGGACGCCCTGAAAACCGTGCTGCAACAGCGGATGGGTGTCGCTTTGCTGGCCGAAAAACAGGCCGTCCAGCAGCCTGTCTTTCAGTCCGAAGAAGAGCAGGCGCAGGTATTGTTCGAGATGTCGAAGCGTCTCTAGAGCGCATCCTGTCGTGTCATGTCGGTGATCAGGATGGTCACCTGATCAAGTCCCAGTACAGCCTTTGATCGTTCCGTCAAGGCAGCTTTGACAAGCTCGAGCGTGCTTCGTGTAATCAGTTCGTCCTTGAACCCATCAAGTGCGGCAAGGCCGAACAACTCGGACAGGAAGGTATCGCGCAGCTTGGGTTCCAGGGTTCGGACGCGGTCGGCCATGCCGGATTCGACCTCGAGCGCAACGCTCAGGATGACCATTGCGCGCACCCGGTTGTGGACGATGACGGGCACGATGAACTGATTTGGCAGCTTTACGATTTCGGTGTTTGTCGCTGCCGTGTCTTCTGTATCGACCTGCGCCGCAATTTCAGCGGCCTCGACACTCACGGTTTCCGTTGGATCTTTTTCGGGTGGTGGCGCGAGAACGAGAGCCGCGCCGCCGCCGGCCGCAAGGCCAAGAACGAGTCCGAACAACGGCAAGAGTTTCTTGATCATGAGGCATCCTGAGACAGGTTAGAACGGAAGGACGGCATCAAGCACTTGCTGGCCGATGCGGGGCTGTTGAACATCACTGATCTGGCCGCGCCCGCCATAGGAGATCCGGGCCGATGCCATCTTGTCGTAGGTGATTTCGTTCTGGCGCGTGATGTCGGCGCGCCGGACGAAACCGGAGACGAATAATTCACGCAGCTCGAAATTGACCCGAACCTCCTGGGTGCCTTCTATGCCCAGCACACCATTCGGCAGGACATTGACCACCGTCGCGGCTATGCGCAGGGTCAGCTTTTCATTGCGGCGCACCGAACCGTTGCCTTCGCTCTGGCTGGTCGAATCGACCTCGACCGCGTTGTCCAGGGTGGCGCCTTCCGGCAATTCCCGGTTCCGGCGTTGTGGGAACCCGAGCAATTGAGGGATGGCCAGGCTTTCCTGAGATGAGCGGCCTCGCGAGGTCGCGTTCGAGATTTCGGCCTGGTCGTCGATTTCAACGAGGACCGTCAGAATGTCACCTGTCGTGAAGGCCCGCCGGTCTCCGAAGAGCGAGGACTGATCGCCGCTCCAAAGCGAGGCCTGCCTATAGGCCGAGGTATCGGGTGTCGTGACCGGCAGTCCCGAATAGATCATGGCCTGACGCTCGACGCTTTTGTCCTGAGAAGACAGTGTGGGCGGTTGACCGATGTGATCGAGACGCCCGCAGTTCACCAGCAAGAGCGGGATCGAAAAGAGCAAGAGAGCCGTTTTCATGTCAGGGAAGTACCTTCAATCGTCCGTCTTCGAGCACTTCCGCCCGGATCGTGGTGCGCGAGGTCAGATTCATCGCGCGGATGATGTCCCCGGCCGACCCGCGTTCGAGCACGCGCGCCTCGGTGCCGATTGTCAGACCCCTGAGTGTGAAGGTCGCGGCCACGACCTGATTGCGTTCGACCAGGGCGGCTTCGGTGATGTTGGACGCCAGAACCGGCTGGCCAGCGTAAACGGCGCGCTTCACCTCTTTTCCGATCACGTCCTCAAGCGCGGTTGCAGCACCCGGCACCATTGTGCCGTCAAGGATCACGGCCTCGGCACGGACGACCTCCTTGGGCCGGAGTGTCATGAGCGCCAGAACCGCGTCTGCCGAGGCAGGCGGGGCAAATGTGCAAAGGCAGAAGATCATCGCGGTACGCATCACCGCACCTGCGTCGTCGCGCCAAGCATCTGATCGACAGCAGAGATGACCTTGGCGTTGAGCTCGTATCCGCGCTGGGCTTCGATCAATTCGGTGAGTTCGCGCACCGGATCGACTGAGCTGTCCTCGAGATATCCCTGTCGCAACGTTCCGAGCCCATCCTCGCCCGGAGTTGCCACAAGAGGGCCACCCGAGGCTTCGGTTTCGCTGAACAGGTTCCCGCCCAACGCCTCGAGTCCCTTGGCATTGGCGAAACCGACAAGGTTCATCTGGCCCAGCAATTGCGGTTCCGCAGCGTCGGCGAAATAGGCGTAAATCTCGCCCTCGGGATTGATCGAAATGCTGCGGGCGTCTTGGGGAATGACGATTTCCGGAGCGACCGGAAAGCCTTCTGACGTGACGATCAGACCTTCGGCGTTTCGCTTCAGGGACCCGTCGCGGGTATAGGCCGTCTGGCCCGAAGGCATTGCCACTTCGAGATAACCGTTGCCGTCGATGGCCACGTCCAGATCGGAATTCGTCTGGCTGAGTGAACCCTGCGCCATGTGAACGGACACTGCAGCGGGGCGGACACCAAGCCCCACCTGAACACCCGTCGGCAGAACAGTTCCGTCCGCCGCGTTGACCGTACCGGCGCGCGCGATCTGCTGGTAATGCAGGTCCGAGAATTCCGCACGTCGCGCATTGTAGCCTGTCGTGTTCATATTCGACAGGTTGTTCGAGATGATCTCGACCCGCATCTGCTGGGCCGACATTCCGGTTGCCGCAATCTTGAGAGCGCGCATCTGTTTTCCTTTACTTGATCAATGTTTGAAGAGCGGACTTGGAGCGTTCATGGTCCATATCGAGCAGCTTCTGACCCAGCTCGTAGGCGCGCTGGACTTCGATCATGCGCGTCAGCTGGGAGATTGCATCGACATTCGAACCCTCCAGGTGGCCCTGCAGGACCAGACCGTCTTCGGAGGGAGCCAACGCCGCATCCGTCTGGAACAGCACACCGGATTCGCGTTTGAGGTCCGCCCCGGGTTCGGGCACCATCACGCCAATCTGGCCGAGAAGTCTGTCACCGAGGCTGACCGTGCCATCGGCGGCCACTTTGACGTCCGCTTCGCCTTGGGGGACGTTGATGGGCGCACCGCCGAGGTCGAGAACGCGGTGCCCATCCGACGAGACGACGTCGCCGACGGAATTCACATTGAACGCCCCGGCACGAGTCAGGCGGATGCCGTTCGGTGTCTCGAGCTGAAAATAGCCGCGACCTTCGATTGCAAGATCAAGCGCATTACCGGTCTGGGTCAGAATACCCTGAGCCACCGAGGTTTTTTTCACCCGCGCCGCGGCCATCGACAGGCTGTCTCCGCCTTCAATCCCTTGGACGAATTCCGAGAAGACCAACCCTTGTTGTCGAAACCCCGACGTTGCCGCATTGGCGATATTGTGTGCGATGATCTCCATCTCGCGCATCAACCCGGACTGACGGGTAAGCGTGACGTATCCGGCGTTTTCCATGTCAGCCTCCTGAGATGGACGGAATGATTACCGTCTGAAAAAAATCGATCAGGCTTTGGGTCATGAAGTTCATCGAGGCCCAGAACACCCCAAGCATCGCCACCAGCTTGGGCACGAAAGTCAGGGTCATTTCCTGGATCGAGGTCAGCGCTTGGAAGAGACCGATTGAAACCCCGGTCACCAGCGCGGCCACCAGGACCGGCGCCGATATCAAGACAGCTATCCGCAGCGCCTCGCGCAGAACATCATAGACATAGCCTTCGGTCAGCATGGGATCAGACCGGCATGCGCAGGATTTCCTGATATGCCTCGACGACGCGATTTCTGACCGTCACCGCCGTTTCGACGGCAAGTTGAGACTGGGACAATGCTTCGACCAGGGCGTGGGGATCGGCATCGCCGTACATGGCGCTCATGGCCGTGGTCTCGGCAGTGTTGAGCGTCTGAGCAAAATCCTCGGTGATCTTTGCAAAACTTTGCGCAATCGCGTCTCTTGAGTCAGGCTCGGTGGCCGGTTTCAAAGCTGCGTATCGTTGCGAGGCAAAAAGGGATTTGACGTCCATGTGGGTTCTCCATTCTGGAAAGGTTTATTTGCGTAGCAGGTCCATCAAGCCTGACGACATTTGCCGGGCCTGATCGAACATCTTGAGGTTGGCTTCGTAGCTGCGTTGCGCTTCGCGTGCGTCTGCGATTTCCACGATCAGATCGACATTCGATCCAACATAATGGCCGCCGGCATCGGCCAAGGGGTGCCCTGGATCGTAAATCTGCTCTCCCGGATTCCTGTCGAGTGAGATTTCATTCAAGGCAACCTTCGCGACACCCGATCTTTCGACTTCGGACGCGAAGGAAATGGTCTTGCGGCGGTAGCCCGGTGTATCGGTATTGGCCACGTTTTCGGCAACGATGCGAAGACGCTGCGCCTGCGCCTTGAGGCCGCTGGCCGATACACCGAGCGCGTTTGAAAATGCTGACATCCTGTCTCTCCTATTGCTTGCTCAATGCGCCGCGCAGCATGCCCAGGGAGGCACGATAGACGGCCAGGGCACGGTCATGCTGCCGCTTTGCATCAACCGAGTTGAGGATTTCTGTTTCCAGAACAACGCTGTTGCCGTTTGGCTCACTGTTTGGAGGCGACTCGATGAAACTGTTGACCCGGGCGGTCGAAATCGGAATGTGTTGGGGTCGGGTGGCGCGCAATGCAAATGCATCCGCGCCCGAGGGGACGAGATCCGCAAACGGCCTGACCGTTTTGGCCCGATAACCCGGCGTATCGGCATTCGCGACATTTTGCGATGTCAGTGCTTGCTTCACGCCCGCATGTGTCGCCATCGACATTGCGGTTTTGAACAGATCCAGTTTCTGGAACATGGCGGGGCTTCTCCCTCGTGTGGTTCAACGAAGGCTTAACCCTGATTCCTTTAGAAAGGGTTTGCAGAACCTGAAAGGAGCGCGCGATGCAGAACGCACCGCTGATCGACCTGACAAGCAAACTCGCCGATATCGCACAGACGCGTCCTTTTGGCCGCGTCGTTTTTGCGGATGGCCATATCCTCCGGATTGCAGGGCTCGAGGACGAGGTGCAACTTGGTGATCGTCTTCGCCTGATCCGCCGCGATGGCTCAACGCTTTCGGGCGATGTGCTGTGCCTGGGACAGGAGGGTGTCACGATGCTGCCCGATGAACCCCCGTTGCGGGTGGCCTTGGCGGATCGCGTCCTGTCGTCCGGACCGGTGCGAATTGCGCCCGACAACGGGTGGATCGGGCGCGTCGTCGACCCATATGGCGCCGCGCTTGATGGCAAGCCCTTGCGGCAGGGGACCGCGCGTTTCGACATTCGCGCCGACCCCCCTGCTGCGATCAGCCGAAAGCAGCTCGGGTCACGTCTGAAGACGGGATTTCATCTCCTCAACACGATGCTCCCCGTCGCGAGGGGGCAGAGAATTGGCATATTTGCGGGATCGGGCGTCGGTAAGTCCCGCCTGCTTGCAGACCTCGTTCAGGCCATGGATGCGGATGTCGTTGTCATTGCGCTGGTCGGGGAACGGAGTCGGGAAATAAACAATTTTACGCAGAATGTTCTGGGCGAAACCGGGATGACACGAAGCGTTGTCGTGGCGGCCAGCGCCGAGGCGGGACCTAATGCGCGATATCGCTGTCCTTTGACAGCGATGCGAGTTGCCGAATTCTTTCGGGATCAGGGACGACAGGTCTTGTTGTTCGTGGACTCAATCACGCGCTTTGCGGAAGCCCACCGAGAGATTGCGGTTTCGGCCGGGGAATTTCCCAGCCTGAGAGGGTTTCCGCCGTCGACACCGCCCGAAATCACGAAGATCGCGGAACGGGCAGGCCCCGGCCCGGATGGTTGCGGTGATATCACCGCCATCTTTAGTGTCCTTGTCGCAGCCTCGGACATGAATGAGCCCGTCGCCGATATGCTGAGGGGCGTCCTGGACGGCCATATCGTATTGGAGCGCAAGCTGGCCGACCGAGGACAGTTCCCGGCCATTGACGTCCTGAGATCGGTCTCAAGGTGTCTTCCGTCTGCAGCCAGCCCAGCTGAAAACGGTGTGATCAGCAAGGCACGGCGGCTTGTCGCGACATATGAAGACGCAGCGGCCCTGGTTCAGTCGGGGCTTTATTCCGCAGGAGCGGATGCAGAGCTTGATCACGCCATCGCCTTCCGCAAGAGCTTTGAAGATTTTGCCACAGGCCGAACAGTTGACGATATCGGAGCAAGTTTCGAACGCCTGCAATTATGTCTCCGTCGGTGCGGTGCGTCCAATGAGTGATGCACCGTCGTATCAGCGCGGGTTGCGGGAGGGGATCGCGCTGAGCAGCAGCAACGCGGTCTGCATCGAACTGTACTGGACCGTCGATGCCGCCTGCTGGGTCACGAGAAACCGCCGTATGATATCGTCAGAGCGATCCTCGTCTGCCAGATCAGACACCAGGTCTGTGCCGAAGACCCGTTTGGCTTTGTCCATGATCCGGTCATGTTGCGCGTCGATGTCAAGCTTTGCGAAGGCCGATGGAAGACCCAATGCAGTCTGGATGACTTCGCGCAAAGGCGGCGTCGCCAGAACCTGAAACCATGCCGTGCTGTTCGATCCTGCGGTTTGCGCGACATTCGAAAGGGCGCGTTTGAAACCAAGCGCGAGGCGCATATCGCTGCTGGTTTCGCCGATTGCCGTTTCGAAGGATTGTGCAAGGAAAGCCGTGATGGTCTTGTCCAGAAGGCCTGCAGAAGATTTGTGCGGAGGAGGGAAGATCGAAAAGTCGAAATCGCGCGCCAAGGATCGATAGCGTCTATCCGAAAGCTTGTTCGCCAAGGCGGATCGGTCGGTCACGCCTTCGGTCAAAACGGTCTTGATAAAGTGCCGATTGTCGATGTCTTCGGACAAGCCATAAGCCCCAAGGACCACCCGCAGTATTCGCCGGTCGGAAACGATGTCTTCCGGTGTGTCGAGGCGGGGATACGTATTCCTGAAATACTGCGTGTCGGATTGTGTTTGATAATTCGCGCCGAATGCCGCTTTCTGCGTGGCCAAGGTTGTTTTCAAGAGGGACCAAGCTGCCAACCCGGTCCCGACAATGATCGGTTGAAACGTCATTGGTGCCGAACCGCGAGAAGACGCGCCTCCAGAGGCAACAATTGCCGCAAGAGCTTCAGGCAGCAATAGGCGTTGCACTCGGCCAATGCGCTTAACGCGTTTTCAAGGAGCCCCGAACTCGTTTCGTCTTTCAGAATTTCGGCCAGCGACCTGATTTGTCCTTCGAGACGCACCTGAATCGTGGCTGCGTCGACCTCACCGCTCAACAGAAGCTGGGCGAGATAGCAGGCCCGTCGGACTGGCGTGTTCGCCTCATCGGGATGGATCGCGTCCTTCAGACGAAGGATGTTGGCGCGCCCGGACAAAACGGTGATGCGTGACCGGCGTTCGCCATTTTCTATGACGGCACCGTTGATCAGGACTCGCTCCTTCGGCCCCAGTTTGAGAACAAGACCGCTCATGGGGCACTCGGTCTGGTGCCAAGGCCCCTGAGTATGGCGAGGTTTACATCCAGCAGCGGGCCAACAGATGCGTCGTCCGTGAGAACAGTTCGTGAATATTGCTGAACGAACTCGCCAAGATAGAAGATCCGGGCCCTAAGATCGGCAGGCAAGGCGTTCTCGGAATGGGCGACATCCGTTGACAGGATTGTCCAGAGTTTGCGATTGAACCGAACCGCTTCGGCGAATGTGGCGTAATCCGAACCGCGGCTTTGGTGCGCCGACTTCAGTCTTCGCGTGGCTTCGAGAATGATTTCGATTTCGGTATCCTTGGCCGATTTGATCGACGACGGAGATGCATAGCTCTGGTGGGCGTGAATATGGGCGTTCAAGATCATGACCTCTGCTTGATCGGTAAAGGAATCCGGAGTGGGCCGCCGAAGCGGCCCGGACCAGGTTTATCGGAAAAGAGACAGCAATGACTGCGGTGCCTGATTCGCAATCGACAGGGCTTGCACGCCCAACTGCTGCTGGACCTGCAGCGCCTGCAGGCGTGCGGAGGCCTCTTCCATATCCGCGTCTACAAGCGTCCCGATCCCGGATTTGAGCGAGTCCGTCAGGCTCGAGATGAAATTGGCCTGAGTTTCGATCCGTCCTTGGGCGGAACCGAACGATGCTGCCGAATCAATCGCGTTCTGGATCATGAACTCGACCGCCACCAAGGCGGCGTCCGCACCGCTGTCAGTGGTCACGTCAATATCGTTCAGCTTTTCCAGGCCGCCCCCGATCGTCACTTCGGTCGGCGTTGTCAGCGTATCGATCCGAGCTGCGATCGTATCTGTCGCATCCGTCACCGTTGAACTGATGCTCAGGTTGCTGCCAGACGCCGTTACGTTGAACACATCTGCGTCAAGACCCTCTTCAGCTGCGTAGATCGCGTAGGCCTGTGCAAGTCCCTTTGCCACGTCACCAGCCGTGTCACCATCGCGGGCGATGTACATGATTTTTTGCGCATCTGCCGCGGTTGTGCCGGTTGTGTAATCTGCGGGCGTAAAGGTGTCGCCGTTTGCATCCGTGCCCGTAATGCCAAGGCTGAAGATCTGCCCTGCCCCCGTCGGTGTCGTTACCGCCAGAGTTCCGGTTTGCGTTGCGTCCAGAGATGCTGCGGCTGTCAGGTTGGCGACCGTCCCTCCCGTCACACTGCTTGCGGTTGTTCCAAGATCTTTCTTGCCAACGGCAATATCACTCGCGGCGACCCCGGAAGAGGACCGGTCAAGAGAGGCGAGAATGTTCACCGTCCCCGTCCCCGCATCCGTGTCGCGATTGGAAAGGAGATTCAGCCCATTGAACTGCGCCGCGCCCACGACCGCGTTGATCTGATCGCGTAGGGCCACGATATCGGTCTGGATTTTAGCGCGATCGACGTTCTGTTCCTGGGACGCGACGATCTTTCCCTTCATATCGGTCAGAAGGTCGGTCACGGTTTCTGCACCATTGCGAGCGACGGCCACCGTCGACTCCCCAAGGTTCAGGCTGTCCGAAATTCCCTGAAATCCTTTAACGTCGGATTCCATCACTTTCGAAATCGCCCATACGGCAGCATTGTCACGCGCCGTGCCGACGGTTTTACCCGTCGAGATCGCATTTTGCGTTTCGGTCAGGCGCGAATTGATTGATTTAAGCGTTTGCAGTGCCACCATGGCACCATTGTTTGTCAGAATACTGGACATCGTGTTCCTTTCAGATTGTGCTTTGCACATTTAAAATCCGTGTCCATAAGTATGATGGACAAGGACACTACGGTCATTCTGACACATGCCGAGATATCAAATCTCGCGCCACTGGTATCGTGCGAAATGAACTATCTGGGCAAAAAGTGAAGGAAGTCTCAACGGCGATCTGGAATCCTGTGTTCTCTAAAATTGATTGCTTTTATTCATTGGGTTTCCAAAGTTGTTTACCCTTCGCCGTTAGGAAGTCTGCATTGACTGGGAGTCCGTGATCACTATGCAACTATATATAGCTTCACTTCTTGTCCCCTCCGGGCAGACGGCATCCGGACCGACGCCTCTTGGCGATCCAGCTGAAGGTGGTTTTGAGGAACTGATGGGAATTTTCGCTACGGAGACTTCAAGACAACCAAGTTACGATGATGATGAAATAAAGCTTGTGAATCCTGGTTTTTCTCAGGGCGAAGGCACCGAAACTAAACGGGTAGAAATTTCCAAGTTCATGACATTCGATATCGACGCCCGCATTCAGCAATCAAACGAACATCAGCTTGAACGTGAGGAGATTCAACCAGACGATAATTATTCTGAACCGCCAAAAATTTTGGACGTCTTGCACAACTTCAAATTGGTTTCCAAACCAATAACTTCAAAAACTCAAGAGTTTCAAAAAAGAGACTCGCCAGAAAGCGTATTTGGGGATAGAAATTCTGCACAAGCGGCATCTTCCGAAAAAAATCATCCCAATAGTGCTGCACTGAGTGTAAATTCTGTTGAGAACAATATTGTTCAAATAGAGCAAAAACCTGATATAAAAACTTCTGGGAATTTGATGGAAGCTGCAGTTGAGCCAATAGATAGAAAATCGCTGATTCCTCTTGGCTCCACAAAGGATGAGGTTTTTGCTTTGGTGGCAGGGCGGACAATTACTTCATGGTCCGGTCGTCAGGATAAACCAGAGTCAGGCAATCCACAGCGAGAGGAACTTGCTGTCCCGAATGCGGGTGGTAAAAAGGAAATCAAGAGATCGATTAAGCCCGAAGTCGAAGTTCAAGCTATTCACGGATCGGAAGACAAGAATTGGAAAGAACCCACTGAAAAGAAAATTTTTTCTGGATTGTCGGAAGATCGACAGGTTCAAGGCAGCAAAGAAAACATGCTCGTTCACAAGAGCATGCTGCGCGCGCCATCAGAAGAGATTATCGCTTCGGGAGTAGTTTCACCCTCAAACCCGGGGACACCGTCCTGGAAGGTCAATGGCATTTCGCGCAGCGCCCGACAACCGAATGGCTTGCCGCAGGTGACTGCGGACATCCCTTCAGTTGCAGAACCGGTCGACATATCCGTCAGCAATGGCACGGACGTGGTTGAGATCAGATTTGGTTCCAAGAATACGGAAACCATTGAACTTTTGAGCCGCCATCAACTGGAGTTGCGGAATGATCTGAAACGGGCCGGCATTGAAGAATGCGATCTCGGGTTCGACACCCAAGACGATCATGAAGCCCGGGCGAGGCAGGGTCATCAAAGCACTGGGCACGGGGCCTTAGACATTTTCGAACCGGAAGCACCCATGATGGTTGAGCCAGGTTTGGTGCGATCTGAAGGATTGGATCTCAGAGTTTAGGAGAAGTCGATGGAAGTAACATCTGTAAGGAGCGGTCCAACAGCTCCTTCTGCCGCATCGTCGGCACAAGAGACGAGTGATTTTGAGACCTTCCTGCGCATGCTGACCACTCAGATCCAAAATCAGGATCCGTTGAGCCCGATGCAGGCAGACCAATTTGCAGAACAATTGGCCTCGTTCACGATGGTTGAGCAGCAGACTTTGACCAATCAACGTCTGGAATCGCTGATCGAAAAATTGTCCCAAAACAGTTTGGCGGCTTATTCCGGTTTGGTCGGGCAAACAGCGGTGCATGCAGGCCCTTTTGAATTCTCTGGCCTTCCGGTTGAGCTGGAGATTGGCGGAGTGTCGGGCGCGCCCGAGGAGGCGATCCTTGTAATCCTTGATGAGCGGGGCACAATCGTGGCCGAGCAAACTGTGCCAGCAGGGCAGAGCCGGGTGCATTGGGAAGGCGTCGGAAGTGATGGGCTGGCCGTGACGCCCGGCTCATATCAAGCCGAGTTGAGGGCGGAATCGGATCAAGAGCGCCTTGACACTCAAGTGGCTACGGCCTCTGCGGTGGAGGAGGTGCTTTTCGGAGCCGAGGTGGCGTTGCGCTTGGCAGATGGAACAGTGATCCCGGAATGGGCGGTCTCCAGATTGAGATGAACGCCTCGTTTCATGCAAGGCACACCCATCTGACACATCCGGAACGACCCGCTTGAAAATGCTCAAGCGGATCATATCCATTCAAGTCGTCAGGCTTGAAGCGGTTTTACGACAAGATCGCCTTCTTCCCGGGCCTTCATCGCCTGCGCCGCGGCATGCGCTCCGGCGGCTGTGGTGAAATAGGGTATCTTGTCATAAAGCGCGACCGAGCGGATTTCGCGGCTGTCTTCGACGGCAGCGGCGCTTTCGGTCGTGTTCATCACCAGATCGATTCCGCCATCCTTCATGAGGTCGACAATGTTCGGACGGCCTTCGTAGACCTTTTTGGTCGTGTCGCAGGCAATGCCGTGATCGGAAAGAAAGGCGGCAGTGCCGGCGGTGGCGACGATGGTGAATCCCAGTTCCCTGAGAATCTGCGCTGTCTCTATCAATTGATCAGTCTTGTCGGTGTCCTTGATCGAAAAGAAAACGGTGCCTGAAATCGGCAGATGTGTGCCGGCACCCATCTGGGCCTTGAGGAAGGCGCGGGGAAACGACCGATCCCAGCCCATCACTTCGCCGGTCGAGCGCATCTCCGGCCCGAGGATCGTGTCGACACCGGGGAAGCGCGCGAAGGGCAATACGGCTTCCTTTACCGAGAACCACGGCATCATCGGATCGGCCAAGGTCAGCGGATCGGCAAGTGGCAGGACCGTGTCGTAGTCGGCGTTTTCCGGGTAGGGATCGCGCATCGGGAAATTGGTGAGCGGTTCGCCCGCCATGACCCGTGCCGCGATAGATGCGATGGCGGAGTCGGTGGCTTTGGCGACAAACGGCACCGTCCGCGACGCGCGCGGGTTGACCTCTATCAGGTAGATGTCCTTGCCCTTGATCGCAAATTGCACGTTCATCAGGCCGACGACGTTGAGCGCAAGCGCAAGCGCTTCGGTCTGTCGCTTTATCTCGGACAAGACGGCGTCGGACAGCGAATAGGGCGGCAGGGAGCAGGCACTGTCGCCGGAATGCACACCAGCCTCTTCGATATGCTGCATGATGCCTGCGACGTGCACGCGGCTGCCATCGCAGAGCGCGTCCACGTCAAGCTCGACGGCACCGGAAAGGTAGCTGTCGAGCAGGACCGGGCTATCGCCCGACACGACCACTGCCTCGTTGATATAGCGTTCCAGATGCGCCATGTCGCGAACGATCTCCATCGCCCGACCACCGAGAACATAAGACGGACGGATGACCAGCGGGAAACCGATGTTTTCGGCAATGGCAAGCGCCTGAGCACCTGTCGAGGCGATCCCGTTGCGCGGTTGCTTCAGGCCAAGTTCATTCACTAGGGCCTGGAACCGTTCGCGGTCTTCGGCCAGGTCGATCGCGTCGGGAGTGGTCCCGAGGATCGGGATCCCTTCGGCCTCGAGAGCATTGGCGAGCTTCAGCGGCGTCTGGCCGCCGAACTGAACGATGACGCCGTGCAAGGTGCCGTTGTCCTGTTCCACGCGCAGGATCTCGAGGACGTGCTCAAAGGTCAGCGGCTCGAAGTAGAGACGATCCGAGGTGTCGTAATCGGTCGACACGGTTTCCGGATTGCAATTGACCATGATGGTTTCGTAGCCCGCATCCGTCAGTGCGAAACAGGCATGACAGCAGCAATAGTCGAATTCGATCCCCTGACCGATCCGGTTTGGACCGCCGCCCAGAATGACGACTTTCTTGCGGTCGGATGGTCGCGCTTCGCATTCCACCTCGCCCATCATCGGGGCCTCGTAGGTGGAGTACATGTAGGGGGTCTGCGCCTCGAATTCGGCGGCGCAGGTGTCGATGCGCTTGAAGCTGGCCTTGACGTTCAGGCCAAGGCGCCGATTGCGGACGTCCTTTTCGGCGAAACCGGTCAGGTTCGCGAGCCGCGCATCGGTAAAGCCCATCATCTTGAGCGTGCGCATGCCGGCTTCGTCACTGGGCAGGCCATTGGCGCGGACCTCGTCCTCGGTTTCGACGATCTCGCGGATCCGTGCGAGAAACCATGGATCGAACATGGTCGTTGCGTGAATGTCGTCGTCCGACAACCCATGGCGCATGGCTTGGGCGATGGTGCGCATCCGGTCCGGGGTCTGCTGGCTGATCGCCTTGATGACAGCAGATTTCTCGGGGGCGCCTTCGATATGGACTTCGTCGAACCCGGTCAGCCCGGATTCCATCGAAGCCAGCGCCTTTTGCAGCGATTCGTGGATGGTGCGGCCTATGGCCATCGCCTCGCCAACGGATTTCATCGCTGTTGTAAGATGTGGTTCGGACCCGGGAAACTTTTCGAATGCGAATTTCGGGATCTTGGTGACGACGTAGTCAATGGTCGGTTCGAAAGATGCGGGCGTGACCTTGGTGATGTCGTTGTCCAGCTCGTCGAGCGTGTAGCCGACGGCCAGTTTTGCGGCAATCTTGGCGATCGGAAAGCCCGTCGCCTTGGACGCCAGCGCCGAAGACCGGCTGACACGCGGGTTCATTTCGATGACGACCATGCGGCCGTCCTCGGGATTGATCGCCCATTGAACGTTCGATCCACCGGTTTCAACGCCGATTTCGCGCAGCACGGCGATCGAGCCGTTGCGCATGATCTGGTATTCCTTGTCGGTCAGCGTAAGCGCGGGGGCGACGGTGATGGAATCGCCGGTATGCACCCCCATCGGATCGACGTTTTCGATGGCGCAGACGATAATCGCGTTGTCTGCCCGGTCGCGCACCACCTCCATCTCGAACTCTTTCCAGCCAAGCAGGGATTCATCGACGAGGATCTGGTTGACCGGCGACGCGTCCATGCCCGAGCGGCAATAATGCACGAAGTCTTCGCGGTTATACGCCACGCCGCCCCCTGTGCCGCCGAGCGTATAGGCGGGACGGATGATGGCCGGCAGGCCAATATGTTCAAGTTCGGCGAGGGCCATCGCCACGCCGGCATCCAGATCGGCACCGCCATTGGCCTTCTTCGGCGCCGTGATGATGGTGGCCTTGGGGTTTTCCAGCCCGATCCGATCCATCGCTTCACGGAAAAGCTTGCGGTCCTCGGCCATTTCGATGGCTTCGCGCTTGGCACCGATCATCTCGACACCGTATTTCGCGAGAACCCCCATTTCCTCGAGTGCGAGCGAGGTGTTCAGGCCGGTCTGGCCACCCATCGTCGGCAAAAGCGCGTCGGGGCGTTCCTTTTCGATGATCTTGGCGACGATCTCGGGGGTGATCGGTTCGATATAGGTGGCGTCGGCCAACCCGGGATCGGTCATGATGGTGGCGGGGTTGGAATTCACCAGGATGACGCGGTAACCTTCCTCGCGCAGGGCCTTGCAGGCCTGGGCACCGGAATAGTCGAACTCGCAGGCTTGCCCGATGACGATGGGCCCCGCTCCGATGATCATGATGGACTTGATATCATCGCGTTTGGGCATGGCAGACCTCTTGTTTCAAGCGTGTGACGGCGGCGCTCCGCAAATTGTTGCGGGTTATAGGCATGCCGGACTTGCGTGCAAGAGGCGAATGGCGATTCCGCCAACCCATACGGGTCGGGCCGCCGTTTGTGGATGAAAGCCGCGGCTTTACTGAGCGGCGTGCAGCGTACTGGCACCGGCCGCAGGATAAAGGTAATTGCGCGTCGCGGGCACCGCGTGCTGATGGTGGCTGAGTTGCAGTTGGAAAACCGCCTGGTGCTGCTGTTCGAACGCCATTTCGCAGGCGACAAGGTAGAAGCGCCACATGCGGATGAACCTGTCGTCGTACATCTCGCGCACGGTGCCGAGATTCGCCTCGAAACGTTGCCGCCAGTGGTTCAGCGTGGGGCCGTAATGGCCTCGCAGAACCTCGAGATCCGCAAGCCACAGCCTGGCATTCTCGACCGGTGCGGCCAAGTCTGACAGAGATGGCACGTAACCGCCGGGAAAGATGTACTTGGCCAGCCAGGGGGAAGTCGGCAACGGCGGGGCGCTACGCCCGATGGTATGGATCAGGGCGATGCCGTTCGGATCAAGCAGGTCGGAGACCTTTTCGAAATAAGTCGGGTATTGCGGCAACCCCACATGTTCGAGCATGCCGACGCTGACGATCCGGTCGAAGCGGTCGGTGACGTGCCGGTAGTCCTGCAAGCGGAAGTCGGTCAGATGGTCGAGCCCGGCCTCTTTCGCGCGGCGCTGGGCGGTGGCATGCTGATTGCGAGACAAGGTAAGCCCGGTGACATGCACGCCGTGATCGCGCGCGAGGCTGAGCGCCAACCCGCCCCAGCCGCAGCCGATGTCCAGAACGCGCTGCCCTCGGGACAGGTGCAGCTTGGCGGAAATATGGGCTTTCTTGGCGGCCTGTGCATCTGCCAGCGACATCGACGGATCTGCGAAATAGGCGCAGCTGTATTGCATGTCCTCATCAAGAAAGAGGGCATATAGATCATCCGAGATGTCGTAGTGATGCGCGACATTCTGGTGCGCACGACGCGGGTCGTTGCGCTGAACCCAGCGACGCAACTTGACGCGCAGGCGAACAAGCGCCCGGTGCCAGCCGGGCATGTTGCCGTCATTCTGGCTTTGTGCCAAGAGCGTCAGCAGATCGAGCAGGTCATCGTCATCGACGATCAGCTCTCCATCCATATAGCCCTCGCCCAAGGCCACGATCGGCTGCAGACACAGATTGCGGACCAGGGTTTCGCTGGTGAGCTTCACGGCGAGAGATGGTTCGGCTGGATCTGTATCCGCCGTTTCGGCACCGTACCGCCGGAGGCTTCCATCCGGAAACGTGACGGTCAGCCTGCCGCGTGTGATCATGCGGTCCAGCATCGCGTCGAGAACTTTATCCCACATCGCCACCTCCCTGTTTGTGACAACGATCTGACACCGCTTTGACCGGTCAACAATTTACTGCAGAAATGGTTTCCTGCCAATTCCGCCGCGGTTCCCTTGACTTCCTTGCCGATCACGGGTGTATCGGCGCCTAGTTTTTGCACATTCTCCAAGGGGCATGACCATGCACGCCTACCGCACCCACACCTGCGTCGACCTGACGGCCGAGAACGTCGGCGAAACCGTTCGCCTGTCCGGCTGGGTGCACCGCATCCGGGACCATGGCGGTATCCTGTTCATCGATCTGCGCGATCACTACGGCATAACGCAGGTGCTTTGCGATCCTGACAGCCCCGTGTTCGACGCGGTCGAAAAGGTGCGTTCGGAATGGTGTATCCGCATCGATGGCGAGGTGAAGGCGCGCGACGAAAGCCTTGTGAACCCGAAACTGCCGACAGGCGAGATCGAAGTGTTCATCCGGGATATGGAAGTCCTTGGCGCGGCGGATGAATTGCCGTTGATCGTCTTCGGCGATCAGGAATACCCGGAAGAAACCCGCCTTCGCTATCGCTACCTCGACCTGCGCCGCGAGGCGATGCAGCGCAACATGACGATGCGGTCCGACGTGGTGTCGTCGATCCGCAAGCGGATGTGGGATCAGGGCTTCCGCGAATTCCAGACGCCGATCATCACCGCCTCCAGCCCCGAAGGCGCGCGCGATTTTCTGGTGCCGTCGCGGCTGCATCCGGGCAAGTTCTACGCGCTGCCGCAGGCGCCGCAGCAGTTCAAGCAGCTGATCATGGTCAGCGGTTTCGACAAGTATTTCCAGATCGCGCCCTGCTTCCGCGACGAAGACCCGCGCGCAGACCGGTCGCCGACGGATTTCTACCAGCTTGACATGGAAATGTCCTTCGTCAGCCAGCAGGATGTCTTCGACACGATCCAGCCCGTGATGCAGGGCGTGTTCGAAGAGTTCGGTGGCGGTCGCAAGGTGGATACCGAGTGGCCGCAGATTTCATACCGCGATGCGGCATTGTGGTACGGCACCGACAAACCCGATCTGCGCAACCCGATCAAGATGCAGGACTGTTCCGAACATTTCCGCGGTTCTGGCTTCGCGATCTTCGCCAAGCTTCTGGAGCAGGAGGGCACCGAGGTCCGTGCGATTCCGGCCCCTACGGGCGGCAGCCGCAAGTTCTGCGATCGTATGAACGCCTTCGCGCAGAAAGAGGGTCTGCCCGGGATGGGCTATATCTTCTGGCGCGACCAGGGCGAGGGCATGGAGGCGGCCGGCCCGCTCGCCAAGAACATCGGGCCCGAGCGGACCGAGGCCATTCGACAGCAGCTTGGCCTTGGCGTCGGCGATGCGGCGTTTTTCCTTGGCGGCAAGCCCTCAAGCTTTGAGACGGTCGCGGGCAAGGCCCGGGTCGTCATCGGCGATGAACTTGGCCTGACCGAGAAAGACCGGTTCGCCTTTGCGTGGATCGTCGATTTCCCGATGTACGAGGCGGATGAGGAAAGCGGCAAGGTCGATTTCAGCCACAATCCGTTCTCGATGCCACAGGGTGGCATGGATGCTCTGAAAGGTGATCCGCTTGATGTGCTGGGCTACCAGTATGACCTTGCGTGCAACGGTTATGAGCTGGTGTCGGGCGCGATCCGGAACCACAAGCCCGAGATCATGTTCAAGGCGTTCGAACTTGCGGGTTATGGCGAGGAAGAAGTGCGCAAGCGGTTCGGTGGCATGGTCAACGCCTTCCGGTTCGGCGCCCCGCCCCACGGGGGCTGTGCGGCGGGCATCGACCGGATGGTCATGCTTCTGGCAGACACGGCCAACATTCGCGAGGTCATCATGTTCCCGATGAACCAGCGGGCTGAAGACCTGATGATGAACGCGCCGTCAGAGCCGACCAGCGATCAGTTGATGGAGCTTCATCTGCGGGTAATCCCGCAAGAGACCTGATCCGGACGCAGTCCAGACACAGAGCGGCGCCCGGTGTGGCGCCGTTTTTGTTTTGAGACGCGTGTGCCATTTTTGCGCTTTTCAGATTGCAACCGCGTCCGACAATCGGGCCTGCACCAGCCCCGCCAGATGCGCGACGCGACCGGTCAGAGGCGCTCCGTCTGACTGTGCTTGTGCCAGGTCGAAAGCGGCATTTTCCAAGGCCTCGTCTTCGGCGGTGCGGGCGACGCCACGCAGAAAAAGCGTGACATAATCGATCATGTGGTCATTCACCGGTCCGCCCAGAATTTCGGCCATATGCGCCATGTCTTCACGAAACGCGATTGGGTCGGGACAGATCGGATCGGCGCGCACGGCACGCACGCCGCCGGGCTGCCTGTCCCGGGGCAAATGTTGCAGGACGGCGTTCTGGAAAACTGCGAGATTGGCGATCGGCTTGGAGAGGAAGCCGTCGGCCCCGGCGGCATAGGCCACGTCCTCGGCAAAGCTGTCTCCGCTGGTGCCGAGGATCACCGAGACGCGCGGAATGGCGTTGGACAGTTCCGCGATCAGGTCCGCGCCGCTGCCGTCGGGCAAGCCCATGTCCACGATGACCACTGACGGGCGATAGACCTGGAGGTGCCGGCGCCCCGACCGCAGGCAATCGGCGCGCCTGAGCCGAGCGCCGCTGTGCAGGCACAAGAGCCTGAGAGCATCGCAGGCATAGCGGCTGTCTTCGACCGCGAGGATGGTCAGCCCGAGCAGGGGCCGGGTTCCCGTGGGTCTGCGAAATTGGTCCAAGGCCTCATCGTCAATCATATCGCCCTCCATGAGTCGCTTCACTTTGGCGCGGGGTTGGCTAACAGACGGTTAATGCGTCCAACCCTCTTGTCTGGTTTCCTGCGTCGGGGGATAACCGCGCCAAAGCCATGACGGAGAAACCAGATGATCGGACGTTTGAATCACGTAGCCATCGCCGTGCCCGACCTCGAAGCGGCTGCCGACCAGTACCGTACCGCGCTGGGCGCTGCAGTGGGGGAACCGCAGGACGAACCGGATCATGGAGTGACGGTGGTGTTCATTGAACTGCCCAACACCAAGATCGAACTTCTCTATCCCCTTGGGGAAAACAGCCCGATCATCGGATTCCTTGAAAAAAACCCGTCCGGCGGCATTCATCACGTTTGCTATGAAGTCGATGACATTCTGGCAGCGCGGGACCATCTGAAGGCAACAGGCGCGCGGGTGCTGGGCGACGGAACGCCGAAAATCGGCGCGCATGGCAAGCCAGTGCTTTTTTTGCACCCGAAAGATTTCAATGGGTGCCTCGTGGAACTGGAACAAGTCTGAAACAGCCCCATTTGACGCCTTGAAGGAGCAGCCCCAATGTCCATCACCTCTGCCATCGTCCTGTTCGCCGTGATCTGGTTCATGGTCTTTCTGATCGTGATTCCGATCCGGTTGCAGACCCAGGGTGATGTCGGGCAGGTCGTGCCGGGCACCCACGCGGGTTCCCCCGAAGTCCACAACCTCAAGAAAAAGGCATGGATCACGACCGGTGTCAGCGTCGTGCTGTGGATCATCATCGCCGGTGTCATTCTTTCCGGCTGGATCACGATCCGCGATCTGGACTTTTTTGGTCGGATGGCGCCCTTGACTGAATCTGATGGTACAGGTGGGTAAAGGTCGCGGCGCCCAGGATCGGTATCACGAGGTTCACCAGCGGTAGCGATAACGGCATCGCCATCAGGGTTCCGGCGATCCAGATTTTCCCGGCATGGCGCTTGCGCAGAATCCTGGCACCGGCGCGACCTTCGCGGCGCATGGCGGCAAGGGTGAAGTATTCGCGGCCCAGCAGGAATCCGTTCAGCCCCCAGAAGATGAAAATCGCAAATGGCGGAAACATGAAATACAGGATCACCGCAAAGATATTCGCAGCGACGAGGACCCCAAGGAAATTCACCGTATCGCGCAGCGCATCTCCCCAAGGGACGCGGTCGGCCTTGGGCAGATGTGTATAGTGGCGATCCTCGACCGCGTCGGCGACATCATCGAGGAACAGTGACGTGATGGCCGAAGCGACCGGCACCATCAGGAACACCGACAGAATGATCATCGAGATGAAGGCGGTCCAGCTGAGCAGATCGTCAAGCCAGGTGACTTCGCCAATGAAAGGCAATGTGGCCTCGGGGCCGAAACTGGCATTCAGAACCCACATGAGGCCCGCGAAGAACGCGACCAGCAGGGCAAAGCCAAGTCCGACGCCGAGAAACAGAACCTTTCGGAAACGCGGATCGGCAAGCTGACCCAGGGTCAGAAGAAAACTGCGCAGGATCATGCGTCGACCCATGTCGTGATGGCGTCGATATCCGGGCGCGGGCGGTCCGGCGGTACCGAGGAGGCGGTCCCGATATGGATGAACCCCGCGACACGTTCGTCATCTTTCAGCCCAAGCGCAGAGCGGCAGAATCCGCTATCATGCGACGGCCATCCGCTCAGCCAGTTCGCCCCCCATCCAGAGGCCAGCGCGGCATTGAGAAGCGCAAGGCAGACAGCCCCGGCAGAGTAGGTCTGTTCGATGGCCGGAATTTTCTCGGACGGTTTGCGGACCTCGACAACGGCGACGCAAAGGGGACTGTCCTCGAACTGTTTGCGGGCCTTGGCGATGTCTTCGCTGTCGCGCTCGGTCTCCGCACCGCATGTTTCGACCGCCTCTGCCAATCGCTGGAGCGCGGCTCGTTCCAGCACGATGAAGCGCCACGGTTCAAGCTTTCCATGATCGGGCGTGCGGGCCGCTGCTGTCAGGATCGGCAGAAGCGCCGCGCGATCGGGGGCCGGAGCTTGCAGGATCTTGGCAGGTCGCGACCGTCTGGTAAGCAGGAACTCCAGAACCGCTGTGTTGGCGTCGGGCATATCGCTTCCTTGTTGTGTCTCGCGGGCGAGCCCAGTGCCGGGCTTCGGGTGCAGTTTCAGGCGTGATAGGACGAAACCATGTCAAAGAACAGTCATGCGCATCTCGCCACTACCGGAACGGTCTTTACCATTCGAGTGACACCCAACGCGCGCGCCGACAAACTGGAGACGGACGGCGAGACAATCAAGATCAGCGTCACGGCGCCGGCATCAGACGGGCAGGCGAACGCGGCCGTGATCAAGCTTTTCGCGACGGCGCTGGGTGTCGCCAAGACGCGGCTGTCCCTGGTGCGGGGACAAAAGGGACGGGACAAGGTGATCCGGTTGGACTAGCCCGGCGTCTCTTCGCGCGAATAGACGCCTTCGGGCAGCGATATCGCCGCAGCAAGGTCGCGCATCTGTGACATTGAAAAGGTGATCCTGTTCACCCTGTCGGTGCGCGGATCGTATTGCTCGACCGTGATGCATTCCTCGAAGCCATTGACGATGACGTCTTCCTGCAACGGACTTTCGCCCTCGTCCACAAGGGTCACGACCGTCGAGTCGAATTCGTGTTCGATACTAAACATGGGGGAACCGTAGCGCGGTCCTCCGGTTCATGCAAAGACGCATCTGCGGAAAATCACCGAGCTGAATTCCGGGCTGGCAGAACCAGCCTGTTCGTTTTACTTTCAAGGCTTCATGAGCAGGAGTGACTGACATGCGCTGGCTTTTTGTTCTGGCCTTTGCCGCCCTGACGGCTTGCGAGGTTTCGCCTGTGACGCAGGCGCCGGTGCCGTCTCGACCGGGCGCGGACCAGCCCCGTCTGTCCGAACAGGAAGCGCGCAGCCGGGCCGGGATCGCCGCGCGCCAGTTTGTGGACGTGGCTCAGACGGTCGAACCGGTCGCCGAACGCGAATGCCGCCGCCTTGCGCCAGGCGCGAATTGCGATTTCCAGATCGTGGTCGATGACCGGATGGGTCAGCCACCCAACGCATTTCAGACCGTAGATCGCACCGGGCGTCCGATCCTGGCGTTCAATCTGGCCTTGATCGCCTCGGTGGACAATGCAGATGAACTGGCCTTTGTCATGGGGCACGAGGCGGCCCATCACGTGCTTGGGCATCTGGCCCGGACCCAACAGAATGCCTATGTGGGGGCCACCATCCTTTCGGGTCTCGTTGCGCTGGGCGGGGCCGACGCGACCGTGGTGCAGTCAGCGGAACAGATCGGGGCCTCATTGGGCGCGCGGACCTATTCAAAGGAATTCGAACTGGAGGCCGATCGGCTGGGGACGGTGATAACGGCCCGCTCCGGATACAATCCCGTGCGCGGAGCGCAGTTCTTCAACAGGATCCCGGATCCGGGTAACCGATTCCTAGGCACTCATCCGCCCAACGCCGCCCGGATGGAAATCGTGCGACGCACGGCAGAAGGGCTATGACCCGGGCCTTGACCTGCATCAAAGCCTGACAGGATATCCCGGCTTACCCTAGGGACAGCACAATGAGGAGCATTGTAATGTCCTACGACTCCAAGCGCGAAACACACACGCAGATGGTCCTTGGGATGGCCGACCGCCAAGGCGTGGATCTCGAGGAATTGATCCTGCGCGGCGAACTGAGCGAAGATCGATTTGAACATGCTGTCGACCGCTGTCTGGGATGCACGCAACCGGACGCGTGCAAATGCCTGCTCGACAGCACTGCACCTGAAATCAGACTGCCCGACTACTGCCGCAACGTGAGTTTGTTCCAAGACCTGAGATCCGAATGACCGGCGCGTCAAAACCCGTTC
Organism: Marivita sp.; assembly: GCF_020055635.1. Classification (GTDB taxonomy): domain Bacteria; phylum Pseudomonadota; class Alphaproteobacteria; order Rhodobacterales; family Rhodobacteraceae; genus Marivita. Next base: position 136,521 of record NZ_JAIPUT010000003.1, on the reverse strand, counting down.
CCTGGAAGCCGCTGGGCGACACCGGCGTGCATTTCTGGCTGGTGCAGCGGATGGCCAAGACCTGCGGTGTCGACACGGCTCAGGCCGCCGGCGACGGAGACCTGGAGCCCGAAGCTTGGGTGGACATGATCCAGCGATGCCGGGCGTGCCAGTGGACGCAAGGTTGCAAACGCTGGCTGAGCCGGCACGAGAGCGAGTCCTCGGCACAGCCGCCGATGGACTGTATCAATGCCAAGATTTTCAAGAAATTGTCCGAAAGGCAAAGATGATGCCAAAAGACATCCTGGGTGACCCTGAACTGCACTTCTGGCTGACGCGAAGCGTGGCCCGCGTCATGGGGGTGAACCTGTCCGAAGCGATGGCCAGCGGCCACCTCTCGGCGCAGGAGTATTCCGCGCTGGTGACATCCTGCCGTGGATGCGCGTTCGTCGAGGCTTGCACATGTTGGCTTGCCGAGCAGGCGACAATCACACCCACGGCGCCGCCGGGCTGCGCGAACGCGAAGGTGCTGGAAAGGCTGGCGCGCCCACAATGAGGCGCACCATGACGCTCAGGCGCGCAGGTTCTTTGCGCTTTCCTTGACTTCGGAATATTGCCCCGAAGGACGAAAGCGCCACAGGTAATCCGGCAGCACGGCTTCCAACGCGACAGGTTTGATTCCGAGGTCCGCGAAAGTCTTTACCCCGTCAGAAACCACGTTGTCGGTGCGCAGGTTCTTGACCTGATCGCGGGTGATCGCCGCAGGGATCAGGCCGAAGCTTATGGTGTTCGCAAGGTCGAACAGCGCGCCCATGAGGGTTGCGACCGGGAATGGAATGTTCACGATTAGGCGACGACGACGGATGACCTTGAGCATGTGCTGCATCAGTTCGCGGAACGTGTTCACGTCGGGCCCGCCCAACTCGTAGATCCCGGGCGTGGCCTTGCCGATGATCGCCAGGCAAGCGGCCTTGGCGATGTCATCCGCGTAGACGGGCTGAAATCTGGTGTCCGCGCCGACGACAGGCAGGACCGGGCCGAAACGCGTCATGTCCGCGAAGCGGTTGAAGAACGCGTCTTCCGGTCCGAACACGATGGACGGGCGCAAGATCACAGCATTGGGCATATGTTCCAGTACCGCCGATTCGCCCTTGGCCTTGGTGCGCTGGTAAGCGCTGTCGCCGGTCGTGTCCGCCCCGATGGCCGATATCTGCACCATCGTGGCGATTCCGGCTTCGGCCGCCAGCCGTGCAACACGCCCCGCGCCTTCGGCCTGAACTGCCTCGAACGTGTTCTTGCCGGACTCTGCCAGAACTCCGACGCAGTTGACCACCGCATCGGCTCCTTGCATCGCTGCGCGCACGCTGGCATCATCGCGGATGTTGCAGAGGATCGGTTCGACCTGCCCGACCACCCCGTAGGGTTTGACAAAAATCGCCTCGTTCGGGCGTCGCACAGCGACACGAACGCGCCAACCTTCCTTGGCCATCCGTCGCGCGATATAGCGCCCGACAAACCCCGAGCCGCCGTAAATGGTGACGAGTTTGGACATGTGAATGCTCCCGGTCAGTGCCTGCTAGACCTCTATCTCCGTCGCCCCCCGCGAGCAAGGTGTTGGATTGCCGCAAAGGGATGTGCACGCGCCCAAAAAACTCCGTTGACACCCATCCGGGACAGGATTAAACGCCAGCCTCACGACACCTGCCCAGGTGGCGGAATGGTAGACGCGCTGGCTTCAGGTGCCAGTGGCCGCAAGGCCGTGGAGGTTCGAGTCCTCTCCTGGGCACCAAAAATCCGTACAATATACTGATTTGCATCGGCTTTTTCACGGAGCTAGCCGAGGCGTCGAACATGTCGGAGAACAAATCAGCACGGTATACCTTTAGCAAGGACGGGATTTTCTACTTCATCAGAAGAGTGTCGGGTGACTTTGGGTCAGGATTCATCATCATCAGTAAATGACGCCTGCAGCGGGGGCGATGGCTGAAAGGAAGGCCTTTGGACAGCCGTCATGGCGTGTCGCCACGCGCCTCCAATCCTTGAGCCTGCCAAACATGATCTCGATGCGGTTGCGCCGTTTGTATCAACGCTTCTCGGAACCAGGCGGCGTCGTACCCCCTGTCTCGGAGCCCCCATTTGACGTCTGGCAAGCTGCTCGGCAGCGCCCGCGCACCGATGTAGTCGCTTTCCTGTCCAGCGGTGACGAAAAAGCTGAACGGCCTCCCTTGACTGTCGCAGATGGCGTGCAGCTTGGTGGTCATGCCGCCCTTGGTGCGACCGATCAGGCGGCCACGCTGTCTCATCAAAGCATCGCATTCTTGGCTGCTTTTTCTCGTTGATACGCGGGTCGAGTTTTCTGAGGGTCACCAGTTATGCTCGGACCCAGACACCGCCTATCTCGGACAAGAAATTGATCCGATGGCCGGTCATTGCTCTGCAATGCCTTGCTCTTCGAGCTTTTGGTGGGCCATCATTAACCTCAAATCTGAATGGCACAAAGGTGCTGAAAATTGGAGGGCGAGATGCGGGTTTTCTTTACAGGCGGTAGCGGCAAGGCGGGCAAGTGGGCGATCCGGCATTTGCAGGCGCAAGGCCACCACGTGGTGAATGTGGACCAAACCCCTTCAGGTCTGGATTGTCCCGAGCTGCTGGTTGACCTTTGCGACGCGGGCCAAGTCATCGGGGCCATGTCCCAGTTCGTCGAAGGCTCCGAGCTGGACGCGGGCACCGGTGTTCCAACCTATGACGCGGTCGTGCATTTCGCTGCGATCCCCCGCGTCATGATCGGCACTGATGGGGAGTGCTTTCGGCAAAACACGTTGACCACCTACAACGTGATCGAGGCGGCCGTGAAGCTGGGTGTTCCAAAAATCATCTTTGCAAGCTCGGAGACGACCTATGGCGTGTGCTTTGCCGAAGGAGAGTTGAAACCGGATTTCGTGCCGATTGATGAAACCCATCCGACTGTGCCCCATGACAGCTACGCCATGTCGAAGGTCTGCAACGAGATGACCGCCCGGTCCTTTCAGGCTCGGACCGGCGCTGACATTTACGGATTGCGGATCAACAACGTTATCGAGCCGGAAGAATATGCTGAGAATTTTCCGGCATTCATGGAAAATCCCGCGCTCCGCCGCCGCAACATCTTTGCGTATATCGACGCCCGCGACTTGGGACACATGGTGGATTGCTGTCTGATAACTGATGGGCTGGGCTACCAGGTATTCAACGTGTCAAACGACGACATGTCAGTCGGTATTGCCTCGGAAGAGGTGATCGAACGGTTCTACCAGGGTGTCGAAGTCCGCGGTGAGATGGGCACGGACGAGACATTCTTTTCCAACAAGAAGGCGAAAAAGATGGTTGCGTTTCAGCCGAAGCACTCCTGGCGGGATGTATTGCAGTGATAGTGCCCTCCTGGACTTCTAATCGAAACAAGGTGCCGCGCGCTTTTCAACAAGAATCGGCCCGTTGCAGTCACTCGTCGGGACCTCGCCACGCTGCGGTGCGCCCCGTCGAACCTGCCATTCGCGGCACCTTAAAAATCCGCATCGGAGCGGATCAAGATGTGCAGGATTCTGCTGCCGGTCAGTCACGGCCTTCCAGCTTGATGACCCGAGGTCTGCCGGTCCCGCGAAAGTCGACTTGAGCAGACGCTGCAGAAAAGCTTAGTGGTTCGTCGCGTCACGATACCGGTAGGTCGATGGCCGGCAACGGGCACTGAACTTCTGGATCGCTCTCTGCGCCACGAAGCGCAGGGGTGGCACACCGCAGCCCTTTCGCGCGTCGGTCAATCTTGCACCACCTGGCGCAATGACTTTTCGATCTCACCACCGCACCAGGCGTTGCCGAAGCGCTTCCGGCTCTCCTCGGCCTGGGCGGCAAGCGCGCCTTGCGACCGGGCCTGTTCCGCAAGCCTGACGACACTCGGAGCCTCTTCGCGAAGAAGTGGGAGAAGTTGGGGCAGTCGCTCTGTCATCGCCCCCCACAGAGTTGCGGTCGCGATTGTTCCCAAGTCACCCTGGTTTGCGGAAAGGAGATCTTGCTCCACCGTCGCCTCCCAGATCGTCATCCAGCGGCGCAGGCGCGGAAGGTAGTCGGCCCAGGATTTGGGCGTCCACATCGCCTTTCCGCCATCGAGCGTCATTTCGTCCAGGACATCGTTGGCGTCGTTTATGATCTTCAGCGCGAGCGCCCTCGGATGCGGGTCGATCGGCATCAGGCCAAACCGCTCGCCCAGCCACAGGCAGATCGCCGGCATCTCGGCGATCGCCTGGCCGGACGCGTTGTCCACCAGCATCGGCGGTGCCATGTGGGGGACCGGCTGATCGCGCGGGTCCCTCTCCATCATCGCGACGACCGCGTCGCTGTCGGGCTCGTCGACCGTTGCACCAGCATGGGCGAGGAGCGCCCGGACGAACTCGCCACGAAACGGAATTGGCCAGTAGTAGAGGGTGAAGTCTGACATGGTCGAAGGTCCTTTTTATGAAGGTTGAAGCGGATTGGCACTCAGCCGACAAAAGAAAGCGGCGTAAGATACGCTCCGTAAACGAATTCGAAGCGTTTTCGCTCCACGACGCGGTCAGGCTTCCGATCAGAATTGCCAATGCCTGCAAGATCATCGCAAGCTGTCATCGCCAAGTCCCGGACGAGGTGGACCCTGCCAGTGCTGGAAGCGCCGCTCTGGCGACCGCATGATGGCGTCTTCGAAACGTGGCGGCACTCGCGCTGGGCGAAAAACGTTCCAGCTGCGACTCTTGCCGTTGAGTCTCACTGCCGACGTCCGCACTTGACCAAAGACAAAGTGTGCGGGGCCGGGCAGACGCCGGTGGAACGCTGGTGGACGTGGTCTGAGTCAGTCACCCAGCACGGACAGATCTCGATCCGGGCTAATAGGAGGCAACCGCTTGGGCCGATCTTTACCTCGCGTTTGCGATCGCGAATGCTGCCGAGAGGACGAGGGCATCCTCGATGAAGCCGGAGGTTGTCTGGTTCGCGTGCTGCATTGCCCGTTTTCGAGTTGCAAGTCCGCAGTATGACGAAGCTATCGCAGCCCCGACTCCGAGCGCCGCCCCTTCGAACTGGCGCCGTGGCGGAGCGAGGGCCGCGCCTGCGAAGCCGCCAGTCACGGTTCTTGCAACCAGACCAAGGAAAACCGTGCGGTCGGGAGCGGTCTTCATCTTGTCGCCCGCCATTTCCGCCGCCGCCATCGCCACTCCGCCTGCCGCGACCAGAGGGCGACCCATCAGTCGCGTCTCGGGATTGTCGTGCAGGAGCGTGCCCAGACGTGCGGCACCAGCCAATGCAGCAAGTGGGGCCATCGAGCGCTGGCCAGCGACAAGGCCCATCAGGATCGAGCGTAGCATGAAAGCGTCCTATCCGTTCGCCTGCAACAACGCTGGCTCGCCACAACAAGTTCCGGAATTGCCTCGCGGCGAAAAGGGTCCGGGCCGTGCGCCGTTACCCTCTCCACGCCTGCCCTTGGTACGGCACCGATGCGCATCGGCACACGTTGCCGAGGGGCTTGAAGCGGGCCCGGCTAAGCAGAAAAGCGTGAACTCAGTGCACGTTTTTTAAGTCTGCTTTGCATGTTTCAGTGTCGATAGCCGGCAAAACAGCTTCCAACACTCAAAGCTGCTCTGCCTGTGGCGCCTCAATTCGGCATGCCCGCAAGTTCGAGCGCATTGAGCCAACGTTCCAGGGCACCCGGAGCTGTCCACATTCCTGTGTTGATTTCCCGCTCCCGGGACAAGGTCCAGGTTGGATTTTCCGCAAGGTAGTCCTGCATTGCCGTGGTCGCCTTTTCCTGGTTGCCAAGGCAGTGATGAATCGCGGCGAGCTCCTTGTAGGCCGCGACCGGCATCGAGGGGGTCGCCTGAAAGGCATCGAGGGCCTGTTTGCACTCTCCGGCTTGCCAAAGGGCCGAGGATTTGGCCCATGTCAGACCAAAGCCGTACAGCGGGTCGATACGCTCCAGCCTGGCGATCACCTCAAGTGCCTCGTCCGTCTTGCCGACATAGACCAGCGCGTCGGCCAGGCCCATGGTCACAAGCGACGACGACGGGTTCAGGTCCACACCGCGCCGGAATGCGCCGATCGCTGCCTCAACGTCGCGGTTGTGGATCAGGACGCGACCGAGAGCGTGATAGGCCATGTAATTGTTCGGGTCGAGCTCGACACCCCGGCGCGCAAGGTCGTTCATGCGCTTGCGGATCGCGGCTTCGTCGCCATCGATCCAGCCGTAGCGCAATCCGATGCGCAGCGACAATGCCTGGCCGAGATGACCCCAGGCGGACTCAGGGTAGTCCCGAATGGATTGTTCCTGTTCTTCAAGGTTCTTCATCAGGTTTTCGCGGGTGAAACTTCGCATGATCCGGCTTTGCGCAGCGTTTCCGATCATCAGCGCGCTGACATCGTCCGCCGTCATGCGCGCCTCGGCCGTATCAATGACAGTGAAACCCACCGCATTGGCGATCTTTCCGCTGATCTGGCTGTTCGCTTCCAGCAAGGCGTCCAACGGGACGTCCACCTCGTCCGCCCAAAGATGGGTCTCCGATGCGCCGTCAATCAACTGCGCCGTAATGCGCAATCGCGATCCATCATATTGCTGACTGCCCTCGAGCACGAAGTCGGCCCCGAGCCTCTTGGCAATTTCCGAGATGCCCAGATCGGATTCGCGAAACTGAAAGCTTGAGTTGCGTGAAATCACCGCCAGTTGCGGATAGCGCGCCAGCATGGTGATGATGCTTTCTCCGATCGCATCGCTCAGGTAGCCCTGATGCGGTGCTGCGCTGAAGTCGTCGAACGGCAGGACTGCGATGACCGGTGCGGCCCGCGCCGCTGGCGGTGAGGATGACAGAGTCCAGACCAGCGCAAGACAGACAATCAGCACGAAGCTCACCGCGATCACGATGCCCCTGCGGCTTTGCTTGCGCGCGGTCACTGGCAGCACCAGCCTGTAGCCCTTGCGCGGAACGGTTTCGATCACGCGCTTTTCCCTGTCGTCCAGCACGCGGCGGATTTCCGTGATACATTGTGCGACGCTGTCAGTCGATACGCTGCGCCCAGACCAGACCTGGTCGATGAGCCTGTCTTGCGACACCGTCTGCCCGGGATGACGCGCAAGGACCTTGAGCACTTCGCGAGACTGGTGACGCAGGTCCAGTTCCTTCCCGTCCTTGTCGAAAAGATAACCGGAGACGCTGTCGAACCTGGCCGGGCCAAGATCGATTTCAACAGATTTCAATTCATTTCGTTTGCCATTCAGCACATCGGCGGCCTCCGATGAAAAGATATCATGCCGCATCCTGATGCCAAAACCCTAAACCGGACGGGTTGCGATGCGGCCGCCTCAACCCGCAAGGAGGAACACCCGATGCCATTCGCCCGGAACATCAATCTCTCGGTCTCGACAGCGGCCTTGATGATGCTGTCAGCGCCGTCCATGTCGCATTCGCCCGATACCATGCCCAAAGGGCTGACCACCGCCGATTTGGGGCAGGTCGAGTTTGCGACATCCTGCAACGACGACGCGCAGCCGACCTTCGAGACCGGCTTGCTGCTATTGCATCACATGATGTACCGGCAGTCGGCCCACGCGTTCGAAACTGCGGCAGAAGCGGATTCCGACTGCGCGATGGCACAATGGGGCATCGCAATGACCAAGTTCCATCCGCTCTGGCCCGGCGGGCCGTCGCCCGAAGAGACCGAGGCCGGACGCGCCGCGGTCGCGCGTCTTGCCGAATTGGACCCCGGCACGCCGCGCGAGGCCGCCTATGTCGAGGCGGTGACGGCGTTCTATGAAGGCGAAGACAAGACCTTTCGCGAACGGCTTGCCGCCTGGGCCGACAAGCAGCGCCAGGTCGACGAGGCCTATCCCGAGGATCTCGACGCCGCCGCCTTCGACGCGCTGGCCCAGTTGACCATGGCCCCCCGCGGACCCGACGCGGTGCCGGAACTGAGAGATGCCGGTGCCCGAATGGACGCGTTGCGCGAAAAGGCGCCTCTGCATCCGGCGGGCTATCACTATGCCATTCACGCCTACGACCATCCCGCCCTTGCCGACCACGCTCTGGAAACCGCGCGGGGCTACGACACGATCGCACCCGAGGTTCCCCATGCGCTGCATATGCCGTCGCATATCTTCACCCGTCTCGGCTTGTGGGAGGAATCGGCGGCCTGGAACGCACGCAGCGCCGCTGCCGTGCTGGCCCAGACAGAGGGAGACGTCATTGCGGATCACTACCCTCATGCCATCGACTATGCCATTTATGCCCATCTGCAAGCGGGAGATTCTGCTGCCGCCGAGTCGCTTCTTGCTGAGATGGGCTTGCATCCGAACGTGGAGAACACGTTCGGGTCCGCGTATGCAGAAGCAGCCACGGCAACACGGCTGGCGCTGGAACGGGACGATTGGGCTGGTGCCGCTGGCCTTCCGACCGACATGAACCCGGCGATCAGTTGGGAGCGATTCCCGCAGGCCGTCGCGATCCGCTGGTACGCCAAGGGTATTGGTGCAGCCCGCTCCGGAGACCTGGCGGCAGCCGAGGGCGCGCTTGACCAACTGGCAGAGCTTGGGAAGGTCATGAAAGCCCGGGAACTCGGCTATTGGCTGGCGCTTCTGGAGGCCCAGAGCAAGACCATAGAAGCGTGGGTCGCGCTGGCACGAGAAGATACCAACACCGCGGTCGACCTGATGTACGAGGCTGCGGAGGTCGAAGACAGGGCCGGCAAGGCCCCGGTAACGCCGGGTCATGTCCTGCCTGCGAGGGAACTTCTGGGGGACTTGCTGCTCGAACTTGCTGACGGGCCAAGGGCCAAGGTTGCCTATCGGGCGGCTCTTGACACATCGCCCAACAGGCGGCGCAGTCTTGCCGGGCTTGAGCGCGCGTCGGGAGAGTAGGACTTGGACAGGATACGGCATCGGCGGTAGCCGCGCAGTCCGCCATGAAACCATGCCCTTCGCGGATCGTTGACGAGCATGGACTTGAATTTCGAACGTCACGGTGCCGGTCAGCCTTTGCTGTTGGTGCACGGGCTGGGCGGAAGTGTGCGGTCTTGGGACAGCATCGTGCCAGCGCTCGGTCGCGCGCGCGAGCTGGTGCTGGTCGATCTGCCGGGCCACGGGCAGTCTCCGCCGCTGCCGGGGCGTCAGACGATCGCGGCCCATGCGGATGCGCTGGAACGCTTCATCGACAGCAACGGGCTGGCGGGCATCGATACCGTCGGCAGCTCCGTCGGTGCCCGGTTGGTGTTGGAACTGGCACGTCGCGGAACGGGCGGCCACACGGTCGCCTATGATCCGGGCGGTTTCTGGCATGGCTGGGAGATTGCCTGGTTCCGCTCGACCTTGGCTGCGTCGGTCCGGCTGGTGCGGCTCTTGCGGCGGCGCATCCCGGCACTGTCGCAAAGCCGGGCCGCGCGAACGGCGCTGCTTGCGCAGCTGTCGGCACATCCCGGCGCCCTTGATCCCACGCTGGTCCGGAACGAATTGACGTCGATCGCCGAGACGGACGTCTTCGATGGGATGCTGCGTGAACTGGCGCGCGGTCCGTTGCAGGAGGGGACAATGGCACCGCCCGGACGGGTGACGATCGGCTGGGGTCGCAAGGACCGGCTCCTGCTGCCCCGGCAGGCACAGCGCGCGCAGGCAGCCTTTCCGACCGCACATCTGCACTGGTTCGACCGGTGCGGTCACTTTCCGCAATGGGATCGTCCGAATGAGGCAGCAGAGGTCATCCTGAAGACGGTGCAGGGATGAGGCGTGATGCAAGGGTTTGTGTGGTTGGCGCAGCCTGTCGCCGCCCGATGGGCACCCGTGCCAAGCGAATTGGAACCCTCCCTGTTCCGGTGAACTCATGACCCAGCTCGTGCAGCCCCGCCTCGTGAACTCGACCGACGGCGATCCCGGCGTCTATCTCGACTTCCGCTTCAGCCGACGCGCCATGCTTTTCGACATGGGCGATCTGTCGCCGCTGACCCCGCGCGAGCTTCTGCGGGTCAGCCACGTGTTCGTCTCGCACGCCCACATGGACCACGTTGCGGGTACTGACAGGCTCCTACGCCTGCGCCTCCACCGGCCGCGCCCGCTCTGCATGACCGGTCCCGAGGGCTTTGTTCGTCAGGTCGAGGCCCGCCTCGACGCATTCACCTGGAATCTCCTCGACGAAACCTCCACCGACTTCCGTCTCACGGTGCAGGAGTTCAATGGAAGTCGGATCGTGCGCGCGGCCGAGTTCCGAGCCCGTGACGCCTTCCGCCGCCGCGAGCTTGCTCTGCCGGACCTGGCCGAAGGGGTCGCGCTCGCCGAAGACGACCTCACCGTCGAGAGCGTAGCCCTCGACCACGGCATCCCGTCCCTTGCCTTCGCCCTCCGGGAAAGTCTTCGCGTCAACGTCTGGAAAACCGCTCTCGGCGAGATGGACCTGCCGGTCGGCCCCTGGCTTGAGCAAGCCAAGACCGCGATCCGCGGCGGCGCACCGGATGATCATCCGGTGGACGTTCCCGGCCACGGCCCCCTATTGCTCGGCGATCTGCGCAGTCAGGTTTTCAAAATCGGTCCCGGCCAACGGATCGTCTATGTCACAGACGCTGCTGACACGGAGGCGAACCGCGCCCGGATCATCCGGCTTGCCTGTGACGCCGACCACCTGTTCATCGAGACGCCCTTTCTCGATGATGATCGCGACTTGGCCAAGGCGACGGCACATCTCACCGCGCGCGCTGCCGGAGAGATCGCGTGCGCATCGGGCGCGCGCCGGGTCGCCGGCTTTCACCACTCGGCCCGCTATGCCGACAGGCCCGGCGCACTCGAGGCCGAACTGGCGCACGCGCTCGGTCACGACGAGGTTCCCCAGCGGACAGCGCCTCGCCTCGAGACCGGGCCGAACTGGGTACGCCGTTGGCGCCGCACGGGCGTCTCGACCGAGGCGGCTCTGGCGCGGTTCGACAGCCTTCCGCCCGTGATGCCGGAGGAGATGTTCGGCGAGTGGCGCGGGCTCGGATTGCCGACGGGACATCCGCTCGACGGCCTGCTTGAGCATCTTGGCTGGCGCGGCAAGCGCTTCGCCGGTGTCGATCACATCGATCCGCTGGTCTTCGAGCCCGGCATCGCGCTCGACCCGCGAATGATGCCCGTCGGCATCGCACTGCGCTGGCCGCGCCTTGCAAAGAGCGCCCCTTCCCGCGCAGTATTCCGGGTTCTTGGGCGGATCTTGCGCACTTCCCGGCCTGCCGCGCGGCTTGCCAGTGTCGAGTTCCGCGGAAGCCCGAGCGCCGCGATGATCTACGACCGGCAACCCATCGTCGACCATTTTCGCCGCATAGACGAGAGGCGCATCCTCGGCCTCATGGAGATGCGCGGCGCGCCTCCGTACTTCTTCCTTCTGACCAAGGGTTCGGTCAGTGGGTGAAAGGCACGCGGACCGCTTCCCAATTGATCTCTTGCCTCGCTGTGTGGCTGTGCTGCTTGCGTCCAGTCCCATGGCAGCATTTCGGTCAGCCCGTTGATTTTCTGATCGCGGAAGCAGTCGTCTTAGGTGATCGTGGCGCCTCCGAGAAAGTGTGGAAAATCGAACGCTTACGACGCGAGCGCGACCATTTGACATTCAGCGGTCAGAACCGGAATCCGGCGACCCCGCTTTCAGCGCCGTCTCATGCGCAGGCGCAAAATTTTTTTTCAGGGGGAACTCTTGCGATCGAACGCGGTTTCCTGTTGCAAGAAATGCAGAGGACATCCGGGGCGCGGCATGGAGGGCCACAGCCGATATTCGGGAGCTTGGGCAGGTCATTACAGTTTAGCCGATGGCAGCTTCAATCTTAGTCGTCTTATCCCGCCAGCAGACGAGTCTTCGAGAAACTGAAACCAACAGGAGACTGAAATGAAGTTCCGTCATCTACTCGCGACGACCGGCATCGTCGCTGCCTTCGCCGCCACGTCAACGGCGGCTCAGACGCTGGTATATTGCTCCGAGGGCTCGCCCGAGGGTTTTGATCCGGCGCTCTATACCTCCGGCACGACCTTCGACGCCTCCTCGCACACGGTCTACAATCAACTGGTGGAATTCCAGACGGGCACGACGAACGTTGTCCCCGGCCTGGCCGAAAGCTACGAGGCCTCCGAGGATGGCCTGAGTTACACGTTCACGCTGCGCCCGGACGTGCAATTCCACTCGAACGATCTCTTCACGCCATCGCGGCCGCTGAACGCCGATGATGTGATCTATACGTTCGAGCGCCAAATGGTGGAGGGCTGGAACGGCGAATACTTCAATTCAATGGGCATGGGCGATCTCATCGATTCGATCGAGAAGGTCGACGACATGACCGTGCGCTTCAACCTGACGCGGCCCGAGGCCCCCTTCATCGCCAATCTCGCGATGGATTTCGCCTCGATCGTGTCGAAGGAATATGCCGATGCCATGGCCGAGGCCGGCACGCCGGAGATGCTGAACCAGCGTCCGATCGGCACCGGTCCGTTCAACTTCCAAGACTATCAGACGGACGCGGTGATCCGCTACGCTGCGAACGAGAATTACTGGGAGGACGACATCCCCAAGGTCGACAACCTGGTCTTTGCAATCACGCCGGACGCCTCCGTCCGGCTGCAGCGCCTGCAGGCAGGCGAATGCCACGTCATGCCGTATCCTAATCCGGCCGACATCGACTCGATCCGCTCCAACACCGAGCTCGAGTTGAAGGAGCAGGAGGGGCTGAACGTCGGCTATCTGGCGTTCAACACCACCCAGGAGCCGTTCGACAACCCCGTCGTGCGACGCGCGATCAACATGGCCATCGACCGAGACGCGATCATCGACGTCGTCTTTCAGGGAACCGGTCGCGTTGCGAAGAACCCGATCCCGCCGACCATGTGGTCCTACAATGACGCGGTCGAGGACTATCCATATGATCCCGAACAGGCCCGGCAGATGCTCGAAGAGGCCGGCGTGACCGACCTTTCGATGAATGTCTGGGCGATGCCGGTGCAGCGTCCGTACAATCCGAACGCCCGCCGCATGGCCGAGCTGATCCAGGAAGACCTGTCCGAGGTCGGCGTCGACGTCGAAGTCGTCTCCTATGAGTGGGGCGAATACCTAGAGCGTTCCAGTGAACTGGACCGCGACGGTGCGGTGCTGCTGGGCTGGACCGGCGACAACGGCGATCCGGACAACTTCCTTGGCGTGCTTCTCAGCTGCGACGGGGTCGGCGGCGCCAACCGCGCGCAGTGGTGCCACGAGCCGTTCGACGAGCTGATCCTCGAGGCCAAGACGCTGACCGACCAGGCCGACCGGGCGCAACTCTATGAGGAGGCTCAGGTCGTCTTCAAGGAACAGGCGCCTTGGGTGACGATCGCGCACTCGACGGTGTTCATGCCGGTACGGGCCGAAGTGGAGGACTACATCGTCCATCCGCTGGGCGGTCACATCTTCGACGATGTGAGCCTGGCCGAATAAGGCAGACGGTCCCTGCGGGGTCCTGCGGGACCCCGCGTTCATTTCGAGGGGCGGATGGTCATTTGCGGCCCACCACTCGACGAAATCAGATGTGCTTTCGCGAGGGAAACCGCCCCATGCCATTGACCTCCGCTCCACAGGAGATAATAGGCGCGACCCGATGCTGAAGTATATCCTCTCCCGCCTGATCACCTTCGTGCCCACCTTTCTGGGGGTCACGCTGATCTCTTTCGCCTTCATCCGCGTTCTGCCGGGTGATCCGATCATCGTGATGGCCGGCGAACGCGGCATGACGGAGGAACGCTATCAGGAACTGCTCCAGCGCTTCGGTTACGATCAGCCACTCTGGCGACAATTCTGGGACTACTTTACCGGTGTGCTGCAGGGCGATCTGGGTACCAGCTTCGTGACGAACCGACCCGTCTGGGGCGAGTTCTTCACACTCTTTCCCGCCACGCTCGAGCTGTCCATCTGCGCGATGATCTTCGCGGTCGTGCTGGGCATTCCGGCTGGCGTGATCGCGGCGGTCTACCGGGGCAAGTTCTTCGATCGGGCGCTGATGTCGACGGCGCTCGTCGGCTACTCGATGCCGATTTTTTGGTGGGCGCTGCTTCTCATCATCGTCGTTTCGGGCTGGCTGGGCTGGACACCCGTGTCAGGCCGAATGGGCCTGCTCTACTTCTTCGATGACGTTACCGGCTTCATGCTGATCGATTCCCTGCTCTCGGGACAGGAGGGCGCGTTCGCCTCGGCGGTGCATCATCTGATCCTGCCCTCGATCGTGCTCGGTACGATCCCGCTTGCCGTCATCGCACGGCAGACCCGCTCGGCCATGCTCGAAGTCCTGTCCGAGGACTACATCCGTACCGCGCGCGCCAAGGGGCTGAGCGCGTCGCGCGTCAACGGCCTGCACGCCCTGCGCAACGCGATGATTCCCGTGATCACCGTGATCGGCCTGAGCGTCGGCACCCTGATGGCGGGCGCGATCCTGACGGAGACAATCTTTTCCTGGCCGGGCATCGGCAAGTGGATGGTCGATTCGATCTTCCGGCGCGACTATCCGGTCGTGCAGGGGGGCCTGCTGCTGATCGCCCTTATCGTGATGCTCGTGAATTTGACCGTCGACATCCTCTACGGCTTCATCAACCCCAAGATCCGGAAACGCTGATGGCCGACGCATCCTCCCAGACCGCCCGCACCGTTCCGACAGGCCGCCCTGGCCGCCTGTCCGAATTCTGGAGCTACTTCAGCGAGAACCGCGGCGCCGTGATCGGCTTCTGGGTCTTTCTCGCGGTGTTTCTGGTCGCCGTTTTCGCCGACCTGCTCGCGCCCTACGACCCGGCCGCCCAGTTCCGGCAACATGCGCTTCAGCCACCCTTCTGGCAGAACGGCGGCACGTGGGAGTTCCCCTTGGGGACCGACGCGCTCGGCCGGGACATGCTCTCGCGCCTCATCCACGGAGCCCGCTTTTCGTTCTTCGTGGGCGTGGTCGTGGTCGTCGTCGCCGCGACCGGCGGAATTCTGATCGGTCTGCTCGCGGGCTTCGCGCCCAAGTGGCTCGACACGATCATCATGCGACTGATGGACATCATCCTGGCGTTCCCGTCGCTGCTGCTCGCCCTCGTGCTGGTGGCGGTCCTGGGCCCCTCGCTGCTGAACGCGATGATCGCCATCGCGCTCGTCCTTCAGCCGCACTATGTCCGCCTGACCCGTGCCAGCGTCCTCAACGAGCGCACGAAGGACTATGTGACCTCTGCCCGCGTTGCGGGGGCGCGGCTTCCTCGGCTGATGTTCGTGACGGTGCTGCCCAACTGCCTTGCGCCAATCATCGTCCAGGCGGCGCTGTCCTTCTCGACCGCGATTCTCGACGCCGCCGCGCTTGGCTTCCTCGGGATGGGCGCCCAGCCACCGACGCCGGAATGGGGCACGATGCTGGCTGATGCCCGCGAATTCGTGCTGCGCGCCTGGTGGGTCATCACCCTCCCTGGCCTTGCCATCCTTGTCACGGTCCTGTCGATCAACCTGATGGGCGACGGCCTGCGCGACGCGCTCGATCCGAAGCTCAGGCGGAGTTGACATGTCACTTCTGAAGATACGCAATCTCTCGGTGGAGTTTACCACAGCCTCGGGCCCGTTCCGCGCCGTCGACTCCGTCGATGTCGATGTCGAGAAGGGTGAGATTCTCGCCATCGTCGGCGAAAGCGGCTCGGGCAAATCGGTGTCTATGCTCGCAACGATGGGCCTGCTGCCATGGACCGCGACGATCACCGCCGACGAGATGAGCTTTGACGGACGCGACCTGCGCAAGATGCCGCGGAAGGAACGCCGGAATCTCATCGGCAAGGATCTCGCGATGATCTTTCAGGAGCCGATGTCTTCGCTCAATCCGTGCTTTACCGTGGGTTTCCAGATCCGCGAGGCGCTTCAGGAGCATCTCGACCTGGACAAGAAGGCCCGGCAGGCCCGCGCCATCGAGTTGTTCGAGATGGTCGGCATTCCCGACCCCGAACGGCGGCTGAAGGCCTTTCCGCACCAGCTTTCGGGCGGCATGAACCAACGCGTGATGATCGCCATGGCCATCGCCTGCCGGCCCCGCCTTCTGATCGCGGATGAACCAACGACGGCGCTTGACGTGACGATCCAGGCGCAGATCCTCGATCTGCTGACCGATCTCCAGAAAGAGACCGGGATGGGCCTGATCCTCATCACCCACGACATGGGCGTGGTCGCCGAAACGGCCGAGCGCGTGGCGGTGCAATATGCCGGCCAGAAGGTCGAGGATCAGCCAGTGGCCGACCTGTTCGAACGCCCGCATCACCCCTACACCGCCGCGTTGCTCGCCGCCCTGCCGGAGCGCGCGACCGAGCGCCGGCTGCCGACCATTCCGGGCGTCGTGCCGGGCCAGCACGACCGGCCGCGGGGCTGCCTCTTTTCTCCGCGCTGCAAGTTCGCCGACGAGCGCTGCCGCGACATCCCGCCGCCGGTCCAGCCCCGCCCGATCGGGCTTGCGCGCTGCCATTATCCGCTGAACGTTCCGGCCGGGGTCGAGGAGGAACACGCATGACCGCCGTCGTCACCGCCGACAATCTCGCCCGCGAATACCAGGTGGGCGGAGGGATGTTCTCGAAACCGGGCATCGTCCGTGCCGTGGCCGGCACATCCTTCAGCATCGAGCCGGGCAAGACCCTCGCCGTCGTCGGCGAAAGCGGCTGCGGCAAGTCCACGCTGGCCCGCATGGTCACGCTGATCGAGGAACCTACATCGGGCACGCTGACCATCGGCGGCAAGACCGCGACACCGGACAAGTGGCGCGATTTGCGTACCGATGTGCAGATCGTCTTTCAGGACCCCTACGGCTCGCTGAACCTGCGTCAGCGGATCGGCGCGATCCTGGAAGAGCCGTTGAAGATCAACCGTCCGGACATGTCCGCTGCGGAGCGCGCCGAGAAGGGCCGCGAAATGATGCGCCTCGTCGGTCTGCGCGAGGAGCATTACGACCGCTATCCCCACATGTTCTCGGGCGGCCAGCGCCAGCGGATCGCCGTGGCGCGGGCCCTGATGCTGGAGCCAAAGCTTCTGGTCCTCGACGAGCCGGTGTCGGCGCTCGATCTGTCGATCCAGAGCCAGATCCTGAACCTGCTTCTCGACCTGCAGGAGCGGATGAGCCTGGCTTATCTGTTCATCAGCCATGACCTGTCCGTGGTAAAGCACGTGGCGGACGATATCATCGTGATGTACCTTGGCCGTCCGGTCGAGACCGGGCCGAAGGACGAGGTCTTCGCCGCGCCGCGCCATCCTTACACGAAGGCGCTGCTTTCCGCGACGCCGAGTGCCGACCCCAAGCGCGCCAAGCAGCGTATCAAGCTCGCGGGCGAACTGCCGTCGCCGCTTGCAATCCCACCCGGCTGCCCCTTTGCGCCCCGCTGCTGGAAGGCGCAGGACAAATGCCGTGCGGAGCGCCCGGAACTTTTCGACATCCCGCACCCGGCGGCGTGCTTCTTTCCAGAGAATTGACGGGCGCAAGACCGACGGTTGTTGAAGCTGTCGATCCTAAAGATCGCGCGGCGAACGGGGCTGTCGCGCAGCACTGGGATCTGGCCGAGCACGTCCGGGAGCAACCCTCTCCCGAGCACCGATTTACGAATACCTCAATATCCAGAATTTTAGCGCGGGTCCGAGGTAGAAGAACCTTCGCGAGCCTTCGGTACCAGGACTCAAGCTGCGGACTTCCGGGGTGTCGGCAAGAGCGCTTCTATGGATTTCCCCCAGCTTGACAGATCATAACTGCGCACGGCGGTCTGCATCGCTTTCATGCGATCGCGGCGTTCGGTTTCCGACATGTCCAGCGCTTGACCGATGGCAACGTCCATCGACCGGTTCGAGAACGGGTTGGTGGCCACGGCCGCGCCCAGTTCCACTGCGGCGCCGGCGAATTCCGACAGCACGAGCGCGCCATCGCCATCGACGCGCGCGGCGATGAATTCCTTGGCGACGAGGTTCATGCCATCCGCGAGCGGCGTGATCCAGGCGATCGAAGCAGCGCGGTAATAGGCCACCAGATCCTTGAACGGGATCGCGCGGGAGACCAGCGTGATCGGTTGCCATTCCAGGGAGCCGAACCGGCCGTTGATCCGGCCTGCGATTTCTTCGATGGCGGATTGGATTTCGCCATAGGCGGCCATGCCCCGATTGGCACTGACCGACACGTGCATGAGCTGCACTTCGCCGCGCAATTCCGGACGGGCCTCGAGAACGCGCTCGAAGGATTCGAGCTGTTCGATCCCGCCCTTGGTGTAATCCGTGCGACCGACGGACAGGATGAGCTTGCGATCCCCCAGATCGGCCAACAGCTCTTGGGCCCTGGTCTGGGTTGCCTCTTCGGCGGCGCGTTTCTGGATGTAGTCCACGTCAACGCCGACAGGCGCCACACTGAGATGCACATCACGCTCGGGACCGCTCAGAACGGTTGGAACGCGCCGTTCGGTCAGCGCCGTGCCTTCCGCGATCAGGTCATCCGGCACTTTGGCGCGCTCGGTGATCTCGACATCCATCAGGCTCTGGACCACGGCAGCGAAGTTCGTCGCATAGCGCGGGATATGGAATCCGACGCTGTCGCAGGCCATCAGGCTGTCAACGATCTCGCGCCGCCATGGCAGCACGTTGAACATGTCCGGTGCGGGGAACGGCGTGTGATGGAAGAACGCGATCTTCACATCGGGGCGCATCTGGCGCAGGTAGCCCGGCACGAGCCAGAGGTTGTAGTCGTGCACCCAGACAAGCGCGCCCTGTCCTGCCTCGGCGGCGGCAGCTTCGGCAAAGCGCCAGTTCACTTCGCGGAAATTGGGCCAGTCGACCGGGTCGTAATTGTAACGGTCCTTGAAGCTGTGCAGGATCGGCCAGAACGCCTCTTTCGAGGTGACGTGGTAGAATTCATGCACCTGCTTCTGCGTGAGGGGCAGGCGCGAGACCGAATAGCTCCCGAAGCCATCCTCGACCTCGATCTGCCTGCTCCAGCCGGGATCATTCGAATCCTCGGCCAGTTTCCAGGCGACCCATGCGCCGTGATCGACCTTGCCGAAAAAGCTTTTCAGCGTGGGAACGATTCCGTTCGGGCTCTTGTTGTCCCGCAAGACGGTTTTGCCATTCTCTTCTACCTCTTCGTACGGTTGACGGTGGTAAACGATCACAAGATCAGATGGCATCAGAAACTCCTTGGGGTGGAATGAAGACCAAAGACGGAAATGGCCTCGAGTATGCCCGCGGCACCTTCGCCCCGGGCGCGATAGATTGTCGAAGACTCGGGAAGGTTGTCATACAGCGCCTGTTCCGAGCCGCCGACAGCCACGGCCTTGAGTCCGGCTGTCAGCATGGAAATATCGTTCAACGTGTCCCCGGCGGTCAGAACGCGCTCGGGAGCAATGCCCAGGGTCTTGAGGACGCGGTGCAGGGTCGGACCCTTCGAAATGCCCTGTGGCAAGACATCGACAAAGCGGTTGTCCGAGACAAGCACGTCGACCTCGAGGGCGCGGACCGGTTCGAGATCCGATTGCCTGAACCCTTCCGGCGCGATGTCATAGCTCAGGCGATGCCGAAACGGCGTGTCCTGAAGCGTGAGACCGGGAATGTCCTGCATGAGCGCAGACACTTTTTCGGACTTGCCTGCCCAGGCATCGGCAATCGGCGCTTCAAGATGCGGCACCGGAAGGATCAGTCCCGGAGAATGGACCTGGGCAATGGTTGTGCCCACATCGGCGATCACGAAGTCCGGCATCGGTACGCCGAAGCTGTCGCACAGGTCGTGAATGAACTCCGGGTGACGGCCACTGACAAAGATCAATCCGATGCTGTCCCGGTTGTCCTCGATCCAGTTGTAGAGGATTTCTCGCGCGTCGGCCGTACCACCCAGGAAGGTGCCATCCAGATCCGTGGCCAGCACAAACTGCTTGTCCGCGATTTCCGTGTGAATCGGAACCTGAAGGGTCATGAGGCAATCTCCTTGAACGCCAAGGGCAACTCGGACGGAGTCGGATGCTCAAAAGTCAGTGACATCGCGCGTGGTTCGGATTCGATCGGTTTCGACCAGAACCGCGCGAAGGTTTCGGCAATGGGGTGGCCGTCATGCAGGATGCTGCGGACGGTTTCGCAGATCGGCATCGGAACACCCAGCTTTCTGGCAAGGTCCGTGACCGATTTCGCGTTCACTTCCCCTTCGACCACGGTCGGCTTGCCATCGAAACAGGCATCGCGCGCAAGACCTCTGCCGAGTTGAACACCAAGAGACATGTTACGGGATGTGGTGCTCGAACAGGTCAAGGTCAAATCGCCGATGCCCGAAAGGCCCGTCACGGTCTCGCGCCGACCGCCCAGGGCTTCGGCCAATGCCTTCATCTCGTCGAGCCCTCGCGTGATGAGGGCAGCACGGGTATTTTCCGCGAATCCGGCGCCGTTCATCATGCCGCAGGCGATGGCGATGACGTTCTTGACCGCGCCGCCGACCTCCACGCCGACAAGATCGTCGGACAGGTAGGTTCGGAACGCGGGGGTGGCGAGGGTCATGGCCATGCGCGCGGCTGCGCTGTGTTCGGGGTCGATCCTGTCTGCCTGATCGAAGGTGAAGGCCAGGGTCGCGGCCGACGGATGACCGGCGGCGAGTTCCCGAGCGAAAGTCGGACCCGACAAGGCGCCCACGGCATGTCCGGGCAACTCGTCCTCGACGATCTGCGACATCAGAAGCCCTGTTTCGGCCTCGATCCCTTTTGCGCAGACGGTCACCGGAATGCCCGGCCGGATCAGGGGCCGCATCGCATGTGCCATGTCGCGGACCGCAGCAGAGGGAACAACCAGCAGCACCGCTTCCGCAAGGCCAAGCGCTGCGCCCAGATCACTGGTCGCGGTGATCTCTGGCGACAGCGGAATATCAGGAAGGTAACGGTCGTTGCGGGACGTTTCGTTGATCCACTCCGCCAAGTCCGGACGTCGGGCCCAGAGTGAAACGGCTGTGGTCCCTTGTGCCGCGACGGACGCGAGCGCTGTGCCATATGCACCTGCGCCGATCACTGCGATCCGTTCAAACGGATGCGCGGCACGTGGGAAAGATGCGCCGGAAACCCGGTCGGCTCTCATGAAACTGCCCCTTTGCAAACATTAGTATGTAACGACAACCGAGCCTGACGCAAAAAGTTTCGTGCAGATGCAGAATAACTTCTGCGAGTGCGAAACTTTTTTGGGCATTCGAGGTTTTGAATCGTGGCCTCTTCAAAAAAAGGATTTTGCCGATGACCCGTCATGTGCGCACCGCAATCTTTCCCGTTGCCGGGCTTGGGACTCGTTTCCTGCCCGCAACCAAGGCAACCCCGAAGGAACTTCTGCCGGTTCTGGACACACCCCTGATACAGTACGCGGTGGATGAAGCTCGCAATGCCGGTATCGAGCGGATGGTCTTTGTCAGCCACCCCTCGAAGGGCGCGATCGAGCGGCACGTCATGGAAGACGCGCGGCTCACCCGGGAATTGCGCGAGCGCGGCAAAGCCGATGTTGCGGACGCCTTGACGAACGCGGCCTTCTGCCCGCGGGACGATGACGTCCGCTTCGTCATGCAGACAGAGCCCAAGGGTTTGGGCCATGCTGTTCTGTGTGCCCGTGACGAGGTTTTGCCGGGTCCTGTGGCGGTTATCCTGCCCGATGACCTCATCCTGGGTCCGGTCGGTTGCCTGGCCGAAATGATCGACGCCTACGAGACCGGAAAGGTGGGGCACCTCGTCGCGACGATGGAAGTGCCGGAAGACCGGGTACACCGCTACGGTGTCCTTTCGGGGGTAGAACCGGACGGTGTGATCCTGAAGGCGACGGGCATGGTCGAAAAGCCCAAGCCGGAAGACGCGCCATCGCGTCATGCCGTGGTCGGCCGCTACATTCTGGACCCGGCGATCTTTGATGCCCTGGAAACTCAGGAACCCGGCGCAGGTGATGAAATCCAGCTGACGGATGCCATTGCACGTGGCGCCGACTCGCTTGGGCTTGGCGGATTTCAGTTCTCCGGCGTTCGCTTTGATTGCGGCTCCAAGGCCGGCATGCTGCACGCCACACTGGAGCTCGCGATGGACGATCCCGACTGCGCGGAGGTTCTCAAATCTCGCGGTCTGGTCAGCAGCAGGACAGACGCGGTTGCGGCATGAGTGTCATTCCGGTTCGCGCATCGTTGCGCGAACCGGAGATCCTTGTTGTCAGTCCGCGCCGCGAACCGGAATGGTGACATCCGGATTCGGGCGGAGAACCTTCTGAACAAAGAAAGTCGCCGCAGCCAGACCGACACCGACCAGATCGGTGATCCATCCGCCTTCGATCATGAAGATCGCCGCGAAGATCAGGGCGATGCGCAGGAACCACGCCGACCGCCCACCCAGGAACCACCCTTGAACGCCGGCGCTGAGCAGGAATACCCCGAATGTCGCCGTGATGCCGGCCCGGGATATCTGTAACCAGGTTCCGTCCATGAGGATCGCGCTGTTGTAGAAGAACATGTAGGGCACGATGAAGGCCGCGATCCCGATCTTGAAGGACGCGACCGACGTCTCCATCGGATTGGCCCCCGAGATGCCGGCGGCCGCGTAGCTGGCCAGGGCCACGGGCGGCGTGATGGCCGAAAGCACGGCGAAGTAGAATACGAAGAAATGCGCGGTCAATGTCGGGATGCCAAGCTGCACGAGGCCCGGTGCGACGACCGAGGCCGCCACGGCGTAGGCGGCGGTGGTGGGCATGCCCATCCCCAGCAGGATCGCGATACACATCGCGAAAAACAGCGCCAGAAGCTGGCTGACACCGGCCAGGTCAAGAAGGACGGACGAAAAGCGCGCTCCGACGCCGGTGAGTGAAATCACACCGACGATGATGCCTGCGCAGGCGCAGACCGCGATGATCTGGATCGACATGACCCCCGCCAGCTCGAACGCCTTGAGGATGGACCGAAGGCCCATGCGATGCGGTGTGAACCACGACACGACAGCCGCCGCCATCGTGGCGAGCGTACCGGCCCGGATCACCGAATATCCCATGAACAGTGCCACGATCAGGATGACGATGGGGATGAACAGATAGACCTGCCGGACAAGCTTGTTGAACTTGGGAAGCTCGTCCTCGCGCATGCCGCGCATGCCCAGCTTGGCCGCTTCGAAATCGACCATGAAGTAGACCGAGACGAAATAGAGGATCGCCGGGATGATCGCGGCGATGGCGATCTCGGTATAGGGAATGCCGGTGATCTCGGCCATGATGAAGGCCCCGGCGCCCATGATCGGCGGCATGATCTGACCACCCGTCGACGCGGCGGCTTCGACCGCGCCCGCGGTTTTCTTGTGATAGCCGACCCGCTTCATCAACGGGATGGTGAGGCTGCCGGTCGCAACCACGTTGCCTGCCGAGGTGCCGTTGATCATGCCCATCAGACCCGAAGCGAAGATCGCCACCTTGGCTGGTCCGCCACGGGCACGGCCCGCTGTCGCGAAGGCGAAGTTGACGAAATAATCGCCCACCTTCGACGCCTGAAGGAAGGCCGCGAAGATGATGAACAGGATGATATAGGTCGAGGAGACTGCCGTCGTCGGCCCGAGAATGCCCGCGTCCGAGTAGACGTGACCGAAGAAGCGCTGCCAGGAATAGGCGTTCTGGACCGCGAGAATGCCGGGCAGGAGATGCGCGGTGAAGGTGTATAGCAGGAAGACGCCCGTGATGATGACAAGGGCGAGGCCCGCAACACGGCGGGTCAGTTCAAGGATCATCGCCGATCCTGCCGTGGCCGCAAAGGCGACGCCGATCGGGACAAAAGGTGTCCCGACGGAGTTCCGCGCGGCGGTGCCGTAGATGCCGATCAGGTAGATCGCAACGACAATGCCGCAGACTGCCAGCACGATGTCGGACGCGGCAAACGTCTCGCGGCCCCGGCGCTCGAACCATCCGACCACGATGGCCCCGAAGGTGGCGATCAGAAGTGGAACCCCGAACCACCAGACTTCGCTGGAGTAGATCTCTGTTCCGGGGAAAGCGGCCCATGTGGTCAGCCCGCCCATTTCTGGCAGGGTGCCGGATTGGATGAGGTTGAGGAACCCGATCGCGGTGGCCCCGGCGACCAGGGACGGCACGATCAGCAGCACCGAAAGAAGCGACAGGAACCGTGTTTCCCTGTGCGGTGGTCCGTCATCGGAAAAGGTGTGGGCCGAAAACAGCAAGAAGCCGAGAGCCAGCGCACCCGCGATATGGACGATGCGGAAATTCCAGGTTTCCAGGGGGAACTGAGGCAGAAACGGGATCTCGATGCCGGTCCAGTCCGAGATCGACACGCCGTTGAGCGCGATCATGTGGAACGCCGCGTAGAACGTCGAAAGACCTGCCATGAGCAGGTAGGCGCGACCGGTGAAAAGGCGCCTGTTGCTTTCGACGGCTTCGTCGTCGACGCCGTCGGCGATCACCAGCTCTTCGATCGAATTCGTGCTGTTCGAGTCCGTCATCATGTCCTCCCCCAAAGGTGATGGCCGCGTTTTCCGAAAGAAAGGCCGGACCTACCTTGGTTCAAAAAAGACCGCGCCCGCAAGTCGGGCGCGGTCCTGATTGTTATGTATTTGCGAACGATAGGTCATAATCGTTCACAAAAACGATTGTCTTCAACCGCCGTGAATCATGTCAGCGGCGATATCCGCGCCTGCATTCTCGGTGAACCAGCGCGCCGCGCCGGGATGCCACTTCATCACGCTGTTGCGATCCCAGAACTCGGGCAGGGTGGAGGTTGCGGCGCGGTGGGTGTTCACCATCCGCTCGTTGTCGGACATGACAGCATTGACGACCTCGTAGACAAAGCTTTCCGGCAGCTCGCAGTTCGCGATCGCGAAGTTCCACATGGACACCGAGCGGGCCGGTTCTTCGAGCGTCGAATAGGCATCCGCCGAGATTTCGAAATCCGCGACCGGGAAGGCCGCGGTGATTGTCGCCTGCTCTTCTTCGGTGAACTCGATGATGTTGATGTCGGTCTGCACTTCGAGCTGCGACACGGCCGGAACCGGGACACCTGCCGCGAAGGCGATCACGTCAAGCAGACCGTCCTGAAGCTGACCGCCAAGATCGGACCAGCCGCCGTTGCGCCGTTCGAAGTTCACACCCAGTTCTTCCATCATGCGCGGGAAGTAGGTGTCCGAGGTCGATCCCGCCGGACCAAAGCCGATCCGCGCACCGTCGGGGATATCGTCAATCGACGTGATGCCGGACGACGACAGGGCCGTGACCGAGAACGGTGTCTGGTACATCGGGAACATTGCACAGGCGTTGGTCATCGGAAGACCGGGGGCGATCGGGTTCGAACCGGCGATGGATTCCGCCGCGGGGCCCATTGTCGTCATGCCGAAGGGCAGGTCACCGGTATGCACCAGCGCCATGTTCTGCATCGGCCCGCCGGTCACTTCGGCACCACCGGACACGCCCAGCTCTTCCGAGACGATGCCGGCCCAGCCGGAGCCATAGCCGAAATAGGTGCCGCCCTGGGACCCGGTGCCGACTGTAAAGCTGTCCGGCCAACCTTCACGGTCCTGAGCGACGGACATGGTTGCCGATACGGCAGCGACCACGACGGCCCCTGTCAAAGCAGTAAATTTCATTGTTTTCCTCCACTGTGCGCGTTCGTTCAGGAGCAATGTTTCACATGCTTCCCTTAGCGGGCTGTCCCGCAACGCATGGATATAACGCTACAGCCAAGGAATTCACCAATTCAAGGCAAAACGCTCCAGGCATGGGCGTGATGATTATTCAATAAATTTGAACAATCCAATCGGAGCCGGGTTCAGCCCGTCCGGGCCAGCGTATCGATGTGGCTGCTCAAGACGTTCAGAAACGCATCCCGCGCAGGGTGGCGCGCATCGCTGACCCAGACCGCCGACAGGGCAAGCCTGTTCCGGGCGGCGCCTTCAGGCAGGTCGAGCGGCACGAACGTAACCCCGCCCACTGCCAGCCGCGAGGCCCAGCGTGGCACGATGGCCACGCCGATCCCGGTGCTGACAAGGCTGACGATGGTCTGCTTTTCCTCTGCGATCTGCGCCACGCGCGCCGTCAGACCGGCCTCCAGGAAAAGCTTCATCGTCAGATCGTGGCTGTGTGGCCGGGAATTCCGCTCGGGTACAATCAGCGGTTCATCGGCCATATCATGAACCGAGACCGACGATCGTGACGCAAGTGGATGGCTTTCGGGGACTGCGACAACCGCGGTCTCGTAGAACAGGTGTTGATAGATCAGTCGCGCATCCCTGACTTCGGGCGGGCGAACAATCGCGATATCGAGTCGACCCGACAGAAGCCTCGGGAGAAGTCGGATGGTTTTCTGTTCCAGAAGCTCGACATCGATGTCGGGATGGGTTTCGCGGAAATGCGGCAGCAGTTGCGGCATCAGGCCCGCCGCGGCGCTGTCGATGGCACCGATCCGCAGGATGGATGTCTGGTCCTGCCTGTTTTCACGAAACGTCGCTTCGAGCCGATCCGCCTGTTCGACGATGTCACGGGCCGATTCGACAAAGCTGCGGCCCGAGTCTGTCAGCGACACGCTCCGCGTCGTACGGACCAGCAGTCGTGTGCCCAGGTTTTCTTCAAGCATCTTGATCTGCCGACCAAGCGAGGCGGGTAAAATGTTCAGATTTTGTGCCGCTCGGCCGAAATGAAGCGTGTCAGCGACCGCAATCAGGCATCTGAGCTGCCGTAATTCCATGCTTTGTCCATTATTTCATTTTTTTATATGATCTCTGGCGCGTTGCTTTGGTGGGGTCAAGTTGCGATTGTCGCGGCGACAGGTCAGGCTGGCCCGGCCCGATCCCCGACACTCTTATCAGGAGAACATGATGCGGACCTACAAGATTGCTGCCATTCCCGCCGACGGTATCGGGCCAGAAGTGATCGACGCGGGCAGTGAAGTCCTGTCCGTGCTCGCACAGCGCGCTGGGGATGTGCGTTTCGACGTCACCTCGTTTGACTGGGGGTCGGACTATTACAAGAAGCACGGCATCATGATGCCCGAGGACGGGCTCGAGCAGTTGAAACTGTTCGATGCAATTTACTTCGGTGCGGTCGGCGCACCGGATGTTCCGGATCACATCACGCTCTGGGGGCTTCGTCTGCCGATCTGCCAGGGTTTTGACCAATATGCCAATGTCCGCCCGACCAAGATCATTCCCGGCGTCACGTCGCCTTTGCGGGGTGTCGAAGTGGGCGACCTCGACTGGGTGATCGTGCGCGAGAACTCGGAAGGCGAATATTCCGGTCACGGTGGCCGCGCCCACAAGGGCATGCCAGAGGAAGTCGGCACCGAAGTGTCCATCTTCACCCGTGTCGGCGTGACCCGGATCATGCGCTATGCCTTCAAACTGGCGCAGTCGCGGCCGCGCAAGTTTCTGACCGTCGTCACGAAGTCGAACGCGCAGCGCTTCGGCATGGTCATGTGGGACGAGATCGCGGCAGAGGTCGCGCAGGAGTTTCCCGACGTGACATGGGACAAGATGCTGGTCGATGCGATGACCGTTCGCATGGTCAAGAACCCGAAGTCGCTCGATACGATCGTGGCGACCAATCTGCATGCCGACATCCTGTCCGATCTGGCGGGTGCGCTGGCCGGATCGCTGGGCGTTGCGCCAACCGCCAATATCGACCCCGAACGCCGCTTTCCGTCGATGTTCGAGCCGATCCACGGATCGGCCTTCGACATCACCGGCAAGGGCATTGCAAATCCCGTGGCCACGTTCTGGACCGCAAGCCAGATGCTGGATCATCTGGGCGAGGCGGATGCCTCTGCCCGCCTTATGCGGGCGGTCGAGAAAGTGTGCGCCGACGGCATCGTCACGCCGGATGTTGGAGGCACTGCGACCACGCAGGAAGTCACGGACGCGGTCTGTGACGCCATTCGGGGCGACAATACCTGAACTCTGGATCTTGGGGTCTTTGGGTCTTGACCCGGTCGGCGCGAAGCGACCGTGCTGTTTGTCGGTGACGTCGTAGGACATCTTTCGCTATAGGTCGGAAGATCAATCAAGCGGTGTCGCCCTCCTCTCGCTTTTCAAGCGATTCGCCACACAGGCGCGGGCAGTTGCTGCTGGCGGCCGTGACCGGGCTGTGCCTCGTGACCCTGGGCAGCTATCTGGCGTTGGCGTCGTATTTCCTGCGGACCGAAGCGGCGCAGACGCCCGAGCGCGCGCAATTTTTCGCCGCATCGATCGACGACGCGCTGACGCGGCTCGAACATCTGCCCTATGTCCTGTCGATCGACGAAAGCACGCTGGAGCGAATTGGCGCGGAAAGAGCAGTTGGCGGCCTTGGGTCAGCTTTCCGCGTCGATCACCCATGAGCTTGGTCAGCCGATTTAGGCAAAACGACCGTCGCCGCCGCTTGTTCTGATCTCGGCGCATTGGGACATCCCGATGGCCGTGGACGCGATCCAGAACGGGGCCTATTCGTTTCTGGAAAAACCCTTCGAGCCACGCCGACTGTTGACGGTCCTCAGGCACGCGGCCGAACAGCACCGCCTGGCCGACATGATCAAGCGCATGCGTGAACAGCTGGTCTCGCTGTCCGGACTGGACCGTGTGCTGCTGGGCAGCGACCTGCGGGTGGCCGAACCGCGGTGGTTGGATTGCTTTTCTGGAACGTCCGGTTCGTCCGATCGGAAATGGTCGAAGTGCAATCCTGACCTTCAGGAATAGGCACAGTCCGGGCCGCGCTCCAAAGGATTGTCGATTGTGATCTCTGTCGGCAGCCAATCGAAGATGGCAAGGGCCTGCCCGCCGTCGAAACCCACGTAAAGCGTCCCGGTTTCTGGTTGGAGCGCCACGCCTTCGGCGTCGAACCCGTACTCGGAGAGAGGGGTGACCGACAGGACGCGCCCGTCCGGTGCCAGTTCGAACAGGCTGTTGAGCCCCTCGTTGTCGTCCACCACAAGGATGTTGCCGGAATAGGGATCCCGCGTGACACCCTGCGGTTCGGTCATCGCGGGGTCGAAGCTGTCGCCGAAGAGCTCCATCAACACCGTGCCATCCGGCGCGACCCTAAGCAGACGGGACGGATCATCCTCGACGACAAGGTAACTGCCATCCGCATCGCGGTGCAGGCCTTCGGTGTCGTAAAGCGTGGCGCTCAGCCTGAAAGGTGCGTCGATGGGTCTTCCGTCCCGATCAAGACGCCGAAAGTCTCCCCACCCGTTGGCGATCAGAAGACTACCTTCATCAACTGTCAGGCTTCGTACCGAGGACATGCCGGTGTCGAAGCGGCGCAGTTCCTTGCCGAAGGTCGAGAGCAAGAGGATTTTGCGGCTTTCATTGGCGATCCAGATGCCACAGACCTCGGCATCATAGGCAATGCTCACCGCGCGCAAGTTCGGGATGGTCTCGCGGTGGAAAATGTCAGCAAACGCAGGAACCGTTCCAGCCAAGCTCGAGACGACGACGCTGACGAAGGCATTTCGCATCACATTTCCCTCCGGGACACACTTGATCTGTCCCGCCGCGATCAGAATTCAAGCGCTCTGACAGGCCGGGATTTAAGGCGTGCGTCTCCTTGATCCGGCGCATGGCCATCCCTCTTGTCTCGACGCGCCTTGTCTTGGCCGGGAATCCCCGCGAAAAGAAGCGCAGCGAAGGAGGCGTCCGGGTGAAAAAGAAGGTCATTGTCATCGGCGCAGGCATTGTTGGCGTCTCGACCGCCATCTGGCTGCGTCGGTTTGGACAAGACGTGATCCTGGTAGACCGGGACGCGCCGGGGCAGGGGGCCTCTTTCGGAAATGCCGGGTTGCTTGCGGCCTGCGCCATGGTGCCGGTCACGACGCCCGGGCTTTTGTGGCATGCGCCGAAGATGTTGCTGGATCCGGACTATCCGCTCTTCCTGCGCTGGCCGTACCTGCCCCGGATCGCTCCTTGGCTGCTGCGGTTCCTGGGCAAAGCCAACGACACGGATACGCGCCGCATCTCGGCCCATATGAACACCCTCACCGCCGACACGGTTGCGCAGCATCTTGCCCTGACCGAAGGCCTCAAGGCGCGGGAATTCCTGCACAAAAGTGACTACGTCTACGCGTACGGCTCGCGCGCCGAATTCGACGCGGACAGCTATTCCTGGGGCATCCGCAGGCAACACGGGTTTGCGCCAACCCTGATCGAGGGCCCGCAGGTCCACGAGTTCGATCCAAGTTTCGGCAACAAGATCACCTGCCTTGCGGTGGTCAAGGATCATGGTTTCGTCACCGATCCCGGTGGCTATGTCGCGGCCTTGGCCACGGAGTTCGAAGACATGGGAGGTCGTGTGCTGCGGGCGAATGTCACGGATATCGAGACCGGCGAGGCAACGGCACCGCGGGTGATCACCGATTCTGGTCCGATTGACTGTGACCGCGCCGTTCTGGCGTCGGGGGCGTGGTCGAAACCGCTGATGGCCAAGCTTGGACTGACCATCCCGCTGGAAACCGAACGGGGATATCACATCGTTCTGAAGAACCCGTCGGGAGGACCCAAAGCGCCCTCGATGATCGCATCGGGCAAATTCGTGGCAACTCCGATGAAAGCCGGATTGCGCTGTGCGGGCATAGTCGAGCTGGGCGGCCTGGAGGCGGGTGCGTCCGACGCGCCGCTTAAGCTCTTGCGTCGCCAGATCAGGGACACTTTCCCTGCGCTGGAATTCCAGGGCGAGGAAACCTGGATGGGCCATAGGCCGGCAACCACGGACAGCATGCCGTTGATCGGCCAGGTGCGCCGGTCCGGAGTCTATACCGCCTTCGGGCACCAGCATGTCGGTCTGACTTGCGGGCCGAAAACCGGCCGGCTTGTTGCGGGTCTGATTGCGGACCAGCCAGCAAACCAGGACCTGAGTCCATTTGACCCGCAGCGCTTCGGCAGGTGACCGAAGCATCGGTGAAGCCCCTAGATTTTTAAGTGTTAACGCGTGGTTCACACCCTCTTGCTAAGCCTGCTTCGGGGCGTAAGGAGAGTAGGGTATGGCGACCGACAGAAATGTCGCGCCGGTTATCATCAAGCGTAAGAAAATCATCATGGAAGCCGGGCACCATGGCGGTGCCTGGAAGGTGGCGTATGCCGATTTCGTCACCGCCATGATGGCATTCTTCATGCTGATGTGGCTGTTGAACGCGACAACCGAGAAACAGCGAAAAGGCATCGCGGATTATTTCAGCCCGACAGCGCCGATCAGCCGCTTGTCGAGCGGTTCTGACGGCATGTTCATGGGAGAAAGCGTGTTCGCGGCGGATGTTCTTCCTCGCATGGGAGTCGGGGCAAGCTCGCTTCACGACACCGCTGGCGATGCATCGAACGGAGGCGAGGACAGCGCCGAGGAAGCCGCCCAGGCGCAGGCTTTCAAGGAAGTCGAAGATGTCTTTCTCGGCCTTGGAGGCGAAAGCCTGCTCGAAGACCGATGGCTGCGCCATGTCGTGACGCGGGTAACCGACGAAGGCCTTGTGCTTGAATTCTTCGACACGGAAGACACGGCGCTTTTTACCGAAGGCGCAGAGCCGACCAAATTGCTGCACGAGATTGCCTATGCCGTCCGCGAAGCCAGCAGGCTTCTTGGCAACGACATGTCGATTGAAGGCCACGTGGCCAAGGTGCCGGTGGTGCGGATCGAGGATCCGGTCTGGGATTGGTCCTCCGACCGCGCGTTTCTGTTTGCCGAACTCCTTGGGGAATACGGGCTTGAAAAGGATCGCCTGCGTCGGGTGACAGCCTATGGTGATCGGAAACCGGTGGTTGAAAACCTGATGGCTGCGCGCAACAATCGGATCGAGGTCATCTATCTTCGGTATTGACCTGGCTGCGCGGAAATAGATCGACTTTTATCCGTTAGTCCGCTGTTAAAGTCGCCTCCCTATTGCTGTGGGGATATCGAGTCACCACAGCAGGAACGCAATTCATGTCGATCTCTTCTTCTCTCAGCGCGGGTGTTGTCGGCCTCGCGTCAAATGCGACGCGCCTGGCAACGATTTCCGACAATATCGCGAACTCCCAGACACCGGGTTACAAGCGGGTCGATGCGAATTTCCATTCCATGGTCGTGACCTCTGGTGGCGGTACCTACACCGCTGGCGGCGTGCGGACCACGACGCAGCGCTATATCGACCAGGAAAGCGCGATCATGACAACCTCGAACCCGACCGATCTTGCGGTCAGTGGGCGTGGCTTCCTGCCGGTTGCGCAGGCAACCGAGGTGTTGGCGGGGTCGGCCTCGCCACAGATGTTTCTGACAAGCACGGGTTCGTTCCGCACCGACGCCAACGGGTATTTGCGGACGGCATCTGGACAGATGTTGCTCGGATGGCCAGCCAATCTCGACGGATCAATTCCCAACCACCCGCGCGCCACCAGTGAAGCGCTGGAACCCGTACGGATCAATGTCAACCAGTTCAGCGGCGAACCGACAACACGGATCGATCTGGGGATCAACCTGCCCGCCACGCAAACCGAGGCCGGAGCGGTTGGCGACCCGCTCACGCAATCCATCGAATATTACGACAACCTCGGTCGGGCCGAGAGCCTTGAACTGACATTCACGCCGAACGTTCCGGCAACCGGCATGTCCAACCAGTGGACACTCGAGATCGTGGACAGCGCTGATCCGGCCACCATCCTCGGGCAGTATGACCTTGAATTCGACGATGCCCGTACGCTGGGCGGCACTCTTCTGGGCGTTACGGACGTTTCTGGCGGGCCATATGACCCGGCAACAGGTGTCCTGACCGTGACAGCGCCAAGCGGCCCGATCAACATCAATATCGGACGTCCGGGTCTGAACGAGGGCTTGTCGCAGCTTTCCGACATCTTTGCCCCGTTCAACATCAGCCGTGATGGCGCACCAGTCGGCAAGGTCACCTCGGTCGAGGTTGATGAGACCGGGCGGGTCAATGCCTTCTACGACACCGGTACGACCCGGACGCTCTATCAGGTTCCGTTGGTGGACATACCCAACCCCAATGGCATGGCCGCGGTCGGCAGCCAGCTTTACATGCCGACCCCGGAAAGCGGCAGTTTCTTCCTGTGGGACGCGGGTAACGGATCCGTCGGAGACATCCTGTCATTCGCTCTCGAGGAATCCGCAACTGACATCGCCAATGAACTGACCGAATTGATCCGGACCCAGCGGGCCTATTCGTCGAATGCAAAAGTCATCCAGACCGTCGACGAGATGTTGCAGGAAGCCACCAATATCAAACGCTAACCTTTCGGAATTAGAGAGGAGTTCGACATGAGTCTCTCCGGCGCCCTTTCCAACGCAATAAGTGGTCTGACAGCCAATGCGCGCGGCACAACGGTCATCTCGGCAAATATCGCCAATGCACTGAACCCCGAATACGGCCGACGTGAATTGATCCTGACCACCGATATCCAACAGACGTCAGGGGGTGTTCGCGTCGCACAGGTAACCCGTCATTCCGATCCGATCCTGGCATACCAGACACGAATGGCTTCGGCCGAGTATGCGGGTCATTCCGCCCGCGCCGCGTTTGACATCGACGCAGAGCGCCTGATCGGCAGCATCGACACACTCGGCTCCATCGCAGGCAACCTCACGAGGTTCGAGGCAGCGTTGCTCTCCGCTGCATCCGACCCCTCCTCCTATACCAGGCTGAAATCCCTTTCTGTCGAAGCCGAAACCTTCGTGTCCTCGCTGCGCGCGGCCAGTGACGGGCTTGACGATCTGAGAAGCCGAGCTGACCAGCAGATTGCTTCTGGCGTGGACCAGATCAATCTGGGCCTCTCACAGCTGGAAGATCTCAATGCCCGGATCATGTCGGCCAAGCACCTTGGTCAGGATACGAATGGCCTGATGGACCAACGGGATGCGGTTCTCGATCAGGTGTCGGAATTCGTTCCGCTCCATGTGGTCGAGCGGGACAGCGGGAAAATCGCCGTCTTCACCGCTCAGGGTCGCACACTTCTGGACGAAAGCGCGGTGAAGCTGTCTTTCGTCCGCACGCCAATCGTGCTTGCTCACATGAACGTGGGCAATGGTCTTGTCTCGCGGCTTCAGATCGATGGGCAGGATGTCGATGTGCCCGGGGCGGGCATGTTGAACGGTGGCGGGCTCGCCGCGCATTTCGAACTTCGCGACGTCATTGTGCCCAAGTCCCAGGCCCGTCTGGATGGCATCGCTCGAGATGTCATCGAACGGTTTGGTCCCGGTGGTCCGGATACGTCCCTGTCCCCTGGCGATCCAGGTATTTTCACCGACGCCGGTCTCGCTTTCGCGGTGGCAGACGAAGCGGGTCTTGCGGGCAGGGTGTCGTTGAATGCGGCTTTGATCAGCACAAGTCCGGAACTGTGGCGATGGCGCGACGGGATCAACGCCGCGGTGCAGGGAGATGCAGGCAATTCCGATCTCCTCATGGGTCTCCAGGCGCAAATGTCCGCACAACAGCTGCCTGGATCGTCAGCATTGGACACCGGCGCCCAAACGCTGGTGGGACATTTGCAGCAACTCTCAAGCGAGGTGGCATCCAACCGTGTCCGGTCGGACGAAGCAAAAAGCTCCGCATGGGCTCGGTTGGATGACGCGCGTCAGGCGACTGCTGTGGACGGGGTCAATACCGACCGGGAGTTGCAGCACCTGATCGCGCTGGAGAAAGCCTACGCGGCCAATGCACGTGTCGTGCAAGTGGTCGATGACATGCTGTCAGAGCTTCTCGGAATTTGAAGGAATACAATATGCGATCGATCGGAGATCTTGCGTCATTCATGCTGTCGAGCCGGTTTCAAACCGCGCTTGGCGATGGTGCGAACACGGCCGCCCAGGAAGCAACGACCGGGTTGGCAAAAAACAAGGCCCGACATCTTGGTGGTGCCACGATGGCGGTTTCCTTGCTGGACCGGAAGGCTGTTCTGGTGGAGCAGCATCAGCGTGGCATAGCCGAGGCTGCGATTTTCGGAGGCACGACGCAATCTGTCCTTGCCCGTATTCAGGAGCAATCAGAACAGCTGGTTGGCAGCCTGTCGCTGGTGTCCCAACTGGAAACCCGTTCCGAAGCCAAGATGTTGTCGGATAGCGGCGCCGAAGTGTTTGTCGATACTGTCAATGCGCTGAACGCGCAGGTTGCCGGTCGGTATCTTTTTTCCGGCTCTGCCACAAATTCGCAACCCCTCCCACCGGGATCCGAACTGCTTGCCATGTTGCGGTTGGATGCCTCGGGCGCCGCTTCGGCACAAGATGTCGCACTGGTTGTCGACGCGTGGTTCGACGATCCTGGCGGACCCTTTGAAACCGCCTATGGCGGGTCTGAAACGGGTTTCATGTCCCTTCCGCTCAGTACCGGCCAATCGGCCACGTTCGGGCTGCGCGCCGACGATGACGCCATCCGAGACGCTCTCAAGGGCTTGGCGAAATCCGCTCTTGCCGCCGATCCGGGGTCGGGCCTTTCGGTGACCGAACAGAAACTGCTTCTCGAAGACGCTCGGACAGAGTTGAACATGGCAAATGGTCGATTGATCGAGGAACGAAGCAGCCTTGGACTGACCGAAGCTGCCATAGAAAAAGCCCGTCAGTCATCCGAGGCGGAATTGTCCAGACTTGCATCCGACCGTTTGGCGCTTGTGGGTATCGATCAGTTCGAAGCAGCGTCGGAGTTCGAGGCCGCCCAGCAGCAACTCGACGTCTTTTATCGGGTCGCGGCCCGGCAGGGTCGCACGTCCTTGGCGGAGTATTTGAGATGAAACCGCTTTTTTTCGCCGCCCTTTTCTGCCTGTTGCCGGTCCTGAGCCTGGCTCAGGGTGTCCGATTGAAAGACCTTGCCAATTTCGAGGGTGTGCGTGGCAATGACCTCGTCGGATACGGCCTCGTTGTGGGTCTTGATGGAACCGGGGATGGGCTTCGCAATTCGCCTTTCACCGAAGACATGATGTCCAACATCCTTGAACGACTGGGCGTAAACGTGACCGGTGAACAGTTCCGGGCCAAAAACGTGGCGGCCGTGATCGTGACCGGTCAGCTTCAACCGTTTGCCCGTGCGGGGGGGCGGATGGACGTCACCGTGTCCGCGATCGGTGATGCGTCGAGCCTCCGTGGCGGAACACTTGTCATGACACCGCTCAACGCGGCGGACGGCCAGATTTATGCCGTGGCCCAAGGGTCGATCATTGCTGGCGGCATTGTGGCAGAGGGCGATGCGGCAAAGACGGTCCAGGGCGTGCCGACAGCCGGAAGCATCCCGTCCGGAGCCATAGTCGAACGCGAAGTCGCGTTTGATTTCAGTGATATGGAAAACCTGACGATTGCCCTTAAAAGCCCGGATTTCTCGACCGCGTATCGGGTCGAGCGCGCGATCAATGTGGCCGCCGGAAATGCCGTTGCCCAGATGTCGGATTCCGGGACGGTGCTGGTCAATCTGAACGCCTCAACCCTCCGGTCTCCGGCGCATTTCCTTGCGCAGATCGAAAACCTGAGGGTCGAGCCGGACACGCTTGCCCGGGTCGTGGTGGATCAGCGGTCGGGAACAATCGTGATCAGTGAAAACGTGCGAGTGTCGCGTGTGGCTGTGTCCAAGGGCAACCTGACCTTGACTGTCCAGGAACAGCCTGTCGTGGTCCAGCCGAACCCGTTCGCGGAAGGTGAAACCGTTGTGGTGCCCAGAACCGCAGCCCAGATCGAGAACGCGCCTGCCGTTTCGTTGGCTGAAGTGCCCGGGGGCACCACGCTTTCTGACGTGATCACAGGTCTGAACGCGCTTGGCATCACTCCGAATGATCTCATCGACATCCTCAAGACGATCAAGGCCGCCGGGGCGCTTCATGCAGAATTTGTCGTGATGTGACGGCACCAAAGCCACTTGAAAGGACGCATCCACATGATCGCATTGGCAGGCATCGCTTTTACCTTCGTCATGGTTTTCGGCGGCTATCTGCTGGCAGGTGGAAAGCTTGGCATCATCCTGAAGTCGCTTCCGTTCGAAATGATGATGATCGGAGGCGCCGCGGTTGGTGCTTTTGCCGTGGGCAATACCTTTGCCTCGTTCAAGCAGACCGCCAAAGATACGCTGAAGGTCTTCAAGGGCAGCCAATGGAAATCGGAGGATTACAACCTCCTGCTTCAGGTTCTCTATCAGCTGATTTCGGTGGCTCGGAAAAATCCGGTGGCGCTTGAAGGTCATATCGACAACCCGCAGGATTCCGAGATCTTTCTGCTGTTTCCGAAACTGCTGAAAGACCACGCCGCGCTTGACATCATCTGCGACACGTTGCGCTCCGCGTCCATGAACTATGATGATCCGATGCAGGTCGAAGAGCTTTTGGACAAGAAGATCGACGAGACGAAACATCATCTGGAGCATTCGGTACACGGGCTGCAATCCATTGCCGACGGCCTGCCCGCCCTCGGGATCGTCGCGGCCGTTCTCGGCGTCATCAAGACCATGGGCTCGATCGATCAGCCTCCGGAAGTGCTGGGCAAGTTGATCGGCGGCGCGCTTGTCGGGACATTCCTCGGCGTGTTTCTGGCCTATTGCCTGGTTTCTCCTTTTGCGCTCAAGGTCAAAGCCGCTGCCGATGACGACATCAACTTCTACCGAGCTATCAAGGAGGTATTCGTGTCGCATCTTCACCAACATCCTCCGAAGATGTGTCTAGAGGTCGCACGGCAGAGCATACCGCATCAGTTTCGGCCCGGCTTCTCCGCCTTGGATGAGGCGTTGCGATCGTTGAAAAGCTATGCTTGAGCGAGTCTTCCTGTTCATTTTCGTCTGCCTGACCCTGCAGCCGGATTCTGCGGATGCGAATCTCGGCACCGTCCGTGCTGGAGAACATGAAGACTTCACACGGGTAACGATATCGACAGAGCTTCCGATATCCAGCGTTGAACTCGAACAAGTGCGCCCAAGACTTTTTCGGATGACAACGCGACCGACGATCACCGCGCTTGATGCGAGCCGGTTGTTCGACCGGATAAGCGCAGAGCGCATTGGTAGAATAACGGGCACTCCCGACAGTCTCGAATTTGCTTTGAACTGTGACTGCATGCCCACCGCCCGGACCGAAAATGCGCAACTTATCGTTATGGATGTGCCTGCGCCGACCAACCTGCCGACTGTGACACTACCGGTTTTCCCGGTCTGGTCGGAAAGGAGGTTCGACTTGGGGCGTGACGCGACTGTTTCCGGCAAGCCGGACAGGTCTTTCGACCTCGACTACAAGTTTGTTGATGCTCTGACGAAAAAGATTGCAGAGCAGATTGGCCAGAGCGCCCATATCAAGGGCTTCGTCGATCTGCCGGTTATCGGGCCCAGTGAACAGGATCGAGAACCCGCACCTGAAATGGCGACTGAAGACAACACACCAGATGTGTCAGCTTGTGAATGGACACAGGAAATCTGGGAGCATGTGACGGCTCCGGAAAAGGAGCGCGGCCCTGACCTGATCGGTTTCGAAACCTTGGAAACGTCGATACGTCAATCAGTTGTCAAGTACCTCGCAAACGGGATGATCGAGGAGGCGAAGCATGCCTTTGCCGCGCTCGAGCCAAACCCTCAACAGAGCTTGCTGTTTCTGGATGTCGTGGCTCTGATCGACGGTTCCGAAACTGGCGCAAGGCAGCAGTTGACTCATTGCAATCCTCTGCATGATCTCTTGTTCGCGTCGGTGCAGTCGGGAACGGCCACGCCGAACGATTTGAAGATAATAATGTTGCAAAGTTTTGGCAGGTTGCCGCCTGGCCTCCAGATCGCGCTTTTCCCGAGGCTGAAATGGCTTCTCGACGAGGCAGGGCAGGCGATGTTTGCCGACCTGATGGCCCATCGCGAGGCTGAGCTTGCCTTGCAGGATCGAAAGCCGGTTCGCGACGCCGCAACAACTGAAATGCAGGCCGATCCGGATGCGCTTGCTGCGGTGTCGCTGGAACTGCGCGACACGGATTTCGAAAAGGCAAGCTGGCACGCGGCATTTGCATCTTATCTAGAGCACAGGCGATATTTCGATGCCGCGTCCGAACTGAAATCGGGTGCGCCATTGACGCTTGAAGAAAAAGCGGATGCCGTTTCGCGGTTTGTAGAGCATCTTGTGGCACATGCCGACAGCGTGCCGTTTGTCGAGATCGCTCTGAAAACAGCAGAGTTGAACATGGTTCTGTCGGATAGGGACCTTTCCCTGATGGCCGAGCGGCTTGATCAGGAGGGATTTTTTGACGAGGCAAGTCAGTTGGTAAACACCAAACCCACAACCGCGCCCGTCTTGGGAGATCCGGATGCGATCGCAGAGATCCAAGCGCTTGGAATGCCGGAGGATCCCGGGCAAGATCCGGTCTCCGGGTCAGGAGAAGAACGCGGGCGCAAAGATCAAGTCTCTGTCGCCGTTGCGCAAAGCCAGCTAAAAGAGGCTGAAATTGTCCGTAAGTCGCTTTTGGAACGATATGCCGAATAGAGACCTCGCCATAACCACTCCTCGTCGGGATTTTTGACGTGCACCAGGATGCGTTCAAAACCTTGGCTTGTGCCGTGGTTTCAATCTGGATGGCGGTCCTTTCCTCGCCAGCCTTTGCCGCGGGCACCGCCGAACGTGGCATGGCTTTCGGGCTGAACGGCATTTCCGATTGGTCGACGCAGCATCCGTTCATCGATCTGATGAAATCCGCGCGCCCCTGGATCGGACACCTTCCCGGTCGGTGGGGCGGGCTGGAGTTCGAGACCATGCTGCGCAACGGGGTCTTCGACGCGAATGGATGGCCACGACGTGTTCCGACCGAGATCACAAAGCTGGAAACACTGGTTCTGACGGATCAGCCCGACGACGCCTCTCACCTTGCGGGGCGCTATCACGTGACCTTTGATGGCCAGGGCAGCCTGGGCGTCACCGGTTCCGGTCGCGTCATCAAGAGAGGGCCGGGGCTGCGGGTGTTCTCCTACACACCGGGCGCCGGTGCTGTTGGCATCGCGATCAGCGCGACCGACGTCGATGACCCGATCCGGAATATCCGTATCGTACATGAGCGCCATCTTCAGCAGCTCGGTGAAGAACAGGTGTTCAATCCGCTTTGGCTGACCCACCTGCAAAGGACCGAGACCGTTCGTTTCATGGATTGGATGGACACGAACAATTCTACTGTTCAGACATGGGAAGACTTGCCCAAAACCAGCGATTTTTCATACGCATGGCGCGGGGTTCCATTGCCGGTCATGATCGAACTGGCAAATCGGATCGGCGCGGACGCGTGGTTCGCTCTTCCACATCTGTCAAATGACGACCTGGTGCGAAGGTTTGCGCAAACAGTGCATGACACGCTTGCGCCCGAACAGACAGTCTATGTCGAGTACTCCAACGAGGTCTGGAATTTCATTTTTCACCAGGCGCAATGGGCGTCGCAGCAGGCCGAAAAGCTTTGGGGCGAAATCGGCGACGGCTGGATGCAATTCTACGGCATGCGTTCGGCTGAAATCATGTCCATCTGGACAGAGGTCTTTGGTGAAGAGGCAAATGCACGACTTAAACGTGTTGTGTCTGTGCACACCGGTTGGCCGGAGCTGGAGAAAGCCGCCTTGTTCGGTGAAAATGCTACCGCCGCACTTGGAAGGCCGCCGGCAGAAATGTTCGACGCATACGCGGTCACCGGGTATTTCGGGTATGAACTTGGAGAGCCCGCTACCCTTCAAGATGTGCTCGACGAGGCAGAAACCGCCGCGGAATTGGCTGGCGAAGCCGAGGGGCTGTCGCGTGTAGCCTTGCGTGAGTATGTGCAGCAGCACAGGTTCGACGATGTGCTGGAGTTTGCCGAAACGCAGGTTCGCGACGGTTCCCTGCGAGAGTTGACGGAAACGCTTTGGCCCTACCATGCCGCTGCGGCTCGAGATGCGGGGCTGGAACTGATCATGTATGAAGGCGGCACCCATGCCGCGGCAACTGGCGAGTTACATCAGGATGAACGCCTGGTCGCCTTCCTGATCGCTTTCAACTACTCGGAGCAGATGGGCACCCTATACGACGAGGCGCTTGCGGCCTGGGCGCGCTTCACGGACAGCCCGTTCAATGCGTTTGTCGATGTCGCGCCACCCAGCCAGTGGGGCAGTTGGGGGGCGTTGCGCCATTTGAACGATGACAATCCGCGCTGGCGCGCGCTGAAGAAACACCACTCGGGTCAGCCGGGGGAATAACATGGCATTTTCCCGCTATCCTTAAATTTGACATGATCCTATGCAATCCGGGCACCCTCTCAGCCCCTCTCGTCATGCCATGGGAATGACCTTTATGCCGCCGAACACCAGCGGTTCCTCAACCGAAACCCTGCCGGCGCTCAGCATCTTGATCCCCGCCTCGAACGAGGAGGCGCTGATCGGGACGTGCCTGCAAAAGGTGTTGCAAAGCGAATGGCCATATCCCGCCCCTTTCGAGGTCATCGTCATATCCAATGGCAGTCGCGACCGGACAACGGCTGTCGCGCTTGACGCGGTAGGGTCCTTTGCTGCGAAAGGTCTCGAGCTGGGGGTTCTTGACCGCAAGGAAGGTGGCAAGCTCGGGGCTCTGAATGCAGGTGACAAGGCCGCGCGCGGGGCAATCCGGATTTATCTTGACGCCGATGTCGAGATTTCGAAGCATCTGTTGTCCGATCTTTACACCGCATTGAACACCGCAGAACCGCGCTACGCGAGCGGCACACTGTACCTGGTCGAGCCGAAAACCTGGGCGACGCGCGCCTATGCCCGGATCTATGCCAAGGTTCCGTTCATGAAACACGGGGTTCCGGGAGCGGGCCTTTTTGCCGTCAACGCGGCCGGCCGGATGCGCTGGGGCAGGTTTCCGGACATCATTTCCGACGACACGTTCGTCAGGCTGAGTTTCCGACCCGAGGAGCGTGTCAGTGTGAAAGCGGCCTATACGTGGCCCCTGGTCGAGGGCTGGTCCAATCTGGTCCGCGTGCGGCGGCGCCAGAATGCGGGTGTGGATGAGATCAGACATCTCTATCCTGAACTCATGTCCAATGACGACAAGCCAATGTTCCCGATGCGGAAGAAAGTCCAGCTCGCCTTCAAGGACCCGCTGGGTTTTGCCGTCTATGCGGGTGTTGCCCTGGCGGTCAAGTTGACCCGCCCGATTGACACGGGCTGGAGCCGAGGTCGGTGATGGATGTCCTGTTGGCCAGATTGC
Organism: Marivita sp.; assembly: GCF_020055635.1. Classification (GTDB taxonomy): domain Bacteria; phylum Pseudomonadota; class Alphaproteobacteria; order Rhodobacterales; family Rhodobacteraceae; genus Marivita. Next base: position 94,469 of record NZ_JAIPUT010000003.1, on the reverse strand, counting down.
GCGGAGGTTCGCTAAGCGCGCGCTTCATGCGATCGTCGATCCTGACGCTTGGCGGCTACGGCACGAGCCAGGCTTTGCGCCTTGCCTCGAATCTGATCCTGACGCGCCTGTTGTTCCCCGAAGCCTTCGGTTTGATGGCGCTTGTCGCCGTCATCATGCAAGGCCTTGCGATGTTCTCGGATGTCGGTGTGAGCCCGGCCATCATGCAATCGAAACGTGGGGACGATCAGAAATTCCTCGACACTGCGTGGACCATTCAGGTCATCCGCGGTGCCTTGCTGTGGGCCTTTGCCTGCGCCATCGCGGTCCCGGTTTCGAAGATCTACGACGAACCGCTTCTGGCCTGGATCCTGCCCTGTGCGGGGATCAGCCTATTTATTGCCGGGTTCAACCCGACCCGTATGGATACCGCCAACCGTCACCTGCTTCTTGGGCGCCTGACCGGGCTGGATTTGCTTGCCCAGATCGTCGGCTTGCTGGTCGCGGTGTTCCTGGCCTGGGTGCTGCATTCGGTTTGGGCGCTTGTCATCAGCGGGGTCGCCTCGGCCGTTGTCTTGCTGGTGCTCTACAGTCTGTTCCTGCCAGGACCGAGCAACCGCTTTCAATGGGAACCCGAAGCCGCGCAAGAGCTGATCGGCTTCGGCAAATGGATTTTCCTCAGCACGATCTGCGGGTTCCTGTTCATGCAAAGCGACAAGCTTTTGCTGGGGAAATACCTGCCGCTGGACCAGTTCGGAATTTACAATATCGGCTTTTTCCTGGCCAGTTTTCCGATCCTCATGGGCGGTTTCATGACCCGCAAGGTCTTGATCCCGGTCTACCGAGAGCGTCCCCCGGCCGACAGTGCCGAGAACTTTCGCAAGCTTCAAAAAATGCGTTTTCTACTAACCGCGGCCATGCTGGGCCTGACCGGTGCGGTGTCGGTTTCGGGTGTGCTCCTCATCGACCTGCTTTACGATCCACGCTACTTCATGGCCGGTGCCGTGGTGGTTCTCGTGGCGGCGATGCAGATCCCGCAGGTGGTCGTGCTGACCTACGAACAAGCTGCACTGGCCGCCGGAGATTCGCGGCGCTTTTTCGTGCTGTCCGCGGCGCGCGCTGTCCTGACGGTCGCGTGCTTGTTGGCGGGGCTGGGCTGGGGGGGCCTGTTCGGGGCTCTTGTCGGAGTAGGGGTTGCCGGGATTGCGGCCTATCCATTCGTCGTTTGGATGGCACGCCATGTCGGTGCCTGGGATCCCGCACATGACATCGTCTACGGGCTTGTCGGGGTCGGGATCATCGCGTTTGCGGTCTGGGTCAATGCCGGGGCCTTGGCGGACCTCGCGGCGCTTTGAACCTGCCGGGGGCCTGGAAAAACGAGTCCCTGTATCACCACCGATGCCCTAGTTTTATCATATTTGTGCGGTAATCCGCCTATCCAGACGATCAGGATACGAATATGACGAACCGATCACCCGCGCCCGAAACGGCGGCGGAAGGCGATATCGCGATTGTCGGCATGTCCGCGCATCTGCCGGGTGCGGCAACGCTGGCGGAATACTGGCGCAACCTGCGCGACGGTGTCACGTCGATACGGCGATTGAGCGAAGACGAACTGACAGTCGCCGGAGTGCCGCCGGACCTTTTTCGGCATCGCGATTACGTTCCATATGCTGCCACGCTGGACGGGTTCGATCACTTCGATGCGGAGTTCTTTGGCCTGTCGCCCAAGGATGCGGCCATCATGGATCCTCAGCATCGCACGTTTCTTGAATGCGCATGGGAAGCCTTGGAAAACGCGGGTCATATGCCCGAGCGGCACGAGGGCCGTATCGGTGTCTTCGGCGGTTGTGGGATGGGAAGCTATTTTTATTTCAACCTGTGCTCAAATCCCGATCTTGTCGAAGGCACAGGGATGTTCCTGCTGCGCCACACCGGCAACGACAAGGATTTCCTGACCACACGTGTCAGCCACATCTTCGACCTCGATGGTCCCTCGGTGAACGTTCAGACCGCCTGTTCCACCTCTCTGGTGGCGACGCATTACGCCTGCCAGTCATTGCTCAATGGTGAATGCGACATGGCGCTGGCAGGCGGAGTGACGATCGAACTGCCACAGGGGCAGGGCTATCTCTACAAGGAGAACGAGATCCTGTCACCGGACGGTCAGTGCCACGCGTTCGACCATCGGGCGCAGGGAACCGTTTTCGGCTCCGGCGCGGGTGTCGTCGTCTTGCGGCGTCTGTCCGACGCGCTGGCCGATGGCGACCACATCTGGGCGGTCATCAAGGGCAGCGCCGTGAACAACGATGGCGCGGCCAAGGCGGGATATCTCGCGCCCTCCGTCGACGGACAGGCCGACGCCATTGCCGAAGCGCAGGCCATCGCCGGCGTCACCGCAGACAGCATCGACTATGTCGAATGCCATGGCACCGGCACCTACCTGGGCGACCCGATCGAGGTTGCGGCCCTGACGCAGGCTTTCCAGGCGACAAGCGACAAGGTAGGACATTGCCGGATCGGCTCGGTGAAGACGAATATCGGTCATCTCGACACGGCTGCCGGGGTCGCAAGCCTCATCAAGGCGTCGATGGCGCTGCACCACCACCAGATGCCGCCCAGTCTTGGCTACGAGCAACCAAATCCGACCATCGATTTTGAAACCTCGCCATTCCGGGTGAATGACCGCCTGACCGATTGGCCACGAACCGATCACCCCCGCCGGGCTGGTGTGAACTCGCTTGGGGTCGGCGGCACAAATGCCCACGTCGTCTTGGAAGAAGCCCCTGCGCCGCGCCCGTCAGAGGCCAGCGACTGGCCCTTCCAGATCCTCGCGGTGTCGGGTCGCAACAAGGCCGCACTTGACGCAAATGCGGCACAGCTTGCCGCACATCTGCGCGCGCATCCCGATCAGCCTTTGGCAGATATCGCGTGGACCCTTCGGACGGGCCGTCGCGCCTTTGAGAAGCGGCGCATCGTGGTCGCATCCGATCACCAGGACGCAGCGCGGAAACTCGAGCAGACCGATGCCCGACGCGTGCACACCCACGAAGCGTTGTCCAATCCCGAAACGGTCTTCCTTTTTCCCGGAGGTGGCGCGCAATATGCGGGCATGGCCCGTGATCTCTACGAGACCGAACCGGTCTTTGCCGAGTGGATGGACCGAGGCCTGGACCACCTTCAGGCTTTGGAATCCCGTGACATCCGTGCGTTGTGGCTGCCGGAACAGGGTCAAGAGCGTCAGGCGAACGAAGCCCTGCGCAGACCATCCCTGCAACTGCCGCTGATCATGATCGTGGAATACGCGCTGTCCCGGCTCTGGATGAGCTGGGGCATCCATCCCTCGGCGCTGGCGGGCCATTCGATGGGCGAGAACACTGCGGCATGTGTGGCAGGCGTGATGTCTTTCGAAGACTGCATCGGGCTTGTGCATCTGCGTGGCACCCTTTTCGACACGATCGAAAAAGGCGGCATGATCTCGGTAGCGTTGTCTGCCGACGAACTCGAACCCCTGCTGGGAGATGCGCTTGACCTGGGTGCGATCAACAGCCCGGGCCTCAGCGTGGCTTCCGGTCCGATTACAGCGCTGGCAACGCTCGAACAGGAACTGAAGCGTCGCGATATCGACTGCCAGCGCATTCCGATCGACATTGCGGCCCATTCGCGGATGTTGGATCCGATCCTCGAGCGCTTCCGTGCCTATCTGAACACGATCCCCCTCAACCCACCGCAGATCCCGATCACGTCCAACCGAACCGGCGCGTTCATGACGGACGATCAGGCGACAAGCCCGGATTACTGGGTGTCTCACCTGCGCGGGACAGTCCATTTTGCGCAATGTCTCGACACGTTGTCGGACAAATCCAACCGTATCTATCTTGAGGTCGGGCCCGGCAAGGCGTTGTCCGCGCTTGCGCGCCAGAGCGAGGGGATCAGCGCAAACCAGGTGCTGTCAAGCCTGCGGCACCCCGACGAGGACATCGAGGACGACCGCTACATGCTCGAAGTGCTGGGGCGAATCTGGGCGCTGGGCGGAGAGATCGACTGGGATCAGATCTGGGGCGAGGCGCGCCGAAATCGTGTGCCCTTGCCGACCTATGCCTTTCAGCGTGCGCGATACTTCATCGAACCCGGCAAGCCTCAGACGCAATCGGTTTCGCGATACCTGTCGCGGATCGACGGTCTCGAGAACTGGGGATGGGTGCCGGCATGGCGTCCGAAATACGCAGCCACGCCTGTGGACGTGCGCCATGAACTCGACAAGGCCGAACCGCAAAGCTGGCTGATGTTCATGGATGATGCCGGCGTGGCATCGGCCGCCGCCAAGAAACTGCGCGCGGCGGGCCATTCCATTGTCGAGGTCTGGCCGGGCGACAGCTTTGCCCGCGTTGACGAAAGCACCTATGTGCTGGCCCCCGAACGCGGGCGCGAAGGCTACGACCTCTTGTTCCGCGACATGCTCTCGCAAGGGCTGGTTCCCAGCCGCATCGCGCATTTCTGGGGCGTCACCAAGGACCAGAGCCATCGTCCCGGATCCAGCTTTTTCCACCGGATGCAGGAACACGGATTCTATTCGCTGATGTTCATCGCCCAAGCGATTGCCGACGATACACTGCCCAAGCCCACGCAGATCACGGTCTTTACCAAAGGGGCTGCTGCCTTGGGTGATGAAAGGCTGACGATCCCGGAAAAGGCCATCCTGTCCGGTCCCGTCCGGGTCATCCCGAGAGAGATTCCCGGTCTGTCCGTATGTTCGGTCGATCTTTGTCTGCCGACCAAACCGACGAAGGCGCTTCTGGGTCGGGCGGCGCGCCAGTCGGCTTACGGAGCGGCGCAAGAGACACTGACCGAGCAGGTCATCGAAGAGATGATCGCCGAACCCGGCTCGGGTGTGGCCGCGCTCCGGTCCGGGCGACGCTATGAACAGACGCTGCGGAAATCCCCCCTTGAGGCCGCGACCGATGCGATGATCCGGCCCGGCGGCACATACCTGATCACCGGTGGTTTCGGTGGAATCGGGCTCAGCATCGGGAAATCTCTGGCCGAACAAGGCTGCACATTGGTTCTGACCGCCCGCAATGCCCTGCCGGACCGGGCGCTGTGGGATCGCTACCTCCAGCGTCATGCGCCACAGGACAAGGACGCGCGCCGTATCCGCGCCGTACAGGAACTTGAAGCCTTGGGTGCGACCGTCCGCACCCATGCCGCAGATGTCTGCAACCTGACCGACATGACACAGGTGGTCGAAGAGACGCTTGCAGGCAGCACGAGGATCGACGGCGTGATCCACGCCGCGGGCGTGATGGATGACGCGCCGCTTCTGTCCAAGACAACCGCCTCGGTCGAACAGGTTTTCTCGGCCAAGATCCATGGGACGAAGGTTCTGGATCAGCTTTTGCCAGATGGCGCGACCGATTTCATCGTGCTCTTCGCGTCATCCTCGACCCAGACCGCGCCTGCCGGCCAGATCGACTATGTCGCGGCGAATGAATTCCTCAATGCCTATGCGCAGGCGCGAAAGGCGGACCGGACCAAGGTCCTGGCAATCAACTGGGGCATCTGGTCCGAGGTCGGGATGGCAGCCGACGCACTGGCCGAGCGGGTGGGCGAGGCAGAGCCGACAGCGCTGACGACGATCGATCTGCCATTGCTGCACAAGACCGGGTTCGATCCGTCCGGTCACCGCCTCTTCGAGGCGCGATATACACCGCAAGACTGGTTCATCGACGAACACCGGACCAAACAGGGAGACGCGGTTTTTCCGGGATCGGGTTATCTGACCCTTGCAGCCCAGGCGCTGCGCGGACAGGGCGAAACCGATAGCTTTGCCATCCGCAACATGACGTTCCTGCGCCCGCTTCACGTGGCCGAAACCGCCGAGCGCGACATTCGAGTGCGGCTGTCCCGGGGGGACGAAGGTTATCACATGCAGGTTCTCGGCAGCTGCGCCCTCAACGGGCGCGCGGGGTTCGCTCCGACGGTCTCGGCCGATTTGTCCCTGATCCCAAAGGCGCAGCCCAAACCGCTTGATATCAAGGCGATCCGTGCCCGGTGCGGCGCCGCGCGCAGGTCAAGCAACGGCGGCAAACTCCAGGCACCGCAGGAAACGCAGCTTGCCTTCGGCCCGCGCTGGAAAGTGCTGGACAGCATGGCCTTTGGCCAGGGCGAAGGCATCGCCGACCTGTCGCTCAGCCCGGCGGCGCGCGATGACGCAGGCTGGCATTACCATCCAGCCCTTCTGGACATCGCCACAGGCTGGGCAATGGATCTGATCCAAGGCTACCGAGCCGATACGCTCTGGGTGCCGGTTTCCTACGACACGGTCCGGGTCTATCATCGGTTTCCCGATCGGATCGTCAGCTGGGTACGGTCGGCTGCGAGCAACCGCAACGAAGATGAAACCGCCGCTTTTGACATCACCCTTGCGGCGCCCGACGGCACCGTCTGCATGGAGATCGAGGGGTTCTCCATCAGGCGCCTCGCCGACATCTCTGCCCTGACCGCGCCTTTCAAGGTCGGCAAGTCCGAATTCGAACCCGCCGACTTCAGCCGTTCGACCCAGCCCTTGTCAGCGGCGGAAGAGCGGCTTCAGCACAATCTGTCACAGGGTATCCGGCCCGAAGACGGTGCCGATGCCTTCCGACGTGCGCTGGGCAAGAACGCGTCGCAGATCTATGTGTCCTCGCTCGACATGGATGCGCTGATCGAGCAAGCCGGTGCAAGCGCGGACACCGGTTCAGAAATGCGGAAATTCGACCGTCCTCAGCTGGACGGAGATTACGTTGCGCCAGAGACAGAGATCGAACGTACGCTTGTCGGCATCTGGGAAGACCTGCTGGGTGTCCAGAACGTGGGAGTGGAAGATAGTTTTTTCGATCTTGGAGGACATTCCCTGATCGCCGTTCGCCTGTTTGCCAAGGTCCGCAAGACGTATGATGTCGATTTCCCGATCTCGGTCCTGTTCGAAGCCCCGACCATCCGCGCCTGCGCCAGCCTGATCCAGGACCGTACAGGCATTTCGGACACGCACCAGAAAACCGACAGGCAGCCCAAAAAAGCAAGCCGACGGTTCAAGCATATCGTTCCGATGCATGACGGTGAAGGCGGTCGGAAAGCCCCGTTCTTCCTCGTGGCGGGCATGTTCGGCAATGTCCTGAACCTGCGTCACCTGGCCCAGCTTCTGGGGTCGGACAGGCCGTTCTACGGTCTTCAGGCCAAGGGCCTCTACGGCGACGAAACCCCGCACAGCACCATCAAGGACGCGGCACGGGATTACATCGCCGAGATGAAGCAGGTCCAACCCCACGGGCCGTATTTCATCGGCGGTTTCTCGGGTGGCGGCATCACCGCCTATGACATCGCGCACCAACTTTGCGCGATGGGCGACGAGGTTGCGTTGGTCGTGCTGCTCGACACGCCGCTGCCGCAGCGTCGTCCGCTTGCCCGCAAGGACCGGCTGTTGATCCAGTGGCAGGAAACCCGGCGTAAGGGCGCAGCCTATCCCTTTGTCTGGCTGCGCAATCGCATCCGTTGGGAGATCGAAAAGCGCAAGACGACCGACGAGACCCGAACGGCCCACAGCTTCCACAATGCCGAGATCGAACAGGCGTTTCTGAATGCCGTCGCGACCTACAGGATGCAACCGTGGGACGGGCGGATCGCGCTGTTCCGTCCGCCGCTTGTCGGCACCTGGAAAGTGTCCGGGGGCCGCTGGGTGAACCACGAACGCGCCTATCTTTTCAATGACAACGACTGGGGCCAGTACACGCCGCAGATCGAGGTGTTCGAAGTGCCGGGAGACCATGACAGCATGGTTCTGGAACCCAATGTCCGCGTCATGGCAAGCTATTTGCGCAATGTCATTGCCACGACCGAGGCGGCGACGGAAGGTAAAGGCAGAGTATTGAGTTTTGAGCCGACGCAGGCTGCGGAGTGACTGGTGTGACCGATATCGTTGTAATTGTTCTTAACTATAAAACGCCCGACCTTTCGGTCGTCGCGGCACAATCGGCGGCGGCCGCGATGGCAGGCTTTGGCGGTGCGATCGTGCTCGTCGACAACGACTCGCCGGACGATTCTTTTCAACGCATGCAGGACGGTGTTCAGGCGGTGACCTGGCCGGATCATCTCGAGGTTCAGGTGCTGCAATCGGGCCGCAACGGCGGCTTTGGCGCGGGAAACAATTTCGGCATCCGCGCGGGGCTCGAGATCTGCCCCACGGCGGAATTCGTATATATCCTCAATCCCGACGCATCGGTTGAACCCGGGGCGATCGCGGCCCTCGTCGACCACCTTGCGGCCCACCCGAACGCGGCGATTGCCGGAAGCTGGATCACCGGCGAAGACGGTGCTGACCATTGCAGCGCTTTCCGCTTTCCCAGCCTTGCCTCGGAATTCGAATCCGCGATCCGCATGGGGCCCGTGACGCGGCTTCTGAAGAACCATGTCCTGCCGCTGCATGTGCCCGAGGCCTCAGGGCCGGTGGGCTGGATCGTCGGCGCGTCCATGCTGGCGCGCGTGAGTGTCCTGAACGACATCGGCCTCTTTGACGAAACCTTTTTCCTGTATTTCGAAGAGACCGACCTGTGCCTGCGCGTCCATCGCGCCGGATACGAGGTACACTTCGTCCGCGAGAGCCGGATTTGCCATATCGGATCGGTTTCGACCGGAATGGGCACCTGGGTCCGCACGCCCGCCTACTGGTTTGAAAGCCGGTGGTATTACTACAGCAAGAACTTCGGGCGCGCCTATGGCGTGGCCGCCACGGCTCTCAACGCGTTCGGAACATCGCTCTGGCGGCTTCGGCGGAGGATCGAAGGCAAGCCGAATACGGATGCACCGCGCTTCCTCCGTGATCTTGTCGCCCATGACCTGCGCGCGCTTTTTCGACCGACACCTGACGCATCGATCCGCGCGATTGGCCGGTTGCCCAAACCCGAACTTCAGACCAGCGTGGATTGATCCATGACCTCATTCGACAGCATCATCATCGGTGACGAAAGCCTGACGCGGCATTGCGCGGAAACCCTTTTGCAAGAGGGGCATCGGCTGGCGGCCCTGGTCACGGACAGTGATGATCTCAGGAACTGGGCAGAAATCCGGAATATCCGCGTAGAAGCGCATGGCGCTGATCTTGCCGCGCGGCTTGACGGAGTGTCGGTGGACTGGGTGCTCAGTATTGCCAATTTGAAACTCCTGCCGCCCGAAATCCTCTCGCTTGGCCGCAAGGGGGCGGTCAACTTTCACGATGGTCCCTTGCCGAAACGCGCCGGGTTGAACGCCCCGGTCTGGGCGATGATCGACGGCGAGACGACCCATGGCATCACCTGGCATCTGATCGACGATGGAGTCGATACCGGCGATATCCTCGTCCAGAGTGTCTTCGACATCTCACCTGATGACACCGCGCTCACCCTCAACACGAAATGCTACGAAGCCGGTCTGACCAGCTTTGCAGACCTGCTTGCCGAATTGGCGAACGGCCTGCCGAACCGCCGCATGCAAGACCGAAGCGAACGCAGCTACCATGCGCTTTCCGACCGGCCAGAAGCCAACGGCCTTGTGCGGTTCGACCAGTCGGCGGAAATGGCGCTACGCCTGATCCGGGCGCTGGATCACGGCACCTACTGGAACCCGATGTGCCTGCCCAAGCTGTGGCTGGGTGACTCGGCGGTCATGATCGGAAAGGCTGCAAAGGTCGAAAGCAGCGCCGCACCCGGCACCGTGATCGAGGTCGATGACACGTCGCTCACGATCGCCTTCGTGGATGCCGCCTTGAAGCTTTCGGATCTGAGCGGGATCGACGGACAACCGATCGATCCCTCATGCCATGTGGCGCTGGGCGAAACCTTGGCGCAGCTGACGGAGGACGCGCGTGCCGCCCTTACCGAAAGGATGCGCAAAGTCGCTCGGCGCGATGGCCACTGGCGTCGCGCATTGGCTGGCGCGGCACCTCTGGCGCTGCCCTTCACGGAAACGGCTGCTCCGATGCTCGCCACGGTCGCGACCGGGATCAACGCGGATCGTCTGCCGGACGCGCTGGCCATTTTGGTGGCGCGGCTGTCGCAACACCCAAGGCCGGTTGTGGCCCTGACCAACCCGGCCCTGAGGCAGGCCGCAGAGACCGGGTTCGTCTGTCCATGGGTACCACTGACGACCGTCGCGCTGCGCGAGGGCATCCCCGCGATAGAGACCGGTTTCGCCTTCGACCTTCCGCTTCGTGATCCGGCCTTGTCGCCGCTCGAGACACCTGCCATCGGGCTTTCGCTGGACGCAGGCCCGATCCCCGGCGCGGCCATCACGTTCGATCTGTCCGCAGAGGCGGTTTCCGCTCATGTCGATGAAGGTCGGATCCTCCCGGATTTCGCGCAAATCCTGATCCGCCGGGTCCGCTGGATTGCGGACCAACTGGCCGACGGAAAATCTGCCGCGGCGGTCGACACGCTTCCGCCCGGAGAGCGCCTTAGCGTGTTGGACCAGGTCAACGCGACTCAATTGCCGATCAGCGGCCCCGCCACGATGCATGCCGCATTCGAGGCACAGGCCGCGCGCACCCCGGACGCCACCGCGCTGGTGTTCGAAAACTCCGAATTCACCTTCGCCACGCTCAACGAACAAGCCAACCGGATTGCTCATACCCTTCGGCGGATCGGCGTCACGCCCGACACGATGGTCGGTGTGCATTGCAACCGCAGTCCCGATCTCATCGTCGGAGCGCTGGGCATTCTCAAGGCGGGTGCGGCCTATCTTCCGCTCGACCCGGACTATCCGCAGGACCGGCTCGCCCATTACCTCGCGGATAGCGAAGCACAGGTGGTGATCACCCAAAGCACGCTGCAATCCGACCTGCCTCCGACAAAGGCCGATCTGCTGGTCATTGACCGCGATCCACGTCTGGCTTCTGCCCTGACCGACAACCCGGAGCCGACGGCGACGCAAGACAGTCTGGCCTACGTGATCTACACATCGGGGTCCACGGGCCTGCCCAAGGGCGTGATGGTCGAGCATCGCAATGTGATGAATTTCTACGCGGGCATGGATGCGGTCATTCCCGACCGCGACGATGCAGCTTGGCTTGCGGTCACCAGCCTGAGTTTCGACATCTCGGTGCTGGAGCTGTTCTACAGCATGTCCCGCGGCATCAAGGTTGTGCTTCCCAGCGCCGGCCAACGTGGCGTGATCTCGGGTGGTGCGGCGCGCCGGGGCAGCGACGGCATGGATTTCTCGATCTACTACTGGGGCAATGATGACGGCGTTGGCCGCGACAAGTACCGCCTGCTTCTCGAGGGTGCGAAATTCGCAGATGAAAACGGCTTTTGCGCTGTCTGGACCCCGGAACGGCATTTCCACGCATTTGGCGGCCCATATCCGAACCCATCCGTGACAGGCGCGGCGGTGGCCGGGATCACGAAAAACATCGGTGTCCGCGCCGGAAGCTGCGTCGCGCCGCTCCATCACCCTGCCCGCATCGCCGAGGAATGGGCGGTGATCGACAACCTCACCAGCGGGCGCGCGGGATTGGCCATCGCCAGCGGCTGGCAGCCCGATGATTTTGTCCTGCGCCCGGAGAACACGCCACCCGACAACAAGCCCGCCATGTTCGAGGCCATCGAGCAGGTTCGCAAGCTCTGGCGTGGTGAACCTGTCGCCTTCCCGCGCAAGGACGGGCAGATGCACGAGGTCGTCACGCAACCGCGTCCCGTGTCCAAGGAATTGCCGATCTGGGTCACGACCGCAGGAAACCCGGACACGTGGCGCGAAGCCGGGCGCAACGGGGCCAACGTCCTGACGCACCTGTTGGGCCAGTCGATCGACGAGGTTGCGGAAAAAATCACGCTGTATCGCCACGCGCTGCGCGAAGCGGGACACAACCCCGACGATTTCACCGTCACGTTGATGCTGCACACCTGTCTAGCCGACACCCGCGAACAGGCCCGCGAGATCGCCCGTGAGCCGATGAAGGATTACCTGCGGTCTGCCGCTGGTCTCATCAAGCAATATGCATGGGCTTTCCCCGCCTTCAAGAAACCCGAAGGGGTGAAGAACCCGTTCGAACTGGATCTCGGTGATCTGAGCGAGGATGACCTCGAAGGCATCCTCGATTTCGCGTTCGAGCGGTATTTCAACGACAGCGGACTCTTCGGTACCATCGACGATGCTTTGGCGCGGGTCGATCAACTCAAAGCCATCGGCGTCGGCGAAATTGCCTGTCTCATCGACTATGGCATCGAAACCGACCGCGTTCTGGATGGCCTGAGGCCGTTGGCTGAAGTCCTGCGCCAGTCGGCACCGTCCGCCGATCACGAAGACACCGATTTCTCGATCGCCGCGATGCTGGCCCGGCACAATGTCACCCACATGCAATGCACCCCGTCTATGGCCCGGATGATCGCCATGGACGACGACGCGCGCGCGCAACTACGCGGCCTCAAGCACCTGTTCCTTGGTGGTGAAGCGTTGCCGGGCGCGTTGGTCGCCGATCTGAAGACAGCAACCGACGCCACCATCACGAACATGTATGGCCCGACCGAAACCACGATCTGGTCGTCGACCGAACCCGCCACGGTTGAAGAGGCCACGGTCAATATCGGTCGCCCCATCGCCAACACGCAGCTTTATGTGCTGGATGACGCGCTGAACCCTGTCGGCATCGGCGAAGAGGGAGAACTCTGGATCGGAGGCGATGGCGTCACGCGGGGCTATTGGCAGCGCGATGAATTGACCGCAGACCGCTTCCGTACCAATCCGTTTGGTCCGGGGCGGCTCTACCGCACCGGTGATCTGGTGCAGCGCCGACCGGACGGACGCCTGAATTATCTCGGTCGCTCTGACCAGCAGGTCAAGCTGCGCGGTTTCCGGATCGAACTGGGCGAGATCGAAAGCGCCATTCAGGAGAGCGCAGAGGTGACAAACGTTGTGGTCGTCGCCCGCGAAGACACCCCCGGCGACCTGCGTCTGGTGGCATATGTCACTGCCAAGTCCGAGATCGACAGCAAGGATCTGCGCGCAAAACTGGCACGCCGCCTGCCGGATTACATGATCCCGGCTCATGTCGTGACGCTCGATGCGTTGCCGGTGACCCCCAACCAGAAGATCGACCGCAGCGCGCTGCCCGCACCGGTTGCGGCACCGGCGCGAAACAAGGCGAAAGTCACCTCGCCGCAGCATGGGGTGGGACAAGCCGATGACGTCCTGCGCGACCGCGTCGCCGCGATCTGGACCGAAGTGCTGGGTGTTCAGTCAATCCGGCCTGACGACAATTTCTTCGATCTGGGAGGGCACTCTCTGCTTGCCGTTCAGACACATCGGGCGCTGCGCGACCGGTTGGCGGTCCCGAAGCTGTCGATTACCGACATCTTCCAGTTTCCCACTTTGGGTGGGCTGTCGGATCGCCTGGCGAAACTTGGCGGCGCCGCAAACCAGCAATCCAAAGACCCCGCCACGGTCACACCGATGCCCCAGCACCCGATTGCCAGCGACCGCGCCCAGACTCGCGCGGATGCCATGGCGCGCCGTCGCGCGATGCGTGCGCGGCGACAGGCCTGACCGCCCCATGGTCTCGCGGGTGATGGTCGCAGGTCTGGCCGCGCTTCTTTGCGCCGCAGCAGGCTGGGTGTACCTGCAAAAACCCAGGTCTCTGTCAGCCGACGACCTTGCCGCGATGTACCAGTCGCCGCTGCCCGCGCCGGACGGTCCGCTAACTGTGTTCCACCTCGGTCATTCGCTGGTGGGTCGTGACATGCCTGCGATGCTGGCGCAGATGGCAGGCCACGACCACGCGTCCCAACTTGGCTGGGGCACGCCGCTCAGGGCGCACTGGGACCCGGATGAACCGATTCAGGGCTTTGAGACCGAGAACGCGCATGCCCATTACCGTGATGCCAAGGAAGCGCTGGAAAGCGGAGAGTTCGACACCTTCGTACTTACCGAGATGGTCGAAATCGAAGCTGCCATCGACCATTTCGAATCTCCAATCTACCTGGGGAAATGGGTGAGGGCGGCGCGCGAAGGCAACCCGGACATCCGGACCTTTCTGTATGAATCCTGGCATGACCTGAACGATCCTCAAGGCTGGTTGAATCGACTCGATCTTGATCCTGCCCGATACTGGGAAGGCGTACTTCTCGCGCAAGGGATGGCCAACCTGCCAGAGGGCGGGCCGGTCTACGTGATCCCCGCCGGGCGCGTCATGGCCGAACTGGTGCGCAGGATCGAAAACGGCCCCGGTGTCGATGGGGTGACATCGCGCGACGACTTTTTCGTGCGGCTGGAAGACGGATCGCTTGATACGATCCACCTGAACGATCTGGGGGCCTATCTTGTGGCTTTGACCCACTACGCGGTCCTTTACCAAAGGTCCCCGGAAGGTTTGCCCAGACAGTTTGACCGCGCGGACGGGACACCGGCGAACGCTCCGGGGCCGGAACTGGCAAAGCTGATGCAGGCCACGGTCTGGGATGTTTCCTCTGGATTGACAATCACGGGAATTCCGCGGGATTAGACGGGCGTGACCGTGTAAATACCCGAAAGGAAACGGGTTGTTTCCGCATTTCGCGCTCTTTTGATGTCGCAATTTCGCCTTCATTTGACTAAATTATGTCTTGTCCAAGGCGGTGCGTCACAGTTTCCACCCACGATTGGACAAGGCGGGGGCCTTGGTACTGGAGCTGAAGCGTGCTGTACTTTCAGTCGTTCGAAGAGGTCTTCTCGGCGCTCAAGAGGCGTATGGGTCTGATTATCCTGATCACATTGGTCGGATGTGTCGCATCCGTCATTTTCGCACTCACCCGCCCGCCGCTCTACAACGCGATCGCCGTTGTTCAGATCGAAGATGCTCAGGTCGCCAGCACGAACTCGACCCCCGGTGCCGCTGAAGACCCGCGCTCCAGTCTCGATGCCCGCCGGACCGTCCGCCTGATCGAACAGCGCGTGATGTCGCGCGGGTCTCTGGTCGAGATCATGGACATGTACGACCTGTTCAACGAAGACCCCAGCATGACACTGACGGAACGGCTCGACGCGATGCGCCGATCGGTGATGATCAACGCGATCCTGTCGGGAGAGGCCTGGCAACCAAGCCAGTCGGTCTCGGGGATGGTGATTGAAGTCAATCTGAACGAGGCGCAGAAGGCGGCTGACGTGGCCAATGATATCCTGGCCCGCGTCATGGAAGAAGCCCGCGCGCGCAGCGTGGACCGCGCGCAAGTGGAGCTGGAATTCTTCAATGTCGAGGAAGCGCGCATCCGTGAAGAAATCATTGCAGCCGAAGCCGTTGTTGCGGATTTCAAGTCGGCAAATGCCGACGTGCTGCCTTCGAACATTTCGGTCCTTCAGGGAGAACTGACAACGTTGAACGGGTCGCTGCTGACCCTGAGACAGCAAATCCTGAGCCTTGAATCCAGCGGAAGTCGCGTGCGGCCAGAATCGCTCGAGCGCCAGACGTCCGTTCTCGAAGACCAGATCGGCCTCATCGAAGGACGCATTTCCGAGATCAACGCATTGCTCACACGCGCCCCGACAGTCGAGCGCGAGTTGGCGTCGCTCGAACGCGAACTGACGCAGCTCAATGAACAGTTCACGGTCATTTCGCGCCGCAAGGCCGATGCGGAGATGAGCCAGAGCCTCGAGGAACAGCGTCAGCTTGCACGGTTCGAGGTCCTCGAGCCCGCCATCGTGCCGGTCTACCCGATTTCCCGCAGCAAGCGCTCTGTCGCCATGATGGGGGGCATTGCAAGCGTGATGCTGGCTGTCGGCGTGGCCTTCCTTCTCGAGATCAGGAACCCCGTGATCCGGAATGCGGCCCAGATGGAACGTATCCTGGGGGTGCGTCCGGTGATCTCGGTGCCTGTCATCGAAACGGGGGCGTCACCGGTCAAGCTGAAGAAAAAGGGCAACGGGACCAAATTCGGGCTGGGGGTCGTCATTGCGCTGCTTCTCGGGCTGATCGGACTGATTGCCAAACCGGTCGCCGAGATGCTGGGCTACAGCCTGACACCGCGGAACGCTCAATAGGCGTAATCGCCGTTTTCCTGGATTTCGGCCTTGTTCAGAACGACTCCGAGCAACGGAATGTTCTTGCCCAGCCGATGCTCGGTTTCCTTGATGTCGCTCGCCTTGGTCATACCGCCGCCAGCGACAATCAGCAGGGCGTCGATATGCGGACGGATGGCGATCACGTCGTCGTTCAGCAGGGCGGGGGGCAGATCGAACAGCATCACATCCGGATCGAACTTGCGCTCGATCTCCTGAAAAACCTGCTCGGTCGACGGGTCCTGCAGCAACTCTGCCGCATAAGGCTCGACGATCCCGTTGAACCCGATGGCCACATGCGACCCGGCGGAAATCGAATTCTCCGCGAAGCCTTGCAGGTGCCGCGCAGGGGAAATCCCGCCGCGCAGCATGTCTCCGATGGAACCGGTGTCCGTCACCCCGAAGATCTTGTGCAGACTCGGGTTGCGCATATCCAGATCAAGCAAGACCGTGCGGCAGTTTTCCTGGCGCGACAAGCTGATCGCGAGGTTGGCCGATGTAAACGTCTTGCCGCAATCCTTGGTGGGCGATGTGATTGCGACACGTTTCCAGCCGTTTTCAGCCAGCGCCTGCAGCATGCGGGTCCGCAAAATGTCGAACCGAGTATGTGACGGATCCTGACGCAGCGCGGTGATCACGTTCTGTTTTGCCAGCCTTTTGACGTCGATGGGGAAACGGTCCAACGCTGACCAAACCGCTTCGGAGTCGTGCACCGGCCGCGCCTTGGGAGCGCTGGCCAGAACCAGCGGCGATTTCGGTTTGGGACGCTCGGAAAGCGGTGCCCGAATGGCTCTGACACTGCCTGCTGATGGCGCGGTTTGTGGTTCGGTCTGGCGCAAGCGCTGCGCTTCCGTTGCCGCATCGCGCGCCCGTTCCGCTTCGAGATCTACCTGGCGCACCTGTTCCGCTTCGAGTTCGGCTGCGCGCGCCCGCTCAGCTTCAAGCTGTGCCTTGCGTTTCAGCAGCGCCTCTTTCTTGGAAAGAAGTGCCTCGATCTCTGCTTCGGACTGGTCTGGTGCCGCGTCGATTTGCGCTTTCTGGGCATCCAAAGACGCTTGGGCCCCGCGTCGCTTGCGACGCTGGAATTTGGGCTGCTCGGTCATGTCTCAGCCTCGTTGCGCGGCATTGTCACCTTCCGTGTTTGTCTTGCGCGGTCTTCACCGCGCCTTGACGGTATCGCTGGGCAATCTGTCAGGAATACGTCCGATTTGCGGGGATTGTTGATCAATTCGTGGCGATCAGAACCCGAACAGATTGGCTTTTCCGATTGCCGCGTCGATGAATTTCGCCTTGTCCGCCTCCGGGGCCCAGCCCAGTTCCCGCTTCGGCTTCGTATTCACGAAGGGCGACAGGTGTGCCCGGCTTTTCCAGTCAGCCAGCGACGGACGCGTCAAACCGCGTCGCCGCAGCGCATGGACCTTGAGCACATGCTTCACGGCATCGGCCGCCCAGAACAGGGTCAGGTTGCCGGTGCTGACCCGAACTCTGGCACCCAGCGCCTTGTGGATTGCATCGAAATAGCCCTTGCCCGACATCATCGGTTCGCCGATCAGGTTATAGCTTTGACCCACCGCGTCCGGATGCTCGCCCATCAGGATCAGCCCGTCCGCCACATCGTCTATCAGCACAAAGGGCAGGATGTTCAACCCGTTGCCCCAGATCCGCACCGCGCCCGCGCCGTGCCAGCGCCCGATGCCCCAATGCTGCAAAGGCCCGCCATGGCCCACCACGATCCCCGGGCGTGCAATGACCAACGGCAACCCGTCGCGGCGATACATCTCCATCAGCCGCTTTTCGCATTCCGCCTTGGACCGCGCGTACATGTTGCGGTCGCTCATGTCATCCGGGAACGGCACGTCTTCGGTGATCCTCTGGAGCGGCGAAGACATGTCATAGCTGGCGATTGTCCCGGTATAGACCAGCCGTTTGACCCCGGCTTCCTGACAGGCTTCGGCAATCCGCACGGCCACGCCGACATCATGCTTCAGCGCCTCGTCCCAGGTGCCTTCCAGTGACCGGGCCAAGTTGTAGACCACGTCGATTCCCTGCATCGCCTCGACCAGTGCGGCCTTGTTGTAAAGTGATGCGCCAACCGTTTCCACCTCGTCGGGCAGGTCAGGGAAGGGGCCGTGTCTGCCCCGGCTCAGGACGCGGACATCCTGCCCCTTGGCGACCAGGGCGCGCGTCAGCGACCGGCCGATGAAACCGGTTCCACCGATCACCATCGCCGTGGGCTTGGGATCACGTGTCCTGGCTTTCGGTTCCGCCGGCTTGAGATCCGCTTCGGGAATCATGGCCAAGGCCTGATCCAGCGCCGTCATCACCTTGACCGCGCTTGCGCCCGAGAACCGGGCATCCGGGTCCCTGTCCTTGCGAAGCGCGCCATAAATCGCCGCATCCATGCCTCGAAAGCTGAGCGCATAGGGCGACTTGCGGTTCAGCGAGGCGACCTGCGTGATCGTGTTGCCGACCCCTTCGCGAAGGTGCTGCCAACTCAGGTCCAACTGCCGCCGCAGCGGGTTCAGCACCAGATCGGAGGCATTTTCCCGTTCGACCACCAGCGTGTCGGCGGCGAAATCCAGCCGCGCCCGCCCGGACGATCCGCGCAGCGTCAGGGACCGGTCGTCAATGGTCTCGACCATCGAGATGGTCAGCATCACATCCACATCGCCAGCCTGCGCCATGATGCGCCAGGCTTGATGGCGGGTGTCGTCGCCCGGAAGGTCAACGGGTTTGGACAGTTGCACCGACTGGATATCCGGCAGCCCGAACAGATCGACGATGAACCCCATCAGATGCGGCCCGAGTTCGAGCAACAGGTTCTTCGGTTCGCGCAGCAGCCAGATGCCGAACGGCCCCGACCGCAGCGGCGCCAGCGGCAGACACCAATGCACTTCGGCCACCGACACGCGGCCCAGTTCGCCCTTGGCCAGCATGGCTTTCAGCCGATCATACGAGGGCAGGCCCATGAAGTTGTGGCCCGCGTGAAACCGCACGCCGTGGTCTTGCGCCACCGCTTCGATCTCGGCGGTTTCCGCAGCCGTGGTCGCAACCGGTTTCTCGACAAGCACGTGCAAGCCGCCCTTCAGACACTCGATCGCCAAGCCGTGATGCAAATGCGGTGGCGTCAGGATATGCACCGCATCGCAGACGCGCGCCTCGATCAGATCGGCGACATCCGCAAAGACCCGCGCGCCCAACCCGTCGGCCAAAGCCTTGGCAGCGGCCCCAGACGGGTCGCATACGGCGGTGATCTCGACCCCGTCGGTGGCCCGCAGCGCGTCTGCATGCCAGCTGGCGATATACCCGGCCCCGATCAGGCCAACGCGAATTTTCGAAGACGCCATACGTCTCAACCCCTTACTTGTATTCGATGATGCGCATCTGCGCGTGTCTCAGGCGCCGCCAGTGATAGCGGATCATGCCAATGACATTGGGAAACTTCGACAATGTCAGGAACACCGCGTGACTGCGCGCTTCGTGCCCGGGGAGCCCCGAGGATTGCAGGCCACGCATCGTTTTCAGATAGGACAGCACATAGAGTCCGAGAATCAGTACCGGCACGATCGGCGATGCAAGCGCACCGAAAACGGCAAGCAGCGGCAGCAGCAATCCGTAGAACAGGACGCGCTGACGTTCGGTCACGAAATAATCCGGGTGGATGTGTCCGACCTGCGCAAACCCGTGGCCCGTGCGCTCGGCCCGCCGCCACCATTGCGAGAATCGAAGCCTGCCGCCATCATGTTGCGACATGGGCTCGCCGATCCGGAACAGGCGCCATCCTGCCTTGCGCAGACGTGTGCAGAACTCGTCATCTTCGGCAGCAATGACGGTGGGATCGAACCCTCCGACCTCTTGAAACGCCGAAACGCGCACCATCATGTTGCCGCCGCACGCGTGGATCTCGCCCTCGGGGCGCTTCCATTCGAAATCGGAAAGCTGGTTGAACACCGTCGTGTCACGATGCAACTCGGATTGCAGCCCGGTCACAAGGCCAAGATCCGCCTCGGCGCGCAACCGGATAAAGCCTCGCTCCAACCAGTCCGCCGCCATGGTGCAATCGCCATCCAGGAACTGCACGGCCTCCGGCGACGCATCATGCGCCATCACCGCGCCGAACCCGGCATTGCGCGCCCGGGCCGCCGTGAACGGCAGAGACATATCGAGATCCACGACCTCTGCGCCCATCCTGCGCGCCGTGGCGACGCTGTCATCGGTCGATCCGCTGTCGACATAGATCACCCTCCGCGCCTGAGGCAGAACCGAGCCGAGGGATTTCACGAGCCGCTCTCCCTCGTTACGACCGATCAGAACAACATCAACACTCATCACTTAGGTCCTTCAACTGGGCGCAGCCCGGGATCCGCCTTGTTGCCGGCATGGGCAAGGATCAGGTGCGACAGCCATCGCGCTTCCTGCGCGGCATCATATTCCGCCATGACTTTTTCACGCCCTGCTGCACCATAGCGCGCGCGCAGGGCAGAATCAGACAACATCGCGTCCAGTGCCTGCGCAAAAGCCGCCATATCACCCGGCGGGACAAGCCGCCCGGTCACGCCATCCTCGACAAGTTCCGGCACACCGGCAATGCGCGTGGTCAACACGGGCACCTGCGCCGCCATCGCTTCCATAAGGACGACAGGGACACCCTCGGCAAAGCTGGGCAGGACAAACACATCCGTCTGGGCCAGTTCCGCGGCCACTTCGGCCTGCGACCTGTATCCAAGGAACACCACCCGGTCCTGCAATCCGCGCCGCGACACCTCGGCCTCGAGCGTCTTTCGGTCGGGACCGTCGCCCACCAGCCGAAGCGTCAGGTCAGGGTAGGTCCGTGCCAGCTGCGCCATGGCCTCGATCAGGATCGGCACACCCTTCACGGCGGCCAAGCGCCCGACAAACAAGGCCCGCAGGCCCGCATGTTCCGGTCCGGGCGCGTATCGTAACGGGTCCACGCCGCAATGCACGATGTGCAGCTTGTGCCAGTGGTCCGAATCCGCAAAACACATGAGCTGCGAGCGGCAGAAATGGCTGATGCAGGCGACAAACGCGGCCCGCGCCGCCTTTTCGTCGATCCGCCAATGGTGCGGTTCGAAAAAGATGTCCGGCCCGTGGATCGTAAAGCTCCAACGAAGCCCAGAAAGCGCGCCCGCCAGCATCGCCACAGTGCAAGAGGCCTTGGCGATGTGGTTGTGCAGATGGGTCACGCTTTCGTCTGTCAGCTTGGCGGCAAGCACGCCCGCCTCGATGAAATAGATCAGGTTGTAGAGCCTGCCCTTGATGCCTTTCGGCGCGCTCTGCCACGCCAGGGACAAGGCCGACAGGTAACGCCCCGGCGTCTTCATCCACCGCCAATGCGCTCTGAGCACCGTCGCCGGGTTGCGCATCGCATCCAGCACCTTGAAGGTGCGCGCATGTTCCTCGCGCTGCTCGGGTCCGACCAGGTGCTCGGCCCCCGTGGTGCGGATGGAACAGGTCAGGACCTCGTGGCCAAGACTGCGAAGGTTGGCGACCTCCCGTTGAATGAAGGTGTCGCTCGCGCGCGGGTATTCCCCGGTCAGATAGGCGATCCTGGGCAGGCTCATGCGGCATCTCCCCAAGGCGGCGCAGGGTCCGGCCAATCGTCGGAGCCGGGAGCCGGATCAAGGTCATAGAGCATCGGCATGGCCCGCTGGCGAAGCACCGATTCCCGCAAGAGACCGGGCAGCCTTGAGGATATCGGGCGACAGATGCGCGCGAGGGCGTTCAAGACCTGCACCGGGAAAGGCACAACGACTTTCGGCCAGCCGGATCGGCGCAAGGCGGCAATGACCGCGCCTCGGGTTGGCAGGGTCTTGTCCAGCACGGCAAAACCGCCATCGACCCGACCCAGCGTGGCCTGAACCAGCGCGGCTGCACAGCGGTCGACATGACACATCGGAAGCGGGTCATCGTCGCCGATCCGAAACAGGACCGGACCAAGGCCGATCCCGAGATGCGCGTTCCACAGCCGGCTTGAATCGTACACGATGCCCGGTCGCAGGATTGCCACGCTGTCAAGACGGGCCTGACGGGCAAGCCGTTCCTGCCGAACCTTCGCGTCGGAATAGGCGTCGCGCGACATGCCCGGACTTTCCAATGGGCAGGCGTCGGTCAGAACTCCGCCGACCGGCACCTGGCTCGTGTCGTATACGGCAATGGAACTGGCCAGCGTCAGGTGACCGACACCGGCTTGGTGCATGGCCGCGATCACCCGCTCGGTACCGGCGAGGGTCAGCCGCTTGTGCGCGTCAGGATCGCCGGACATGGCGGCGGCAAGATGGATGACGGCATCGCACCCCGCCAGCGCATCAACCAGCGCCGGCACCGCCTCCTGTACGGTCAGATCGACCGAAACGTACGACACCCCCGTACGGTCCGCGCCGGGCGCGCGTTGGGCTGCCACAACCTCCAGCCCCGCGTCCAGGGCCGCTTTGACGGTGGCGTCCCCGATGAACCCGGACGCCCCGGTGATCAGGACCCGCCTCACATCGCCCATGGCATCGGCTCCATCGGGTCGCAGCCTGTGGTCATCGTCTGGGCGCCGGATGTCTCGCCGGCGTTCTGCATCGCCAGTGTGACCTCGGTCATATGCAAGGCGAAATCGTTCGACAGGCGCGACGGGCGGCCCGCGCGGATCGCCTCCAGCATCTCGGCCGGTCCCAGCATGAAATTCATCGCGGCGGCGCCCCAGCGTTTGACCTTGGGATGGGTCGGCTGGGACAGCTTGAGCGCCTTCGGGAACGGCGATTCCATCAACCGGCGGCGGATCGTCAAGCGCTTGGCAAAGGTCACCTTGGCCGAATTGTCCCAGGCTGCCTTGCAGGCCAGCACGCCATCATCGCCGATGATGCGGATCTGGTGATCATGCGGCGCGACGATGGAGCAGGTCAGGCGGGTCATCGGACCGTTCTCGAAAAACAGCGTCGCCACAGACAGGTCGGGCGCAAATGGCCCCGTGCCTTCCTTGTCCGGAATGGTCTGTGCCGATGCCGCGACCACGGTGCGCACCGATCCGAACCACGAGATCAGCCAGCCAAGATAGTAGCCCGCATGCTCCAAGGTGCACCCGACGCGGAACTCGTCCTCGAATGGCCAGGGTGCGCCGGACTCCGAGATCCATTTCTTGTAGGCGGCCTGCGGAACGAACCCGTCATCGAGTTCGGCATAGATCGCGCGCGGCGTGCCCGCGATACCGGTGCGCAGGGCATGGCCGAGGGTCTGAGCAGCTTCGCCCAGAACGCTGCATGGGGCGGAGGCCAGCATCAGACCTGCCGCGTTCGCCTTGTCGTGCAGGCTCTTGGCGTCCTGCAGCGTCATCGCCAGGGGTTTTTCCGAATAGGTGTGGCACCCGGCATCGAGACAGGCCGAATTCACCTCGAAATGTGCCGACGGATTGGTCAGGTTCAGTACCACACCGTCGCGCGGATGCCGGTCGAGCAATTGCTCCAGCGTGTCGACGGCGGGCACTTCCCAGAAATCGCAGAACTGCCTGAGCCGAGCGGGATTGTGGTCATGCACCCCTGCGACAGTGATCCCGTCCATCGCCTGAAGCGACCGCATGTAAAGGTCGGCAACGAAGCCGCAGCCGATGATCGACACGACCCCCATCAGCAAGCTGCCCCCAAGGAGGCAAGCCCGCAGAAGGGCCCGCAGAAGGGGCCGCGGAAGAAACGAGGCTGTGGCTGCGTCACGGGTCTGCTCTTGGTCCTGCACAGGTTTTGGCGCGTTAAATCATTCAATAGTGGTCATAATTCGACAAATCTGGATTTTCTCGCGGCATCGCAGCGTATTCTTTGTAAGATGTCTTGATTTTGCAGCGCTTCCGCCCCGTTTTGGCCCAATGACACCACTAGACAGATCCCACCAGGCAGAGCAGGAGGTGCTGATGCGCTTTTGGGGTGAGGCGTATGACCTGACGGTCAACGTGCCGGACTGGGTGGCGTTGGAACGGCAGATCTCGGCGAGGCTGCGCGCGGGCGAAGGGTTTTCGCTGGCGACGATCAATCTCGATCACCTGGTCAAGCTGCGCGAAGATGCCCGCTTCCGAGACGCCTACGCGGTGCAGGACCTGATCGTGGCGGATGGGAACCCGATCGTCTGGATGTCTAAGCTGGCGCGGCGCAACGTCGAACTGATCCCCGGTTCGGACGCGATCCTGCCCCTCACCCGTATGGCCGCCGCGCAGGGCAAGACCATCGCGCTGGTGGGCAGCACGGACGATACGCTTGCCGCCGCCAAGTCTTTTCTGGAAGGCGAGGTGCCGGGAACCCGCATCGTCGCCACCGTCGCGCCGCCCATGGGGTTCGATCCCTCGGGTCACTCTGCCGACGAGGTGCTGAACGCGCTTGACGCGGCGGGGGCCGATATCGCGTTTCTTGCGCTGGGTGCGCCGAAACAGGAACTGTTCGCGGCCTATGGTCGGCGGACGCTGCCGTCCGTTGGCTTTGTCTCCATCGGCGCAGGGCTCGACTTTTTCGCGGGCTCGCAAGCGCGCGCGCCTAAATGGGTGCGGGCCATCGCGATGGAATGGCTCTGGCGTGCCCTGTCGCAACCCGCGCGACTGATCCCGCGCTACGCCCGGTGCTTTCGGATCCTGCCCGAAGAAATTGCCCACGCCTGGCAACTGAGGTCCGGGTTCAAGGCCGGACGCCCCGCTCCGGAACGCGACTGATCGTCATTCCAGCCGGTGCACACGGCCTCCGGCGGCATCGGCATCGGCATGGTCGTGTGTCACCAGCAGGACCGGCAATCCCTTGGCGCGCGCCTGCTCGAACACTAGCGCGCGGATCTTGTCGCGACGTTCGGTATCGAGCCGGGAGAACGGCTCGTCGAGCAAAAGCATCTTCGGCCCGGACAAGAGCATCCGCATCAGCGCCACCCGTGCCTTCTGACCCCCCGACAGGGTTTCCGGATCGCGGTGAAAAAAACCGCCCAGCCCGATCTCGTCCAGCGCCGCTTCGATCCGGCGCATCCGTTCGGCGCGGCCCTTGACCCTTGCCCGAAGCCCGAAGGCAAGGTTTTCGCCCACCGACAGGTGTGGAAACAGCAATTCATCCTGGAACAGGATACCGACCTGCCGCGCCTCGGGGGCCAGGTCGGTGATGTCCGTGCTGTTGAGAATGACGCGACCGGTCACCTCGAAGCCGGGATCGAGCGTGCCGATGATGTAGGACAGCAGCGTGGACTTGCCGGACCCGCTTGGCCCCATGACGGTCAGGACTTCGCCCGGTGCGACATGGTCCGAGATGTCGACAAGCGTGCGCCCGTCGCGGCGGATCACCACGCCGTCAAGGGTCAGTCCGGGATCAGGCATGTCGCAACCCCCTGCGATTGCGCCAGACGATGTCGGGTACGAACACCGCCACCGCAAACGGAAGAAAGGCCGCGGCGGTCTGGCTGAGCGCATAGACCGCAATCACCCGCCGGTCACCCCCCGAGGCCAGCGCAACCGCTTCGGTGGTCAGCGTCTGCACCCGCCCCGCCCCGGCCAGGAGCGTTGGCAGGAATTGCCCGATCGAAACCGCAAAACCCACCGCGGCGGCGGTCAGGATCGGGCGAAGCAGCATCGGCAGCCGCACCCGCCAGAGAACCCCGTCGCAGCCCGCCCCCAGCGCCCTCGCGACATGGCCGTAGCGCGAATCCCAGGCGCGAAACGGGTCGGCCAGCGACAGGAAAACATAAGGCAGCACGAAGATGACATGCACCGCGATCACGGCCGTCCGGTTGCCATCGATCCCGGTGAAGATGGCCAGCGTCTGCAATCCGGTCAGAAAGGCGATCTGCGGAACGATCAGCGGCACATAAAGCAGCCAGAGCGCCCGCGAACTGGGCTTCAGGCCGTGACGTTCCTCGGCCTCGAGGCAGGCGAGTGTCAGCAGGAGCGCGATCAGCGTCGAGACCGACGCGATGATCAGGGTTTCGGTGATGACGGGCCAAAGGTTCATGGCGTGGCGCATCCATGTACGTGTTGTGAAACCGCCGGGCAGCAGGTCGGGAAAGCTCCAGAACCCGGCAAAGGACCAGACCAACAGGCCAAGGATGCCAAAGACAATGGCGCTGGCGCTGAGGATCGCGGCGGTCAGGGACAGCGCCTTGATGCTGCGCGTCGCGCCGCCGCGGGTGCCCGAGGTGACCCAGAGGCGCCCCAGACGGGCGATCGCGACCTCGGCCAGTCGCCACAGGATCAACGTGCCGATGACCAGCGCCAGTTGCCAGACAGCCGCAGCCGAGCCGAGGAAGCGCAGGCTCAGGTCCGGGTCGTTCATCCATTTGAGGATCTGCACCGATAGTGTCGAAGGCGTTGTCGGCCCAAGGATCAGGGACACGTCCACGACCGTCATGGAGAAGGCGAGCACCGCGTAGACCGGCAGCCTGATCTGCGCATAGACACGCGGAAAGACGGTTTTGAACCACGCTGTGACGGGCGGGTATCCCAAGGCCAGTGCGGTATCGCGGGTTTGCGTCGTGCGGATCTGGGTCAGTGCCGCAAGCGTCATCAAGAGCAGGAACGGCACTTCCTTGACCACCAGTCCCGCGATCAGGGACAGGCCCAGCGGGTCTTGCAGGATCAGCAGGTCAGGCGGTCTGTCCCATCCGGTCAGCCAAGGCGATGTGGCCCGTGCGATCCATCCTGACGGTGCGATCAGGAAGGCCAGACCAAAGGCCGCGGCAGCATGGGGCACCGACAGGAGCGGCGAGAGCATGCGTTCGATGATGCGAAAGGCCCGCGATCCGCTCCACGCCGCGCAGATGAGGGTCACCAGCAGCAGGGACAGAGCGGTGGCCGCGACTCCCGTGGTAACGCTCAGAACGCTGGCGCGGGTGACCCCGGGCCAGTCGAACAGCAAGACAAAGGCATTCAACCCGAACGAGTCGCTGCCCAAGGCCGGCAGATACCCGAAAGCCGGCACCAATGTGCCCAGGACACCGGCCACCACAGGACCCACCATGATCCCGAGCGTGAGAAGCGGCGCCCAGGGCAGGAACCGGGACCGCGCCGTCGTTGTCTCGCAGCGTGACGGCACCTGTCGCGCCTATTGCGCGACGCCGTACCGATCGGTCCAGTCTTCCTCGAGTCTGACCATCCAGCTTGGATGCGGCTCGGACAGGGTCGCGCCAAGCTCTTCGGGCGGCAGGGTGGCGATGCCCAGTTCCAGCGCGTCGAACCGCGCGCGGTCGTCCTCTGACAGCTTGGCAAGGTCCAGAACGGTGCTCAGACCCCAAACCTCGGGGTCCTGCATCATCGCCTGCGCCTCGGGCGACATCATGAAGTTCGCAACCACCATCGCCCCCGCCTTGGCGTTGGCATTATAGGGGATGGCGACAAAGCTGGCATTGCCGATGGACCCGGCATCCATCACGAAGCTGCGCACGCTGTTCTGCAACTGCCCGTTGGCGATCGCGTTGCTGGCCTCGTTCGGGTTGAAGCTGATGGCAAGGTCGATCTCGCCATCGGCCATCAACTGGATCTGGCGGGATTCGTTCTGCGGATAGGCGCGGCCCGACCGCCAGAGGGTCGGCGAAAGACCGTCAAGGAAGGCCCAGAATTCGGCAGTCGCCGCCTCGTAATCCGCCTCGTCAACCGGCGCTTGCAGCACCGACACATCCGGCACGAATTCGATCAGCGCCTGCTTGAGAAAGGTCGAGCCAAGGAAATTCGGCGGCTGCGGATAGGTGAACCGCCCCGGGTTGGCGGCGGCATAGTCCGCCAGCGCCTCCATCGTGGTCGGCGGCGTGTCAAGTCGCGCGGTGTCATAGTAGAACACCACCTGCGCCATGCCCCACGGGGCCTCGAGCCCATCCGTGGGCACGGTGAAATCAGAGATCACGGCAGGTTTGCCCTCAACATCCACATTGGCCCAACTGGGCATTTCCTCGACCCAGGGACCGAACAGCAGGTCCTGCCGCTTCATCGCGGCGAAGTTCTCGCCGTTGATCCAGATCATGTCGACCGCGCCGCCTGCGTCCTTGCCTGCGGTCTTTTCCGCCAGAACACGGCTGACCGCCTCGGCGGTGTCCGACAGCTTCACATGCTCAAGCGTCACGCCGTACTCTTCGCCGACCCGGTCTCCGATCCAGCCAATGAACGTGTTGATCGTGTCAGACCCACCCCAGGCGTTCCAGTAAACCGTCTGGCCGCGGGCCTCTTCGGTGACCGCCTCCCAGTTCGAGGGGTCGGGCTCGGCAGCGGCTGCAACAGCGGTGAAGGTGGCAAGCGTGGCGGCAAGAAATCTGCGCATGAATCGATGTCCCGAATTTTGGAGGCCGGACGCCTCGGATTTTTTCCGTTGAAAGCAGCGTTACCCGCTCCCGGTCAAATGACAAACAGGTGTTCAAGATTTCAGTGTACCCGCGCGGTTTGGCCCGCTATGGCCAAGGCCGACCCTGCTCACCAAGGCCGAGTGATGATCGACGCCACCCTCCTGCCGCTTGTCCGACGCGCCCTGGATCGTCCCGCGCGCAGTCTGGTCGCGTGCGGGGTCGGCGCCGATCAGATCACGGTCTTGGGATTTTTGATCGGAGTGCTGGGCGTGCTGGCCCTGTGGATGGGCCTTTTCTGGACCGCGCTGGTCTGTCTGGCGCTGAACCGGCTGGCGGATGGTCTCGATGGCGCCGTGGCCCGCCTGACGCAGCCCACGGATCGCGGAGCGTTTCTCGATATCGCGCTCGACTTCATGTTCTACGGCCTGTTCCCACTGGGCTTTGCACTGCTCGACCCCGCCACGAACGCGCTGCCGGCGGCTGTGCTGATCTGCAGCTTCGTCGGCACCGGATCGAGCTTTCTCGCCTTCTCGATCATCGCCGAAAAGCGCGGGATCCTGTCTGACGCCTACCCGACCAAGGGCATCTACTACCTGGGCGGTCTGACCGAAGGCACCGAGACCATCGCGCTTTTCGTCGCCATGTGCCTTTTCCCCGCAGCCTTTCCATGGCTGGCGTTCACCTTCGCCGCGCTTTGCGGGATCACGACCCTGACGCGGTGGCTGGCAGGCTGGCGAATGCTGGGCTGACGCTTTCCCGTCTTCTTCTCTTTCCAAATATGCCGGGGGGTTTGGGGGGCTGGCCCCCCAACGGGTCGGACCGCGCAGGCGGGTCGATCAAAGGTCAAACGCGCCCCCTCCACATCTTGCACCACCTCTGCTACACGACACCCAAGACCGGGCCGAGCAGAGGACACCCCATGACCACCCCGAAACCTGTCGTTCTGACCATCCTCGACGGCTGGGGATTGCGCGACGATCCGACCGCGAATGCGCCCAAACTGGCGCAGACGCCAACCATGGATCGCCTGATGGCGAGTTGTCCCCATGCGACGCTGATCACGCACGGGCCCGATGTGGGGCTGCCGCGCGGGCAAATGGGCAATTCCGAGGTCGGACACACCAATATCGGCGCGGGGCGCGTGGTTGCGATGGACCTGGGCCAGATCGATCTCGCGATCGAGGATGGCAGCTTCTTCGAGAACACCGCGATCCACGACTTTGCCAGGACGGTCAAGGACGCCGGAGGTCGGGCGCATCTCATGGGCCTTGTCTCCGATGGTGGGGTGCACGGGCATATCAGCCACATCAAGGCGGCGGTGAAGATGCTCACCGACCAGGGCGTGGACGTGGTGCTGCACGCGATCACCGACGGGCGCGACGTGGCGCCGACCTCGGCCAAGGGGTTCATCGCCGATCTGAGCGACAGCCTGCCGGATAATGCAACCATCGGCACCGTCATCGGGCGCTATTTCGCGATGGACCGCGATACCCGCTGGGACCGGGTGGAACGCGCCTACAACGCGATGACGCTCGCGCAGGGCACCCCAGCCGATAGCGCGCTGCACGCGGTCGAAGACGCTTATGCCAAAAACCAGAACGACGAATTCATCGAACCCTGCGTCATCGGCGATTACAGCGGTCTGAACAGGGGCGACGGGGTCTTTTGCCTCAATTTCCGCGCCGACCGGGCGCGCGAAATCCTTGCGGCGATCGGCGATCCCGATTTTCATGGGTTCGTCCGGGACAAGCCGGAGCTGTCCGGACTTCTGGGCATGGTGGACTATTCCAGGTCGCACAGTGCCTACATGACCACGGCCTATCCCAAGCAGGAAATCCGCAACACGCTCGGGGAATGGGTCGCCAGACATGGGCGCACCCAGTACCGTTTGGCCGAGACCGAGAAGTATCCGCACGTGACCTTCTTTCTCAATGGCGGGCAGGAAACCCCCGAAGAGGGCGAGGACCGCTTCATGCCCAAGAGCCCGAACGTGGCGACATACGACATGCAGCCCGAGATGTCGGCGGATGAAGTGACAGGGAAATTCGTCGCTGCGGTCGAGGCGGGCTATGACCTGATCGTCACCAATTACGCCAATCCCGACATGGTCGGACATACCGGAGATCTGGACGCGGCTATCAAGGCCTGCGAGGCGGTGGATGCCGGCTTGGGCAAGGTTCTGGCCGCCGTCGGAAAGGCCGGAGGCGCGATGATCGTGACGGCCGATCACGGCAATTGCGAAACCATGGTCGATCCCGACACCGGCGGGCCGCACACGGCGCACACGACCAATCTCGTTCCCGTGGTGCTGTTCGGTGGACCCGAGGGCGCCACGCTTGCCGATGGCCGTCTGGCCGATCTCGCGCCGACGCTGCTCGCTCTGATGGGGCTGCCCCAGCCGGACGAGATGACCGGGCAGAGCCTGATCCGCACATGAGGCTTGTGGCGTTTCTTCTTTTGTCGATCGGCGCTCCGCTGGCGGCCCAGACGCCTGCCGAGGCGGCGCGCGCTGCGATGGCGCAGCTGGAAGAGGCCACGGTCAAGCTCGACGCGGCGGAGTCGGCGCGCGACCGGGTGCGTGCCCTGACCGAAGCGGTCAAGGCGTTCGAAACCGGGCTGGCGGCGATGCGCGACGGGTTGCGGGCGGCGTCCATTCGCGAAACCGAACTGCGCCGCACCCTTGATGCCCGCGATGGCGAGGTGACGCGGCTGCTGGCGGCGCTGTCGGCGCTGGGTGGAACGGCCGGGCCGCAAAGCTTCGTGCATCCCGATGGCCCCATCGGCGCGGCGCGGGCCGGTCTCTTGATGGCCTCGGTGACACCTGCCCTGTCCGACGCGGCGGCAGGGCTGCGCGCCGATGTCGAGGAGGCCACGGCGCTGCGCCAGTTGCAGCAGGACGCCGCCAACACGCTGCAGGCCGGGCTGGCCGATATCCAGACCGCCCGTACTGCCCTGAGCCAGGCGATGGCCGACCGCACCGATCTGCCGCTCAAGTTCACCGAAGACCCGGTCCGGACCGCGATCCTGATCGGTGCGACGGAAACGCTCGATGGGTTTGCCGCCGGTCTGAGCCAGATTTCCGAAGACGAGGCCGATCTCGATCTGCCCTCGGCGCGGAACCGCAAAGGCGCGCTGCCCCTGCCCGTGGCGGGTGAAATCCTGCGCCGCGCGGGTGAGACCGACGCGGCGGGGATCACCCGGCCCGGTGTCCTGATCGCCACGCGCCCGCGTGCGCTTGTCACGACACCCACCGCCGCGACGATCCGCTACAGGGGGCCGCTTCTGGATTACGGGCTGGTCAGCATCCTTGAACCCGAACCGGATATTCTCTTTGTCTTTGCGGGTCTCGACACGGTATTCGGAGAAACCGGCCAGGTCCTGCCCGAAGGCAGCCCTGTCGGTTTGATGGGTGGACCCAAAGGTGTACCCGACGATATTCAATCACCTTCCGGTGAAAGGGCTGGCGAAGCGCTGTCCGAAACGCTCTATATAGAAGTCAGATTTGGCGACATGCCAGAGAACCCCCTTGGGTGGTTCACAGAGGATAAGGGAACAACCGAATGAAAAAACTCGTCATGGCGGCCATCGGTGGCACACTTGCCGGCATCGTGGCCACGACCCAGTTCGTCGGCCCGCTGGTCGCGCAGGAAAGCGCCCGCACGACGAATGTCTACGAACAGCTCGATCTGTTCGGCGACATCTTCGAACGCATCCGCGCGCAATATGTCGAAGAGGTTGACGAAGGCGACCTGATCGAGGCGGCCATCGACGGCATGCTGACCTCGCTCGACCCGCATTCCAGCTATCTGTCGCCCGACGATGCCGCCGACATGCGCGTGCAGACGCGCGGAGAGTTCGGCGGCCTGGGGATCGAGGTCACGCAGGAAGAGGGGTTCGTCAAGGTTGTCTCGCCGATCGACGGCACGCCGGCCGATTCCGCAGGCATCGAGGCTGGCGACTTCATCACCCATGTCGATGGCGAATCCGTTCTGGGTCTGACCCTTGACGATGCGGTCGACCTGATGCGCGGCCCGGTCGGGTCCGAGATCATCATCACCGTGGTACGCGAAGGCGAGGCCGAACCGTTCGACGTGTCGATCATCCGGGACACGATCACCCTGACCGCCGTGCGCACCCGGCTTCAGGGCGACACGGTTGTCCTTCGGGTGACCACGTTCAACGACCAGACCTTTGCCAACCTCGAAGAAGGTCTTGCAGAACAGGTCGAGGCGGCAGGCGGCATGGAAAATGTCGAAGGCATCGTGCTTGACCTGCGCAACAACCCGGGCGGTCTGCTCAACCAGGCGATCCGCGTCAGCGACGCATTCCTCGAAGAGGGAGAGATCGTCAGCACCCGTGGCCGTCAGCCCGAGGATGGCGACCGCTACAATGCCACGCCGGGCGACCTTGCCGATGGCAAGCCGATCGTCGTTCTGATCAATGGCGGTTCTGCCTCGGCCTCCGAGATCGTCGCCGGTGCGTTGCAGGATCATCGCCGCGCCATCGTCGTCGGCACCAAGTCATTCGGCAAGGGGTCGGTCCAGACGGTCATGCCGCTGCGCGGCGACGGCGCGATGCGTCTGACCACCGCGCGGTATTACACGCCGTCGGGACGGTCGATCCAGGCGCTGGGCGTGTCTCCCGATATCGTTGTCGCGCAGCCCCGCCGCCCCGAGGCCACGGAAGATGAGGAAGAGGAATCGAACGTCTTCAATCGCTCCGAAGCCGACCTGCGCGGTAGCCTCAACAATGACAGCCTGAGCGAGGACGAGGTCCAGCAGATCGAAGACGACCGCGCCAAGGCCGAAGCCGCTGCCGCGCTGCGCGAAGAGGATTACCAGCTGGCCTATGCCATCGACATCCTCAAGGGCCTGACCGCGCTTCAGCCGTCGAGAGACTAGGACCACCACGTGGCGCGGGGTTTGTCCCGCGCCGCGATTTCGCAAAGGCCCCCGAATGACTCCCGAAGAGATCGCCCGCCTGCCATACCGTCCCTGCGTCGGGGTCATGCTGCTGAACCGTGAGAACAACGTCTTTGTCGGGCAGCGCATCGACAACCCCGGCCCGGCCTGGCAGATGCCCCAGGGGGGCGTCGACAAAGGCGAAAACCCCCGCGATGCCGCGTTGCGCGAATTGTGGGAGGAAACCGGCGTCACGTCGAACCTCGTGCGGATCGAGGCGGAAACCAAGGACTGGATTCCCTACGACCTGCCGCCCGACCTTGTCGGAAAGCTCTGGAAAGGCCGCTACCGGGGACAGGAACAGAAATGGTTCCTGATGCGGTTCAAGGGCACCGACGACCAGGTGAACATCGCGACCGAGCATCAGGAATTCAGCCGCTGGAAATGGATGCAGCCGGACCAGATCATCAACAACATCGTGCCGTTCAAACGCCATGTCTACGACCGCGTTCTGGCGGCTTTCCGGGACCATCTGTGATGCGGCTTGCGGTGGCCCTGGCCGTGGCCGTCGCGCTGGCGCAACCGGCCCTGGCGCTCAGCTGCATGGCGCCCGACATCGCCCGTGACTATGCAAGCGCTGCCCAGTCCGATGACCGCTACATCATCGTCAAGGGCGACCTCTTTCTGGATGAAACCGCGTTGCCGGATCGGGTGGGCCAAAGCCAGACCTCCCGGCACGACAGCCGTGACATTGCCGGGTGGCTTGCCGGACATTCGCTGACCCGCGACGGCTTTGCCAAGCCCTTCGAGCGGGACGTGATCCTGCGCGTGTCCTGCGTCGGACCGTGGTGCGGGGGCACCGTCAAAGGCGAACACCTGGCGTTTCTCAAACAGGAGGATCAGCACTGGGTGATGCAGATCGCCCCGTGCCCCGGCATGACCTATGCCGACCCGACGCAGGAGCTTGAAGAAACCGTTCTCGCCTGCATCCGTGGCGAGACCTGCACCAGAGACTGAGCTGACGCGTGAGGGTCAGTCGACCCGGATCGCCACGTTCTGCGCCACGAAGTCGGCCTGCCCGAACACGTTCAGAAATGCGACATCCGCCGCATCTGCGCCGACACCGATGCGCGCGATCGTGTCCGTCGGGGCCATCCCTGTCGGATCGACCAGGTGCCATGTTCCGTCAAGAAACACCTCTGCAACGGCGTGGAAATCCGGCGGGGTCACGCCGGGGGCGTAAACGCTTGCGAACCGCGCGGGCAGGGTCGCGGCACGGGCCAGCGTCACCATGACATGGGCATAATCCCGGCAGATGCCCTGCCGCTGCACGAAACTGTCGAGCGCGGTGGTCTGCGCATTGCTCACGCCCGGCACATAGCTGAAGGCGTTGCTGATCCAGTCCCGCATCGCGACGACCTTTGCCCCGCCTTCCAGGTGCCCGAACTCGGCCGCCGCAAAGGTCTGGAATTCGTCCGAGGGGCAATAGCGCGATGGCATCAGATAGCGCACCGTATCGCCCGGCAGCAAATGCGGCGGCACGGCGTCCAGCGCGGTCAGGTCCGGCACCGGACGGTCAAGCGCGACCCGCGCGGTATAGTCACAGCGGAACAGCCCGTCCGCCCGCAGCCATATGCGTTCGCCCAGCCCTTCGTCGGCGGCGACGCGGGCGACATGGGAAACCTCCGAGAAGTCGATATTCGCCTCCAGCAGGGTCTGATCGGCAAGGTCCGCCGCTTCGATCTGCAAGAGAAGATCGGTCGGGGCGGACAGCTGGTATTGCAGGTGCACGTCGATGTTCAGGATCACGATGGGCCTCCTATGCCGATCCGTGGCATGTAGGCTGCGCCGGTGCCCGGTGCAATCGGCCTAACCGTCGAAATCCGGATTGTGCCGGATGAACGGGCCGTGACTTGGCCGGTCCGGCCGCAACCGCCCGGTTTCGTCGAAATCGCTGTCGGCGTTGAACGGCCACCGGGGGCGGGTGTCGAAATCCGCCATCACGCGTGCTTGGTCGTCAAGCACCTTGCGCA
This sequence comes from Marivita sp., assembly GCF_020055635.1. Taxonomy (GTDB): domain Bacteria; phylum Pseudomonadota; class Alphaproteobacteria; order Rhodobacterales; family Rhodobacteraceae; genus Marivita. Next base: position 59,248 of record NZ_JAIPUT010000003.1, on the reverse strand, counting down.
GCCGTTCTGTCAGGCGCTCTTTCGCGGCGCCCTTGTGATAGCCGTGCACGCCATGCGCGATCACCGGCTCGAGCACGTCGAACCCGAGGTAGCGCAGCGTGTAGGCGGTGGGCCACAGCAGCAGTCTGATATCGCCTTCCTTGCCGTCATGGGCGCTTTCGTTGGCGTCCGACCCGGTGGTGACGCAACACAGGACGGTCTTGCCCCGGAACAACCCTGAATCGAACCGGTGGCTCGTGTCATGCAGCGCGCCATGCTGAAAGGCCCGGTCGAACCAGCCTTTCAGGATCGCAGGCGGCGCGAACCACCACATCGGGAAATGCAGCACGATCCGGTCCGCCTGGCGTATCTTGTCGATCTCGCGTTGTACCTCGTTCGGGGTCGTCCCGGCCTCTGCGGCCTGCTCCTGTGCCTTGAGAGGGTCGAACGGCGTGTCTTCGGGCCAGTCCGGGTAATGCCCGGCGCGTTCGGCCGCGTCGAACCCCATCTGGCACAGGTCCGACCGCAGCACGGTATCGCCCTGCGCCAAGGCTGCGGCTTCGGTCGCGTCCGACCACGCGCCGTTGAAGGACCGCCGCTCGGGATGCGCCAGCACGATGAGGGTTGTCGGCATGGTGAACTCCGCCAGTTGCAGGGGCGGCTCTGGTCCGCGCCCCCTGCCAGCTTAGCGCAGTTTCTTCAGGATGTTCAAAGAGGCATACCCGTCCGGAATGTCCCCGATCGAGGTCTGGAACAACCGCACCGCGTTGATGGTCAGCGGCCCGACCTTGCCGTCGATCTTCTGGGTGTCGAACCCCTTGGCCGTCAGCAGGCGCTGCATCTCCTTGCGTTCGTCAAAGCTCAGCGCGCGGTCTTCGCGGGGCCAGGCCGACTGGATCGGTGCGCCGCCGCTGATCCGGTCGCTGAGATGACCCACCCCGATCACGTAGGCGTCGGCGGTGTTGTAGGTTTCGATCACGTCGAAATTCTTGAAGATCAGGAACGCGGCTCCCTGTGCTCCGGCGGGAAGCAGGACCGAGGCCGACCCGTGATCACGCACCGCCGCGCCATCGAGACCCAGCACACCAATCCCTGCCCAGTCCGACGGCATCTTCCTGATCTTTCGGTTTGCCTGCGTGTAGTCGAACCCCTCGGGCAGCTGCACTTCGATCCCCCAGGGCGCGCCCTTGATCCAGCCATTCTTCGCCAGGTAATTCGCGGTCGAGGCCAGCGCATCGGCCGGGTTGTCCGACCAGATATCGCGCTTGCCATCGCCGTCGAAATCCACCGCAAGCGATTGGTAGGAGGACGGGATGAACTGGGTGTGTCCCATCGCGCCGGCCCAGCTTCCGGTGAAATCGGCAGGCGCGACATCGCCGCTTTGCAGGATCCGCAGGGCGTCGACCAACTGCGCCTCGAAAAAGGCGCCGCGCCGCCCGTCAAAGGCCAGCGTCGCCAAAGACCCGATCACCGGGTTGGTGCCGCGGAAGGTGCCGTAGGCCGATTCCAGGCCCCAGATCGCGACAACCACGTCCTTGTCCACGCCGTAGCGCGCCTCGATCCGGTCGAGCAGGGCCGCGTGCTGGCGCAGCGCCGCCTTGCCGTTGCTGACCCGCGCATCCGAAGCCGCACTGTCAAGGTAATCCCAGATCGTCTTGGTGAATTCCGACTGGTTGCGGTCGCGACGGATCACATCGGCATCATATCGCGCCCCGGCAAAGGCCCGGTCGAACACCTCTGGCGCGATCCCGGCGCGCAAGGCCCGGTCGCGGAACCCCGTGACCCAGCTTTCAAACCCCGCCTGCGTTGCCGCCGAGACAAATGTCACGGGTTCTGCCGCCGCCGCCGGTCGGGTTTCGGGGCGCAGCGAATTTCGTGGCGCGACGACCGAGACCAGAGACACCGCGCTGCGGCTGACCGCCGGGGCATCCTGGCCCCGTGTCATGGGCCTGAGAGAGTGTTCCACGGGACCGGCGCTGGCCAGTGTCCCGGCAAGAGCCAATCCCGAAGCGATGATCCGAATATACATACCGATGTTCCCGCTGCTCGTGTCCGTTTGCCGGACTTTGCGGAATGCTACCCCGAATGCCGCCATTTGCGAAGCAGTCAAACGACACCAAGCGATGACTTGCCGCCGGCCTTCGGTTCTTCAACCGTTCCGCCGCTGCCGCGTGACCTTGCGCTTGGTCTTGGCGTCTTTCTTCTTCGCCTTGGCGACCTTGCGTCTCGGCCCACCCTTGCCCTTGGGTCGGTTGCCACGCCCCATGCGTCCCTTGCCGGACCCGCCGGGCAGTTCCTCGTTTTCCAGCGTCAGCAGTTCAAGAGCGATCCCGCCAGTGACCGGTGCCGCCTCGACCAGCTTGACCGTGACCCGTTGGCCAAGGCTGATCAGCGTGCCGGTGTCCGACCCCATCAGCGTGGCGGCATCGGCGTCGAAGTGGAAATACTCGTTGCCCAGCGACCGGATCGGGATCAGCCCATCCGCTCCGGTCTCGTCCAGCTTCACGAACACTCCAAAGCGGGCAATGCCGCTGATGCGCCCGCCGAATTCGGCCCCGATGCGGTCCGACAGGAAGGCCGCCAGATAGCGGTCGGTCGTGTCGCGTTCGGCCATCATCGACCGGCGTTCGGTGTCGCTGATATGCTGGGCGGTCGCCTCCAGACGCTCGATGTCCTCGGGCGACAATCCGTCCTTGCCCCAGCCATGCGCGGTGATCAGCGCGCGGTGCACGATCAGGTCGGAATAGCGCCGGATCGGCGAGGTGAAATGCGCGTAATTCTTGAGCGCGAGGCCGAAATGGCCAAAGTTCTCGGGGTTGTAATACGCCTGGGTCATCGACCGCAGCGTGGCGAGATTGATCAGTTCCGCCTCGTCCGACCCGGCGGCATCGTTCAGCAGGCGGTTGAGCTGTGCGGTCTTGAGAACCTGCCCCTTGGCCAGCGTCAGCCCGGCGGCTTCGGCGGTTTCGCGCAGGGATTCGAGCTTTTCGGGCGGCGGTTCCTCGTGCACCCGGAACAGAAGCGGCGTGCGCTTGGCGATCAGGGTTTCGGCGGCGCAGACATTGGCCAGCACCATGAATTCCTCGATCAGCTTGTGCGCATCCAGCCGGTCGGCAAAGTTGACCGATTGCACGGTGCCGTCATCGGCCAGGACGATCTTGCGCTCAGGCAGGTCGAGGTTGAGCGGCTGACGCCGGTTGCGCGCTTCGGCCAGGGCCCGGTAGGCGGCGTAAAGCGGGCGTATCACGTCGTCCATCAAGGGCGCCGCCTTGTCGTTCGGAGTGCCGTCCATCGCGTCTTGCACGGTGCGGTAATCGAGCGATGCCACCGATCGCATCAGACCCCGCTGAAAGCTGTGGCTGATCTTTTCGCCATGCGCGTCGACCACCATGCGCACGGCCATGCAAGCGCGCGGCACCCCTTCGTGCAGCGAACACAGATCGCCCGACAGCCGGTCTGGCAGCATCGGCACCACGCGGTCGGGAAAATAGCTGGAATTGCCGCGCTTGCGGGCCTCCTGGTCAAGTGCCGAACCCGGCGTCACGTAATGCGACACGTCGGCGATGGCGACCCAGATCACGTGTCCGCCCGCGTTCCTGGGGTCATCGTCGGGATATGCAAGGCAGGCATCGTCGCGGTCACGCGCATCCACCGGGTCGATGGTGATCAGCGGCATGTCCCGCATGTCGGTCCGGCCCGTGAGGCCCGCGGGTTTCATCGCGTCCGCCTCGGCGATCACGTCGTCCGGAAAGCTGTCGGGAATGCCGTGCTGGTGAATCGCGATCAGCGACACCGCACGCGGCGCGCTCGGGTCGCCCAGCCGTTCCACGATGCGCGCGCGCGGCAGGCCCATGCGGCCTGCCGGTCCGGCCTGTTCCGCCTCGACCAGTTCACCATCCCTGGCGCCGCCTGTTGCGTCGGGTGCCACCGTCCATTCCTTGTCCGATCCCTTGTCGATCGGCTTGATCCGCCCGCCTTCCGAGGTCTTGGCAAAGATGCCCACCACCTTGCGTGGGTTCGATCCGATGCGACGGATCAGGCGGGCCTCGTAATTGTGATCCTCTTCGTGGACCACCTGAAGCCGCGCAAGGATCCGGTCGCCTTCGCCCAGCGCCGGGTCCGAGGCGCGGGGGATCACGAGGATGATCGGCTCGACCCCTTCGCCATGCCATTCCAGCGCGCGGGCAAAGAGGTCGCCATCGGGCGTCGGTGCCTTGACCTGCAACACGCTGACAGGGGGCAGGCGATCCGGGTCGCGATAGGTCTTCTTGCGCTTTTCAAGATGACCTTCGGCTTCCAGCTCCTTGAGCAGGCGTTTCAGGTCGATCCGCGCAGCACCCTTGATGCCAAACGCCTTGGCGATGTCGCGTTTCGCGGTGAGGGTCGGGTTGGCGGCGATCCAGTCGAGGATGTCCACCTTGGTCGGCAATTTGCTCATGCGACTCAGGTAGCACGCGCATGGCGGCGCGTCATGGCGAAAGTCGCATCACCGGGGGACGTGCCGCTCCATCATCCGGTGGTCGATCCCGGCATCGTCGAACACATCGCCATAGGCCGTGAAGCCAAGCTTTTCATAGAACCCCAACGCGTCGATCTGCGCGCCAAGGGCGGCGCGAGTGATGCCCGGCATGTCCCGCAGGATGGTCAGTGCCTCGCGGATCAGCGCCGCCCCGAGACCGGTGCCGCGCGCCTGTTTCAAGACGCAGACCCGACCGATCTTGCCGGTCTCGCCCATCGGGACGATCCGCGCCGCGCCGACGGGTGTCCCCGCCACCGTGGCAAGCAGGTGGATCGCATCGGCGTCAAGGGCGTCGCGTTCGAGCTCAACAGGCACGTTCTGTTCCTCGACAAACACGGTATAGCGCAGGGCAAGGCAGTCGGTCGGGTCCGCGACCCGCGAAATCGTGACCGTCATTGCGCGAAATAGTCCTTGAGGATGCGGGTGTAGATCGCCTTGAGCTGGTGGATCTGATCGACCGAAACCCGTTCGTCGACCGCGTGCATGGTCTGGCCGACAAGGCCGAATTCCACCACCGGGCAATGGTTCTTGACGAAGCGCGCGTCCGACGTGCCGCCACTGGTCGACAGGGCCGGTGTCACGCCGGTTTCCGCCTCCACCGCCTTGGCGACCAGATCCGACAGCCGCCCCGGCGGGGTCAGGAACGCCTCGCCCGAGATCTTGATCTTCACGTCCGTCCGGGTGCCGAATTCGACATCCACCTTGGCCGCCTCGTCGCGCAGCCAGTAGGACAGGCCTTCGCCGGTGTGGATGTCGTTGAACCGGATGTTGATGCAGGCGCGCGTTTCGGCGGGGATCACGTTGGTTGCCGCATTTCCGGTGTCGATGGTCACCACCGCCAGCGTCGAGGCGTCGAAATGGTCGGTGCCCTGATCCAGCTCGTGCGAGGCCAGCCGGTCCATCAGCCGCGCCATCGCCGGCATCGGGTTCAGCGCCCGGTGCGGATAGGCGGAATGGCCCTGCTGGCCGGTCACGGTGAACCAGGCGTTCATCGACCCGCGCCGCCCGATCTTGATCATCTCGCCCATGTGGTCGGGGCAGGTGGGTTCGCCGACCAGACAGACATCCATCTTTTCGCCGTGGGTTTCCATCCAGTCCAGAAGCGCCATCGTGCCGTCGATCGCATCACCTTCCTCGTCGCCGGTGATGGTCAGGATCACCGCGCCTTCGGGAGGCGTGTCGCGCACGAAATCCACCGCCGCGGCAGCAAAAGCGGCAACGCCGGATTTCATGTCGGTCGAGCCGCGCCCGTACATCATGCCGTCGCTGATCTCGGCGCCGAAGGGCGGCATCGACCAATCGTCCGGATTGCCCAGCGGGACCACGTCGGTGTGTCCGTTGAAGCCGAAGGTCCGCGCGTGGTCCTTGTCGCCCCAGCGGGCAAAGAGGTTCGACACGCCGCCCCGATCGACGCGGGTGCAGGTAAACCCCGCGGTTTCCAGCAGGTCTTGCAGCAGCGCCAGCGCGCCACCTTCCTCGGGCGTGACAGAGGGGCAGCGCACCAGCGCGGCGGTGAGATCGACAGGATCGGTCTTTGGCATGGGCAGGGTCTCTTTATCGGCGTTTCGCCTTGGCTACCGCCAAGTGAAGCCAGAGGCAAATGTGGCGAAAAGGACGCAATTGGGTGAGGGCCATGCGCAGCCGCTGCCACGCCAAGGATGACAGTGGACTTCCAGCCATGTTAACCTCTTATTAACAAAAATAAATGGCTTGAGGCAGAGCAGCGACCGGTCGGCGGCGCGATACGGTGAACACATCGGTCGCGCGTTTCTCGCTTCCGGTATGTGCCTTGCGCCGATCGAGGCAGGACATGGCGAGCGCAGCGGAGCTGACATACAACACAGGGGCCAATGCCACGGCAATGGCCAACGCGATCTTTGGCAACGGCGTGACCGTCGTCAGCGCAAGCTATACCGGCGACAACAGGTCTTCGGCGATCTACAGCAACGGGGATGCGCTGGCGCCGGGCGCGACACCGGGGGATACCGGCGTCATCCTGTCGACCGGGCGCGCCACCGATTTCACGCGTTCCCCGGGGCCGTGGTGGTCGGGCGGCGACGACCCCAACACCAGCCAATCCACCAGCACCAATTCAAGCGGTCCGAACAACGTCTCGGATTTCAACGCCGCAGCCGGAACCAGCACATTCGACGCGTCCTTTCTCGATGTCGATTTCATCCCGGATGCCGACACGATGACGATGCGCTTCGTGTTCTCATCCGAGGAGTACCCCGAGTTCACCAACTCCGTGTACCAGGATTTCGTCGGCGTCTGGGTAAACGGGGTTCAGGTCGATATCGTCCCGGGCAACGGCGACGTCGATCCCGCCAACCTGAACGACGAGGACAATTCGAACCTGTTTCTCGACAACGCGGGCGACAATTACAACACCGAGATGGACGGTCTGACGGTCACCCTGACCCTGACCATGCAGGTTGTCCCCGGAGAGGTGAATTCGATCCGCATCGGGATCGCGGACGTCGTCGACAACAGCTACGATTCCAACCTGCTCATCGCCGGGGATTCGATCCAGACCGATCTGGTGGCCATGACCGATACGGTCAGCATGTATACCGACCGGACCAAGACGATCGATGTTCTGGACAACGACATCAACAACACCGGCACCGCGCTGACCATCACCCATATCAACGGCATCGCCGTCGGCGTCGGCGACAGCGTGACCCTGAATACCGGACAGGTGGTGACGCTCAACGCCGATGGCACCTTGTCCGTCACGTCGGATTCGGACTTCGAGACGGTCAACTTCACCTATGACGTCGAAAGCGCCAGTGGCGAGATCGACACCGGGTTCGTCACCGTCGCCACGGTGCCCTGCTTTGTCGCGGGCACCATGATCCGGACCGACACCGGGCAGTCTCGCGTCGAAGACCTGCGCTCCGGCGATCTGGTCTGGACGCTGGACCACGGCCTTCAGCCCTTGCGCTGGATCGGCCAGCGGACCGTCGCCGCCATCGGAGCCTTCGCGCCGGTGCGCGTCGCGGCCGGAACCTTTGGCGATCATGCCAACCTGATGCTGTCGCCGCAGCACCGCATCCTAGTCTGCGATCCGCTTGCCGACCTGGTGTTCGGCACGCCCGAGGTTCTCATCGCCGCCAAGCATCTGGTCAACGGACGCAGCGTCCAGACCGTCGAAGGCGGCAGCGTGACCTATGTGCACCTGCTGTTCGATCAGCACGAAATCGTCATGGCGAACGGGCTGGCGACCGAAAGCTTCCTGCCGGGCCCGCAGACCGTCGACGCCTTCGAAGACGAGATCGTCGAGGAAATCGCCGGATTGTTCCCCGATCTCGACCTGCAGACCGGCGAAGGCTATGGCAGCGCGGCGCGGCAGATCCTGAAAAAGCACGAAGCCCGCATGTTGCTCGGGGCGGCTGCATGAGCTGGTTCGCGCTGCTGGATCGTCAGACGCGGACACCCTGGCTGCGCGACGATGTCGAGGACATCCTGCAACACCGGCCCCGCGCCTGCGTGCCGCGCGGGTCGATCGTCCTGGAGACCCAGCTGTCGCCGGATGCTCGGCCGCAGACCCTGATCGCGTACAAGCGCAGCGGCGAAACCGGGGCCAGCTTTTCGCTGATGTCGACACCGCATGGCAGCGTGGTGCTGGTCCTCGCGCAGGGTGACAACGTGGTCCACGAAGTGATCGAGCGCGGCCGCGAGGCGCGCACCGACACGCTTCAGGTCACGATCAGCTGGGATGTCGGCAAACGCATCGGCCGTCTGGTGGTCGCGCGGCCGGAAACAGAACACGTGCTGATCCGCCATTTCACCATGACCCATACGCCGCTTCTCGGTGATCTGGTGGCGCTGGCGCGGCCGCAGGGCCTGACCGAGATCGACCCCGACGTGATCTTCGTCGCTCTATCGACGGAAATCGAGCCGGTGGGACCGATGCCCACGCTGTCGCCCTCGGTGCCGGTCGAGACCGCGCAGGGGCTGCGCCTTGCCACGACGCTGAAGCAGGGCGACGTCGTGCGCTCTGCCAACGGGCGGCTTGTTCCGGTCCTCCATGCCATAAAGCGCGAGGTGCCCAGTCTCGGGTCATTCCGTCCCGTCCGTCTGCGCGCGCCCTATTTCGGGCTGACGCAGGACGTGATCGTGTCGCGCCACCAGCGCCTTCTGGTCAGCGGTGCCGAGGTCGAATACCTGTTCGGACGCGAGGACGTTCTGATCCCGGCCTCCACGCTGGTCAATGGCTATGCCGGGCATTTCGAACCGGCGCCGCGCTTTGTCACCTACCATCAGCTGTTGTTGCCGCATCACGACGCGGTGCGTATCCCCGACGCGGCGCTGGAAAGTTTCTATATCGGCCGCATGCGGCGCGACAGGACGCTGCTCGCGGCATCGGTGCTCAACGACATGCCGCGCGCGATGCTGCCCGAACATCACCGTGCCGGCTACCAGGTGCTGCGGTCCTTCGAGGCGATCACGCTGGCCGAGGCCCGCGCGGCCTAGCCTTTGTCGGCATCCCCGAAATAGGGCGTGACCTGCGCGACGATCACCGCGTTTTCGTCCAGTGCCTTCTGCATCAGTTCGATCTCGTCGGGTTCGATCTCGTGGCCCTGGTCCCTGCGCTCTTCCAGCGTGCCATAGCCGGTCACGTCCAACGGCGCCATGTCCGCCTGTTTCAGGATCGCCACGGTTTCGCGCACCGCTTCGGCCTCGTCCACGCCGGACGCATAACACATGAGCCCGGCCCCGGTGGCGCCCTTGGGCAGGCCATCGCCGGTCTTCCGGCCCACCTCGACCACAAGCGTATAGACCGAATGTGGTTTCCGGGGCTTTTTGGGGCTGTCGCTCATGGGGTTGCCTGTCCGTGCTGTTGCGGGCTGCATCTGCCACGAAACCCGCCGCGCGTCGAGGGTTGTTGCCTCCGCCCTGCTGCGCATACTGCGCACAGCACAGCACAGAACCGGGAAGAACGATATGAAATCCGTCAAGGACATGGTGGCTGCGGCCAACGCGGCGGTCGACCACGCCCCGGCATCCGAGGTGATGGCGTTGCACGGGCAGGACGGGGTGACATTCGTCGATCTGCGCGATCCGAGGGAACTGGAGCGCGAGGGCATGATCCCGGGCGCGTTCCACTGCCCGCGCGGCATGCTGGAATTCTGGATCGACCCGCAAAGCCCCTATGCCAAGCCCCAGTTCCAGTCCGGCAACCGCTTCGTGTTCTACTGCGCGTCGGGCTGGCGGTCGGCGCTGTCGGCGCAGGTGGCGCAAGACATGGGGCTGGAGAATGTCAGCCACATCACCGACGGGTTCGGAGGCTGGAAAAACGCGGGCGGCCCAATTGGTGAGAAGCCCGCGAAAAAGGCGTAGGGTGCGTGCTCGCACGCACCGCCTGGATCAGTCGCGCAGCAATTCGTTGATGCCGGTCTTGGAGCGGGTCCGCTCGTCGACCCGCTTCACGATCACCGCGCAATACAGGTTGATACCGTTCTTCGACGGCATCGACCCGGCCACCACAACCGAATAGGGCGGCACTTCGCCGTACATCACTTCGCCGGTCTCGCGGTCTACGATCTTGGTCGACTGGCCGATGAACACGCCCATGCCCAGAACCGAGCCTTCGCGCACGATGCAGCCCTCGACCACTTCCGAGCGGGCCCCGATGAAGCAATTGTCCTCGATGATGGTCGGCCCTGCCTGCATCGGTTCCAGCACGCCGCCGATGCCGACGCCGCCCGACAGGTGCACGTTCTTGCCAATCTGCGCGCAGGACCCCACGGTCGCCCAGGTATCGACCATCGAACCTTCATCGACATAGGCGCCAAGGTTCACGAAAGACGGCATCAGCACCACGCCCGGAGCGATGAAGGCCGATTTCCGCACGACGCAGTTCGGCACCGCGCGAAAGCCCGCCGCGCGCCACTGGTTGTCGCCCCAGCCCTTGAACTTGCTGTCGACCTTGTCCCACCAGCCGCCGCCCTGTGGGCCGTTGTCGTGCTGCTCCATGTCCTTGATGCGAAAGCCCAGAAGCACCGCCTTCTTGGCCCACTGGTTCACACGCCAGTCACCGTTTTCCTGACGCTCGGCCACACGCAGCTTGCCGCTGTCGAGCGCGTTCAGCGTATCCTCGATTGCCTCGCGGGTTTCACCGCCCGTCGACGGTGTGATCGTATCACGTGCATCCCACGCGGCTTCGATGGCGGCTTCAAGCTGTGCATTCGACATGGGGCGCTCCTTGCGTCGTGATCCCGGAAATCCGACATGGCTATAAGCTGCCCTGCGCAGGGGCGCAATCCGCGCGCGCGGCGGCTGCGGCCAAAAAGTGACGCGTGGGCATGGCCGGGGAACGTGGCCGGGAACTGGGCCGGGGAACGGCGACTTGAACCGGCGCACGAGGCTCGGCGGCCGATTGCGGAGGGTTCTCCAGCCCGGTGACCACCCGTCTCTCTGGTCACTCAGGGCGCAACGCTGTAGGTCTGGAGTGACGTGAAAAAGGAACCGATCCGCATGAACGATCACCGCAACAGCCCGTTCCGCGATGCCAGTCTGGACCGGAGCACGGCCAGCCATGTGCCGGACACGCCGCAGACGCGGTCGTCCTCCTACCGCCTGGCCTTTGCCGACGACGAGTTCATGTTCCGCGAGGAATTGCGGCCGGTGCGCCTTCAGCTCGAACTGCTCAAGCCGCAGTTGATGCTGGACGAGCACCAGATCGAAAGCACCATCGTCCTGTTCGGCGGCGCGCGCATTCCGCGCCCGGCCGACGCCGACAAGGCACGGACCGAGACATTGCGCAAGCTGGCGCATTTCTACGACGAGGCCCGCGAATTTGCGCGCCTGATGACGCGAAAGTCGATCCAGTCGGGCTCCCGCGAATTCGTCGTGGCCACCGGCGGCGGTCCGGGTGTCATGGAGGCGGGCAACCGCGGTGCGTCGGACGAGGGGGGCAAATCCATCGGCCTCAACATCGTCTTGCCGCACGAACAGGCGCCGAACGAATTCGTCACGCCCGAGCTGTGTTTCAACTTCCACTATTTCGCCATCCGCAAGATGCATTTCCTGATGCGCGCCCGCGCCATCTGCGTCTTTCCCGGCGGCTTCGGCACGCTGGACGAAATGTTCGAATCGCTGACCCTGATCCAGACCGGGCGCATGGACCGCGTGCCGTTCCTGCTGTTCGGCAAATCCTTCTGGGACAGCATCATCAACTGGGACGCCCTCGAAGAGGCCGGCACGATCAGCCCGCAGGACCTCGATCTATTCCGCTTTGTCGAAACCGCGCAGGAAGCGGCCCATATCATCGACAACTGGGATCCGGCCCCGCCCCGGACCGACATTCCGGGCCGCTGAGGCCGGTTTCGCCAAGGCCACAGCGCCGTCACGCGCGGGAAGCCCTTTCGCCCGCGCAGCGCATGCGGTATGAGCCGCGCCAGTCCTGCCCCTGACACGACATCGGGGCAGACAAGCGAAAGGAGAGCCACATGGGCTACAGAGTCGTCGTTGCAGGCGCCACCGGAAACGTGGGCCGCGAAATGCTGAACATCCTGGCCGAGCGCCAGTTCCCCGTGGACGAGATCGCGGTGCTTGCATCGCGCCGGTCACTGGGCACGGAGGTCAGCTTTGGCGACAAGACGCTGAAGACGCAGGATCTCGACACGTTCGATTTCACCGGCTGGGATTTCGCGCTCTTTGCCATCGGGTCGGACGCCACCAAGAAATACGCGCCGATCTCGGCCAAGGCGGGCTGCGTGGTGATCGACAATTCGTCGCTCTATCGCTACGATCCCGACGTGCCGCTGATCGTGCCGGAATGCAATGCCGACGCGATCCACGGCTATTCCAAGAAGAACATCATCGCCAACCCCAACTGCTCGACCGCGCAGATGGTTGTGGCGCTCAAGCCTCTGCATGACCGCGCGCGCATCAAGCGGGTTGTGGTCAGCACCTACCAGTCGGTGTCCGGATCGGGCAAGGAGGCGATCGACGAATTGTGGGACCAGACCAAGGCGGTCTACAACCCGACCGACAACTACGAACGCAAGGTCTATCCCAAGGACATCGCCTTCAACGTCATCCCGCATATCGACGTGTTCCTCGAGGACGGGTCGACCAAGGAAGAGTGGAAGATGGTCGCCGAGACGAAAAAGATCATTGACCCGTCCATCAAGGTCACCGCCACCTGTGTGCGCGTGCCGGTGTTCGTGGGCCATTCCGAGGCGATCAACATCGAATTCGAGGATCATCTCGACGAAGACGAAGCCCGCGACATCCTGCGGGAATCGCCGGGTATCATGGTGATCGACAAGCGCGAGGATGGTGGCTACGTCACACCCAAGGAATGCGTCGGCGATTTCGCCACCTTCATCAGCCGCATCCGCCAGGATTCGACCATCGACAACGGCATCAACCTCTGGTGCGTCTCGGACAACCTGCGCAAGGGCGCGGCGCTCAACGCGGTGCAGATCGCCGAAGTGCTGGGCCGGGAAGTTCTCAAAAAGGGCTGATATCACGTCCGAAACAGGCAACAGGCGTCGCAGACATGCGGCGCCTTTTCTGTTTCTCCCAGGCGCAAGCGACATGCACCGGACAAGCGCAGGCGCGCAACAAGGCGGAAGGCCAGCGCTTTTCAGAGTGTCGCCCAACGATCGCACCCTTCGTCGGGCACCTTCGATATTGGACCGCTGATACGCGCCGTCATCTCGGGGCAATCCCGGCGTTTCAGACAAGAGGTCAGGCGCATCGGCGGTGTTTCGGTGTCCGGTTTCACACCGATCCCCGACAATCAGGCAAAGCGCGCCCTGGTGCGGTTCGCAAAGGCGACAAGCGAGAGCATCACCGGCACCTCGACCAGAACGCCGACCACCGTGGCCAAGGCCGCCCCTGAATTCAGCCCGAAGAGGCTGATCGCAACCGCAACCGCGAGTTCAAAGAAGTTCGACGTCCCGATCAGCGCGCAAGGCGCGGCGATCCGGTGGGGCACACGCAGCGCGAAGGCAGCAGCATAGGCCAGCGCGAAGATGCCGTAGGACTGGATCAGGATTGGCACCGCGATCAGGACGATCACCTGCGGCCGGTCAAGGATGACCTGCCCCTGGAGTCCGAAAAGGATCATGACCGTGACGATAAGCCCGACCACCGACCAGGGTTTGATCCGGTCGCGAAACGCTTCGATCCGGTCTGCGCTGCCCAGGCGAGTGCGGGTCCAGATGCCGGCTGCCAGCGGCAGGGCGACGAACAGGGCCACCGACAGGACCAGCGTTTCCCACGGCACCACGATATCCGTGACCCCAAGCAGAAACGCCACGATGGGAGCGAAGGCGAACACCATCACGACGTCATTCACCGACACCTGCAAAAGCGTATAGCTTTCATCCCCGCGCGTCAGTTGCGACCAGACGAACACCATCGCGGTGCAGGGCGCGGCCCCGAGCAGGATCAGGCCGGCGATGTATTGCTGTGCATCCTCCGGAGCGATCAGGTCGGCAAAGACCACCTCGAAGAACAGGACTCCCAGCGCAGCCATGGTGAAAGGCTTGATGAGCCAATTCACCACGAGCGTGATCGCCAGCCCCTTTGGCTGTTTCACGACGTTCTTGAGGCTGCCCGGATCGACACCGACCATCATCGGATAGACCATGGCCCAGACAAGAACCGCCACCACGAGGTTGACGCGGGCCACTTCCGCCGCCGCTATGGCATTGACGAGGGCCGGAGCCGTGCTGCCGATGGCGATTCCCGCGATCATTGCCAGGGCAACCCAGACGGACAGATACCGCTCGAACGTGTTCATGTCGGGTCCTTGCAGGCAATGGTCACTCGATTTGAAGATGTGACGCCTTGGATCAGGGGATGCAAGTCGCAACCGGTCATGGCAACGGCGCGGGCCGTGCCGGTCAACTTCGCTTCGACATCCACCGCCTGCGCCGCGTCACGAAACGCGTCGGACTGTTGCGTGATCTTCACACCCGAGGCCCGGTCTTGGCGGTGCCCCATTCCTGCCGCAATTCGCTCTCACGGTCGAAAACGTGCAAGTAATGTTAAAGGTGCCTCCGATGGCAGTACACTCTGTCCCGTTCGATCCGCCGACAGCCAGCATGCCCCACCCGCTGGACAGCGAAACCGCAATGCTGCTGCGCACCGCCCTCCTTCCGCATTTCGAACACGCCACAAGCTGGGGGGACCTCTGCGACCGCCTGGCCTCCAGGGGCTACCGCATCACGTTCCGGGCGGGACATCTGGTGCTGGTGGACGAGACGGACAAACCGGTTTGCACAGGCGCGATGATCGGTTCACCGCTCTCGCGTCTGGCCGCCCGACTCGGCCGTCCCAAACTGCGCAGCGATTGCTCCGGCGCGCAGGCGGAACTGCAAAGATAGGCAAGAACGGCCGTGCGATTGTGCCGAACGCCGATCAGGCAATCGCAAACGGATCGTCGTCCACATCGATCACCCGGAACACGAATTCTCCTCCGCTCGGACTCATTGCGTCGCTGATGTCCGCGTCTGCCGCTTGCGCACGCTTGACCAATCGCAATTGCCGAACCCGTTATACTTGTCGGCAATTTTGACGCTGTATCTTATCCCATAAGCGGGATTGCTGTTCCGTCCTCGATGAAACACGTCTCACACCGGCTGAAACGCCCGCGATTTCGGCTCGAAATACTCGAGCCCGCCTTCACCGATATCGGTCCATAGACCGTGCAGCGTCAACTGGTCTTCCTTGACCGCCTCGGCCACGAAGGGAAACGTCATCAGGTTCTCGAGCGACACGATCACCGCTTCGCGTTCAAGGGCGCGGACCTGGTCTTCGGGTTTGTTGGCGGTTTTCACCCGGTCATAGCCGGGTCTCAGGATATCCATCCACCGCCCGACAAAGCTCGATTGTTCCTCCAGATGCGGCGCCTTGCCGGAACACATGTCGAGGCAGCCCTGAACGCCTCCGCAATTTGAGTGTCCGAGCACGATCAGGTGCGCCACGTTGAGCGCCGTCACGGCGTATTCCACCGCCGCCGAGGTGCCGTGTTGATTGCCGTCGGGCTCGTAGGGAGGCACCAGGTTCGCGATGTTGCGGTGGATGAAGAACTCGCCCTGATCTGCCCCGAAGATCGAGGTGACATGCACCCGGCTGTCGCAACACGAGATCACCATCGCGCGCGGGCGCTGTCCCTCGCTGGCCAGGCGCTTGTACCACGCGCGGTTGTCCGAATAGGTCGTGGCCTTCCAGCCTTGGTATCTTTGAATGAGATATGCGGGCAGCGGCTTCGCGGCGTCCATGCAATCCTCCGCCTCTGGGTCGTCGTTCACAGCGGGATACGTCGAATTCAAAAGGAATTCGAGAGAAAAAACAGTCGCGGGGATTACCGGTTGGAAAGACATGGCTGCGATAGAAGCTCCAGGGTTGGGGTGAGAAAGGACATACCATGGTGGAGCAAATCTCGGTTCTGCATCTGCGCGAAACCGCGTATTTCGACGAAGACATCCTGAACGGGCTCAGCCGTGATCTGGGGCCTGGCGTGGCGGAAAACATCCTGTGCCGCGCGCTCGAAGACATGGCTATGCGGTTTTCGCAGATCCGCCACGATTACGCCGACGGCAACCAGCGCGCGCTGCGCAAATCCGTGCATGCGCTGATCCCGATTGCCGACCAGGTGGGCCTTCCCGGCCTTGCCCGAACAGGGCGCGACGTCATGATCTGCATCGATCGAGGAGATCCCGTGGCCATCGCCGCCACGCTTGCCCGGTTGCTGCGATGCGGGGAAATGGCGATCGCCTGCGGTGAAATCGGTGTCGATCTGTCGATCTGATTCCGCTTGCAGCGCGCGGTCATCGGCGTACCTTCCGCCCATGTCGAAGAAGGGAAAAACCATGACCGTTGCACTCGCGCCTGCGGGCTCCGAAGCCTTGCCGCTCCACATTCTGGGAACCGACGATGTCGGTCTTTGGACCGAGCAGCAAAGCGAACGGGTGCGCACCTGGGTCGACAGCAGCGGGTTCAAGGGCGGGATCGGCGCGGTCCTGATGATTCCCGACGGGTCTGGCCGCCCCGAGGCTGCGCTTGTCGGCTACGGCACCGCCGCGACCCGCAAACGCGACCGATTCGCGCTGGCGGCCGCGCTGCCCAAGCTTGCGCCCGGCACGTACAGGATCGAAAGCGGGATCGACGACGCGCAACTCGAACAGGAAACGCTGGGCTGGCTTCTGGCCTGCTACAGTTTCGACCGTTACCACGAAAACGCGACCGAACGGCCAAGGCTCGTGGCCCCGGATGGCGTAGACGCCGACCGTGTCTCGATCATGGCCGAGGCCGAATTCCTGACCCGCGACCTGATCAACACCCCGGCTTTGGACATGGGGCCGGACGAGCTCGAATCCGCGGCGCGCGCCCTCGCGGAACAGCACGATGCCAGGATCATCGTCACAACCGGCGAGGCGCTGCTGAAGGACAATTTCCCGATGATCCACACCGTCGGCCGCGCCTCGGATCGCGCGCCGCGGCTGATCGACATGTCGTGGGGCAGTCGCGGGCCCAAAATCACGCTGGTCGGCAAAGGGGTCTGTTTCGACACCGGTGGGCTCAACCTCAAGCCCGGAAGCTCGATGGGCCTGATGAAAAAGGACATGGGCGGCGCGGCAAACGTGCTGGGCCTGGCGCATATGATCATGGCCTCGGAGCTGCCGGTCCAGCTGCGCGTCCTGATCCCGGCCGTTGAAAATTCGGTCAGCGCCAACAGCTTTCGTCCGCAGGACATCCTGACCTCGCGCAAGGGTCTCACGGTCGAGATCAACAACACCGATGCCGAAGGCCGCCTTGTGCTGGCTGACGCGCTGACCCTCGCCTCCGAAGATGATCCCGACCTGATCGTGTCGATGGCCACTCTCACCGGCGCGGCGCGTGTTGCGCTTGGCCCCGACATCGCGCCGTATTTCACGGATGACGATGGCGTGGCGACGTCGCTTGACCTGTCGGCGCGACGCATGGCCGATCCGGTCTGGCGGTTGCCCTTCCACGACCCCTACGAGGCGATGATCGAACCCGGTATCGCCGATCTCGACAACGCGCCCAAGGGAGGCTTCGCGGGGTCGATCACCGCAGCGCTTTTCCTGCGCCGCTTTGTCGCCGATCAGGACCGCTACATCCATTTCGACATCTATGGCTGGCAACCAACCGCCGCCCCCGGTCGTCCAAAAGGCGGCGCGCTTCAGGGCGCACGGGCGTTCTTCTCGGCGTTGCCGGACATGATGGACCTATGACCGACCGGCGGGAATTCTGGTCAAAGGCGCGCAAGGAAGAGATCGCGCGGATGTGCCGCGACCAAGGTCTGCGCCAGGCGGAACCAGAGGTGAGACGCACCACTCAACCCGTGACCGACCTTTGCTCGGCGCCGGGTGGCGGTCGGGATCGCCAATTGCTTCGGGGGCAGGCATTCACCGTACACGCCCTGTCCGAAACCGGATGGGCGTTTGGTGAAACCGTGGCGGATGGCTATTCCGGCTGGATCGAAGCATCGATGCTCGTCCCCCATTTCGACGCGGTTCCGACCCACCGTGTCGCCAATGCAAGAACCTACGCCAAGGCCGCCAGCGGCCTGAAAACCCCGGGCGACATAACGCCGCTTTCGATGGGCTCCGAACTGGTCGTGCTGGACGAACAGGACGGCTGGTCCCGGATCGAATGGACGGACGGTCTTCAGCCCAGGCGCCGCTTCGTGCCCTCCCTTCACCTGGTCCCGATCGACCGGAAAGAGCCTGACGCAGTGGCCGTGGCCGCCCGGCTGCTCGGCACGCCTTACCTGTGGGGCGGAAATTCCGCCTTCGGCATCGACTGCTCCGGTCTGGTACAGATCGCCTGCCGCGCCTGCGGCATTGCCTGTCCCGGTGACAGCGATCAGCAGATGGCGCAGCTTGGCGAAACGCTGGATCCCGGCACCCCGCCGCAGCGCGGAGACCTCATGTTCTGGAAAGGTCATGTCGGATGGGTGTCGGGTTCCGACACGCTTCTGCACGCCAACGCACATGCGATGGCCGTCACGTACGAACCGCTGCAAGACGCGATCGAAAGGATCGCGGCACAGGGCGACCCGGTCCTGCGCCACGCGCGCGTGACGACGCCCTGAAAGACTCTGCCGGGCTGCGCGAGGCCGATGTGCACCAAAACCCAGTGCGGGCTGCCATGGGCGGACCCAAGGACCGTCTTGGAATCCGTGGCTGGCAATCCGGGCACGTGTTTGCGTCAACGCAAACAGGCGATGCGTCAACGCATCGTCCGCCCGGACGGTCAGCGTTGCCGCCAGCGGTCCAGGATGTAGCGACTGACCATCAGGTCGAGATGCGCCCCGCCGCCATTCTTGAACAGCGTGATCTCGTCTTCCGACTGCCGCTCGAACGCGCCCAAGTCATAGTATTCCGCAACGATATCCGCCCCCGAGATCACCCCGCGCGCAATCGGATCCTTGATCTCGCCGATATGCCCCACCGTCGTGTCGACCGAGTCCACGAACACCCGGGCCCGCGTCAGCGCCGCATCATCCGCCTCGCGCATGTCAGGCCGGTAGGCGCCGATCAGGTCTACATGAGTGCCGGGTCGCAGCCAGTCCCCCCGCAATACCGGCTCTGTCGACATGGTCGCGCAGCTGACAATGTCAGCCTCGCCAACCGCCCTGGCCAGATCGTCCACCGCCGTGACATGCGCAAAGTCGCGGGCCAGCTCTCGGGCCCTGGCTCCGGTCCGGTTCCAGACCAGAACGCGCGCCGCCGGAAAGGCCGCCCCATAGGCGTGGATCAATGACCGCGCCACCGTGCCGGCCCCCACGATCAGGATCACCGCGCTGTCCGCCCGCGCCAAGCGCCGGGCCGCCAAAAGGCTGTCGCCGGCGGTCTTCCACTTGGTGACAAGGTGAAAATCGACAATAGCCGCCAGCGTGCCATCCGCATCGGAATAAAGCGACACTCCGCCATTCACCGCCGGTTTGCCGGCCGCGGCATTGCCGGGAAAGATCGTCGCCGATTTCACGGCAAGCCCCAGACCGTCGATCCATGCCGCCCGGTTCAACAACGTATCGCCACCCCGATACAGGAAACTGTCCGCAATCTCGGCCTTGGGCAGGTCATGCCCCGCCGCGATGGCATCGGTCAGGCCGATCCAGTCAAGCTGGGCCTCGCCTTCTGCAAAGGGAATGATGTCGGGTGTGGTCATCGCTGTCTCTCCCATGAAGTTCTAGCGCGGAACGTCCCGCGCCGCGGCCCGCATCTCGCGCTCCAGCGCCTCCAGAAACCGCGACCGGTCCGCCTTGGAGAACGCCTTGCCGCCGCCTTGTCGGAACGGGTCGGCCGCCCGCAGGTCGGTCATCAGGTCGCGCGTCGCCAGAACCTGCCCGATATTGCGCGCATCAAGCGCCTCGCCACTGTGCTTGAGCACCCGCGCGCCGTTCTCGACGCAGCGCGCGGCCAGCGGAATATCCCCGGTGATCACCACGTCGCCAGGCCCGGCACGGTCCGCGATCCACATATCGGCCACGTCCGGCCCGTCGGGCACGACAACCACCTCGACATACGGATTTTCGGACATCCGCAACCCGCCATTCGACACAAGGTACATCTGCGCCTTGTGCCGGGTCGCGACGCGTTCGGCCTCTCCCTTCACCGGGCAGGCGTCGGCATCGACGAACAGCCGGGTCACAACCCCAGCGCGTCCGCATGGAACGCGATGTGATCGGGGATGAAGGTTGCAACAAAGAAATACGAATGATCGTAGCCCTTCTGCATCCGGAACACCCCGTCCTGACGCCGCACCGCCATCGCGTGGCTCAGCGCTTCGGGCTTGAGCAGGTCAAGGAACTGGTCCGATCCGCCCTGATCCACCAGAACCGGCCCGTCAAAGCCCACCGCTTCCATCTGCACCGTCGCGTCATGCCTGGCCCACGCGCCTTCATCGTCGCCCAGATAGGCCGACAACTGCTTGCGGCCCCAATCGCTCTGGCTCGGGTTGGCAATCGGCGCAAAGGCCGACACCGACGCGAAGCGCCCCGGATGCGCCATCGCAAGCGTCAACGCGCCGTGCCCGCCCATCGAGTGCCCGGTGATCGCCTGCCGGTCCAGATCGATGGCGAATTCCTTGCCCAGAAGCGCAGGCAGCTCGGTCGCCACGTAATCCCACATCTGGAAATGCGGGGCCCAGGGGTCTTGCGTCGCGTTCACGTAGAACCCCGCGCCCTTGCCCAGATCGTAGGCCGCGTCATCCGCCACCGCGTCGCCGCGCGGCGACGTGTCCGGAAACACCACCGCCATGCCTGCCTCGGCGGCAAACCCCTGCGCGGCCGCCTTGGTCATGGCGTTCTCATGGGTGCAGGTCAGCCCCGACAGGTACCACAGCACCGGCACCGGCCCGTCCTTGGCTTGCGGCGGCAGGTACAGACCGAAGGTCATGTCACATCCGCAGGCCTCTGATGCGTGGGAATACACGCCCTGCACACCCCCAAAGCATGTGTTTTCCGATACCGTTTCCATGGCGCTCCCTTTCCTAGATCAAGACTTGGCTGATCACGAACGACACCGTCAGAATGCTCAGCGCCGTCGAGATCAGGATGGCCGCTGACACCCGTTGCGGGGCCACGTTGTAATGCTGGGCCAGAATGAACACGTTGCCCGCAACGGGCAAGGACGCAGCGGCGACCACAACACCGGCCTTGTACGGGTCCGCCGGAAACAGGATGTAGACCCCGAGCGCCACCGCTGCCGGGTGAATCACCAGCTTGCAGAAGCTCAACCACCCCGCGATGTTCAACCGCTCTGCCGATTTGCTGGCAAGCGATGCGCCGATGGCGAACAAGGCTCCCGGTGTTGCCGCGGCTCCGAGGATCGACAGGAACTGGTTCACCGGTTCGGGGATCGGCACCCCCGTCGACGACACCATGAAGCCCGCCACGATGGCCACGATCATCGGGTTCTTGAGCAGCCCTATGCCCACCGTCTTGAAGATTCGCAGCGACATGCGCCCTTCGCGCGATCCGACGACCAGGATGACGATCAGCGACGAAAAGACGACCAGATCAATGGTCAGGATAAGGATGATCGGCCCAACCGCGTCCTGCCCCATTAGCAGTGCCAGCATCGGCACACCCAGAAATCCGGTATTGCCGATGGCCGCGACCTGTCCCTCGAAGGCGGCGGTTTCGGTATTCATGCCCCGCAGGAACCCCACCGCCATGCCGATGCCATAGACAAAGGCGGTGCCCCACAGGTATCCCGCTGCGATCCGCCAATCGAAAATTTCGGCAATCGAAAGATTGGCCGAGAACCGGAACAGCATGGCCGACAGGGCAAAGTAGAACACGAACTTGGTGAGGTAGGCGGTCGCTTCCTCGGTAAAGAACCCGGTCTTGCCCGCGCCGAACCCGACGGCGATCAAGGCGAAAAAAGGCAGGGTCTGAAGGAAGATAGCCAGCATGTCCGCCGTGTTACCATGCAGGCGGGCAGGGTCAATTCCGTAGATGCTTAACCCGTTCTTTACCGAACTTGATCGAAGATCGGCACAGACTTATATTCTGCAGTAGGGTATGGACGCTCTGGGAAACCCATGACTCATCAGGAACAGTCCCTTTCAGACGACAAGATGCGCGCCGAAATCGCAAAGCTCTTGGCTGAAACCAAGCAAATCAATGTGAATACGTTTTTGGCGCCCGCCCTTGCTGCGGCTGGTTTGATGGCTGGGACTGCCACGCTCGTGAAATTGTTTTTTTGATCAGGTCGCGATATCGCGTGAAAACTTGACCAAGGCAGACTGAGCCTTCGAAACCCATGATCTTGCCGTAGAAGAATCGCAATTCCCATGCTACATCTCGTGGCATGAATTCCCTCGCCCCCAACATACGTGCCTCAATTCAACAACTTGAGGAAAGCGCGATCAACCGCATCGCTGCGGGCGAAGTCGTCGAACGTCCATCCTCCGCCGTCAAGGAACTGGTGGAAAACGCCATCGACGCCGGGGCGACCCGCATCGACGTGGCTATCGCGGACGGTGGCAAGACGCTGATCCGCGTCACCGACGACGGCTGCGGCATCCCGCCCGAGGAACTGCCCTTGGCGCTGGCCCGCCACGCCACGTCCAAGATCGACGGGTCCGACCTTCTCAACATCCACAGCTTCGGGTTTCGCGGCGAAGCGCTGGCGTCGCTGGGCGCCGTCGGTCGCCTGACCCTGACCAGCCGGGCCGAGGGGCATGAGGCCGCCGAACTTTCGGTCACGGGCGGCAAATCCGACCCGGTGAAACCGGCGGCCCTGTCGCGCGGCACTGTCGTCACGCTGCGTAACCTGTTCTACGCCACACCCGCACGGCTCAAGTTCCTGCGCTCGGATCGGGCCGAGATGCAGGCGATCTCGGATGTGCTCAAGCGTCTGGCCATGGCCGAACCCTCGGTCAGCTTTACCCTGCGCGATGTGTCGGGTGGCGGCGAAGGCCGCGTGACCTTTCGCGCCGATGCGGTGACCGGCGATCTGTTCGACGCGCTGCGCGGTCGGTTGGGGCAGGTGATGGGCCGGGAATTCATAGACAACGCGGTTACCATAGATGCCGAACGCGAAGGCATTCACCTCACTGGGCTTGCCGGTCTGCCAACCTATTCGCGCGGGGCCGCAGTGGCGCAGTTCCTCTTCGTCAACGGTCGCCCGGTGCGTGACAAGCTGCTGATCGGCGCGCTGCGGGGGGCCTATGCCGACTTCCTCAGCCGCGACCGGCACCCGGCGGTGGCGCTCTTCATCGACTGCGATCCGCACAAGGTGGATGTGAACGTGCACCCCGCAAAATCCGAAGTGCGGTTCCGCGAACCCGGTCTGGTGCGCGGATTGATCGTGTCGGCCCTACGTCATGCGCTGGCCGAGGCAGGGCATCGGGCATCGACCACTGTGGCGGGGGCGACTCTGGGCGCGATGCGTCCCGAAGCGCCACAGGGTCCGCCCCGCGTCTACCAGATGGACCGCCCGAGTTTCGCTGCGAAACAGACGGCCTACGCGATGCAGTCCCCCGGTTTCGCGGATATGCAGACCTCCTATTCCGGCCGCGTGGTCGAGGTCGAAGAGGGCTCGCAAGAGACCGATGAGATCCCCCGCCCCCATCTTCCGCTTGGCGCGGCGCGTGGGCAGGTGCACGAGAATTACATAATCGCGCAGACCGAGGACGGATTGGTCATCGTCGACCAGCACGCGGCGCATGAACGGCTGGTCTACGAGAAACTCAAGACCCAGATGGCGCAGAATGGCGTGCCCGCACAGGCGCTGCTGATCCCCGACGTGGTCGAGATGAGCGAGAGCGACAGTGCGCGTCTGCTCGACATCGCGGACGACCTGACCCGCATGGGCCTGACCGTGGAGCCGTTCGGCCATGGCGCGGTCGTCGTGCGTGAAACCCCCGCCATTCTGGGCGAGGTCAATTCCGACGCCCTCCTGCGCGATATCCTCGACGAATTGGACGACCAGGGCGAAGCCCGCGCCGTGCAGGACCGGATCGAGGCGATCCTCTCCCGTGTTGCCTGTCACGGGTCCATCCGCTCCGGTCGACAGATGCGCGCCGAAGAGATGAACGCTTTGTTAAGAGAAATGGAAGCGACGCCCTATTCCGGCCAGTGCAACCACGGCCGACCCACCTATGTCGAACTGAAACTCAGCGACATCGAAAGACTGTTCGGCCGCACATGATCCGGATCGGCGATCTTGTTCTCGACCTGGGCGATCCGGTCATCCTCCTGGCTTTGGCCTTGGGCGGGCTGGTGTTCGTCCTGCTGATCCTGTCGCTCCTGTCCGCCCGTCGCGCTGCGAAACTCAGCGAACCGCTGGTCTACCAACTGGCGCAGGTGGGACAGCGTGTTCAAAGCCTCAGCGACGGGCAGGAACGGTTGTCCGGTGGCCTGACCCATGTCTCCGAAGCACAGGCGCAAAGTCAGACCGCGATGCTGCAACTGATGGAACGGCGGCTGGCGCAGGTGCAAAGCCAGATGTCCGAGAACCTGCACGGGTCTGCCCGGCGCACGGCGCAATCGCTTGGTGACTTGCAGCAACGCCTGCAGAGCATCGACAAGGCGCAGGAGAACATCACCAAGCTGTCGGGCGACGTGCTGTCGCTTCAGGACATCCTGTCGAACAAGCAGACGCGGGGCGCGTTCGGGGAAATCCAGTTGACGGATATCGTCGGCAAGGCGCTGCCCAAGGACAGCTATACGCTGCAAGCGACCCTGTCGAACGGCAAGCGCGCGGATTGCCTCATTCACCTGCCGAACCCGCCGGGACCGATCGCCATCGACAGCAAGTTTCCGCTGGAGGCCTACGAACAACTGCGCCGCGCCGACACGCAGGACCAGCTGAACCGTGCCGCGCAGCAGCTGCGGCTTTCGCTGCGAAAACACATTCGGGACATTTCCGAGAAATACATCCTCGAAGGCGAGACCGCCGATGGGGCGCTGATGTTCCTGCCCTCCGAGGCGGTCTATGCCGAACTGCACGCGAACTTTCCCGAAGTGGTGCGCGACGGGTTCTCGGCGCGGGTCTGGATCGTGTCGCCGACGACCTGCATGGCCACGCTGAACACGATGCGCGCGATCCTCAAGGATGCGCGGATGCAGGAACAGGCGGGCGCCATCCGCAAGGAACTGAGTCTGCTTTACGCCGATGTGGACCGTCTGGGCAGCCGGGTGGAAAACCTCGACCGGCATTTCGGGCAGGCGGCCAAGGACATCGCGGATATCAAGATCAGCGCCGACAAGGCAGGGCGGCGGGCGCGGCGGCTGGACAATTTCGATTTCGAGGAACTGGCCAAGGTCGATCCGACCCCGGTGGTGCGGCTGGCCAAGCCGCCCGGCGAATAGGTCAGCAAACGCACCCCAATGTTTCGCGCGCGAAACATTGGGTCCGCGTCGGACCCTTTAACCTTTTGTTAACATTCGGAACGGGCGACGATGCGTCGACGCATCGTCCGTCTCCGTCAACGGAGACGCGCCCCGGAATCGAGCCATATGCGGAACACCGGGCGACATCACGATTTCGCCACGTCTGGCAGGTCTGCCCTCGGATATGGCGACCGGTTTGTGTATGAAGGGATCAAGACAACATGGCCCGGCCGATCTGAAGGAATGTGCGATGAGCCAGGATATCCAGACCACAGCCGAAGCTGTCGAAGCCGAGGCGCTGCCGCGTCAGGTCGAAGCGCATGCCAAGGGATGTGGCGAAAACGGTGCAAAACCTTTGCCCGATGCCGTGACGCGCAAGTCGATGAAGCAGAAAAGCGCGGCTGAATGGGCTTATGAGCGGTTGATCCTCTATATTCAGAACTTCGAGAAGCAGCTCGACAATGAACACGAGGTCGCGATGGGCTTTGCCGGCAACGAGACCGGCGTGCTGCGAATCGAGGGGCTGGGATATTTCGACCCTGACATCGTGACCTTTTACGGCACGGACGCGTCGGGGGGCCGGATGCAGTTGATCCAGCACGTGTCGCAGCTCAACGTGGCGCTCCGGGCGTTGCCGATTCCGCGTGAAGACGTGCCGCCGCGCCGGATCGGGTTCGAGCTTGCGGCGGAACTGGAACAGTCCGAGTGAACCGCGACACACTGCGCGCTTGGCACGGGTGACAGTGTCGGGCAAATCGGGTAGCGACGAGAAAACATTTGCAAGGGATGTCTCAAATGGCTGAACACAAGCACGGAACGATGGACACCAAGGAACAGGAAAAGACCTTTGACGGGTTTGTCCGCTGGTCGACCCGGGTTGCGATCTTTTCGATCGGGGTCCTGATCTTCCTCGCGATCTTCAACTCCTGATCCGCGAGGCAAGGCCGATATGACTTCCGTTTTTCGCGCCCTGATCGGGGTGCTCGTATTGGCTCTTGCCGGATGTGGGGCGGGGGTGGACATGCGCCCCGATGCGTCACCCGAAGTGATCAGCAGCGCGTCCTACCGGCATCCCGGTCCGCCCGCGCTGACCCTTTACACGATGATCAACAACCGCTCGGGCGCGGGGGCGCATACCAGCCTGATGATCAACGGGTCGCAGCGGGTGATCTTTGATCCTGCCGGCACGGTGCGGCTGAGCGCGGTGCCCGAACGGGACGATGTCCTCTACGGGATCACGCCCGGCGTGGCCGATTTCTATGCCCGCGCTCATGCCCGCGAAACCTATCATGTCGTGATCCAGACGGTCGAGGTGTCTCCTGAAGTGGCGGAACGCGCCCTGCGCCTCGCTGTGGCGAACGGCCCGGTGGCGTCGGCGCAATGTGCGGCCAGCACGGCCGCGATCCTGCGGCAGCTTCCGGGCTTCGAGCGCGTTGGATCCACGTGGTTCCCGAAGCGCCTGATGAACGATTTCGGGGCATTGCCCGGCGTTCAGACCAGCAGGATTTTCGAAAACGACGACGACGACAAGGCGGTCGCCATCGCGCAGTTCGAAGAGGCCGTGGTCGGTCAGTAGCGCCTAGAACAGCGTGCTGAGCGTCACCAGAACGGTGGCGCCGACGCCCATCGCGGCGAAGACGTTCTTGGTCAGGTAGCCCACGGCGAAGGTCGCTGCGGCCGCCGCAAGCCGCGTCGCGTCCGGTTCTCCGCCGGTGGCTGTGGGCCAGAGCACCAGCGGCGCCACGAGCGCCGGGATCACCGCCACGGCAGTATAGCGCAGATGGCGCAGCACCCATGCGGGCATCGCCCGGTCCCCGACGAGACCGAGAAACGCAAAGCGCAGGCCGAAACTGCCAAGCCCCAGTGCGAGGATGATTGTCCAAAGTTCGGTTGTGTCGGTCATGGCGTGATCCCCAGCCGGGTTTCCGCCTGTGCGCCCGCGATCATGCCGCCCAGCCCGGCGACAAGCAGCCCCGCGTTGAACGGCAGCCATGCAAAGGCCAGCGCCAACACCACCGACACCAGCGCCGCGATCCGGTGCGCCGGGGTGCGCAGCATGGGTCCGATCATCGCCAGAAAGGCAATGGGCAGGGCGAAATCGAGGCCAAGGTTGGCCGGGATGCTTTCGCCGAGAACTGCACCAAGCAATGTGAAGACGTACCACGGCGGGCAGATCGGCGTCATGACCCCCAGGAAATAGGCGAATTTCTCGGAAGTTGTCTGATCCGGGTTGCGTTCATACTCGAGGACCGATTGCGCGTAGGTCTGGTCGACAAGGAAATACGCCGCGATCCCGCGTTTCCAAAGCGGCAGCGGTCCCAGGTACGGGGTGATCGACGCCGAATACATTGCCATCCGCAGGTTGACGGCCAGCGCCGAGGCGATCACCACCAGCGTCGGCGCGTTTTCGTTGAGCAGTTGCAGCGCGGTGAACTGCGCGGCCCCGGCGATGACGACGATGGAAAACCCCATGGTTTCATGGACCGCCAGCCCGGCTTCGGTTGCCAGAACGCCGAAAAGCATGGCAAAGGGGCCGACAACGGCCAGAAAGGGCAGGCCGTCGCGGACGCCCCGCCAGTAGCTTGACATTGCGGTGCCTGCCGCCATCACTGTGCCTCGTCTGCTGTGGTGTGGCCGGACGTAGCCTTGGACGAGGGGAGATGCAATCTATGCCGGATGACGTGCTTCGGGACTACCTCATCGCGCCCGATCCCGGCGCGCCCCGGCTGACGCGGCGGGTGGTCGGCACCGATCACACCGGGGCGGAGACCGAAATCAGCGTGGTCGAGGAACGCCCGTTGACGATTTATCTGAACGCGCAGGAAATCGTCACCGCGATGACGATCGGCGACTATCCCGAGTACCTGGCGGTGGGTTTTCTGCGCAATCAGGGCATGTTGTTGGCCGATGACGTGGTGACGCGGGTGGAGTATGACGACGATCTCGAGGTTGTCGTGGTGCGCACCGAACGTCAGACCAGCTATGAAGAGAAGGTCAAGAAGAAGACCCGCACCAGCGGCTGCGCCGTGGGGACCGTGTTCGGCGACATGATGGAGGGGTTGGACAAGGTTGTGCTTCCCCGGACCGAGCTGCGCACCTCCTGGCTTTACGCGCTGGCGCAGAAGATCAACACGACGCCGTCGCTGTATCTCGAGGCAGGGGCCATTCACGGCACGGTTTTGTGCCATGAGGATCGCCCGCTGGTCTACATGGAGGACGTGGGGCGCCACAACGCGGTGGACAAGATCGCGGGCTGGATGTTCCGCGAAGGCGTCGGGCCTCAGGACAAGATCCTCTACACGACCGGGCGGCTGACCTCGGAAATGGTGATCAAGACCGCGCTGATGGGCATTCCCGTGCTGGCCTCGCGATCCGGCTTCACCGCCTGGGGGGTCGAGATCGCGCGGCAGGTGGGATTGACCTGCATCGGGCGGATGCGGGGCAAGCGGTTTGTGTGTCTGGCTGGAGAGGACCGGCTGGTGCGCGACATGAACCCGGACGACGTGCCCGAGGAAAGCAAGAAAAGCCGCAGGAAGAGCGCGGAATGACGAAACCTCTGGGTGTGATCCTTGCCGGTGGTCTGGCCACGCGGATGGGCGGCGGTGACAAGGCGCTGTTGCAGGTTGGCGGGCAGACGCTCTTGCAGCGGGTGATCGACCGTTTGCAGCCGCAGGTGGGGCAGATGGCGCTGAATGCCAATGGCGATGCGACCCGATTCGGCGCGTTCGATTTGCCGGTGCTGCCAGACAGCATTTCGGGATTTCCCGGGCCCTTGGCGGGGGTTCTGGCGGGTCTTGACTGGGCGGCAGGGCAGGGGGCCGAGAGCATCGTGACCGTCGCCGCCGACACGCCGTTCTTTCCCGCCGATCTGGTGGAGGTGCTTCAAGACAAGGCTCAAGGCATGTCCCACCCGCTGGTGTTGGCGGCAACTCCGCGTGGTGAGGAAAAGACCAAGTCCATGAGCCGCTCTGGCCTGATCCGTCATCCCACGTTCGGCCTCTGGCCCGTGGCTCTGCGCGATGATCTGCGCGCCGCTGTGCAGGACGGGATCAAGAAAGTGGTGATCTGGACGGAAAAACACCACGGGCGCGAGGCGGTGTTCGACATTGAAAAGGGCGATCCGTTCTTCAACGTGAACACCCCCGACGACCTGAAAACAGCAGAGGCACTTGCATGAAAATTTACGGCGTCACGGGCTGGAAGAACGCCGGAAAGACCGGGCTGATGGAGCGGCTGGTGACCGAGATCACGGGCCGCGGGATCACCGTGTCCACCGTCAAGCATGCGCATCATACGTTCGACGTCGATCATCCCGGCAAGGACAGCCACCGCCACCGCGTTGCCGGTGCGACCGAGGTGCTTCTGGCCTCGCGCAACCGCTTTGCGCTGATGCACGAGTTGCGCGACGAGGAGGAACCGACATTGGAGGCGCTGCTGTCCAAGCTGATGCCGGTCGATCTGGTTCTGGTCGAAGGCTACAAGCGCGACCATCATCCCAAGGTCGAGGCATTTCGGGCCGAAACGGGCAACGATCTGATTGCGCCCGGAGACCTGACGATCCGCGCCGTGGCGAGTGACACGGCACTCGAGCTGGACCGTCCGGTGTTCGATCTGAATGACACCACCGCGATTGCCGATTTCATCCTGTCCGAGGTGGGGATTTGACCGGATTCGACACGATAGCGATTGTTGACTGGTCTGCGGGCAAACGAGCGCCCGCGCGGCCGTCGAAAGATGCGATCTGGATCGGGGTTGTACGACAGGGCGAGGAACAGGAGCCGGTCTATATCCGGTCGCGGATCGAGGCCGAAGCGTGGCTGACCGCGTTCATCGACGCCGAGGCGGAGGCGGGTCGTCGCGCCCTGATCGGGTTCGATTTCCCCTTTGGCTATCCACGCAGATTTGTCCGGCACGTCACAGGCTCGGACGATCCGCTGGTGTTCTGGGATTGGCTCGAGGCGCGGATCACCGACAGCGAGGCGGGCGAGAACAACCGTTTTGACGTGGCTTCCGAGATCAACCGCCTGTTCGACGGGCCGGGGCCGTTCTGGGGCAAGCCGGCTGAAGACGGTTGGCCGGATGTGCCGTATCGCAAGGCGGGGATCGCTTATGACATCTGCGCCGAGCGGCGCGCCTGCGATGTGGCGGCGAAGGCCGCGTCGTCCTGCTTTCAACTTTTCTTTAACCCGACTGTGGGAAGTCAGGCCCTGATGGGTCTGCCCATGCTGGCACGTTTGCGGCAGCGTGCGGGTGTCGCGGTCTGGCCTTTTCAGCAGTGCTCCGGTGAGCAGACAGTGCTGGCCGAGATTTGGCCGGGCCTGATCGAACCGGCCGTGAAGGAGGGTGGCAAAGACGAGATACGCGATTCGCAGCAGGTGCGCCTTCTGGCACGGGCTTTGGCGGGGGTGCCCCCAAAGCGGTTGGAGGCGATGCTTGCCGATACTGGCCCGGAAGCCAGTGAAGAAGCGTGGATTCTGGGAACGGGTCACGAGGCCGACCTGAACGCAGCCGCGCGCGGGGTGCAGCGCCTGACGCCGCCACCGTTGCGCAACGATTGTTTCGCGCTGCCCGCGGGGGTGGACTGGACGCCTGTGGACGATGCTCTGGCGCTGTTGCGGGACCGCATGACGCCCGTGGTCGGGGTCGAGTCCGTGCCGCTGATGCAATCGGTTGGGCGGGTGCTGGCGGTTGACCTGGTGGCCAGGCGGTCAAACCCGCCGCATCCGAATACCGCTGTCGATGGCTACGGCTTTGCCGGGGCACTGATTGGCGCGGGGCCACAAGTCCTGCCGCTGGTGGATGGGCGCGCAGCGGCGGGTGCGCCTTTTGCGGGCAGGGTGCCCGAGGGCCACGCGATCCGGGTGCTGACCGGAGCGGATTTGCCCGCAGGTGTGGACACGGTGGTTCTGGACGAAGATGTGCGCACCGCTGAGGGGCAAGTGGCCTTTCACGGTCCGCTGAAACGGGGCGCCAACACGCGCAAGGCAGGGGAGGACGTGACGGCCGGGGATGTGGCTCTGCGTGCCGGACGGGTGCTGACACCGGCCGACCTGGCACTTGCGGCGGCGGTCGGGCATGGCGCGCTTGACGTGCACACGCGGTTGCGGGTGGCGGTTTTGTCCACAGGGGACGAGATTGTCGAACCGGGCACACCCGCGACGGAGGGCCAGATCTTCGATGCCAACCGACCCATGCTTCTGAGTCTCTGTGCCGGGTTCGGCTTTGACATGGCCGACATGGGCCGCGCGGCGGATGATCGCGATGCGGTGCGCGCGGCGCTGGATGCCGCGGCGGAACAGGCGGATGTGATCCTGACCTCGGGCGGCGCGTCGGCGGGCGACGAAGACCATATCTCGGCGCTCTTGCGGGAAACCGGAGCGATGCAGGAATGGCGGATCGCGCTGAAACCCGGACGACCCTTGGCGCTGGGCCTGTGGCACGGGGTGCCGGTGTTCGGCCTGCCCGGCAACCCGGTGGCGGCGCTTGTCTGTACTCTGATCTTTGCGCGCCCGGCGATGGCGGCGCTGTCGGGGGCAGGGTGGTTCGAGCCTCAGGCGTTTACGGTGCCTGCGGCCTTTGAGAAGCGCAAGAAGCCGGGGCGCCGCGAATACTTGCGCGCCCGCATCCGCGACGGACAGGCGGAGGTGTTCAAATCCGAAGGCTCGGGGCGCATCAGTGGGCTGAGCTGGGCCGAAGGGCTGGTCGAACTTCCGGACGGTGCCGTGCATGTGCAGCTGGGCGATCCGGTGCGGTATCTTCCGTTCGGGTCGTTTTTCTGAGCGCATTGGATGCGTCGACGCATCCAGAGTTTCCGTTGACGGAAACGTGCGCGCCGACGGGAAATGCCCGGACCGAGACCGCTTCTGTCTCGTGTCAGTCGAACGTTCCGGTGACGCGGCCCAGCAGCATGAACGCCCGCGCGGTGCGGGTGGTGGCGAGTTCGGAAATCTCGGAATCGGTTGCGGTTTCCTCGAACCGGGCGAACCCCTTGTCGAAGAGCCGCAGGAAATGATGCGCCGCATCGCGGAAGATCGGGTCCTGCTTCATCCGGCCTGCCGTCAGAGCCAGCGATGAGCGGTCGCGCACACCGCCAAGGGCGGCGATGGTCCGCCCGCGTTCGCCCTTGGCAAAGCGCCGCCACAGCTCGGGGCGGGCCATGTCGGGGCGCAGGTCGTCCATGTAGATGCCGTCCTGGCTCAGCAGGGTCAGCACGTCCTGCGCCGCCTGCACCAGCTGTGCCGAGGGGCGGTCCTTGAGGGCACGACGCAGTGCCGCAAAGCCTTCCTGGTCGTCGGCGGTTTCGGGGAAATGCAGCGCGCGGATGAAATCGGCGGTCGACAGCGGCGGTTGCAGCGCATCGGCGGGGGTGCCCAGGGCCAGCGTGGGCTGGTCGCCGGTTTCCGGGTCCGGTGTGCCGGCCCGCACCGCGATCTGGGCGGCGCGGGTCGAGGTGAACATCGCCAGCGTGGTTTCCGCCTTCTTCTGCGCCTCCGCGATCTCTTCCAGTTTCTTGACGATCGACGGGTGCGGTTGCTGATCGCGGCCGCCGGCCTGGTTCTGCGTGATATAGGCATGGCGGATCGCGTCGATGGCGGTTTGCAGCCGGGCGCTTTCCTCGCGCATGATCCGCGCCGACCGGGCGCCCACGGCAGCGACCCAGATCATGCCCACCGGAAAGAAGATCACCATCATCACCAGCAGAAACCGCAGGCCGTCGGCGCCGTCATTGCCTGCGAACAGGAAGAACGCGCCCGAGATGATCAGCCAGAGCAGGCTGAGCGCGGCAGCGGTCAGTTCGATTCCGCTGAGCCCACCCGAGCCGTCGACCGCACGGCTGGGGATCGAGACCGGTCCGGGACGTGCGTCTTTTTGCTGTGCCATCTCCAGACCCGACCCGTCAGATATATTCGATCTTGAGCACTTCGTAGGACTTGTCGCCCCCCGGCGTGCGCACCTCGACGCTGTCACCCTCTTCCTTGCCGATCAGGGCGCGGGCGATGGGGGATTTGATGTTGAGAAGGCCCTTTTCGATGTTGGCCTCGTGTTCGCCGACGATCTGCCAGGTCTTTTCCTCGTCGGTGTCCTCGTCCACCAGCGTCACGGTCGCGCCGAACTTGATCGGGCCCGAAAGCTTGGTGGGGTCGATCACTTCGACAAGGCTGAGAACGCTTTCGAGTTCCTTGATGCGGCCTTCGATGAAGCCCTGCTTTTCGCGCGCCGAGTGGTATTCGGCGTTTTCCTTCAGGTCGCCCAGTTCGCGCGCCTCGGCAATCGCCTTGATCACGGCGGGACGCTCTTCGGACTTGAGCGTTTTCAATTCGGTTTCCAGCGCGGCATGGCCCGCGCGGGTCATCGGTAGCTTTTCCATGGGACGGTTCCCTCTTGGTCGGCAGAGTTTGGGCTGTGGCGCCGAAACTTGGTGGCGCCGTCTAATCATGTCATTTCTCTTGTCGCAACAGTGACCTGACACGCTGTGAAAACGCAAGGGGGCTTGGCGAGACTCGGCTGGTCCCGGCGCACGAAAAAGGGGCAGAGACCGCGTCACAAGCGGTGTAACGCGGTGTCGCAATTGACCGTGGGGGGTGCGCAGGATACGTCACCTGTCAGGTTTTCGACACGTGACTTGCAGGAAAGAGCCCGACATGAGCGAACACACGCGCGAAGCGATGGAATATGATGTGGTCATCGTAGGCGCAGGCCCGGCCGGCCTGTCCGCCGCGATCCGTCTGAAACAGCTGGATGCCGACCTCGACGTGGTTGTCCTTGAAAAGGGCTCCGAGGTGGGCGCGCATATCCTTTCGGGCGCGGTGCTGGACCCCTGCGGTCTGGATGCGCTGATCCCCGACTGGAAGGACAAGGGCGCACCGCTCACCGTTCCGGTCACCGAGGACAATTTCTACCTGCTGGGCGAGGCGGGCAAGGTCCGCATTCCGAACTGGCCGATGCCGCCTCTGATGACCAATCACGGCAACTACATCGTGTCGATGGGCAATGTCTGCCGCTGGATGGCCGAGCAGGCCGAGGAGTTGGGTGTCGAGGTGTTTGCCGGCATGTCCTGCTCTGAAATCGTCTATGGCGACAATGGTGAGGTCAAGGGCGTGGTCGCCGGCGAATTCGGCAGGCAGGCGGATGGCACGCCGGGGCCGGGCTATGAGCCGGGCATGGAGCTGCATGGCAAATACGTGTTTCTTGGCGAAGGGGTACGCGGCAGCCTGTCAAAGGAAGTGATCGCCAAGTTCGACCTGGCCAAAGGCAAGGAGCCGCAGAAATACGGCCTTGGCATGAAGGAGATCTGGGAGATCGACCCGGCCAAGCACAAGGCGGGCCGCGTGACGCACACGATGGGATGGCCGCTTGGAAAGAACGCCGGCGGCGGATCGTTCATCTACCATCTGGATAACAACCAGGTCTATGTCGGCTTCGTTGTCCACCTGAACTATGCCAATCCGCATGTCTATCCCTACATGGAATTCCAGCGGTTCAAGCATCATCCGTATCTCAAGGAACTGCTCGAGGGCGGCAAGCGCGTGGCTTACGGGGCGCGGGCGATATCCGAAGGCGGTTACCAGTCGATGCCCAAGATGGTCGCGCCGGGTGTGGCGCTTTTGGGCTGTGCGGTCGGCATGGTCAACGTGCCCCGCATCAAGGGCAACCACAACGCGATGATCTCGGGCAAGCTGGCCGCCGAGGCGGCCTATGCCGCGATTCAGGACGGCCGCGCGTCGGACGAATTGAACGATTACGAAACCGAGGTGCGCAACGGCTCGATCGGCCGGGACCTGATGAAGGTGCGCAACGTCAAGCCGATCTGGTCGAAATACGGGCTGACCGCGTCGCTCACGCTGGGCGGGTTCGACATGTGGACCAACACCCTGGGCTTTTCACTTTTCGGCACGGTCGGCCATGGCAAATCCGATGCCGAGGCGACGGGTGAAGCCAAGGATCACAAGCCGATCGACTATCCCAGACCGGATGGCAAGCTGTCTTTCGACCGGCTGACCAACGTGTCCTTCTCGGCGACCAACCACGAGGAAAGCCAGCCCTCGCATCTCAAGCTCAAGGATCCGTCGATCCCGGTGTCGGTGAACCTGCCGAAATACGGTGGCCCGTCCGCGCGGTATTGCCCGGCTGGCGTCTATGAGTTCGTGAAGGACGACAAGGGCGAGGACAAGTTCGTCATCAACTTCCAGAACTGCGTCCACTGCAAGACCTGCGACATCAAGGACCCGAGCCAGAACATCGACTGGACCGTGCCGCAGGGCGGAGACGGGCCGAACTATCCGAATATGTGACACGAAAGGGGGCGGGCCATAGCCCGGCCCCTTGCTTTTGTTGCGTGTGTACCTGCCGCGCGTTACGCTTTGCAAAATTCGCCTTCCAAGGAGAAATACATGGGTAACTCGAGCATGAAACGCCTTCTCGGCACAGCGGCGGTGGCGCTCTGTCTGATCGCTCCGGGCGGGGTGTTCGCCAATTCCCTGTCGGGCGATTACCTCGCCGGGCGGCAGGCCAGCTTTGACGGAAATATCCAGGCGGCGGCGACCTATTATGGCCGCGCAGTCATGCACGATCCCGAAAACCCGGTGGTCCTCGAACGGGCCGCACTCGCGGAAATCTCGCTCGGTGATCTGGATCGGGCGGCATCGCTCGCGACCAAGCTGGTCAGCGACGGTCACCGCAGCCAGGTGGCGCATATGGCGCTCGTGGCGCAGCGGGCCAAGGCCGAGGAATACAGTGCCCTGATCGGCATGATCGAGGATGACAGGGGCGTCGGGCCGCTGGTTGACGGTCTGCTGACCGCCTGGGCGCAGCTTGGGCTGGGCGACATGTCCGCGGCCCTGGTCAAGTTCGACGAATTGTCCGAACAGCAGGGCCTGCGCAACTTCGCGCTTTATCACAAGGCGCTTGCACTGGCCTCGGTCGGCGATTTCGAAAGCGCCGCGGCGATCTTCGACGACGCCGGAGCCGGCGGGATGCAGCTGACCCGGCGCGGGGTCATGGCGCAGGTCGAGGTGCTGAGCCAGCTTGACCGCAACCAGGACGGGCTTGACCTGATCGACGCGTCCTTCGGCACCGAGCTTGACCCCGGCCTGCGCGAGATGCGCGACGCGCTGGATGCGGGCGATGCGCTGCCCTTCACCCATATCCAAGGCGCGCGCGACGGTCTGTCCGAGGTGTTCTACACGCTGGCCGCCGCCTTGGCGAACGAGGCGAATGACGAATTCACCCTGCTCTATACACGGGTGTCGGAACACCTGCGCCCCGATCATATCGACGCGATCCTGCTGACCGCCAGCCTGCTGGACGAGATGGGCCAGCCCGAACTGGCGGTCAAGGCCTATGCCAAGGTGCCCGCGGATCATCCGGCGTACCACGCGGCCGAGCTTGGACGGGCCGCCGCGTTGCGCAACAGCGACAAGACCGATGCGGCCGTCGAGGTGTTGCAGCAACTGGCCAAATCGCATGGCGATCAGCCGATCGTCCTGTCGACCCTGGGCGATACGATGCGCCAGCTTGAACGCTATGAAGAGGCGATCGACGCCTATACGCGGGCGCTTGATCTTTTCGAAGAGGAAACCCGCGCGCAGTGGTTCCTGCATTATGCGCGTGCCATCAGCTATGAACGTCTCGACCGCTGGGACGAGGCCGAGGCCGATTTCCGCGATGCACTCGAGCTGAACCCCGATCAGCCGCAGGTTCTCAATTACCTTGGTTATTCGCTGGTTGAAAAGCAGACCAACCTCGACGAGGCGCTCGAGATGATCGAACGGGCGGCGGTGGCACGGCCTGACAGCGGCTACATCATCGACTCGCTGGGCTGGGTCCTGTACCGCCTGGGCCGCTATGACGAAGCCGTCGGACACATGGAGCGGGCAGCCGAACTGATGCCGGTCGATCCGGTGGTGAACGATCATCTGGGCGACGTGTACTGGGCCGTGGGGCGCAAGACCGAGGCGCGGTTCCAGTGGCGCAGGGCGCTGTCCTTTGCCACCTACGGCACCAGCGCCGAAGATGTCGATCCCGACCGCATCCGCCGCAAGCTCGACGTGGGACTGGATCAGGTGCTGGCCGAAGAGGGATCGGAGCCGCTTCAGGTGGCGAATGACGACGGTTGACGTCTTTGCCCCGGCAAAGATCAACCTGACCTTGCATGTGACCGGCCAGCGCGCCGATGGCTACCACCTTCTGGACTCGCTGGTCACCTTCGCGTCAGTCGGGGATCGGCTGGAGATCAAGCCGGGCAATGCCCTGTCGCTGACGGTGGAGGGCCCCGAAGCTGCGGGCGTTCCGGCGGACATGGACAACCTCGCCCTGCGCGCCGCGGCACTGGTTCAGCAGGACGGCGCGGCGCTGCGGTTGGAAAAGCACCTGCCGTCTGCATCCGGGATCGGGGGCGGATCGGCAGATGCGGCGGCGGCATGGCGTGGGATGGTCTGTCTTGACGACGCCCGCACAGATGCCTTGGCATCTGCGCCTCGGGATGTGCTTGGGCAGCACTTGGAAGTCCTGTCGCGCCTCGGGGCCGATGTGCCCATGTGCGTTGCCTGCAAACCCGTGCGCGCCAGAGGGATCGGCGATCAGCTTGATGTCGTGCCGCTTCCGACGCTCTATGCGGTGCTGGTCAATCCACGGCTTCCCGTGTCGACACCGTCCGTTTTCAAGGCACTGACGTCCAAGACCAATCCGCCGATGCCGGACAACCTCCCCGAATTTGCAGACGCGGCTGCGCTCATCGATTGGCTTGGCGACATGCGCAACGATCTTGAGCCGCCCGCCCTGACGGTGCAGCCAGCCATTGCCGATGTGCTCGGCGTTCTTGCGGCCCAGGAAGGATGCGGTCTGGCGCGGATGTCAGGCTCGGGTGCTACCTGTTTCGGATTGTTCGAAACCGAAGCGGCGGCAAAAGAGGCTGCACGCGGGCTGTACGACGCATATCCGGATTGGTGGGTTGCAGGCTGCGTTCTGGCCGACCAGTTCAACGCAGCCCTGCCCAAGGTCAGTTGACCCGCGCCACCACGTAACCGGCCAGATCGTCCAGCATGTCGCGGATCGGATGCGCGGGAAGGGTGGCCAGCGCCGCGCGGGCCCTGGCGATCCAGTCATTGGCCTCGGCGCGTGTCGCCTCGAGTGACCCGTGCTTGTTCAAGAGCGCGATCGCGTGATCCAGATCGCCATCCACCTGGCGGCCCTTTTCGATGGTGCGTTTCCAGAACTCCCGTTCCTCGGCGTCGCCTAGGGCCACCGCCTTGATCACCGGCAGGGTCAGCTTGCGTTCGCGGAAATCATCGCCGACATTCTTGCCCGTCGCATCCGACCCCCAGTAATCCAGCAGGTCATCGACCATCTGGAACGCGATTCCCAGCGCATCGCCATAGTCGAAAAGTGCCTTGATCCGCGCCTCGTCCATGTCGGCAATCACGCCACCAACCTCGGTCGCCGCCGAAAACAGCGCCGCTGTCTTGCCGCGCACCACTTGCAGGTAGATGTCTTCACTCGTGCGCAGATCCTGCGCCGCGGTCATCTGAAGGACCTCGCCCTCGGCAATGGTCGCCGCAGCATCGGACAGAATGCGCAAGACGCGGATATTGTCGGTCTCGGTCATCAACTGGAACGACCGGGCGAACAGGTAATCGCCCACCAGCACGCTTGACTTGTTGTCCCACAAAAGGTTCGCCGTGGGCCGCCCGCGCCGCTTGTCGCTCTCGTCCACCACGTCGTCATGCAGCAGCGTCGCGGTGTGGATGAATTCCACCGTCGCGGCCAGCTTGACGTGGTTGTCGCCCTCATAGCCGCACATGCGTGCCGCAGCGAGCGTCAGCATCGGCCGCAATCGCTTGCCGCCGGCCTCGACCAGATGCGCGGTCACCTCGGGGATGCGCGGCGCATGTTCCGACGCCATCCGTGTCCGGATCAGCGTGTTCACTTCTGCCATGTCGTCCGACAGGATTTCTGCCAACCGATCATGCGGTTTCTGACCTGGTTTATCCAACATCATCACCATTCCTTCAGGAAGGCTCGACAAAGCGGGCCGGGTGTTCCTACATCATGGTCATGGAAGAGCTTTTGCGCACCAATGACATCACACTGATACCGCTCGCCCGAGCCGTGCTTGAGGACGAGGGTATAGCCAGCTTTGAATTGGACGTAAACATGAGCATCCTCGAAGGCTCCATCGGTATCCTGCCACGACGCCTGATGGTGCGCAGCCATGAACTTGATGAGGCGCGACGTGTTCTGCGCGACTACGGAGTCAAGTTTGAGGGTTGATCCCTTTGCCCCCGAGGATCTGACGCGCGACAATTTCCTCGGAGGGGCGGTGCGGCTCTGGCAACCCCGGGACGGCTACCGCGCCGGGATGGACCCGGTTCTGCTTGCGGCCTCGATCCCAGCCAAGGCTGGTGAAACCGTGCTCGAACTGGGCTGCGGCGGCGGTGCGGCACTGGCCTGTCTCGGCGTTCGCGTGCCCGGCCTGACCTGCACCGGCGTCGAGATTCAATCCGCCTATGCCGCGCTGGCGCAACGCAATCTTGACGACAATGGTGTCGAAGGGCGTATCCACTGCGCCGATGTGGCCGCGCTTCCGAAAGACGTGACGGATCGCCGCTATCATCATGTCATTGCCAACCCGCCCTATTTCGAGGATTTCCGCGCCGTCGCGCCGCAATCGCAGGAGCGCGCCATTTCGCGGTCCGGAGAGCTTCCCTTGGCGAAATGGGTCGAAGTCGCCTCAAGACGCCTGCGGCCCGGCGGGGTTGCCACCTTCATCCAGCGCGCGGATCGTCTGCCGGAACTGATGAGCGCCTTTTACGCCAATTTGGGCGCGCTCGAACTGTGGCCGATTCACCCGCGAACCCATCGCACGGCACGGCTGTTCCTGTTGCGTGGCCGCAAGGGACGCAGGGCGGCGTTCATGTCGCACCCTCCGCTTGTGCTGCACCGCGGCGATACGCATGAAAAAGACGGTGATTCGTACTCGGAAACCATCTCAAGGGTCCTGAGGACGCCGCAGTCTCTGCCGTTCCCCGTTCAAAGCCGCAGCCAAACCAAGCACGGTTAGCAAGAATTTACTCAGAATGCGCATGCGGCGTGACAGATTTGTAAAACTGTGATGGACTGAAGATCCAATCAGTCACAGGAGGACTTCATGAGCTTGACTTCACACCTTCAGGAATTGAAGCGGAAGCACCAACACCTGTCTGAAGAGGTCGAACAGGCCCAACGCTCCCCGGGAACAGATGACCTGGCGATTGCGTCCCTGAAAAAGCAGAAACTCCGACTCAAGGAAGAGATTGAGCGTCTCTCTTAACCATGATTGGCCCGGGTCTCCCCCCGGGCTTTTTCATGTCCG
This sequence comes from Marivita sp., assembly GCF_020055635.1. GTDB lineage: Bacteria > Pseudomonadota > Alphaproteobacteria > Rhodobacterales > Rhodobacteraceae > Marivita. The sequence goes on along the minus strand of NZ_JAIPUT010000003.1, from coordinate 18,556 downwards.
GAAATCCTGAATCGCCTGCACCTCGGTTTGCACCAATTCGTGTCCGCCGGGGTGCCACTGCTCGGTTACATCCGTATTCTGGTCGCGCAGATAGGCAATCAAGGTCCTTGTCATAGGCGCCGGGCAGATCGGGTCCCGTTCGCCAGCAGTGATCAGCCATCGGGTGTTCGCCAAGCCCGGTTGCGGATCGGGTGTCCACGGAATCAGCGGGTGCATGGCAATCACGTCGGTGAACAATCCCGGCTCCTCGAACGCCACTGCGGCGGCGATGTTTGCGCCGTTGGAATAGCCAAGCGCGATCACGCGTTCTGGCTTGGTCGCGTCGATCTTTGACCGAATGAACGCTGCCATCGCGTCGCGCCGCCTGGCCAGATCGTCCATGTCGTAGACACCCTCGCCGGTGCGCCGGAAATATCGGTTCATCCCGTGTTCAGACACATCCCCGCGCGGCGAAACCACATGCGCGCCGGGCCAGAGCTGTTCCGCCAATCCGTGAAACTGGGTCTCGTCGCCGCCGGTGCCGTGAAAGGTGAAGACCAAAGGCGCGCCGGGCACGCCCTTGGTTTCGCGCAGGATGTAATCAGTCAAGGATCGGCTCCAGATATTTTTCTTCCAGAACGCTGCGCAGATGTTCGTGCTGCGTCGGCAGTTTGAGAGCCTCGCCCAGATGGGCCGTATCTTCATCACGGTCAAAGCCGGGCTCGTTGGTTGCCACTTCGAACAGCACGCCACCCGGAGTGCGGAAATAGATCGCATAAAAATAATCGCGGTCAATCACCGGCGTGACCTGATACCCCGTGTCCATCAGCGCGCGGCGCACCTCGAGCTGCTTTTCCCGGTTGTCGACGGAAAACGCGACGTGATGCACCGACCCCGCGCCCTGATCCGCGCCGGGGGCGCTGACCTGGGTGATGTCGATCACGTTTGCCTCGTTGCCGCCGGGGACATGAAAGCGGGTGACGTTGTCCTGTCGGTCCAGTTCTTCATAGCCCATGAAACGCAGCAGTTCCGCGCTGGCCCCGGCATCCCGCAGCCGCATGTCGGCGCTGTGAAAGCCGCGAATGGCAGCATCTGCCGGAACGCCATTGTTGGTCCATGGAGCGCGGGCATCGTCATCGGTTTCCACCAGCACAAAGCCGTCGCCATCCGGCCCGTCAAAACGCAGACGGTTTTCGCCAAAACGTGTCTCGGTCTGGATGTTTCTCACCTCGAACGTCGCCAGCCGGTCCTGCCAGTAGGGCAGGCTGCCCTTGGGCACGGCAAACCCGGTGATCCCAACCTCACCCGTGCCGGGCCGACCCCGACGCGCGTTGGGGAACGGGAAATAGGTCATGACGGTGCCGGGCGTGCCTGCCTCGTCGCCGTAATACAGGTGATACACCTCGGGCGCATCGAAATTGACGGTTTTCTTGATGCGGCGCAGGCCCAGCGTCCTGGTGAAGAAGTCGTTGTTGGATTGCGCCCCGCTGGCCAGCGAGGTCACGTGGTGCAGTCCGTTGATCTGGTTGATCATGTCCAGTCTCCTGAAGTCAGCGTTGTGATGTTCAGTGCCGTATCTAGCTGCATTTCTCCGCACATAAATCCACGTAAGCGCGCCTATTTTGTGCAATTTCGCACGTGAGCCCGGCGCGAGGCCAAAGCGGCAATTCCCGCGCCCGTGGTGATCAGCACCGCTGCGGCCACCAGTTGCCACGACGGCTGCGCAAATCCCGCGAAGATCAGAACCAGCGTCGACAACAACGGCGCGGCATAGCTCGCCACGCCCAATAGCTGGATATCTCCGCGTTTGACCCCGATGTCCCAGACGTAGAACGCCAAACCCACAGGCCCGAGCCCCAATGCCGCGACGGATACCCAGCCAAATCCGCTTTGAGGCCAGAGTGTTGTCTCGAACATCAGGTGGGGTGGAACCGACAGGATTGCGGTCAACACGCAGAACACGGCAACCGCCTCGGTGGGGGTGGTGCCAAGGCGCCGGGACAGCACCGAATAGCTGCTCCAGGTCAGGGCGCAAAACCCCGCCAGGATCAGGCCGGGGGTCGCGGCCGCGTCAAAGTTGAAACCATTGTGCAGCACGATCAAAGCCGCCCCGGCAAAGGACACGAGCGCCCCGATGATATGGCCCGCGCGCAGGTTTTCTCCGGGCAGCAGGCCGGAAAACAGCACGATGAACAGCGGCCAAAGATAGGCGATCAGCCCTGCTTCGGCGGGGGGCGCCAACCGCAATGCGGAATAATACAGCGCGTGATATCCGAACAGCCCAGCGGTTCCAAAGGCATACACGGTCCACGGCACCGCCCGCAAAACAGACAGCCGTCCACGCGCAAGCACCCAGATCACCCCCACTGCGCCACCGATGGCAAAGGTCAGGGCATTGAGCAGAAACGGCGGAACCGGATCGGACCCGGCCGTGAACAACGCCAACAGCGCCCAAAGAAGGACGGCGACGAATCCGATGGCTGTGGCGGTGACGTGGGACATGCGTGTTCCGCTAAAGCGCTGCGCAACAAAAGAAAAGGCCCGCACAAACGGCGGGCCTTTCCGAATACCTGTGACCGGGATCACACGAAGAACTGTGCCCCATTGGCCGAGATGGTCGAACCGTTGATGAAACCCGCATCGTCGGAGGCCAGGAACGCCACGCAGCGAGCAATCTCGTCGGGTTCGCCCAGACGGCCTGCCGGGATCTGGCCGATGATCGATTCGCGTACCTTTTCCGGGACCGCCATCACCATCTCGGTGGCGATATAGCCCGGACAGATCGCGTTTGCGGTGATCCCGGCGCGCGCGCCTTCCTGCGCCAGCGACTTGACGATGCCCAGGTCGCCCGCCTTGGTCGCGGCATAGTTCACTTGCGCGAACTGTCCCTTCTGACCGTTGATCGACGAGATCACGATGATCCGACCGAACTTGCGCTCGCGCATGCCGGGCCAGACCGGGTGCACGGTGTTGAAGACGCCGGTGAGGTTGGTGTCGATCACCTCTTTCCACTGGTCCGGAGTCATCTTGTGGAACGGCGCGTCGCGGGTGATGCCCGCATTGGCGACCACCACGTCGATCGGGCCCAGATCCGCCTCGACCTGCTCGATGCCCGCCTTGGAGGCGTCGTAATCGGCGACGTTCCACTTGTAGGTCTTGATGCCGGTCTCTTCGGTGAATTTCGCGGCTTTCTCGTCATTGCCTGCATAGGTCGCGGCAACCTCATAGCCGTCGGCCTTGAGTGCTTTGGAAATGGCTTCGCCGATGCCGCGGCTGCCGCCGGTGACGAGTGCTACACGTGCCATGGGGATCTCCTCTTGGGTGGTCTATTCAGGTAAGGTTGTTATACGTTGGCATCCGGATGCGCAACATTATTGCGCTGCGGATTTTGCATTTGAAAAGAAGCTACAAAAAAGGGGCGCACATGGCGCCCCTGACATATGTGCGATCCGCCTCGGATCAGTCGCGCTCCACACAGAGCGCAACGCCCATGCCGCCCCCGATACAGAGCGTGGCAAGGCCTTTCTTGGCGTCGCGTCGCTGCATTTCGAACAGCAGCGTGTTCAGGACACGCGCGCCGGAGGCACCGATCGGGTGACCGATGGCGATGGCACCGCCGTTGACGTTCACGATGGCCGGATCCCAGCCCATGTCCTTGTTCACCGCGCAGGCCTGCGCCGCGAAGGCTTCGTTTGCCTCGACAAGATCCAGATCACCGACCGACCAGCCGGCCTTTTCCAACGCCTTGCGGGACGCGTGGATCGGGCCGACGCCCATGATCGACGGGTCCAGTCCGGCGGTTGCGTAGGATGCGATGCGCGCCATCGGTGTGATACCGCGCTTTTCGGCATTTTCCGCCGACATAAGCAGGACACCGGCCGCGCCATCGTTGAGGCCCGAGGCGTTCGCCGCCGTGACCGACCCGTCCTTGGTGAAGGCCGGGCGCAGCTTCTGCATGCTTTCAATCGTTGCGCCGTGACGGATGTATTCATCCTTGTCGACCACGATGTCGCCCTTGCGGGTCTTCACGGTGTAGGCGATCACCTCGTCGTCGAACTTGCCTGCCTTCTGGGCGGCTTCGGCCTTGTTCTGGCTGGCGACAGCGAATTCGTCCTGCTGGTCGCGGCTGATCTGCCACTTCTCGGCGACGTTTTCGGCGGTCTGGCCCATGTGGTAGCCGTTGAATGCATCCCAAAGGCCATCGCGGATCATCGTGTCGATATATTTGACATCGCCCATCTTGTGACCGGCGCGCAGATGCGCCGCGTGGGGCGACAGCGTCATGTTTTCCTGACCACCGGCACAGATCACTTCGGCATCACCCAGCATGATGTGCTGCGCACCCAGAGCCACGGCCCGCAGACCCGAACCGCAGACCTGGTTGATGCTCCAGGCCGCGCTTTCCTGCGGCAGTCCGGCGTTGATATGCGCCTGGCGCGCCGGGTTCTGGCCCTGGGCGGCTGTCAGAACCTGACCGAGAATGGTCTCGGAGACGGCTTCCTTTTCGATTCCGGCGCGTTCGACCAGCGCGTTCAGAACGGCCGATCCCAGATCATGTGCGGGTGTATTTGCGAAAGAGCCACCGAACGAGCCAACGGCTGTTCGAGCGGCGGATGCGATAACGACGTTGGTCATGTGTTCCTCCACCAAGGTCAGGGTCCAGAAGTGATTCCACAGGGATTATCGCGTATTTGCGTCCGCGGCCCCAGACCCGTTCTCGCGCCCTCCTAACGCAATGGTAGACATTCGCATACCGGACAGGGTGTCTCAGCCCATTTGCGCATGGCCGGGTTGACCTTGCGTCATGGCAGGTCGCGCAAGCCCGTCAATGCATCTGCGCCTCTTGGCCGGTGGGTCGCCAGGGCGGCTCCATCGTTGGCGCGGCGAAATAATAGCCCTGAAGAAAATCGACCCCGAGATCGCCGAGGGCCATGGCATCGGCCTGCGATTCGACGAACTCGGCCACCGTGAACATGTCGAACTGCTGCGCGATCGCGATGATCGCGCGGGTCAGGACCTGGTTGTCGGGATCCTGCGCGATGCCGCGGATGAACTGGCCATCGATCTTGAGAATGTCGAACTGGAACTCCTTGAGGTGCCGCAGCGCCGTGTAACCCGCACCGAAATCATCAAGCGCGAAACTGATGCCAAGCCTTTGCAGATCGCGCATCGCCTGCATCACAAGCTCGGGCACCAGCATCGCCGACGCTTCGGTGATTTCCAGGATCAACCGCTCTGCCACCGACGGGTCGCGCGCCAGCCCCCTCTCGAGCACCTTGCGCCATTTGTTGTACCCGATGGACCGCGCCGACAGGTTGATCGCCAGCCGGATATCGGGCGTGTGCGCAAGGATACGCAACCCGTGTTCGAGCGACAGGCAGTCAAGCAGGCGCCCGGTCTCCCGTTCCTCGATCGCCTCGATGAACTGGCCTGCCGGTATGATCCGGCCGGTCGGATCGGTGACGCGGATCAAGCCTTCGTAAAAAGCGGTCCGATCCTGCCTGTGCGCATGGACGACGGGCTGAAAGGCCAGCCGCACCTCGCGGTGATGCACGGCCTCTTCGACGATCCTGAGGATATCCTGGTCACGGGACCGCACCGCCATTTCGATCGGCGACGGCCCGAACGTTTTCCTGACTGAGCGCTGCGCCATGGGAACCCTTTTCGATTGCATCGACACTCTGCGCGACGGGTCTTAAGCAAGGTTTAATGCACGCCGGAAATTCGCGTGTTGACTCTGTGCAAGGCAGACGTATAAGCGCGGCTTCATTGGTGTTGGTGGCCCCTGCAAGGGGATGCCTGTCATGGGTTTGCGCCCAAGAGGACAACGCCCTTCATAGTCGCCCTGCGGGGCGTCGTTCCAGGAAGGAGATCAGCCGTGACAAAACGCACGTCTGCCAAGTACAAGATTGACCGCCGGATGGGTGAAAACATCTGGGGTCGTCCGAAATCCCCGGTCAACCGTCGCGAATATGGCCCCGGCCAGCACGGCCAGCGTCGCAAGGGCAAGATGTCGGACTTCGGCCTTCAGCTGCGCGCCAAGCAGAAGCTCAAGGGCTATTACGGCGACCTGACCGAAAAGCAGTTCCGCCGCATCTTTGCCGAAGCCGAACGTCAGCGCGGTGATACCGGCGAGCAGCTGATCGGCCTGCTCGAGCGCCGTCTGGACGCGGTGGTCTACCGCGCCAAGTTCGTCGCGACGATCTTTGCGGCCCGCCAGTTCGTCAACCACGGCCACGTGACGGTCAACGGCCAGCGCGTCAACATCCCGTCCTACCGTGTCAAGGAAGGCGACGTGATCGAAGTGCGCGAAAAGTCCAAGCAGATGACCGCGGTTCTCGAAGCCGTACAGTTGCCCGAGCGTGACGTTCCGGACTACGTCGAAGCCGATCACTCCAAGATGACCGCGACCTTCGTGCGCACTCCGGGCTTGGGCGATGTGCCCTACCCGGTGATGATGGAACCGAACCTCGTCATCGAATATTACGCGCAGAACTGATCCGTACGGGTCGACCGTACGATGCGTACCCTTCAAAGCCGTCCCGGATCGGGGCGGCTTTTTTATGTTCGGATCAAGCGGACACAAAAAAGGCCGCGCGAACCGCGCAGCCTTGTTCAGATCGGTTCAGAGAACTGCGGCTCAGACCCAGTAGATATCCCGGAAGACGTGCCGCGCGATATCTTCGCGCTTCAGTCCACGGGCGGCCAGCGCCTCGTCCGTCATCGATTGCAGCCGCTCAACTTCGCGAATACGCCAGTTGGATTCTGCGATTTGTGTGAAGCCGCGTGTCAAGCCATTGATCAGGCTTGAGAAAAAGCCGGATCGTTCGGCTTGGTATGTTTGTGCGAGTGCCATGGGTCACCTATGATTTGCTCATTATTTCTGCACCCGTACCTAAGCCCTTGAAAACGCGGCGAGTACCTCCGCTTTGGAATACCCGCCACGCGGTGACTGCATGGCGCTGCAGTGCAGCATCCGTCGAATCCACCTCTTTCAAAATTTTACCAGTTGATAAAATTTTTGACCCGTGAGAGCGTTCGGGAAACGGTCTAACGGATCTCGGAGTACGGAAATGGACGCCAGGACCTTGAAAGAAGGGATTGTTTCGGGGCGGCTTGATCCCGACGCCCTCAGCGCCGGCTTTGCCGATCTGCACGCGCCGCTTAGCGATCACGAGGCTTTGGTGGCCGCGGATCGGTGTTATTTCTGCCACGATGCGCCGTGCATCACCGCCTGCCCCACGGATATCGACATCCCGCTTTTCATCCGCCAGATTACCACCGGCACACCCGAAGCGGCGGCCAAGACAATCCTGACGCAGAACATCATGGGGGGCATGTGCGCGCGTGTCTGCCCAACGGAAACGCTCTGCGAGGAAGTCTGCGTCCGCGAGGTTGCCGAAGGCGAGCCGGTCCAGATCGGTCGTCTGCAACGCTACGCGACCGACACCTTGATGGCGCAGGGCGTTCATCCTTTCTCCCGGGCGGCCCCGACCGGCAAGCGTATCGCCGTTGTCGGGGCCGGTCCGGCAGGGTTGGCCTGTGCGCATCGGCTCGCCATGCATGGACATGACGTCGTGGTGTTCGACGCGCGGCCCAAGGCGGGGGGACTGAACGAATACGGCATTGCCGCCTACAAGAGCACCGAGGATTTCGCGGCGCGCGAAGTGGACTGGCTTTTGCAGATCGGCGGGATCGAGATCCGCAATGGCATGTCACTTGGCCGCGAAATCCGCATGGCCGACCTGCAAGACGACTATGACGCGGTGTTCCTTGGCATGGGGCTCGGCGGTGTGAACGCGCTGACCGCGCCGGGGGCCGACAAGGACGGCGTGCTGGATGCGGTGGGCTTCATTGCCGATCTGCGCCAGGCGACGGATCTCGGCCAGCTTCCTGTCGGGCGCGACGTGGTGGTCATCGGGGGCGGCATGACCGCAGTCGACGCGGCGGTGCAATCCAAGCTGCTGGGCGCCTTGAACGTCACCATCGTCTATCGGCGCGGACGGGATCGGATGAACGCCAGTGTGTGGGAACAGGATCTGGCCGCCGCCAAGGGTGTGCGGATCATCACCAACGCCTCGCCTATTGCGGTGCATGGCAACGGGACGGTGCGCGAGATCGAATTCGAATTCACCGACGATGATCTCAACCCGACGGGCCAGACCTTCCGGCTTGCGGCCGACCAGGTGTTCAAGGCCATCGGCCAGACGCTGACCGGTGAGGACCTGCCCGATCTGGATGGCCGCAAGATCGCGGTGATTGGGGCTGGTCGGACCTCGGTCTCGGGGGTCTGGGCCGGGGGCGATTGTGCCGCTGGCGGGGATGACCTCACCGTGACCGCCGTGGCCGAAGGGCGCGATGCTGCCGAAGATATCCACGCCGCGCTGATGCGCGCCTGATCCGGGAGGATTGAGAATGGCTGACCTGACCACCGATTTCGTGGGCATCAAGAGCCCGAACCCGTTCTGGCTCGCCTCGGCGCCCCCAACGGACAAGGAATACAACGTCCGCCGGGCCTTTGAGGCCGGCTGGGGCGGTGTCGTCTGGAAGACGCTGGGCGAGGCCGGACCACCCGTCGTCAACGTGAACGGGCCGCGCTATGGCGCGATCTGGGGCGCGGACCGCCGGCTTCTGGGCCTGAGCAATATCGAGTTGATCACCGACCGCCCGCTGGAGGTGAACCTGCGCGAGATCAAGGCGGTCAAGCGGGATTACCCGGACCGTGCCATGGTCGTGTCGCTGATGGTGCCCTGCGAAGAGCAGGCGTGGAAAGCAATCCTGCCCTTGGTCGAAGAGACTGGCGCGGACGGGGTCGAGCTCAATTTCGGTTGTCCGCACGGGATGTCCGAACGCGGCATGGGAAGTGCCGTCGGGCAGGTGCCCGACTATATCGAAATGGTCACGCGCTGGGTGAAGCAGAATACCCGCATGCCCTGTATCGTGAAACTGACGCCGAACATCACCGACATCCGCAAGCCTGCGATGGCCGCCCATGCGGGTGGCGCGGATGCGGTGAGCCTCATCAACACGATCAATTCGATCACCTCGGTCGATCTGGACCTTTTCGCACCGGAACCGACGATCGACGGCAAGGGCGCGCATGGCGGTTATTGCGGCCCTGCGGTCAAGCCGATTGCGCTCAACATGGTGGCCGAGATTGCGCGATCGCCGGAGATGCGAGGGTTGCCGATCTCAGGCATCGGGGGTGTCACCACCTGGAAAGACGCGGCGGAGTTCATGGCGCTGGGCGCGGGCAACGTGCAGGTCTGCACGGCAGCCATGACCTATGGCTTCAAGATCGTACAGGAGATGATCTCGGGCCTGTCGCAATATCTGGATGAGAAGGGCATGCAAGGCACCCAGGATCTGGTCGGGCGGGCGGTTCCGAATGTCAGCGACTGGCAGAACCTGAACCTGAACTACGTCACCAAGGCGCGGATCGATCAGGATTTGTGCATCTCCTGCGGGCGTTGTTTCGCGGCCTGCGAAGACACCTCGCACCAGGCGATCGCCATGTCCGACGATCGGGTGTTCACCGTCAAGGATGACGACTGCGTGGCCTGCAATCTTTGTGTGAATGTCTGTCCGGTCGAAGCGTGCATCACGATGGAGGAACTTTCCTCCGGTGCGATCGACGCACGGACCGGTCGAAACGTGGTGGCAGAGCACGGGGATTGGACAAGCCATCCGAACAACCCGGCGGTGGCACAGGCTGCGGAATAATATTATTCGTACGAATAATCTCGGGCAGCAGAAAATTCGTACGAATTTTCTGTGACCTCAACAAAGCTGGCGGATCGGGCGGCGGTGACACACGATCACGTAGTCGTCTCCCACCTCGTAGAGACGAAACCCTCTTGCACGGACTTCGGCGATGAGAAGGCTGACGCCGATTTCTCTTTGGATGCTGTGTTTGTTTCGTCGCAGAATGCCACCCTGTTTGGCGGCGCGGGTATTGAACAGCTGATCTCGCCAAGGGGCGTTCAGTCGGGGTGAGTCGGGGAATACGGAGCAATCATTCATGCCCGGAATTTGCGGCACTGCGGTTAATGCCAAGTAAATTCATCAGGGCGCCAGCAGTTTCCGGAACATGTCTTCGACAAAAACCTCCGCGCCACCCGCCCGATTGTCGTCTCCCGGCAATAGCACCGCGATCTGGGCTTCGAAGTCGGCATAATGCTGCGTCACGGCCCAGATCGAAAAGATCAGGTGCGCCGGATGCATCTGCGCCAGTTTGCCGTCATCCATCCACCGGGTGATGATCGCGCATTGCCTGTCGAAGAGCGGCTTCAGGATGCTTTCCAGATGCGGCAGCATCCGTGGAGCGCCCTGCACGATCTCATTTGCAAACAGCCGGGATTCGCGGGGGTAAAGGCGGCTCATTTCCATCTTGCGGCGGATGTAACCGATCATTTCCTCCAGCGGCTCCCCCTCCGGGTCCATGGCATCCAAAGGGCTCAGCCATTCTTCCAGAAGCGTGTTCAGCAGGTCGATATGGATCGCTTCCTTGCTTTTGTAATAATAGATCAGGTTCGGTTTGTGCATGCCGCAGGCTTCGGCGATCTGGTCGAGTGTCGTGCCGCGAAATCCATGCGTGGCGAACAATCCCAAGGCAGCGTCGCGAATGCGTCGGCGGTTTTCCGTCTGGATGCGGCTTGGTTTGCGGGTGCGGGTCACGAGGCAACTCTTTCCTGCCGGATTACAGGGCAAGTCTGACATCCCGGGTGGACGCGGGCAAACTCATTCCAGAACACACCTTGACAGCCTGAGGGTGCGTTGCAATCGTAACTTTACCAAATGGTAAAAAACTTGCGGGCCGACGCGCTTTGGCCACGCGGGAAAAGACAGCGGCGAGGGAACGGGAATGGCAGCACCGGGAGAAAACCTGCGGATCAATGGCGACCGCCTGTGGGATAGCCTCATGGAGATGGCGAAGATCGGACCCGGAGTGGCAGGGGGCAACAACCGCCAGACGCTGACCGACGAAGACGCGGAAGGCCGGGCTCTGTTCCAGAAATGGTGCGAGGATGCGGGCTGTACCATGGGGCTCGACGAGATCGGCAACATGTTCGCGCGGCGCGACGGCACGGACCCGGACGCGCTGCCCGTCTATGTCGGGTCCCATCTCGATACGCAGCCTACCGGTGGCAAATACGACGGTGTTCTCGGCGTGCTGGGGGGGCTGGAGATCCTGCGCTCGCTCAATGATATGGGCATCAGGACCAGGCACCCGATCGTCGTGACCAACTGGACCAACGAGGAAGGCACGCGCTTTGCGCCGGCGATGCTGGCGTCGGGTGTGTTCGCAGGCAAGCACGACCTGCAATGGGCGTTCGACCGGACCGATGCCAAGGGCAAGACATTCGGCGACGAACTGGACCGGATCGGATGGAAGGGCACCGAGAAAGTCGGGGACCGCAAGATGCATGCGTTCTTCGAACTGCATATCGAACAGGGGCCGATCCTCGAGGCCGAGGGCAAGGATATCGGCGTGGTCACGCATGGGCAGGGCCTGCGCTGGATCGAATGCACCGTGACCGGCAAGGAAAGCCATACCGGATCGACGCCGATGCACATGCGCAGGAACGCGGGCCGGGGCCTCGCGCTGATCACCGAGCTGGTGCACGAGATCGCGATGAAGAACCAGCCCAACGCGGTGGGGGCGATCGGCCATATCGACATCCATCCCAACAGCCGTAACATCATTCCGGGCAAGGCAGTGTTCACGGTGGACCTGCGCACGCACCTGATCGACAAGCTGAACGACATGGTCGCCGAATTCATGGAGCGCGCGCCGAAGCTCTGCGAGGACATCGGCGTGTCGTTCGACAGCCACATCGTCGGCCAGTTCGACCCGCCCGCTTTCGACGAAAGCTGCGTGAAAGCGATCCGCGATGCGGCGGAGCGTCTGGGGTATTCCCACATGGATATCGTGTCGGGCGCCGGACATGATGCCTGCTGGATCAACGACGTGGCACCCACGGCGATGGTGATGTGCCCCTGTGTCGACGGGCTGTCGCATAACGAGGCCGAGGAGATTTCCAAGGACTGGGCGGTGGCGGGGACGGACGTGCTGTTCCATGCGGTTGTAGAGACCGCAGAAATCGTCAGCTAGACCGGGGGCTCTGCCCCCGTCGCGCTTTGCGCGACTCCCCCGGGATATTTTTGAACCAGAGAAGATCAGGACCACGGAGTAGACCATGACCACGATCATCAAGAACGGAACGGTAGTCACAGCGGACCTGACCTACGAGGCGGATGTCGCCATCGAAAACGGGGTCATCACCGAGATCGGTCCGAACCTGAAGGGCGGTGAGGAACTGGACGCGACCGGGTGTTACGTGATGCCGGGCGGGATCGACCCGCACACGCATCTCGAGATGCCGTTCATGGGCACCTACTCCTCGGACGATTTCGAGAGCGGCACGCGCGCCGCATTGGCGGGCGGCACCACGATGGTGGTGGATTTCGCGTTGCCCAGTCCGGGGCAAGGTTTGTTCGACGCGTTGCAGATGTGGGACAACAAGTCGACCCGGGCGAATTGCGACTACTCGTTTCACATGGCGGTCACCTGGTGGGGGGAGCAGGTGTTCAACGAGATGGAGAGCGTGATCAAGGATCGCGGCATCAACACGTTCAAGCATTTCATGGCCTACAAGGGCGCGCTCATGGTCAATGACGATGAGCTTTACGCGTCGTTCAGCCGCCTGTCCGAGCTTGGCGGGATCGCCATGGTTCATGCCGAGAATGGCGACGTGGTGGCGGAACTGACCGCCAAACTATTGGCCGAGGGCAATACCGGGCCGGAAGGCCATGCCTATTCGCGGCCCACGCAGGTCGAAGGAGAGGCAACCAATCGCGCCATCATGATCGCGGACATGGCTGGTGTGCCGCTCTACGTGGTGCATACCTCCTGCGAGGAATCGCACGAAGCGATCCGGCGCGCCAAGATGCAGGGCAAGCGCGTCTGGGGAGAGCCGTTGATCCAGCATCTGACGCTGGATGAAAGCGAATATTTCAACCAGGACTGGGATCACGCCGCGCGTCGGGTGATGTCGCCGCCCTTCCGCAACAAGCAGCATCAGGACAGCCTGTGGGCGGGTCTGCAATCGGGGTCGCTGTCGGTTGTCGCCACGGATCATTGCGCCTTCACCACGGAACAGAAGCGGTTCGGGCTGGGTGATTTCTCGAAGATTCCCAATGGTACAGGGGGGCTTGAGGATCGGATGCCGATGCTCTGGACCCACGGGGTGACAACCGGACGGTTGACGCCGAACGAATTCGTCGCTGTGACCTCGACCAATATCGCCAAGATCCTGAACTGCTACCCGAAGAAGGGGGCCGTTCTGGTCGGTGCGGATGCCGATCTGGTGGTTTGGGATCCGGAGAAGGAAAAGACAATTCAGGCCAGCACGCAGCAATCGGCGATCGACTACAACGTATTCGAGGGCCAGCATGTCAAGGGCCTGCCGCGTTTTACCCTGACGCGCGGCCATGTGGCGGTGCATGATGGCGAGATGCGCACGCAGGAAGGCCATGGCACGTTCGTCAAGCGGCCGGGCAATGGCACGGTGAACCGCGCGCTGTCGAAATGGAAAGACCTGACGGCCCCGCGCCCGGTGGAGCGGTCAGGGATTCCCGCGACGGGCGTTTGATGCAAGACCCAGCGGTACAGGACCGGAGCGTGACGTCACCGGTGATCTCGGCCACGTCACTGGACCTCACCTTCCAGACAAATGACGGCCCGGTGCATGCGCTGTCCGGCATTGATCTGGAGATCGGGAAGGGCGAGTTCGTCAGCTTCATCGGCCCTTCGGGCTGTGGCAAGACCACGTTCCTGCGATGCATCGCGGCGCTTGAGGCCCCAACGGGCGGCATGCTCACCGTGAACGGGATGACGCCGGATGAAGCGCGCCGCGCGCGGGCTTATGGCTATGTCTTCCAGGCGGCGGGGCTTTACCCGTGGCGCAGCATCGAGAAGAACATCGCCCTGCCGCTCGAGATCATGGGGTATTCCAGGGCCGAACAGGCCGAGCGCATCAACCGGGTTCTGGACCTCGTGGAATTGTCGGGGTTCGGCAAGAAATACCCCTGGCAATTGTCGGGCGGGATGCAGCAGCGGGCATCCATCGCGCGGGCGCTGGCCTTTGACGCGGACATCCTGCTGATGGACGAGCCGTTCGGCGCGCTTGACGAGATCGTGCGCGACCACCTGAACGAACAACTGCTCGAGCTGTGGGCCAGGACGGAAAAGACCATCGGGTTCGTGACGCATTCGATTCCCGAGGCGGTTTACCTGTCGACCAAGATCGTGGTGATGAGCCCGCGCCCCGGTCGGATCACGGATGTGATCGACAGCCCTTTGCCGAAAGAACGTCCGCTCGACATTCGCGATACGCCGGAATTCCTCGAGATCGCGCACCGGGTGCGGGATGGGCTACGGGCGGGACATGCCTATGACGATTGAGGCGTCATGAGGAACATCCTGCCCATTCTTGCCGTGCTCGCGGCCCTTGCCGTGCTCTGGTACGCGGCGGTGGCCCCGATGAACATTCGTGGCGCGCTGGATGTGGCAGATCGCGGGGGAGCCGAGGTCATCCCCGCGGAACCGCGTGACCGGTTCGAGCAATCGGCCTGGCGTCTGATGATGGCCAATCCCGATCATATCGCCTTGGGCTACAGCCTTGACCGGCCCCGCCTGCCGACCCCGGTGCAGGTGGCCGACGAGCTTTGGAACACCACCGGCGAGATGGCGCTGCGCGGGAGGGCGATGTCGAAACGGTCGCTGATCTACCACGGTTGGATCACGCTGCAATCGACGCTCTGGGGCTTTGCCTTGGGCACCGTTCTGGGCATGGCCGGGGCAATCGCCATCGTCTACAGCCGGGTGGTGGACATGAGCCTGATGCCGTGGGCCATCATCAGCCAGACGGTGCCCATCGTGGCGCTGGCGCCGATGATCATCGTGCTGTCCAGCCAGGTCGGCATCGAAGGGCGGGGCGTGCCCAAGGCGATCATCTCGGCTTACCTGTGTTACTTTCCGGTTCTGGTCGGCATGGTCAAAGGGTTGCGGTCGCCGGGCGCGGCGCAGCTTGATCTGCTCCGGACCTATTCCGCCTCGGGCGTGCAAGCCTTTCTGAAGCTGCGATTGCCCGCGTCGATGCCGTATCTGTTCACGTCGCTCAAGATCGGCATCGCGGCGGCGCTGGTGGGAACCATCGTGGGCGAATTGCCGACCGGCGCGATTTCCGGCCTGGGCGCGCGCATCCTGATCGGAGATCAGTTCGGCACGCCCCTGGCGATCTGGGCGGCACTGTTCGCAGCGGCGATCCTGGCGGGGATCCTGGTGACGCTGCTGGACCTGACGCAGCGGATCATCCTGCGGCGGATGGGGATGCAGGCATGAGCTGGCTTGTCTTTGCCCTTGTCTTCTGGATCGGCGCCTGGGCCCTCAATGCCTCTCTGGCCAATTCGCGCTGGCGCGGGACCATCGGTGTTCGGGTGCTCATCCCGGTGCTGTTCGGGGTGACCTTGATCGTGCTCTGGGAAGGCTTCGTTCGGGGGCTGGGTGTGTCGCCTGTGATCCTGCCCGCGCCGTCGACCGTGGCAGGGACCTTTGCCGCCTCGACCGACATCCTGTGGGAGGACTTTCGCCAGACGGTGCTGAAAGGTGCGTTGTCGGGCTTCGTGATCGGGGCGCTGGCGGCGTTCGCGACCGCCATCCTGATCGACCGCTCGGCGTTCCTGACGCGGGGTCTTCTTCCGATCGGGAACTTTGTGGCGGCCTTGCCGATCATCGGGATCGCACCGATTCTGGTCAACTGGTTCGGATTCGACTGGCAGTCCAAGGCTGCCGTCGTGGTGGTCATGGTGTTCTTTCCGATTCTGGTGAACACGGTGCAGGGCCTGCGCGAAACCGACGCCATGCAGCGCGATCTGATGCGCACATATGCAGCCGGATACCTCGACACATTGATAAAGCTGCGGCTTCCCGCGGCGCTTCCGTTCATTTTCAACGGGCTGAAGATCGCGACGACGCTTGCATTGATCGGGGCAATTGTTGCTGAATACTTCGGGTCACCCACACGTGGCATGGGATTTCGGATTTCGACAGGCGTGGGAAGCCTGTCGATTGACCTCGTGTGGGCGGAAATCGCCGTCGCAGCAATGGCTGGTACAGCGTTCTACGGGCTTGTGGCCTGGATGGAACGGCGCGTGACGTTCTGGCACCCGTCACATCGTCGAAACTAAAACGAAAAACGACAACCTGGAGGTGAACGATGAACTCGAAGATACTTGGAACACTGGCAGCCATCGGACTGGCCGCGCCCGCATGGGCGGCGGATGACGTTACGCTACAGTTGAAATGGGTCACGCAAGCCCAGTTCGCGGGCTATTACGTGGCGCTTGAGAATGGCTACTACGAAGAGGCGGATCTGGATGTCACGATCAAGCCGGGCGGTCCCGACATCGCGCCGACGCAGGTGATCGCCGGGGGCGGTGCCGACGTGATCGTGGAATGGATGCCAGCCGCCCTGGCAGCGCGTGAAAAGGGGCTTCCCTTGGTCAATATCGCGCAGCCTTTCAAAAGCTCCGGGATGATGCTGACGTGCTGGAAGGATGCAGGGATCGAAAGCCCCGATGACCTGAAGAACCGCACCTTGGGGGTCTGGTTTTTCGGCAACGAATTTCCCTTCATGTCCTGGATGAGTTCGATGGGCATCTCGACAGATGGCAAGAGCGAGACCGGTGTCGAGGTTCTCAAACAGGGCTTCAATGTCGATCCCCTGTTGCAACGTCAGGCAGACTGCATCTCGACCATGACGTATAACGAATACTGGCAGGTCATTGATGCCGGCGTCAGCCCGGACGAGCTTGTCACCTTCAAATACGAGGACCAGGGTGTCGCGACGCTAGAGGACGGGCTTTATGTTCTGGAAGAAAACCTGGAGGACCCGGCCTTTGTCGAAAAGATGCAGCGTTTTGTAGATGCGTCGATGCAGGGTTGGAAATGGGCCGAGCAAAACCCCGAAGAGGCGGCGATGATCGTGCTCGATTACGACGAGACCGGTGCGCAGACCGAGACACACCAGAAGCGCATGATGGGCGAAGTGGCCAAGCTGACAGCAGGGTCGAACGGCGCGTTGGATCCGGCCGATTTCGAACGGACGGTGCAGACTCTTCTCGCCGGAGGATCCGATCCGGTGATCACCGCCGATCCGGGGGATGGCGCCTGGACACACGCGGTATCTGACGCCCTGAACTGAGCCGAAAGCGGTTCACATGACATCGGAAGGGCCGGTCCAGGCCCTTCTTTCTATCGGCGCAGGGTGTCCCCATAGCTGATCTTGGGGGTCAGTTCGATCACGCTTGGCGCGCCGTCCGGTGTGTTGACCCGCTCGGAAATGATCTCGGCGGCCTTGCGTCCGATTTCGGTGCGGCACGCGTCCATCGTCGCCAGTTTCCGGGGCAATCCATCCAAAAGCTCGACCCCGTTGAACCCGGCCAGACCGATTTGATCGGGGATGTCGATCCCTTTGTCCAGAAGCGTCAAGAGTCCGCCGGCTGCGATCATGTCGTTGGAATAATAGAGGAAATCCAGCTCCGGATCGCGGTTCAACAGCGTTTCGGTCATCTCCCGGCCTTTGGCAAGGGCCGACCCACCGGAATAGAATTCCTGATCCGCAACCTCGACCCCGCTTTTCGCCAAGGCCCCGGTAAAGCCTTCGAACCTTTTCCGCGCCCGGTGATCCAGCGGCATCTTGGTGCCCAGAAATCCGATGCGCTGGTACCCTGCCTTCAGGATGGCCTGCGCCATCTTGCGACCTGCCCTGCGATGGGAAATGCCCACCATGGAATCGATCGGGGTGCCGTCGACATCCATGATCTCGACCACGGGGATTCCGCTTGCGCTCAGCATGGCGCGCGAGGCGTCGGTGTGCTCCAGCCCGGCGATGATCACGCCGGAGGGGCGCCACGACAGCATCTCGTAAAGCACGCGCTCTTCTTTCTCGGGCAGGTAGTCGGTGACGCCCACCACGGGTTGCAGTTCTGTTTCTTCCAGAACGGCGCTGATGCCCGACATGACTTCGGGAAACACCATGTTGCGCAGACTCGGGATGATCACCGCCACCAGGTTCACCCGCTGGCTCGCCAGCGCTCCGGCGATCTTGTTGGGCACGTATCCCAATGATTTCGCGGCCGAAAGCACGCGTTCGCGCGTCGCAGCCGAAACGTCTCCGCGATTGCGCAGAACGCGGCTGACCGTCATTTCCGAAACGCCGGATGCCTCGGAAACATCGCGCAGCGTCAGGGGGCGGGTATCGTCACTGGCCAAGAGCATCATCCTAACTGTCCTGTTACGAACGATATCCCAATCTCTTGCAGACCGGCAAGCGATTGCGCTCTTTGTAAAAAATCGAACCGGGTAATGACAAAGCGCCGGGGAAAAAGTATGCCTGATCTGCGCGGTCCCGTGGCTCAACTGGATAGAGCAGCCCCCTCCTAAGGGGCAGGTTGCAGGTTCGAATCCTGCCGGGATCGCCAGAAGCCTTTGGACCCCATGGTTTGTTTGAAT
>NZ_JAIPUT010000053.1 GCF_020055635.1 Marivita sp. | reverse complement strand
AAATCGCCGGCGCCATCACACCCGTGCCCGGCGGCGTCGGGCCGATGACCATCGCCTGCCTGCTCGCCAACACCGTGACCGCCTGTTGCCGGGCAAACAACGTCCCCGAACCGGAAGGGCTCACCGCGTGAGAGCCACGGCATGGGGTCCAGGATTGCCGAGCGGGCCGCCGGTTCGAGAGAGGTTTCTTTCCTCAAGGAGATCGCGGACTGGACCCGCGGGTCCAGGTCCTGATCGTCACCACGCAAGGTACCCGATGGCGAGAAACGCGATCAGACAGCCGGTCCATTGCGGCGTGGTCATGCGTTCCCGGAGGAAGGTCCAGGCCAGCACGATCGTGAAGAGCCCGAACATCGAAGACGCCACCGCCGCGAATTGAGGATTGTCCATGGTTCCGGCCTTCAGGACGGCCAGAAGGGCCACCCCGTCGAGAAGCCCCATCAGGGTCAACGGGATCATGGCGCCGCGCCCGACCCGCAGGGGAGGTTTCTTCACGGCCACCAACACCACGAGCAAGCCCAGTGCGGTCAACCGCGCCAAGAGCGTGGACTGTAATTCGCCGTCGAGCGCGGCGGCCATCTGGCCCAGCTTGAAGGTCACGGCAAACCCGATGGCCGACACGACAGACAGGGCGATGGTCGGCCCTTTCGGCGGGACCGGTTCGCCGCTCTTGTCGGCCAGGCTGGCAACGACGCCGACACCCAGCACGATCATGAGAACGGCGGTCACCTGGTCCAGACCGATGCGGGCGCCGGACATGGCCGCCAGGGCGATGGACAGGATCGGATAGGCTCCGATGATCGGGCTGACCAGGCGCACGGGGCCCCGTTCGAAGGCATAGTAGAGTCCGAGGCTCGCGATCAGGAAGGCGACCCCGGACCCGATGGACAGCCAGAACGCGTCACCTTGCGGCAGGCGCAGGACGTCGATCGTTGCCAGAACGGTCACCTGGAACAGAAGCCCGACCGCCAGAACGAAAAGCAGGGCGCCGATCAGCGGCACGGTCCGGCTGAGATAGCGGATCGAGATGTCGTGCAGACCCCAGCAGACAGCCGCCAGAAGGCCAAGGGCAATTGCATTCATGCGTGTCTCCTGCTTGCGAGATCGTCCCGGATATGTGCTTGAATGGCTTGCACGCGGTGGCGTCTGATATTATTCTTGATGTTAAATATATTTTCCGCTTATGCAAGTGCTCGGAGGGCTCACGTTGGCGACGCAATACCCTAATGTCATTCCGGGGCCACCAAAGCCCAGTTCGATTCTGCAGCCGCGCCTGTTTTCGCTGCCGCCCGGTACGGAACGATACGTCGTCGAAGGGTCCGGTGCGATCCTGGTGCGGCTTGAAACCGGCGACAGGCTCGAAATCGAGAACATGGAAGGCGGACAGCCCTGCGAGATCGTCTGTGCCGATTCCGCCGGATCCTTCGACACCGGCTTGATCGGAGCGACCGGACGCGGTCTGCCCGCCGGTCTTCATGCGCTTTTGTGTTCGCAGGATCCGTCGCTGCGCAGCCTGCGCATGGGGATCGAGGCGCGAGGGCTTGATCTTGCCAAGGCGCAGGCCGTGCACCTGTTCGAACGCGAAACGCCGGCCGGGACGAAAGAAAGCTTTACGGCGACGCGCGACGGCATTGCGATCATCGCCGCTCCGGGCGGGATCATGGATTTCGAGCGCCAGGACACCGCCACGCCGCTGACCGTCCATATCCGGCGCGCGATGCTCAAATCCGTGGCGCGGTTCGCATTGCCGGATCCGCTGGCCGATCCGGTCACCGAAATCCGCGTGCATTCCGCGACCGCCGAGGCCTATTTCGTCAAGGCGGGCGATTACATCCAGATCCTTGATGTGGACGGGCGCCAATGCACCGACTTCCAGTGTTTCGCGGCGCGCAAGCTGGACAAGGGGATCGAGCACGCGCTTGACGTGACCACCACGCGGACATTGATGGAGCACGCCTACCCCATGCCGGGGCTGCATGCGAAATACTATGATCAGGACATGCTGCCGCTGGTCGAGGTGATCCAGGACACCTGTGGACGGCATGACGCTTTCGCTCTGGCCTGCACGTCCAGGTATTATGACGATATCGGCTATCCGGGCCACGTGAATTGCTCTGACAACTTCAACGCGGCGCTAGCCCCGCATGGGGTGACGGGGCGCGCCGGCTGGATGGCGATCAACTTTTTCTTCAACACCGGAATAGATGAACACGGTGTGATGTATTCCGACGAGCCTTGGTCTCGACCGGGGGACTACGTGCTGCTGCGCGCGCTGACCGATCTTGTCTGTGTCAACTCGGCCTGCCCGGACGACACCTCTGCCGCCAATGGCTGGAATCCCACCGACATCCACGTCCGCACCTATAGCGGGAAGGACACCTTTCAACGCGCCGTTGCTTACCGGCCCACCCCCGACGCGGAACCGAAAATGACGAAACAGACAGGCTTTCACGACCGGTTCGCCCGGTTCACCGAGAATTTCATCGAGTATAACGGATATTGGCTGGCCAACAGCATGTCCACGGCGGGGCCGATCGACGAATACCACGCCTGTCGACAGAAATGCGTGGTCCTGGACCTCAGCCCGCTGCGCAAGTTCGAGATCACCGGTCCGGACAGCGAAGCCCTGTGCCAGTACATCTTCACCCGCAACATGAAGACCCTGCCCGAGGGCGGGGTAGTCTACACGGCGATGTGCTATCCGCATGGGGGCATGATCGACGATGGCACGGTGTTTCGGCTGGGCAAGGACAATTTCCGCTGGATCGGCGGGTCGGACTATGGCGGCGAATGGATTCGTGAAAAGGCCGAGGAGCTGGGTCTCAAGGTCCTGGTGCGATCCTCGACCGACATGCAGCACAACATCGCGGTGCAGGGGCCGGAAAGCCGAGACCTGCTGAGGAAAATCATCTGGACCGCGCCGCATCGGCCGAATTTCGAGGATCTGGCATGGTTCCGGTTCACGCCAGCCCGGATCGGCGATGATCAGGGCATTCCCGTCGTGGTGAGCCGCACCGGTTACACCGGCGAGTTGGGGTACGAGATCTTCTGTCATCCCAGACACGCCGGCGCCGTGTTCGACGCGGTCTGGGACGCCGGTCAGGATCACGGGATCACCCCGATGGGGCTCGAGGCGCTGGACATGGTCCGGATCGAGGCCGGGCTCATCTTTGCAGGTTACGATTTCAGCGACCAGACCGACCCGTTCGAGGCCGGCATCGGGTTTACCGTTCCGCTCAAATCCAAGACCGACGACTTCATCGGTCGGGAAGCGCTGATCCGGCGCAAGGAACATCCGGCGCGCAAGCTGGTCGGGCTCGAGATCGACAGCAACGTCACGGTCGGGCACGGCGATTGCGTGCATATCGGGCGGGCTCAGATCGGCGAGGTCACGTCTTCGATGCGGTCTCCCATCCTTGGCAGGAATATCGCGCTGGCGCGGGTCGATGTCGCGCATCACGAGATTGGCACAGCTGTGGAGATCGGCAAGCTTGATGGCCATCAGAAACGCTTGCCGGCGATGATCGTGCCCTTTGCCCATTACGATCCGCAGAAAACCAGGCCCCGTTCGTGAGTCGACCAGGCTGAGTTTTGCCAAGGGTTGACCCGGAACGGGAAAGGGCCACGGTGATCCTCACCGTGGCCCTTTTTTTGGGCGTCGCCCGGACGATCAGATATCGAGCGTGTTGTCCCGCTCCCACTGGCTGAAATGGGTGACGAAGGCATTCCATTCCTGCATCTTCATCTTGATGTAGGAGGCCGAGAATTCCGTTCCCATCGCGTCTTTCAGCGCGGTGTCCCTGTCGTATTCGCGGATTGCATCCAGCATGTTGAGCGGCAGCTTGGGCGCGCCGCGCACCGTGTGGCCGTCGGCATACATGTCGATGTCGTAGCGCTTGCCGGGGTCCGCCTTGCTGCGAATGCCCGATAGCCCTGCGGCGATGATCACGGCCTGCAGCAGGTAGGGGTTTGCCGCGCCATCCGGCAGGCGCAGTTCGAAACGGCCGGGTCCGGGCACACGGACCATGTGGGTGCGGTTGTTGCCGGTCCAGGTCACCGTGTTCGGAGCCCAGGTCGCCCCCGACATTGTGCGTGGGGCATTGATCCGCTTGTAGCTGTTAACGGTCGGATTGGTGATCGCGGCCAGGGCGCTGGCGTGCTTCATGATGCCGCCGAGAAAGTGCTTGCCGCGCTCTGACAGTCCGACTTCACCCGTCGGTCCATCGCCGTCCCCTGCAAAGACGTTTGTCTTGGCATCGCTTCCGGGGGCGTCCCAGACCGAGACATGCGCGTGGCAGCCGTTGCCGGTCAGGCCTTCGATGGGTTTCGGCATGAAGGTCGCGCGGAAGCCGTGCTTCTCCGCGACCGACTTGGTCATGAACTTGAAGAACGAATGCTTGTCCGCGGTCTTGAGAACGTCGTCATATTCCCAGTTCATCTCGAACTGTCCATTCGCGTCTTCATGGTCGTTCTGGTATGGTCCCCAGCCCAGTTCGAGCATGTAGTCGCAGATTTCGCGCACCACGTCATAGCGCCGCATCACCGCCTGCTGATCATAACAGGGTTTGGCGGCGGTATCGAAAGGGTCGCTGATCTGGTCGCCCTCGGGTGTCAGCAGGAAGAACTCCGCCTCGATCCCGGTCTTGACGTGCAGGCCCTCTTCCGCAGCCTCGGCGATCAGGCGACGCAGCACGTTGCGCGGAGCCTGCGCCACATCTTCGTTCTCCATGACGCAATTGCTTGCGACCCAGGCCACTTCGGGTTTCCAGGGCAACTGGATGACCGAGTCCGGGTCCGGCACGGCCAGCATGTCGGGATGCGCCGGCGTCATGTCGAGCCAAGTCGCAAAGCCGGCAAAGCCCGCGCCGTCTTCCTGCATGTCCGCGATGGCTTGCGCCGGGACCAGTTTGGCGCGTTGTCCGCCAAAGAGATCCGTGAAGGAAATCATGAAATACTTGATGCCTCTTTCCCGGGCGAAATCTGCCAGATCCACGGTCATTCTTTTATATCCCTGTTCGTTTCATTTCTTATTGGAAGGGGGAGCGTTTTGCATCGCTCCCCCTTGTGTCGGTATCGTTCAAAAACCGGTGCCGGGCTTTCCGGGCCACCAGTCTGTTCCTGCAAGCGGCACGCGCGCCATGGCAGCGGCCTCCATGGTCAGCGCGCACAGATCCTCTGGTTCGAGATTGTGCAGGTTGTTGTGTCCGCAGGCCCGGGCAATCGTCTGGGCCTCAAGCGTCATGACATTGAGGTAATTGCGCAGGCGGCGGCCCGCATCGACAGGGTCGAGCCGTGCCTGAAGCTCCGGGTCCTGCGTTGTGATGCCCGCCGGGTCCCGGCCTTCGTGCCAGTCATCATAGGCCCCGGTCGTCGTGCCCAGCTTCTGGTATTCGGCTTCCCATTTCGGGTCGTTGTCGCCGAGCGCGATCAGCGCCGCCGTTCCGATCGCCACGGCGTCGGCACCCAGCGCCATCGCCTTGGCCACGTCGGCCCCGGATCGGATGCCGCCCGACACGATCAGCTGCACTTCGCGGTGCACACCGAGATCCTGAAGCGCCTGGACCGCCGGGCGGATACAGGCGAGGGTCGGTAGGCCCACATGTTCGATGAAGACGTCCTGCGTCGCCGCCGTGCCGCCCTGCATGCCGTCAAGCACCACGACATCGGCCCCCGCCTTTACCGCAAGCGCCACGTCGTAATAGGGGCGGGTGCCGCCGACCTTGACGTAGATCGGCTTTTCCCAGGCGGTGATTTCACGCAACTCGAGGATCTTGATCTCGAGGTCGTCCGGCCCGGTCCAGTCCGGGTGGCGACAGGCCGACCGCTGGTCGATGCCCTTGGGCAGGTTGCGCATGTCCGCGACCCGGTCCGAGATCTTCTGTCCAAGAAGCATGCCTCCGCCGCCGGGCTTGGCGCCTTGACCAACGACAATCTCGATGGCATCGGCCTTGCGCAGGTCGTCGGGGTTCATGCCATAGCGCGACGGTAGGTACTGGTAGACCAGCTTGGTTGAATGGCCCCGTTCCTCGGGGGTCATGCCGCCGTCGCCCGTCGTTGTGGATGTGCCCGCTTCGGACGCGCCGCGCCCCAGCGCTTCCTTGGCCCGGCCGGACAGCGCGCCAAAGGACATGCCCGCAATGGTGACCGGGATGTCCAACTCGATCGGCTTTTTGGCAAACCGCGTGCCGAGGGTGACCTTGGTGTCGCACCGTTCGCGATAACCTTCGAGCGGGTAACGCGAGACCGACGCGCCGAGGAAGAGCAGGTCGTCGAAATGCGGCACGCGCCGTTTCGCCCCCCCGCCGCGGATGTCGTAGATGCCGGTGGCCGCCGCGCGGCGGATCTCGGCGTTGACCGGGTTCGAGAAGGTCGCCGACTGAAGGGGCACTGTCCGCGGGGGACCGTCGTCTTTTACATCTTTCACGGTCATGGACTCCTCAATACGCGTTGTCGATTTTGAAGGTGTAGAGTTGGCGAGCCGATCCGTAGCGCCTGAACTCCTCGGGCTTTGCATCGCAGCCGCCCTTTTCAAGCAGATCGCGCAGGATCTCGATATGTTCGGGGCGCATCTCCTTCTCGATGCAATCCGCACCAAGGGACTTGACCGATCCGCGCACGAAAAGCCTGGCTTCGTAGATCGAGTCGCCCAGGGCGTCTCCGGCATCGCCGCAGACGACAAGGTTGCCCGACTGCGCCATGAAGGCGGACATGTGGCCGACATTGCCATGCACCACGATGTCGATGCCCTTCATCGAGATGCCGCAGCGCGAACTGGCGTTGCCCTTGATGACAAGCGTCCCGCCGTGGCCGGTCGCTCCGGCATATTGCGACGCGTCCCCATCGATGATGACGGTGCCGGACATCATGTTTTCGGCCACGCCCGGCCCAGCGGAGCCATGAACCAGAATGGTGGCCTGCTTGTTCATTCCCGCGCAGTAATACCCGGTCGAGCCTTTGACATTGACTTCGATCGGAGCGTCCAGACCGACGGCGATGGCATGGCTGCCCTTGGGGTTGACGATTTCCCACTTGGTCTGATTGGTGGTTTCGGACTGGGCGTGCAGTGCGGAGTTCAAGCCGCGCAGCCCCTCGGCTTCCAGGTCGTAGGTCTGCATTTACGCGGCCTTCTTGCTTGGAGTTTCGGTTTTGCCGTGGGTCCAGAAATAGACGGTCGCCGGTTCCGGCTCCCAGACGCGGGCGGTGTCGATGCCGGGCAGATTCACCAACGCGCGGTATTCCGAACCGAAGGCGACATACTGGTCGGTTTCCGCCATCACGGCCGGTTTGCAGGCGATCGGATCCCGCACCACGCCGAACCCGTCCTTGGTGCCGACGACGAAGTTGAAGAACCCGTCAAGATCGTCGAGCGATTGCTCGAGCGCCTCGCCCAGAGTTGCGCCGTTCTGCATTTTCCAGGTCAGGTAGGCCGCCGCCACTTCGCTGTCGTTCATGGTTTCGATGTGGATGCCTTCGCGCTGCAACTTGCGCCGCAGCGTATTGTGGTTCGAAAGCGAGCCATTGTGCACGAGGCACTGGTCGGACCCGGTGTTGAACGGGTGGGCGCCAAGCGTGGTCACGGCGGACTCGGTCGCCATGCGCGTATGCCCGATCCCGTGGGTGCCGGACATCGACGTCAGGTCGAAGCGGGTGGCGACATCCCGGGGGAGGCCAACCTCCTTGTAGATCTCGAGAGAGTCACCGAACGACATGACCCGCACCGTCGGAGCGACGGATTTGATCTGGTTGCGCACATGCTCGGATTTGCCGGCAGGCACCGTCAGAACGGCATGCGTGTCGCGTCGTTCAACGGAGACCGGTCCACCAACCAGCGGCTGGAGGACGCTCGCCAGGCTGGCAAAGTCTTCGTCCGGGTTTTCCGATTGCACGGTCAGCTTGGAGGTGCCGGCCGCAGGCGCGCCATAGATCGCGATGCCGGCGCTGTCCGGCCCCCGATCCGTCATCGTGATCAGCATGTCAGTGAGCAAAGCACCCAATTGAGGTTCAAGTGCTTTGTCTTTCAGGAAAAGTCCAACGATTCCGCACATTTCAGCGACGCTCCACGTGTTTGATTCCATCACCCCCAAGGGTCTACACGAAGACGCTAGCATCGACCAAATACCGCCGCAACTGGAATGAATATTTTTTTACTGATAGGCAATTTACCTGATTGGATCGCCTAATTTTTAATCACGAGGGCCTGTACGACTATCCTGCGCTTCGACAACCGCCTGCCAATCCGGCGTCAGTTGCGCTTGGGCGCGGTGCCTTCGACCGTCAGGTGAATGCGATCAAATTTTGGGCAAGCCATCCTCAGAATATTCCCCGCAGGAAATTTATTTTACATTGATGTTGATTTTTCAAAAGACATCGGTCTGAATATCTCCAAGCAAGACAGATCAGGGAGTCTCACCGGATGGGGATCATCTACAGAACGTCGGCGCTCGCACAGCGGCATGCCGAGATCGGCGGCGCATTGGAAGATTGGAACGGCATGGGCACCGCCTGGTTCTATGACCATTCCGACGAGAGGGCGAAGGCCGATTACGAGGCGGTTCGGACCAGGGCCGGGCTGATGGATGTCTCGGGACTCAAGAAAATTCACCTGAGCGGGCCGCATGCGGCAGCCGTGATCGACCGCGCCACCACCCGGAATGTCGACAAGATCATGCCAGGCCGCGCCGTCTATGCCTCCATGCTGGACGATCGCGGGCTCTTCATCGACGACTGTGTGATCTACCGTCTTTCGGTCAACAGCTGGATGGTCGTGCATGGCACCGGAACCGGGCATGAAAGCCTCGCGATGGCGGCGCACGGAAAAAGCGTTTCGATGATCTTCGATGACGATCTGCATGACATGTCGCTTCAGGGTCCGGTCGCCGTGGATTTCCTTGCCAAACACATACCGGGCATCCGCGATCTGGCATATTTCGGCATCATCCAGACCAAGCTGTTCGGCAAGCCGGTCATGATTTCGCGCACCGGCTATACCGGGGAACGTGGATACGAGATTTTCTGCGAAGCGCGGCATGCCATCGCGCTTTGGGACGCGATCCTCGAGGATGGCAAGGACATGGGCATTCGGCCGGTTCAGTTCTCGACCCTCGACCTGCTGCGCACGGAAAGCTACCTGCTGTTCTTTCCCGGTGACAATTCCGAGACCCATCCCTTCGCGGATCAGCCATGTGGCGACTCCCTCTGGGAATTGGGTCTCGACTTCACCGTGTCCCCCGGCAAGACCGGCTTTCGCGGCGCCGAGAACCATTATGCGCTGAAGGGCAAGGAGCGGTTCAAGATTTACGGGGTCCGCCTTGAAGGCACGACTCCTGCCGGCGAAGGTGCAGAGCTTGTGAAGGATGGTGCGGCAGTCGGTGTCGTCACCTACGGCATGAACTCCGATCTCAACGGCCACAATGTCGGTATTGCCCGCATGCCCGTGGACTGCGCGGTGCCCGGTACCAAAATGACCGTCCGAAATGCCGATGGCACGGAAATCGCCTGTGTGGCGGAAGAGATGCCGTTCTACGACAAGGACAAGTCAATCCGGACCGCCAAGGGCTGACACATCAACCTGGAGCATCGCCGACGCCGGGGGTGCTATTTTACTTCCTGTATCGATCAAGTGGGAGACATCGAACCCCATGACAAAATTTCAGTTTCCGGAAAGCATCAGGAGCCGCCCGGTCTATGGCACGCTCGAACCAAGGCCGGGAAAAGCGCATCTGATGATCGCCGATGCCGAGGGCGCCGAAGCGTTGCTTGATCTGGCGACAAGGGAGGCACGCCTGTTCGCGCAAGGCCACATCATCTACATCCCGAAGACGACCGGCGAGACCTATACCCAAAGGCTACGCGACCTTGGGCCTGCGCAGTTTCATGTCGGCCCCACCTACGAGGCATCGGTGCCGCGTATCCGGCGGGTTCTGTCGGATGCGCATATGGGCTTGCAGGTCTATCTTGCCGGAACCGAAGGGTTGATGGGCCAGGCACAGAACGAAGCGATGCAGGCCGGGATCCCACACAGCGCCATCCAGACGGAGCACCGCGGGTCGGTCGCGCGCCGAATGCAATGCGTTCACTGCAAGGGCATCACCGAAGACGTGGTCACGGACCCGTTCGTTTGTTCGCATTGTGGCCTGAACCTGTTTGTCCGCGACCATTATTCCCGCAGATTGGCGGCCTTCCAGGGCGTCTGCATAGATGCCGAGGACCCGGGAAACCTCCCCGATCCGGTGGAGCTTTACACATGAGTGCGGCCCCCCAGAAAGCCAGGGCCGGCGCGGAAAAGATCGACGTCATCGTCAGCGCCGTTGTTCCTCTGAACGAACTTGTGACCCGCTTCGAATTCACCCGCGCCGACGACAAGGCGTTTCCGCCCTTTTCGGCCGGGGCGCATACCGTGGTCGAGATGCGCGATGGCGACCGGCTGCGTCTGAACCCCTATTCGCTGATGTCGGATCCGGCGGACAGCTCGCAATATGCGATCTCGGTGCGCCGCGACGATGCGGGGCGGGGCGGATCCCTGTTCATGCACAGGTCCGTCAAGGTCGGCGACCGGATGAAGATCAGCTATCCCGTCAACCTTTTTCCGCTCGATCTGCGCGGGCGCAAGCACGTGTTTCTTGCCGGCGGCATCGGCATCACGCCTTTCATGGCGATGATTGCGCATCTCGAGCGGATGGGAGGCGCATGGGAGCTGCACTACGCCTGCCGGAACGAGGCTCTTGGCACCTATGTCGATCAGCTGACCTCAAGGTACCCGAACAAGGTGCATGTTTATTTCGACGATCGGAACCAGGCCATTGCGCTCGAAGATTTGCTCGACGGGCAACCGCTTGGCACGCATGTCTATGTCTGCGGCCCGAAGGGCATGATCGATTGGGTTCACGCCACCGCCGCCGCGCATGGATGGCCGGACGAGAACGTGCATTCCGAAGAATTTCTGGCGCCCCAGCCGGGCAAACCCTTCGAGGTCCGGCTGTGCCGGTCAGACATCACCATCCAGGTCGGTGAGAGCGAAAGCCTGCTCGAGGCGATGGAACGCTGCGGCGTCGATGCGCCGTTCCTGTGCCGTGGCGGCGCCTGCGGGCAATGTGAAACCGATGTCATTGAGGCCGATGGCACGTTTGTTCATCGCGATCACTGGCTGGACGACGAAGACCACACCAGCGGCAAGAAGATCATGCCCTGTGTCAGCCGCTTTGTCGGCAAAAGCCTTGTGCTAGATCGGTAGGGGACAAGCCATGACGATCCAATTCAACACCGAAACGTTTCGCGACGACTACTCCTTCCGAAACTCGGACTGGGCAATCAAACGGTTTCCCTTCCCGTTCCACGAAGACAGCTACATGTATTCGGTCAACATGGAACAACACCGTGGCGGCCCCGAAGGGTCTGTCTATGAAAAGCGGTTCGACGTGGATGAACATTACGTGTCGGAAATGCAGGACCGGGCGATCGTGTTGGCGGACGACCCTCTGCGGTGCCAATCCCTGCCGCACATGACCCTGGCCGGGTGGGACACTCTCGAACTCATCATGGTCAGCAAATCCGAGGATTACCCGGACCTTTTTGAACTGCACCGCGACGGCAACCGGTGGCGCTGGATCAACAAGCCGATGGGCATTGATCATACATTCACGTTCCTGGATGAAACCACGCTGCCCTGCGGCCCGCTTGAATACATCACCCGCCAGGCCCAGGGCGATTACGCCGTGCTCGATCAGCGTGGCGACATGCTTTACATGGATGCGGGCATGGTCACGACGCAGGCGGATTGGTCGCTCGATTTCGACATCGGAATGGATTTCTTCGAATGGCATGCGCCGGTGCCGCTGGCGCATGAGATGGGGATCTTCAAGCGCGCTCTGAAATTCCTCCTGAACATTCAGCAGGGCGCGCCGGCGCGGCGCCTGAACTGGACGATGACGGTGAACCCGTTGCTTGATACCAGCCCGGAAAACTATCACAAATGGGGGATCCAGAAGACCAGCCTGACCCCCGAAAATATCGGCGCCAAGCAGCATTTGCGGGTCGAATTGCAGACCTTCTACCGTTTGCCGCGCTCCAATGCGCTTCTGTTCCCGATCCGCTGCTACCTGATTGCCTTTCAGGATCTCGTGAGAATCCCCAAATGGGGCCGCCGCCTGCATCGTGTCGTGCGCGACCTTCCCGATGAACTGGCCACCTACAAGGGCTTCATCGCCAACCGTCCGTTGATGCTTGACTATCTTGGCCGGCATGACGACGGGCTGCCGACTTCACCGGGGGTCTGGCCGGATCTCGACAGCGAACCGCCGCTTCAGACGCAAAACGATGCCCGGTCACGGTAGCCCGCGTCTCTCGATGCTGCTCGGGAAGATCAGGATTTCTGCTGCGGGTAGCAGATGATCGACAGGTATCGGATCGGCAGCTCGACCAGCCGTTCCGGTCCGTGTGGCGCATCCGCGTCGAAATAAAGCGTATCACCGGGTTCCAGCGGATAGATCTCATTGCCATGCAGGTAGTCGACCTTGCCCTCGAGCATGTAGATCATCTCGATCCCTTCATGCTGGAAGGTCTTGAACGTGTCGGATTCCTGCGTCAGCGTCAGAAGATAGGGTTCGACAATCACACCGCTGGAATTCGACCCGATATGCCCGAGCAGGTTGTACTGATGCCCGGCGCGGGTGCCCGCGCGTTCGATCTCGACGCCCTCTCCGGCCTTGGTCAGCAGGGCTTCGCGGTTTTCCTCGTAGCCTCGGAAAAAGGCCGTGAGCGGAACCGACAGGGCATTCGCCAGGGTTTGCAACGTGGTCAGCGACGGCGAGGTGTTGCCGTTTTCGATCTTGGACAACATCCCGATCGACAGGTCTGTCAATTTGGCCAACTCGGCCACGGTAATGCCCTGCTGTTTGCGAAACGCCCGCACTTCGCGGCCGATGGCCACTTCGAGCACCTTTTCCCGGCCTTCGCGGACACTGTGTGGGTCTTGAAGAAGTTTGGTCATGCGCTGACCCGTCGCTGCACTCATCGCCCGCCCTCGAAGGTTTCAACTTGGGATAAGACACGTATAACTGCCTGAACTCTAGCCAGCATTCCCGGAATTGCATATTTTTTCAATCGTTCGGATACCCGACCTTGGGGAAACACGAAAGGCCACCGTGATGCCGACGAAAATCGGATTTCTGCTTTTCCCGGGCTTTCCAATGGCTTGCCTGACCTCGGTGATCGAACCCCTGCGCGCGGCCAACGAGATCTCGAACGCGCACATGTTCGAATGGATTCTGATTTCCGAGGATGCGAAGAAGGTGATCTCGAGCGCCGGGATCGGGTTCGATCCCGATGTCGGACTGCGGGATGTCGGTGATCTGGACTACCTGATCCTGCTGTCGGCACCGACCGCACGTTTCACGGACCGGCGTTCCGCCGCCCAACTGCGCCTGATCGACCGGCACGGCACGATCCTCGGGGCCATCAGCGGCGGCGTGTTTCCGCTTGTCCGCAGCGGCGTGGTCCTGAAGGATCGCCTCTCGGTGCACTGGTGCTACGAGGCGGCCTTTGCAGCGGAATTTCCCGAGATCCCCCGCAGCGACGAGGTGATCGAGATTTCGACGCAGCGCATCACCGCGTCTGGGGCGGCTGCGGCGTTTGACGTTGCGCTGAACCTGATCCAGACCGCACTCGGCGGGGATGTCGCGAACGAGGTCGCGTGCTGGTTCCAGCATCCGATGATGCGCAAGGCGGGTGTACGCCAGACCCTTCCGGTGCGGCACACCATCGACCCGGACACCGACCTGTCGCCGATTGTGTCCCGCGCGATCAAGATATTCGCCGAGGACCTGTCCAACCCGGCCGCCGTGGCCGACGTTGCAGAGCGGTTGAACATCACGCCGCGCCATCTTGAACGGCGCTTCAAGCAGTCGACGGGCCAGAACCCGACGCGCTATTTCCGGCATTTGCGGATGCAGGCGGCGCGGCAGATCGTGATGTACACCAACGACGCGATTGCAGACGTCGCGGCGGCGGTCGGCTATGCAAACGCCAAGCCCTTCGTGAAGCATTACAGGTCTGCCTTCGGCCTGACCCCGCAGGAAGACCGCAAAAGGATCAACCTCTACCGCGTCGAGAGCAATCTGCCGGTGCCGTCGGTCTGATCAGGCGGGCTGATCAATGCGCAGACCGCATCGCGGTCAGCAACGCGTGGTGCAGCGAGTTCGCCGCGGACCGAGGCCCTAGGACCGAGATATGCGCGGGCGTCCGACACAGCAGGAAACAGCCAAGATGCTCGATCGCGGTGCGCACGGCCTCGCCGCCGGTGAAGGCGCGGGTGTTGGCTGAACAGAGCCGTTCGAAGACGTCTGCAAGCCGCTCTCCCGAAAGGTCGAAGCGGCACCAGGCGTCGGTCTGCTCGGTTACGCTCATCGCGCCCTCAGACGTGGCGGCAAGCTGCGCGGCAAGGTCTTCGTGAGTTTCCAATGGCGCTTCGACCATCCACTGGTCCGGTCCCATCCAGAACGCGGTCAGGGTCTTGCCGCCGTGCCGTGCCGGGGCAGGGGTCTCTGACCCCAAGACGGACGCGAGGATGGCCGCGGTGTCGGCCTCGCGCCCCAGACGGGCGGCGACCGATGCCAGCGCGGTGTCCGTCACTTCGGTGAGGGTCACCGGGCCATGCGTTTCGATCACCGGCTCGTGTTGGCCAAGTGGTGTCATGGGTTTCAGATCATGCACGGAGTCGGTCTCCCTCTGGATCGACGAAATGCGCGCTGACAACCTCGACATCGTGGTCGATACCGGTCAGCGGGCTGACCAGTCGGATCACCTCGCCCATGCGCGTGTCGCCCGATTTGAGATAGGCCAGCGCGATGTGGCAACCGAGGTTCGGCGAATAGCAGGCCGAGGTGACATAGCCCTGATCGTTGGCTGCGGACACCTTGGTGCCTTTCGTCATTAGGTGCGCGCCAGCAGGCACTGTGTGGTCGGGATTGACCGGCTTCAATCCGACCAGCTTGAGCGCGTCAGCCTCGTTCAGCCCTTCGCGTTCCGAAAGAACCGACCCGATGGAATCCTTCTTCTTCGAGACCATCCGGTCCATTCCAAGGTTCAGGGCCGTGATTGTTCCGTTGAGTTCGTTGCCGGTGGCGTGCCCTTTCTCGATCCGCATGACACCCAGAGCCTCGGTGCCGTAGGGGACGACATCGAATTCCGCGCCGGCCTGCATCAACCGGCGGATCAGGGCGTCGCCATAGCGTGTCGGCACGGCGATCTCGAAGGCCAATTCGCCCGAGAACGAGATCCTGAACAGGCGCGCCCGCAAGCCGCCGCAGACCGTGACAGCGCCGCAGGCCATGAACGGAAAGGCGTCGTTCGAGATGTCGAACTCCGGGTCGACGATCTTTTGCAGCAGCGCCCGTGAATTCGGGCCGGCCACGGCGAATTGCGCCCAGGCTTCGGTGGTGGAAATCAGTTGCACATCCATGTCCGGGAAAAGGCACTGACGCACAAACTCCATATGCCGGTAGACCGGAACGGCATTCGCGGTGGTTGTCGTGACGACGAAATGGTCTTCGGCCAGACGGGCGGCAGTGCCGTCATCCATCACGATCCCGTCCTCGCGCAGCATGAGGCCGTAACGCACCTTGCCGACGGCCAGCTTGGCGAAACCGTTGCAGTAGACGCGGTTCAGGAACTCGGCGGCATCCGTGCCCTGCACGTCGATCTTTCCAAGCGTGGTCACATCGCAGATGCCGACGGATTTGCGCGTCTGTGTCACCTCGCGGTCGACACTTTCGCGCCAATGGGTTTCGCCGGGCTTGGGGAACCATTGGGCGCGCAGCCAAAGCCCGGCCTCGACGAATGTCGCGCCCTGTTCCTCGGCCCATTTGTGACTTGGGGTCTTGCGGGTCGGGCGGAAGGTCTCGTCGCGCGACCGGCCGGCAAAGACACCCATGGCCGTCGGGGTGTAGGGCGGCCGGAACATCGTTGTGCCCACCTCGGGGATGGATTTGCCCGCGACCTCGGCCATGATCGCAAGGCCCGCCATGTTCGAGGTCTTGCCCTGGTCCGTGGCCATGCCAAGCGTCGTGTAGCGTTTCAGATGCTCGACCGAGACGAAGTTTTCCTGATGCGCCAGCTTCACGTCCTTGGCGGTGACATCGTTCTGCTGATCCACCCAGGCGCGCTTGGCGCGGGTGACATGCCAGAACGGCGTGATCCGGACCGGCGCATCCTCGGCCTGCGGCAGGTCCGTGGGCTTGGCGTCTATACCCAGATCCGCAAGAGCCTCCTGCGCCGCTTTCCGGCCTGACACCAGGGCGCCGTGCGTGCTGAAATCACCAGCCGCAGCCCCTGCGGGGATCATGCCGGGGGGCAAGGTGTCGCCCGGAACGAAGGCGCTGATCGCATCGTTCCACACGGGCCGTCCGCGTTGGTGGCAGGTCAGGTGCACATTCGGGTTCCAGCCGCCCGAAACACCCAGCGCGCCGCAGGTGATGCGGCGGATGCCACCCTTGGGCATCTTGACCTCGATCCGGGTCAGACCAAGCCGTCCCCAGGTCTGGTCGATCTCACCGCCTGCGATCACGTCATAGAGGTCCGAGCCAGGCGCGTCCGTGCGGGTGTCGATCACGGCAACCACCTCGACCCCCTTGGCGACAAGGTCGCTGGCGGTTCGGTGGCCATCGTCGTTGTTGGTGAAGATGGCGACCTGCTTCGCGGGCGTCGTCCCCCAACGGTTGGCATAGGCCCGGATCGCCGAGGCAAGCATGATGCCGGGCCGGTCATTGTTCTCGAACACGATGGGCCGTTCGGTGGCACCCGCCGCGAGGATCGCGCGTTTCGAATAGACGCGCCACAGGATTTGGCGCGGCTTGCCGGGCAAGGGTTCCGGCAGGTGGTCGCTGACCCGTTCGACAACGCCATAGATACCGTGATCGAACGCGCCGATCACCGTGCTTCGGGTCATCACCCGGACATTCGGCATCGAGGACAGCTCTGCCATGGCGGCGGCGGCCCAGTCCGCTCCGGTCTGATCGCCCAGCGTGAAGGTTTCGGCATTGAGACGTCCGCCGGGCAGGTGATCCTCGTCGGCAAGGATGACCTGCGCCCCGGCGCGTCCCGCGGTCAGCGCAGCGGCAAGCCCCGTGGGCCCGGCACCGATGACCAGAAGGTCGCAATGCAGAAATCCCTTGTCATAGCTGTCGGGGTCCGGCTTGTGGCTCAGCGTTCCCAGACCGGCGGCCTTGCGGATGATCGGCTCGTAGACCTTTTCCCAGAATGCCGCGGGCCACATGAAGGTCTTGTAGTAGAAACCGGCGGCAAAGAAATTCGACAACTGGTCATTGACCGCCATCGCATCCCATTTGAGCGACGGCCAGCGGTTCTGCGAATTGGCGGTCAGTCCCTCGTAAAGTTCGGCCGTGGTGGCGCGGGTGTTGGGTTCCTTCCGCGCACCGCTGCGCAATTCGACAATCGCGTTGGGTTCCTCCGAACCGGCGGTCATCGGGCCACGCGGACGGTGATACTTGAACGACCGCCCCATCAGGCGCACGCCATTGGCAAGCAGGGCCGAGGCCAGCGTGTCACCCTCGAACCCGGAATAGCCGATCCCGTCGAACTTGAACCGCAGCGGTTTGCTGCGGTCGATCAAACCGCCTTCGAGACGATTGGAACCGGTCATTTCGAACGCCCTTCCCTGCGGGCCACGTCGCGGGCCAGTTCGACGGATTTGATCTCGTGCGTGGTGGTGTCGCGCGTCACGACAAGCCACGACCGGTCCCCCTGTTCATGGAACCAAAGCTCGCGATGGTCGCTGGCCGGGTTGTCACGCAGGTAGCCGTAGTCGATGAATTTCGCCAATGCGTCCTCGGCCTGCCAGTCGGGGCGGTTGATCAGCGACGCGTCGCCCTTGTAGACGAACTCGCTGGCGTCGCGCGGGCCAAGAAGGGGGTGATCGATCAGCATGTCTGATGGTCTCTCAATGCAGGTTCGGCTGGTTGCCCATGCCTTTTTCGTCGATCATCCGGCCTCTTTCAAAGCGATCGAACCGATAGGCGGTGGCGGTTTCATGCGGTGTGTCGGTGGCCAGCAGATGGGCATAGGCAAAGCCCGAGGCCGGGGTCGCCTTGAAGCCGCCGTAACACCAGCCGCCGTTGAAATAGAGCCCGTCGATATGGGTGCGGTCGATGATTGGCGACCCATCCATCGACATGTCCATGATCCCGCCCCAGCTTCGCAGAAGGCGCGCGCGCCCCAACATCGGAAAGATCGCCATACCGCCTTCGCAGACATCCTCGACCACCGGCAGGTTGCCGCGCTGGGCGTATGAATTGTAGCCGTCGATATCGCCACCGAACACCAGTCCGCCCTTGTCGGACTGGCTACAGTAGAAATGTCCCGCGCCGAAGGTGATGACGCCCGGCAGCACCGGCTTGAGCCCCTCAGAAACGAAGGCCTGCAAGACGTGGCTTTCGATGGGCAGGCGCATTGCGGCTTTTTGCATCAGCCGAGAGGACGACCCGGCGACGCAGGCCGCAACCTTTTTTGCGCCGATGAACCCGCGCGCGGTTTCGACGCCGGTACAGGTGCCGTTTTCGATGCGAAACCCCGTCACTTCGCAATTCTGGATGATGTCCACCCCGCGCTGATCGGCGGCGCGGGCGTACCCCCAGGCGACTGCGTCGTGGCGTACGGTGCCGCCCCGATGCTGGGCCAGACCGCCCTTGATCGGGAAGCGGGCGTTGTTCACGTTCAAGAACGGATAGCGGTCGCGGATCCGCGTGGTGCTGAGCAATTCGGCATCGGCCCCGTTCAGGATCATCGCATTGCCGCGCCGGATGAAGGCGTCGCGTTGCGCATCCGAGTGGATCAGGTTCAGGATACCGCGCTGGCTGACCATCGCATTGTAATTCAGCTCTTGCTCCAGCCCTTCCCAAAGCTTCAGCGAGAATTCGTAAAACGGCTCGTTTCCGTCCAGCAGGTAGTTCGACCGAATGATCGTGGTGTTGCGCCCGACATTTCCTCCACCGATCCATCCCTTTTCCAGCACGGCGATGCGGCTTTGCCTGAATTCCCTGGCCAGATAATACGCGGTCGCCAGACCGTGCCCACCGCCGCCGATAATGACATAGTCATACTCGGCTTGCGGCGCAGCATCCCGCCACGCCGGACCCCAGCCCCGATGTCCGGTCAATGCTTCCTTGATGACCTTGAAACCTGAATAGTTCATCGAATCCGACTCCTTTGCGCCATCCTTACAAGCCTAGCGGCAAAGGTCTCGGGCGGTTTCGGACACAAGTGGGGCCAAATCGGACATCCTGGTGGCGGTGCCCGGCGACGGCTTCAGGCGTCTCGAAGTCAGAAAGCGACATCCAGATCACGTGGTGATTTGGTGAACCGGAGAGGCCGAGCGGTGGGGTTCTTGTCAAAAAGCACTCCGAACTGCGTCGCACTTTTTGCAATTTTTCATAAATTACCTGTGAAAAGCAATTTTTGGCAACGGGGTTTATACCTGCATCAGTTCGTGCTTTGATAAAAACATGTCGGTTTTGTTCAAATCAAATGTCTGATTGGATACAAGACTAGGGAATTCGGCTTCCTCCGCTCTGGCGGAGGCCAGAGACAACAGGGAGTTATCATGACCAGAAGAAATCAAAAGCTTATCGACCGGATTGCGGAAGAGGCGCGCAACGGCCGAATTTCACGCCGCGACTTCATGAATTATTCGCTTGCCGCAGGCCTCACGGCCACCACGGCAACGGGTCTCTGGACCACCAAGGCATCCGCCCAACCCAAGAGCGGCGGTACCTTCCGCTGGGGTCTGCACGACGGCAACAGCTCGGACACGCACGACCCCGGAACCTATGTCACCCGGCAGATGATCTTCCTCGGACACACGCATCGCAGCTATCTCACCATGATCAATGGCGACGGGTCGCTTGGCCCCGACCTTGCCACCAACTGGGAAGCCAGCCCCGACGCGACCGAGTGGACATTCGAGTTGAACCCCGCGGCGTCCTTCCACAGCGGCAAGCCGGTGACGGCAACGGATGTGATTGCATCGCTCAACCACCACCGCGGCGACGAGTCCACGTCGGCGGCCAAGGCGCTGCTGACGGACGTGACGGACATCACGGCGGACGGGGAAAACACGATCGTGGTCACGCTTGCGCGCGGCAACGCGGACCTTCCATGGCTGATGACGGATTACCACTTCGCGATCTGCCCGGCCAATGACGATGGTACGATCGACTGGCGGTCCGGCGACGGATCAGGCCCCTACAAGATCGAAGATGGCGAATTCGGCGTATCCTGGCTGTTGAGCCGCCATGACGGCTGGCACGGCGAAGGGGCCTATTTCGACGAGGTGCGGATCTTGGTCCTGAATGACCCGAACGCGCGCCAGACCGCGCTCGTGACGGGTGACGTGGATGCGGTATCGCTCATCGAGCTGAAGACGATGGCCCTGATGCAGCGCGATCCCAACATCGTGATTCACAACATTCCTTCCGCCGCAGCGATCACCATGCCGATGCATTGCGACACCGCGCCTTTCGACAATGTCGACGTGCGCAATGCTCTCAAGCTGGCGATGAACCGCGACGACATCATCGAAAAGATCGCGTTCGGCGCGGCGACCAAGGCGAACGATTTCCATCATTCGCCCGCGCAGCCCTATTGGCCCGAAGGCATCGAGCAACGCGAATACGATCCCGATCAGGCCAGGTCGCTGCTGAGAAAGGCCGGAGCCGAGGGGCTGACGGTGAACCTGAGCACTGCCGACAGCGTCTATGCCGGTGCGGTGGACATGGCCGTGCTTTATGCCGAACACGCCAAGGCGGCCGGGATCAATGTCAACGTCGTGCGCGAACCGAATGACGGGTACTATTCCGATGTCTGGCTGGTAAAGCCGTTCACGCTGGTTTCGTGGGGGGCCCGTCCGACGCCCGACGTGATGTACACGCTGGCGTACAAGAGCGATGCCGCCTGGAACGAAAGCCGGTGGCAGAACGAGCGCTTCAACGAGCTGCTCTTGCAGGCCAAGTCGGAACTGGATGACAGCCTGCGCGCGGAAATGTACCGCGAAATGGCGATCCTGGCGAAGGATGACGGGGGAACGATCATCCCGTTCTTCAACAATTTCGTCTATGCCAACCGCGCCAATGTCGGGACGCCGGACCAGCTTGCCGCAAGTTGGGAAAACGACGGCGCACGAGCAGCCAGCCGGTGGTGGTTCACCGACTGAGGCGGCGAATGCCAAGGGGCCCCGGAGGACATCCGGGGCCTTTCCATAAACTGGTGCCCGGTGACTGCGCCTAGCGTCACAGCCAGTTCAAACGACCCGGCACAAAGAACCGGACATCAAAACGGGGACATCCATGGGTGACATTGCTTCACTTATTTTCAAACGACTGGGCTATGGTCTGATCACACTTCTGGTCATCTCGATAATCATCTTCTTCATGGTCGAACTCCTGCCCGGGGAC
The DNA here is from genome assembly GCF_020055635.1 of Marivita sp. Classification (GTDB taxonomy): domain Bacteria; phylum Pseudomonadota; class Alphaproteobacteria; order Rhodobacterales; family Rhodobacteraceae; genus Marivita. The sequence goes on along the minus strand of NZ_JAIPUT010000053.1, from coordinate 4,814 downwards.
ATCGCTCAGGCCGTTCTTGGCCAGGGTGCGACGGAAGAAAACCTGGCCGCGCTGCGCGAGGAAATGGGCCTGAACAAGCCCGCAGTGGTCCGATATCTCGAATGGCTCAGCGGAGCGGTGGTCGGCAATTTCGGGGAATCCATCGTGACCGGAGAACGGGTCAGCTCGGTGATCACCGAACGTTTCATCAACACGCTTTTCCTGGCAGCTTACGCGGCCGTCATCGCCGTGCCGTTCGCGATCACCCTCGGCGTCATCGTCGCCTTGTTGCGCAACACCGTCTTCGACCGCGTCGCCAACGTTCTGACACTTACCTCGATTTCCAGTCCGGAATTCTTCCTGGGATACATTCTCATCCTCTACCTGTCCGTGAAGGCGCAGATGTTCCCGGCCATCGCGAGTCTCAGCGCTGACATGACGTTTCTCGAACTGCTGCATCGAACCTTCCTTCCGGCGCTCACGCTGGTGCTTGTCGTGACGGCGCACATGATGCGCATGACCCGCGCCGCGATCATCAACCTGCTGGCGTCGCCCTATATCGAGATGGCACGTCTCAAGGGGACACCGCCCTGGAAGGTGATCGTGAAACACGCCCTGCCGAACGCATGGGCTCCGATCATCAACGTGGTCGCGCTGAACCTGGCATACCTGATCACCGGTGTCGTTCTTGTCGAGGTGGTCTTCGTCTATCCGGGAATCGGCCAGTCCTTGGTGGACGCCGTTTCCAAAAGGGATTTCCCGGTTGTCCAGGCCTGCTGCCTGATCTTTGCAGCAACCTTCATCCTGCTGAACCTCGCGGCCGACGTCGGCGCGATCCTGACCAACCCGCGCTTGCGGCATCCGAAATAAGGGGACGGACCAATGAGCATATTCGTCATCACATATTTCGGTCTCCTGATCGGGGTCTCCTGCCTTGCGGCCTATTACGAAAAGCGCAGCGCCTTCCTGATGCTCTTCTCGTTGACGCTGGTGTCTTTCGTGCTGGGCATCGTCGGCGGGACCGGCGCGCTTCGGTCCGTCGCCATCGGGGCAGGGATGCTTGCCTTCGCGGCCGGCGTGTCCTTCGCGTTCCGCGAATTCCTGGTGGCCATCACGCCGCCCAAGCTTGCCAAGGAAATCAAGACGGCGCCCCTGACGGCCTCCTTCGGGATGTTTGTCATCTTCACCTATGCCATCGCCGGGATCTTCGCGCCGTGGATCGCTCCCTACGGGGAATCCGAGGTGATCTCGTCCGCATTTGCGCCTGCGGATGCAAACATGCTGCTGGGCGCCGATCAGCTTGGCCGCGACATGTTCAGCCGTATCATCTACGGCGCGCGGAACACCGTCGGTCTTGCCTTGCTTGCCACCATGGCGGCCTTCTTCATGGGTGCGACCGCCGGGCTTCTTGCCGCGGTCAAGGGCGGATGGTTCGACCAGTTCATGGGGCGTTTTGCCGATGTGATCATGTCGATCCCGTCGCTGATCTTTGCGCTCCTGATGCTGTCGATCTTCGGGCCGGACATCACGGTGATCATCATTGCGGTGGCCATCATCTATGCACCAAGGGTATTCCGCCTGACGCGGGCCGTCGCCGGCAACGTGGTCGTCATGGACTACATCGAGGCGGCCAAGCTGCGTGGCGAGAAAGACGGCTATCTGATCCGCAAGGAAATCCTGCCGAACTCGACCGCGCCACTGGTGGCGGAGTTCGGGCTGGAATTCTGCTTCGTCTTCCTGCTTGTGGCCGGCCTGTCCTTCCTTGGCCTGGGGATTCAGCCGCCGACGGCGGATTGGGGCTCCATGGTGCGCGAGAACGCGACGCTGATCTCCTTCGGGGAAATCACGCCGCTCATTCCGGCTGCCGCGATCGCCCTGCTGACCGTGGCCGTCAACTTTGTCGTTGACTGGATGCTGTTCCGGTCCTCCGGCTTGAAGGAGCAATGATCATGACAGATACATCAGCAATCGCACCGGGGCTGAAAAAGGACGTCCTGCTCAAGATCCGCGATCTCAAGATCGAGGGCTTCACAGGAGAGACCTGGGTCCCGATCATCAAGGGGGTCGACCTGACCCTCCACCGGGGGGAGGTCATGGGCCTCATCGGGGAATCGGGTGCCGGGAAATCGACCATCGGCGCGGCCGCCATGGGCTATGCAAGGGACGGCACGCGGATTTCCGACGGGTCGATCGAATTCGACGGGATCGAACTGACGACCTCGACCGAAGGCGAAAAGCGGGCGCTGCGCGGTGCGCGGATTGCCTATGTCGCGCAATCCGCAGCGGCGTCGTTCAACCCGTCGCACAAGCTGATCGACCAATACACCGAAGCGCCGCTGCAATACCGCATTCAGAAGCGGCTGGAGGCCCAGGAAGACGCAATCGAGCTTTACGAACGGTTGCGCCTGCCGAACCCGGGCGAGATCGGGTTCCGCTATCCACACCAGGTGTCGGGTGGCCAGCTTCAGCGCGCCATGACGGCAATGGCCATGTCCTGCCGACCGGACCTGATCATCTTCGACGAGCCGACAACCGCGCTCGACGTGACCACCCAGATCGAGGTGCTTGCCGCGATCCGCGATATCGTCGACCAGTTCAACACGGCCGCCATCTATATCACGCATGACCTTGCCGTGGTGGCGCAGATGGCCGACACGATCAAGGTGCTGCTCAAGGGCGAAGAGGTCGAGGAGGCGTCAACCGAGGTGATGCTCAAATCACCCAAGGAAGACTACACGAAATCGCTCTGGGCGGTCCGGAGTTTCGAACGGCCGCAAAAACCGCGGCCCGAAAACGCGACGCCGCTGATCTCGGTTCAGAACGTCGATGCGTCCTATACGGGCGGCGACAAGGTTCTGGATGATGTGTCCTTCGACATATACGAAGGCATGACCGTCGCCGTCGTCGGCGAAAGTGGCTCTGGAAAATCGACCACGGCGCGTTGCATCACCGGCCTTCTGCCCCCCAGCAGCGGACAGATCCTGTTCAAGGGAGAACCGCTGCCGCCGAAATACACGGACCGGAGCAAGGACCAGTTGCGGCAATCGCAGATGATCTACCAGATGGCGGACACGGCGCTGAACCCCAAGGTGCGGATCTCCGAGATCATCGGCCGCCCGGCCCAGTTCTACTCCGGCCTCAAGGGGACGGCTCTCAAATCGCGGGTCGACGAGCTTCTCGACCTGATCGAACTGGAGCCCTCGAAATACTATGACCGCTTCCCGCCAGAGTTGTCGGGAGGCCAGAAACAGCGCATCGGGATCGCGCGGGCGCTGGCTGCGGAGCCTACCTTCATCATCTGTGACGAGGTGACAAGCGCGCTGGACCAGCTGGTTGCCGAAGGCATCCTCAGGCTTCTGGACCGGCTTCAGAAGGAACTGAACCTGGCGTACATGTTCATCACCCATGATCTGGCCACCGTGCGCGCCATCGCCGATGAAGTCGTGGTCATGCAGCACGGCAAGGTGGTCGAGCAAGGCCCCAAGACCGAGATGTTCAAGCCGCCGCACCATCCCTACACGGACCTGCTGCTCAGTTCGGTTCCGGAAATGGACCCGAACTGGCTGACGACCTTGCTGGAAGAGCGGGGCGTGGACAATGTCGGAGAGGCGGCAGACGTCTGACCGCAGGCCAAGAAAAAGGACAAGTCGCCAGCGCGGCGGCTTGTCCTAGAATGACTGCGTCATACGTTCTCTCGTCTGGCTTATCCCAGATCCTAGATGATAGCGAAAGCGGTCGCGCCCATCGTCCCCAGAATGATAAGATAGACGAGAAGCAACGCCGGGAATGTCGCACTGCGCGTGCGGTATTCACGGATCAGATCGTCACGTGTCAGCATCTCGTCCTCCATTGATCTTGATGCGGTTCAGTCCGGTCGAATCACGACCATGGCCGGCACGTAAGATAGCCCCCTGAGTCGTTCAAGCGGGAATTTGAAGACAATTTTAAAGTGGATCGGAAATGCCAGAACGGTCTGTCTGGGCGGCTGTCGGAGCACACTCGGAAAAATTGGGTAAGCCACTGGAAATGAATGGTTTATCTGGTCTCAATGCTCGGTTCTCAATGTTGCTGAAATGCACCGCATATGCGCGCCAAATCGACCCAAGTTTGCATCCCTGCGAGAACCCGCGGTTCTGAAGACGCAGTTTGGTGGCAGGCAGGGCCATGCGGGCCGCCAATTGACAGCGACAGTGCACGAAGCCATCGATTTGCGCGCCAGTGCTCAAACCCTTGGCAACCAATGTATCGTCTATAACCTTTCCTTATCAACTTATGCATAAATTCATCAACAACTCATAAACGGTCCTTGCGTCATGGATGCCTCTGCTGAAGGCTTGCGGCAGTCGCAAATGCAAAACAGGATCTGGATCATGAAATTCTTTGTTTCCGCAGCGTCTCTTGCTGCCACTTTATTTCTCTCCGGCGCAGCTTTCGCGCAGGACAAGTACACCGTCGCGCTGGATGGCACATTCGCGCCGCATGCCATGCCAAAACTGGGGGGCGGGATCGAAGGCTTCAACGTCGATCTTGCCAACCTGATTGGTGAACGGCTGGGCGCCGAGATGGATATCGTCGCGACGCAGTTTTCCGGCATCCTTCCCGGATTGCAGGCCGGCACCTATGACTTTGTCGTGGCGCCCACGACGATCACCGAGGAACGCGCCGGGAACCTGCTGTTTTCCGAAGGCTACCTGAACACCGATTTCCTGTTTCTGGTCGGGAACGATGCCCCGGAGATCACGGACATGAAGGAATTTGAGGGCAAGGTGATTGCCGTCAACAAGGGGTCGGCCTATGACAGCTGGGCGCGCGAACTGGCCGACGAGATCGGCTGG
>NZ_JAIPUT010000130.1 GCF_020055635.1 Marivita sp. | reverse complement strand
AACCTGAAGTTCGAGGTCGAGCTGATCGCGCCGATCGCGATGGAAGACGGCCTGCGCTTCGCCATCCGCGAAGGCGGCCGCACCGTCGGCTCGGGCGTCGTGTCCAAGATCGTCGCGTAAGCGTCGGGTCTTCCCAAACAAGGAAAGCCGCGCCCCTTTCGGAGCGCGGCTTTTTCGTTTTGCGCCGGGTGTTCAGAAAGCACCCGTCAGCGTTCGGCAGCCAGGCGCAGGATATTGCTTATCTTGTTCTTCTTTTCGGACTCGCTGTCACCGCTGAACATGATCGAATTGATGCGATTGATTTCACCGAGGGTGAGATTGGTGATATCGGCAACGTCCATTTGCATCGAGGTTAGTCCATTATAGACCGCGCCGGTCAACTGGTTCAATTCCTGTTCCATCGCAACTGCGGGGCTCAGGGTGCCGATCATCATCAGGGTGGCGGCAATACGGGTTGTCATATGTTTCATGTTGTTTCCTTCCGTAACTTGATTTCCGGCAATTCCATGCCGGTAAGCACAGCGTTCATCATGAAAGCGTTTTGGAATACTCACGTATTGCTCACGTCGAAACTCGTCAGAAGTGCTTTTGCATGATGGCGGAAGCGAGGTTCGTGGATATCACGGGTCAGACAATGCGCGGTTTTGGTAAGGCGTTGAAAACGTGCAATTAAAATCGACAGTTTGTGTTTCGCGGAATGCCGGTTTCGTGACGCCATTCACGGAAATCGGCACCCGCCGGAATATTTCAACAAGAAACTTCTTTTTGACAGGCAAGTGAGTCACAGAGTTGTCGTGGGCGTGAAAAAAAGCGACGGTTCGTGACCGCCGCTTTTTACATGTCGCGCATGGGTGGTGGGGATCAAGCGGCCTCGAAGAGCAAGGCCACTCCGTTCAGGCAGAACAATGTCTGGTCTTCGATCGAAAGAATATGTCCGAGGTGACTAGCGCAGCGGCGGCAATGACATTCGATAAGTGCGTCGCCGTCCGCCATTTCCGCGGCGGCGCCTTTTTCGTCGATGGAGGTGAGTACGGTGGTCGGTCGGGCCTGCGAGAAAAAGGTCCAGCCGATATCGAATTTCGGCACTTTCCATTTGGAGTCGAAATTCACCAGATTGCAGCCTTTGCACCTGTATTCACCTTCCGACATCTCGAAGGTGTTCAGGCTGGTGTGCGGCACCTCGGTTCCGCCTTCGCGCAGGACGAAGTACTCGGGCTTGCTCAGCAAGGCGCGCCATTCCGTTTCGGTCCGCGTGATTTCATACTCGAAATCTGTTGGCCCGACGCGGGCTGCGGCAGGGCGGGGCGTGGCCGCCATGATTGCGAGGAAAGGTGCGGTGACGGAGCTTGCCAGAAAGCCTCGCCTGCCGAGATCGGAACGAGTCGTTGAACGTGGTTTCATCGGGTTGTCCTCCGGGTTCATGGATTCAGCGTAGCGACCCGCGAGATCACCGGCGAATTAACTTTCCGGGAGGTTTCGACACGGCGCCATCACCTGCGCGTGCTCCCGCGCGGAGGACCGTGGTCAGCCCGATGTCATCCCGATTGAGCCGGCCGCGTGTGCCGACCCGAAAGATGACGCGGCGTGCCTGGCGCAAACAGAGAAAATTGTCGGATCCACGGTCTTCTGGGCCTTGATTTCAGGAGTGGCTTGGAATACCCGTCTCCTCGGCCTTAGGGGTATAGCTCAGCTGGTAGAGCGACGGTCTCCAAAACCGTAGGTCGCGGGTTCGAACCCTGCTGCCCCTGCCATTTTCCGTCAGACATGTGCAAATTCGACGCGACGGTCCCCTACGAGGGCTGTCTGTGCCAGGCACGAAAAAGGGCCGCCCGGAGGGCGACCCTTGTTCTGCGTCAAGTCTGGCAAGGTCAGCTGTTGATCAGTGCTTCGATCTGCTGAACCTTCTGGCTGCGGGACATGCCGCTATAGGCATAGCTCAGCGCCAGTTCGAGTTCGTCCTCGGTCAGAAGCGCGATGTCGTCTTCCGAGATATAGGTCGACAACATGTTCATTTCGCCTTGCGAGACCATTGCGAGGGTTTCCTCGTCCATCTCGTTGCCGGACAGGATGTTCTGCACCCGCTGGGTCACGATGGAGGGGCTTTCGCCACCATAAGTGACCGCCAGCGCGCTTTCCGCCTGTGCCTGCGTGATGGTGCCGAAATCCACACCCGGAGCATATTGCTCAAGACGTTCCATTTCGGCTTCGCTGATCATCACGACGCCAAGATCGACATTGTCCTCGGTTTCCAGGGCGCGCAGTTTTGCAACCTTTTCGCCGCGGGACATGCCGGAATTCACGATGCCATAGGCGATGTCGAAGTCACTGTCGGTGTAGCTGGAGGTGTCAATTCCGCTCGCAAAACTTTCGACCTGCTCAATCTGAGCTTCGGTTGCGGCAAAACCGGCCGTACCGAGCGTCGTGGCGAGTGCGGTTGCGATCATCATGCGTTTCATTTCAATCTCCTTATCAGTCTTGAATTGGTTATTCCAATCCACTGCGGACGGCTGGACGCCGACCGCTCTGGGGGCTCAACCGGTGCGGTAGAAAATCGTTCCTGAAAAATCTTGGAATTTCCGTGATTTCGGACACGTCATCGTGAGGAGCCGACGGCGGCCTGCTTCGCGCGCTCGCGCGGGCGCGCGCGTGCAGGTCAGATGCGGCGCAAAGGCCTTTCACTCAGGCGTCGCTTGAATTAGGGACAGGGCTTCGCTAGATGCGAAGCAGCAGAAACGCAAAGTGAGGCCGATCCCATGGCAACGACAAATCCGCTTCAGTTCATTCAGCAGGTTCGGGCTGAGGTGTCGAAGATTGTCTGGCCGACGCGGCGCGAGGTGCTGCTGACCACCGTGATGGTGTTCATCATGGCGGCGCTTACGGCGGTCTTCTTTGCGCTGGTGGACCTTCTGATCCGCAGTGGATTGCAGGGTCTGCTGAACATCTTCGGCTAGGCGCGGTCTGCTCTTGAAAAGCGCAGGGTAAGGCGGTAACTCACCGCCTAGAACGGAATGGGGCGTGCATCGATTCGAGTTGCACGCCGCTTTTTTATTCCGGAGCCGACGTTGCAGCGTTCGGCTGTTAGAAATCAGACGGCAACTCAGGCCGCGCGGACAAAGAGGTTTGTGACCAGATGGCGAAGCGGTGGTACTCGGTCAGCGTGCTTTCGAATTTCGAGAAGAAAATCGCAGAGCAGATCCTTCAGGCGGTCGAAGAGCAGGGCCTTCAGGATCAGATCGAGGAAGTTCTGGTTCCGACCGAGGAAGTGATCGAAATCCGGCGCGGCAAGAAAGTGACGGCCGAGCGGCGTTTCATGCCCGGCTACGTGCTGGTGCGGATGGAGATGTCGGATCAGGGGTATCACCTGATCAACTCGATCAACCGCGTCACCGGGTTCCTTGGTCCGCAGGGGCGTCCGATGCCGATGCGCGATGCCGAGGTGCAGGCGATCCTGGGCCGTGTGGCCGAAGGCGAGGACGCGCCGCGGACGCTGATCCATTTCGAGATCGGCGAGAAGGTCAAGGTCAACGAAGGTCCGTTCGAGGATTTCGATGGCATGATCGAAGAGGTCGACGAAGACAACCAGCGCCTCAAGGTGTCGGTGGTGATCTTTGGCCGGGAAACCCCGGTCGAGCTGGAATTCACGCAGGTCACGAAGCAATAGTGATCTGAGTGCAGGCGGGTATCCCGCCGAACGAGCGTGGGAGGCGAGCGGCACGCGTGTCGCGGACCGGACCACACAACAAGAGTGACCTTGGAACGCGTTCCCGGGTCGTTGGAAAAGGAGAGGCCAGATGGCCAAGAAACTTGCTGGCAAGATGAAGCTGCAGATCCCTGCAGGCAAAGCCAACCCCAGCCCGCCCGTGGGCCCCGCGCTGGGTCAGCGCGGCATCAACATCATGGAATTCTGCAAGGCGTTCAACGCCAAGACGCAGGATATGGAAGAGGGCGCACCGTGCCCGACCGAGATTGTCTATTACCAGGACAAGTCCTTCACCATGGAAATCAAGACGCCGCCGGCGTCCTACTACCTGAAGAAGGCCGCCGGCCTGAAGCCGGTGGGCAAGCGGAACCGTCCGCGTGGTGCAGAGGCTCCGGGTCGTGAGACTGTCGCAACCGTGACCGTCGGTCAGGTGCGCGAAATCGCGGAAGCCAAGATGAAAGACCTCAATGCGACTGACGTTGAAGGTGCAATGAAGATTATCCTGGGCTCGGCGAAGTCCATGGGCATCGAGGTGAAGTAAGATGGCTAAACTTGGAAAACGCACCCGTGCCGCCCGTGAAGCCTTTGCGGGCAAGGATGATGTCACCGTCGAGGAAGCCATCTCCCTGATCAAGGCCAACTCGAACGCGAAATTCGATGAGACGCTCGAGATCGCGATGAATCTCGGTGTCGATCCGCGCCATGCCGACCAGATGGTCCGCGGCGTTGTCGGCCTGCCGAACGGCACCGGCAAGACCGTGCGCGTCGCCGTGTTCGCACGTGGCCCCAAGGCGGACGAAGCCAAGGAAGCCGGTGCGGATATCGTCGGCGCCGAAGACCTGATGGAAACCATCCAGGGCGGCACCATCGATTTCGATCGCTGCATTGCCACTCCGGACATGATGCCGATCGTCGGTCGCCTGGGCAAGGTTCTTGGCCCGCGCAACCTGATGCCGAACCCAAAGGTCGGCACCGTGACGATGGACGTCAAGCAGGCTGTCGAAGACGCCAAGGGCGGTCAGGTCCAGTTCAAGGCCGAGAAAGCCGGTGTCGTTCACGCGGGAATCGGCAAGGTCTCGTTCGACGAAGCCAAGCTGATCGAGAACGTGAAGGCATTTGTCGATGCCGTCGCCAAGGCCAAGCCGAGCGGCTCCAAGGGCACGTACATGAAGAAGATCGCGCTGTCTTCGACCATGGGTCC
>NZ_JAIPUT010000129.1 GCF_020055635.1 Marivita sp. | reverse complement strand
TCTGAAAGATCGGAGGCAGCCCTCTCCATTGCCTGCCGTGGCGTTTCCCGCGTCCACCGTTCCCGTGCAAGCGATAAGCTCCGTCCGTCTGTCGCGTCATCTCAAACCTAACGGCTACGCGACAGCTGTGCTGCGTAGTGATTTCCCTGCCTGAGCCTCGAAGGCGCGAAAATTTTTTTCTGTTCCTGCATCCAATGGCCCGGTCCGCGTGTCTTTACATTGCCGGGCGCAAAACGCCGCGGCCTGGCGGTATGCAGTTTGCGACACTGAAAGCCGCCTGAATTCAGACATAATCTTGTCGCGCCATTTGGGAGACTTTCATGTCCAATACGTACTTCAACCAACTCGAAAATGTGCTGAACTCCGCAGATTCCGTCTATGTGGCCGATTTGACGGCCCTGAACGGCTCTGGCGTGGAGGCGACAGCGTTCGTGGCAATCGAAGGAACGACCTTGACGGTTGCGACGGTCGCGCGAGGATTGACGCCAGATCAGCTCCACATCCAGCACATTCATGGGCGATTTGACGATGCGGGCAACCCAATCGACTCTGCCGCGCCGACCATCTTCGATGACGCCGATCGCGACGGCTATGTCGAGGTGCTGGAAGGGATTCCCGCCTACGGCGATGTCCTGTTGTCGCTCGAGAATCTGGATGATGGCACCCACAACGATCCGGTCGCGAACAGCGCGGGCGAGATGCTGACGATCAACAGCTACGATCTGACCGATGACGACAATTTCTTTTCGACGGTGACCGGAGCCGATTTCACCGCGGCGGATTTGATGCCGCTGCCATTGCGCGAGATCGTCATCCACGGCGCGGAAGTCCCGGAAGGCGTTGGCGCGGGAACGGATGGCGCAATTGACGGAACGGGTGGGTTCAAGGCGACCCTGCCTGTCGCGGCGGGCTCTATCGAGGGATCAAGCCTTGATGGCGCGCTTGCAAAGCTTGCGCTGCTTGGGGGTGGCGATCGTCTTACCGAGGGTGACGGCGCGGTAGCCGATCCGGTGGGTGGCATTGCCTTTGGTGACGATGCCAGTGCCCTTGGTGCAGATGCGGTTGCCATCGGAGACGAGGCGAACGCATCCGGCGCTTCGACCACGGCCGTCGGTGGCGAGTCACAGGCCTTGGGTGTCGCGGCAACCGCCTTTGGCTGGCAGGCGTCCGCCGAAGGCGAGCGGGCACATTCCTTTGGGCACCTCGCGGATGCAGACGGCGATTTCAGCCTTGCAATCGGCGAAGCGGCCTCTGCCGCCAGCGATTTTGCAACGGCGATCGGCAACGCAGCGTCAGCCGATGGACGCGATGCCATTGCAATCGGCGATAACGCCATGGCAACCGGCGGTCCGTCGACGACTGCAGTCGGGGGGGAAAGTACGGCGAACGGAGTCGCGGCGACTGCTTTCGGCTGGCGCGCCTCGGCAGAGGGCGAGCGCGCCCACGCATTCGGGCACCTCGCGGATGCAGACGGTGATTTTACCCTCGCGATCGGCGAAGCGGCCACCGCGTCCGGAGAAAACGCAATTGCAATCGGGAACCAGGTCAGCGCTGACGCATTCGAAATCGCGATTGGTGGCGACAATGCCACTTATTCGCTTGCGGGCCTGTCGGGCGACAGTGGCGTCATGATGGTCGATGCCGAAGGACGGCTCAGCCTTGACGGGATCGCAGGGTTTGGCGTCGATACGGATGCAGCACCAACGACCACCGCGCCAACGGTTACTGTCCCGAGCGTGAACATGGCACCGGAGCCAAGGCCGCAGGACGAGATGAGCGCACCGACGACGGAAGGGGCATCCACCGCAAACGGTGTCGGTGCAATCTCGGTCGGTAATGATGCCGTGGCAGATGGCCGGGATGCCCTGTCCATCGGTGACGCCGCATCGGCCACAGGTGGTCCCTCGACCACGGCTGTGGGCGGCGAAACGAGCGTCAATGGCACCGCTGCAACGGCCTTCGGCTGGCGGGCGTCTGCCGAGGGCGAGCGGGCGCATGCTCTTGGGCACGCCGCCTCTGCCGAAGGGGATTTCAGCCTTGCCATCGGTGAAGCCGCCGGTGCGATGGGTGACAACACCACCGCCATCGGCAACGCAGCCAGCGCGACCGGCATCGACGCGCTTTCCATCGGCGATACCGCTGTGGTGAATGGCACATCCACCACCGGTGTCGGCGGCGAGATTTCCGTCAATGGCACCGCTGCAACGGCCTTCGGCTGGAAAGCCTCGGCCACGGGCGAACGTGCCCATGCGCTGGGTCATATTGCCGAAGCGGAGGGTGACTTCACTCTGGCGGTTGGTGAGGCCGCAAGCGCGACGGGCACCAATGCGGTCGCGATCGGGTCGAATGTCAGCGCCGATTCAGACAACGAGTTTGCACTGGGTCTGTCTGCTCATTCCTATACCTTTGCAGGACTGGGCAGTGATGTCGGCGTTTCGGGCTGGCAGCTTGTCGGTGCCGACATGGATGGCACGCTTGCGATCGCGTCTTTCGGTGGCGGGATGGGTTCGGCTGCCGGATCAGCATCTGGGTCCAGCACGATGATGCAGACAACGGCAACGCGCGCGCAGAAACTTGCTCTTGGCGATGGAGAAACCACCGACACGACCGGCACGATCACGCTTGGCAACGGGGCGAGTGCAACAGGGCGCGATGCCATTGCGGTCGGAGATCAAGCCTTGGCAAACGGAACGTCGACCACGGCTATCGGCGGAGAAAGCACTGCCGAAGGAACAGCGGCGACCGCGTTTGGCTGGCGGTCTCTTGCAGAAGGCGAACGAGCCCATGCCCTTGGTCACATCGCCGCCGCGACCGGTGACTTCAGTCTTGCTGTCGGCGAAGCCGCAATGGCCGGAACTGACAACGCGACGGCCATCGGCAATGGTGCAAGTGCAGCCGGCGTGGACTCGCTGGCCATTGGCGACATGGCAGATGCCGCAGGCACCTCAACGACCGCTGTCGGCGGGGAAAGCAGCGCGCAGGGAACGGCTGCCACGGCCTTTGGCTGGCAGGCGTCGGCCGCCGGTGAGCGTGCGCATGCGCTGGGTCACCTTGCCGAGGCAAGCGGTGATCGCAGTCTTGCGGTTGGTGAAGCCGCATTTGCCGAAGGTGCGCGGAGCATCGCCATCGGATCGAACGTGACCGCAACCGGTGACGACGCGGTGGCGCTTGGCAACGACATGCATGACTACACCTTTGCCGGGCTTGGCGTGAACGTTTCGGAGGGCACAAAGGCGGTAGCTGTCGATCAGCAAGGCCGCTTGATGACCGTCGATGTCCTGACCGCCAGCGGAGCCGTCACGAATGGCGGCGAGGATGCTGATCTGATCATCGGGACGACGGCCGGAGAAACGCTCAATGGCCTTGGCGGAAACGACAAGTTCATCGGTCAGGGTGGCGGCGACATGATTGACGGCGGAAGCGGAACCGATGTCGTCGAATATCAACTCTCAAGCACGGACATCGTGCAGGATTTGATGGACGACGGCTCCATCACCGTCAATACGGCGACGGGTGCCGATACTCTGATGGATGTGGAACGCATCTCGCTTCAGGATGGCGCGTTCATCTATGATCTTGAGGGCGAGAACGCCGCATCGGTCTATCGGCTTTACGATCTGTTCGAGCGCGCCCCGGACGAAGCTGGTCTGCGTTTCTGGAGCGGCGTCGCCGAGACCAATGACGATCTTGACTTCATCGTCGAGACCTTCATTTCCGGCAGCGAATACGCCGAAACCTATGGCGGAACGGATACGACCGGATTCCTCGAGCTTCTGTACGTGAACATCCTTGACCGGGAGGCCGATCAACCCGGCATCGATTTCTGGTCCGATGCGCTCGACAGCGGCGCGGTGGATCGGTCCGATGTGATCCTTGATTTCACCGATAGCGCCGAGAACGTCGCGGATCACGCGCCGGTCACGGATGATGGCTTCTTTGTCGCCTGAAGGCTCAAGCAACCGCAGGGCGCGCCTGACGCGCACCCTGCGTCCATAGACCAAAAACGCATGTTGAGGCTCCCTCCAAACGACCTTAACGTCCTGCCGAACCCGGAGCGAGACGGAGCCTCATACAAGTGATTGATCACGCACAGGCGATTCAGGATTGCGCACGCGGCGAACGCGCCGGACTGAAGACGCTGTTCGACGCCGAAGCACCTCAATTGATCGGTGTCGCGATGCGCATCCTCAGGCGACGTGATCTGGCAGAAGAGGCGGTTCAGGAAGCTTTCGTTCAGGTCTGGACGAAGGCGTCCCAGTTTGACCCGGACCGTGGGTCGGGCCGGGGCTGGCTTTACACGATCGTCCGACATCGCGCCCTGAACATGCTGCGCGACAGCAGCCGGGAAATCCCGAGCGACCCTTCCGATCTTGATGCGCATGTCGAGCGGGACAAGGTGTTGGAACAAAGCTTCAGTCGGCTTGAAGAAACAAGCGCACTGCGCACTTGCCTTGAACAGTTGAACACCGTCACCCGAAACTGCGTTTTGATGGCCTATATTTTCGGGTATTCACATGGCGAGATCGCTGGAAAAATTGATGCGCCACTGGGTACCACGAAATCCTGGATCACGCGCGGGCTTCGCAAGCTCCGGGAGTGTCTGTCATGAGCAGTGACAAACGAGACCGTGCCGATGAGTACGTGTTGGGCTTTTGGGACCGTGAGGCCGAGTCTGTCGAGGAAGATCTGCAAGACGATCCCGAGTTCTGGCGCGACGTCGGGCGCAGCCGTGATCGATTTCTTCCACTCGATGATACAGCCGACCCGATGGCACCGTCCGACGACCTGTGGCGCGGGATATTGAGCGCGATCGACGACGCCCCGTCTTTGCCACGGGTCGCAGAGCCCGGGAGGGCGCGCAGTCGCACCACAGCTCGATCCGACCGCAAGCGCCCCTTGCTG
>NZ_JAIPUT010000128.1 GCF_020055635.1 Marivita sp. | reverse complement strand
CGTTCCACTTCACGCCCACCTCAACCTCCTGGGCCAACGCCGTCGAAGGCTTCTTCGCCAAACTCTCCAGGCGACGCCTCAAACGTGGCGTCTTTCATTTCCTCGTCGACCTCCAGGCCGCCATCAATCGCTTCATCGACGAGCACAACAGGACCGAGGCCAAGCCCTTCATCGGGAGAGCCGACCCAGGCTGCATCATCGCAGCCCGAAAACGCGGGTTCCAAACGTTGGAGTCAATCCACTAGAGCAACATGGTTCCGCTTAATCACAACATTTTTCATGATACCTTTAAATGGTGAAATTCTGTTCGGCAAATCTCAGAACCTCTGCACACCTATCACGTATATCCATATTCAGGTGATTCTTGTGTGCGGAGTTCGCTTTAATCTTATCAACGAACAGCTGCACGACGTTTTCATCGTTGCTTTCAATCATCAAATAAAGGAATGGAACATAGCCTACCAATAAGAATTCCTTTTTAAATGCTTGCTCAATAATATTCTTTGTTATTTCGATTTCATGTTTTGATGACCTCAAGAAACGCTCCATTTCCCGAATGCTATCATTTGAATGAAAAACAATTTCACCAATAAATTTCGCATTCTCAAACCCCCTTTGGCGCATCAGCACTAGAGCAATTTCTGGTCAGTGCGAGTCGTTGAAGGGATTCACAGGAGCGGCAAATCATGATTCATCATGCTGGCTGGAGGAGGAGGCCAGCAAGGCGTGGTATCAGCCCTCTCGAGAGATTTGCGCACCCGGGTAATCAAGGCGGTGGAAGAGGACGGCATGTCCCGGCGTCAGGCCGCCATCGGCTTCGGTGTCAGTGTGGCAACTGCAGTCCGCTGGCTGGTTGAGTGGCGGCAGGGAGGCCGGGACTGTGCCAAGCCGATGGGGGGAGACCGGCATTCCCATCGGATTGAACGGCACGCAGACTTCCTGTTGGCAGAGGTCGATCGCCAGGATGACATCACGCTTGCTGAACTTCAGCAGAAGCTCTGGGACAAACGCGGCGTCCGCGTTGCGATCAGCACGATCTGGCGGCTCTTCGACCGGCGGCGCCTCAACAGCTGGACAGCTTCTTTAATCAGTCAAGCAGGCTGGTTGGCCAAGCGGCGTTGGTAGCGGGTTCGGTTCCATGCTTCTTTTCGCAGTCGCCGGTTGTGGCGCTGCAGGCTGAGAGAGACGATGGTGGAAGCGGGAAGCTGCAAGCTCCGGAACGTCATTTGATTGACAAGGCGTCCATCGCAGTCATCCCCGTCCACACGTTCCCGCATCTCACCGCGCGGGGCCGTGACCTTGGTGTCTTGTTACATTTGCCAGGCAATTCTACAGAGGTTTGGCCAGCGAAAACGCTTGTCCGCTGATCCACATGGCGTGCATCACGCCGGCCAATCGGCGCGCCAGAGCGACCTTGGCCTTGCGCATGCCTCGCCGCTGTGCAACGCCAAGTGCCCAAGACTTCAGCCAATTGTCGCCTTTGACACGGGTCAGCATCACATTGGCGGCCTCGTAAAGCAGCCATCGGGTCCCGTCCCCGCATTTGGCGATCCGACCGATATGCTCGCTCTCCCCCGAGGCATAGACCCTTGGAGTGAGCCCGAGTACAGCACCGACCAATCTTGATTTTGCAAACCTTTCCGGCAGATCTATGCCGGTGCGAAAGGCCAGAGCGGTGACAGCACCGACACCGGGAACAGTCATCAGCAGTCGGCAGACCGCGTCTTCTCTGGCAGCGGCCAGTACCATCCGATCGAGTTCGGCCAGAACCGCCAGCCCCTGTTCGTAAGCAACCAGCAGCGGTTCGGTCACAGTGAGCAAGCTCGGATCGGCAACTGCTTCGCGAACCCGCCGGGCGTAGGGCGTGTTTTTGCCGCCGCCAGTGCGGATGCCAAAGGCTTTCAACGTTCCGCGCACCGTGTTGATCAGATCCTTGTTGCGCCGCATTACCGCTTGGCGATGGCGAAGGAGCAAACGAAGGCGTTGGCTCTCGTCCGTCTTGACATGGGTTGCCTTGAATAAGCCGGTGCGCATGGCTTGAGCGATCAACCGTGCGTCGCGCTTGTCGGTTTTGACCGGCGAGGCTTTGGCAAAGGCCTTCATTTGGCGGACCTCGATGCAAACGACCGGTAGCCCTTGCCCGCTCAACCCAGCAAACAGCCATGGCGCCATCGGTCCTGCTTCCAAGCCGATACGTTCGATTATGCCTTGAACCTTTGCCAGACTGCCGGCGATCGCGTCCGGTTCGCTGTCAACCTGGCGTTCCGCCACGATCTCGCCGCTTTCGTTCAGGATGCAAACCGCCGTCCGAACCAAGGAAACGTCCAGTCCAACGTAGAGCTTCATCGCCATTCTCCTTCGATTGCGAGGCTGCAGTGACCCGTCAATTTCGACGATTCACTTGGGGCACTGGCAATCGATTAACTCAGCTCCGGAAACTGGACTCCGGAAACTGGACTCCAGGCAAATCTTGTGACTCGATGAGGCAGGCGTTGCGAGGAGCGTAGGGATGGCCCATCAACCAGGCTTTTGGGATGTCGAGTACCGCCTGCAGGAACTCTCCAGGCAAGGCGATCCCTTGGAGAAGCTCGCGGCAACGGTCGATTTCGAGCTCTTTCGCCCGACGCTCCGGCTGGCTCAGCAGCGTCGCACCATCGGCAAAGGCGGCCGTCCGCCCTTCGATCCGGTCTTGAAGTTCAAGATGTTGGTCTTGCAATCCATGCACGGGCTCCCGCTCGAGCAGACCGAGTTCATGGTCCGGGACCGGCTCAGCTGGATGCGGTTCTGGGGCCTCGGGCCGGGCGACCGGGTGCCGGACGCCAACACGCTCTGGGCTGAGGCGGATCAGAAAACCATCCGGGGGATGGTTTTCCCGCCGAAGCGGGAGGCCCTGATCCGGACCAAGACGCTGGACCGGTTGTTCGCACGCCTGGACGAAGCCATCACCGCGGCGGGCTATCTCGCCATGGCTATCTCGCCATGTCGGGCCAGATCGTGGACGCCACGCTGGTGGCAGCGCCGCGCCAGCGCAACACCGAACCCGAGAAGGCGGACATCAAAGCCGGCAAGAGCGCTGCGCAGATCTGGACGGACAAGCCCGCCAGGGCGGCACAGAAAGATACGCAGGCGCGCTGGACCGTGAAGTTCAGCAAAGCCAAACCGGCCGGAGACGGCCGCAAGCCGGTCGACATCGCGATCCCGGTGTTCGGCTACAAACTCCATATCTCGATCGACCGGCGCCACGGCGTGATCCGCCGGCGCAAGCTCACGGATGCAGCCGCCCACGACGGCGCCAGGCCGCGCGACGGGCTGATCGATCCGAGCAACACGGCCGCTGGCGGTGGCTTGACGGGCGACATGCGTCTGCATGAGCGAAGATGACGACGAAGGCACCCTCAGTGCTCTGCCGAAAGGCTTCGTAGCGCCGCCATGGGCGCCTCCTGAAAGTCAAATTCGACCACAACCAGTGCCGACCAGCCCAAAGTGCCGGTTTCCGGAGCTGTCCAAGTTATCCCGCGGCGCTCGAGCGATTGAACATCATGATTCGATCAGATTCCTTCGTGGCTTTTGAGAGACGCACCATATCGTAGTCGAATTGAAATGCAAAAGCCTACCCCAGTATCATTTTGCATGTGTTAAAGATGGTTGGCTCGCTGAAGCCGCGAATATCAGAGCAAGCATTTGCGCCATTTTAATGCAATCAAGCTTGTTGAAAAAGGGACTAGTACCGCAATTTAATTGAAGAGCCGCACGCCGGACCATACGATAATAAAAGATGCATACATATAGCTGTCATCAAGAGACACAAGGTGTACATGTGTCGATATGCATCATTTTCGGGGCGGTTAGATGGACCGCCAAAGCCGGGGAGCGTGCTATCGCACTGATTGAGGGAAGTAAGACTAGGCGGGAATTGGAGCGATCTGGCTGCGCGCGACTCCTAAACATTCGAAGGAGAACGCAGAAATGGTTGCAGTAAACAATTTGCTCGGCACTTCAAGTGACGACTTTTTGCTCGGCACCGTGAGCAAAGACCACATCTTTGGCTTTGAGGGCAATGATGTCCTCGTGGCTAAAGACGGTCACGATCTGCTGCGGGGCGGTGACGGGTCCGACAATATCTTCGGCAGTTTCGGCTGGGATTTCATGCTCGGCGGCGACGGCTTTGACTATATGGAGGGTGGGGCCGGCAACGACACGATGTATGGCGACAGCTACAGCGAAGGCAATGGCATTTCCTTGGCGGAGGCCGCCAACAATGCCGACACGATGTATGGTGGCGAGGGCGATGATTTCATGAGCGGGGGCGAGGGTGATGATGTCATGCTCGGCCAGGACGATGATGACGTCATGCTCGGCGGAGCTGGTGACGACCGGGTTTACGGTGATGGCTACGGCGGCGGAGGCGGTGGCGCCGACGGCGGCAATGATCTTCTCGACGGGGGCGGGGGTAGCGACCTGCTTCAGGGTGGCGCCGGTGATGACACGTTGATTTACCGGCAGTTCAATAACGACACGTCCTCTGACATGTACAGAGGCGGCGCCGATGACGATCTGCTGCAGTTGTATTTCACTTCGGAGGAGGTGGACCGTCTTGGCAGCAACCTGACCGATGACCTCGACGCCTTCGACAACTTCCTCCTGGCAACCGGCGGTGACGGGACCTTTTCCTTCTCGTCAATCGGGCTGCAAGTTGAGAACATCGAGGACTATGACGTCTATGTCGATGGCCTGCTAGCTTAAGGCAATTACCTCTGTTCCGTCAGTCCTCCGGCACCGCTTGAAGATTTGCGGTGCCGGAGCCAAAGCCGGTTCAAAGGACGTATCCAACTTTATGTTAAATCGCTGTGCGATCGGGCGGCGCGCCGGTCGCAAATCGACCTGAATGCAGACAGGTCCACCTAGAGCGGTTTCGCATCTGAAAGAGTCGTTTGGGGATTCCCGTGACATCGAATTTCTGA
>NZ_JAIPUT010000127.1 GCF_020055635.1 Marivita sp. | reverse complement strand
TTCGATCATCCGCTGACGCAGCGGGCTCATCTTCTCCTCTGTCATGGGAACCTCCTGTCTGATGATTGAGAAGGCCCCAATCGTCAGGCAGGTCGGTCAGATCGCAAAATGCGCGCCGCTATGGGGGGCTCACCCCATCAGCCAAATGCGCCAATGCCGCGAAGCGGCTTCGTCCAAGGGCCCTCCACGACATCCAGCAGAAGGGGCGGATAGCTGCCGTTCGCCGCGCAAAGCACGAACGGCAGCAGTGGTTCAGCTGGCGTCTTTGAACTCGGCGTATTCACCGCGCACCTGAACCGTCACGGTGATGTCCGCGCTGTCCCGGTTGCGCCAGAACCAGCCGTGTTCGCCGTCGAATTCAGCGATGATCTCGCCTTCCGCCCCGGTCGAGCCACGGCCTCTTTCGTAGGTCACGGAGTTTCCTCCACCGTGGCCGTGGAGGTCAAAGTTGACCCGCCCACCTTCAACCAGCATGCGGTATTCAGCGGTCTGGTCCTTTTCCATGACAAGCTTCCACTCGGCCGAGTCGCCGGGTGCCAGCGTGAAGGTGGTCTCGTCGCGCCATTCCTCGACTGCTTCGGAGGCGGTCACTTCCTGCGCATGGGCGGCGCCCACGAACAGGCCAAGCACATCATTCAGCAGGCTCGACTGCTCTTCACCTGCCAGGTCCATCTGCCGGTCGGCCTCCGCCTCGTCGGCGAGTTGCGTCTTGATCTCGCCCATCTCGGACAGGCCGATGACCCGGCCGACGCCGGTGGGGTCGATGCCATATTCGGCCGGCAGCACCACGGTGACGAGGATTGCCACGGCCGAGGCCCCGGCGATCACGGTGGAACGGATAAGCTGCTTTGAGCTGGGGAGTTCGTCGAGGCTGGGTTTTTCTGCGTTGAACATCTGTAAATCTCCTGTCGAATTAGGCGGCCACGAAGAGGCCAGTGAGCTGGTAGCCCGTGAGAATGAAGCCAAGCGCCATCATGACGACATTGGCGGTGTAGGCTTGGCGGAAGAAGTTCGGAGACTTCCGCCAGAAGCCCATGACGATGAGGATCACGGCCAGCGCCATGAGCTGCCCCAGCTCCACACCCACGTTGAAGGCCAGTAGGTTCGCCAGGAGCCCTTCCGACGCGATGTCGTAGTCCAGGATCTTGGTCGCGAGACCGGTGCCGTGGAAAAAGCCAAAGATCAGCGTCGCGATCTTGGTGTTCGGCTGGAACCCGAACCAACGCTGGTAGGCGCCGAGGTTGTCCAGCGCCTTGTAGACCACTGAGAGCCCGATGATGGCGTCGATGATGTAGGCGTTGATGCCCCAGCCGAACCAGACGCCAAGGAGCATTGTGGTCGAATGCCCCAAGGCAAAGAGGCTGACGTAGATGCCGACATCGCGCATCTTGTAGAGGAAGAAAACGACACCGAGCAAAAACAGGATGTGGTCGTAGCCCGTCACCATGTGCTTGGCCCCGAGATACATGAAGGGGATGATGTTCACCCCCCAGATTTCCTGAATATAGCCGGCGTCACCCTCGGTCACGTTGTGGGCCGCGGCAGCACCCGCGCTGAGCGCGAGCGCCACGAAGGTCAGTAGATACGGGAGGGCGGTCCGGGCTGCACCCGGACGCCACAGATCCCGACGGGATGTGGTCATTGATTGGTCTCCGTTAAATTGTCTGTTCTCTTGTCGTGCGCCGCATGGGCGCGAGATCAGACGCGCGGAGGTCGCTCGATCCTGTGGACGGGCCAGGGCCCGGCATCCGATGTTTCTGGACGCGTGAGGTCCCAATATCCCTGAAAGGGCTGAGATATGCGGCCTGCGATCAGGATCGCCTGGCTGTGGTCGTGGTCGGCTGTGTCATGCCCATGGCCGTGTATCGCCCAGGCAAGGTCTTCCTCCAGCCCGTGAGAGTGCCCATGCTCGGCAATCATCTCTGAGTGGTCCTGGATTGTCTCGAAGATTAGTGGCGCGTGGGAAAAGGCCGGCATCAGCGACCAGATCAAAAGCGCTGCGCAGAGAAGCGCTGCAAGCAAGCTTCGTCCTGTTCTGCGTGCCCTCGTCATGGCTGTCCGCTCGTCCTCTTGCGGTCCTTTCCGGACCATCTTGCCCTATCCCCCGGGGGAGGATAGCGTCATCCTATGATAAGTGAACACTCCCATGCAAGCCACGGCAAGGTGGTGGCCCGGCTTAAACGTGCCGAAGGCCATCTGCGCTCTGTCATCGCGATGATTGAGAACGGTAAGCCATGCGTTGATGTCGCCCAGCAGCTTCAGGCCGTGGAAAGTGCCATCGCGAATGCCAAGCGCACCCTGATCCACGACCACATGGACCATTGCCTTGACGCCGAGGGTTCTGAGACCGACAGGGCGGAGCTCAGGGCCATTTCCCGCTATCTTTAAGGGGGGATTCCATGCTCTCCATTCTCGCCGATCGCATCTACCGACATCTCTTCCTCGCCCAGGTCGTCGCATTGCTTGGCACCGGGCTCGCAACGGTAGCGCTTGGCCTGTTGGCCTACGACTTGGCAGGCGGAGATGCCGGGCTGGTGCTCGGCATGATTTTTACTATCAAGATGGTCGCCTATGTTGGCATCGCGCCGATCGCCGGGGCTTTCGCCGACAGATACCCGCGTCGGGCGCTTCTTGTCACGCTTGACCTCGTGCGAGCGGGCGTGGCGCTTGTCTTGCCGTTCGTGACGGAGGTCTGGCAGGTCTATGTCCTGATCTTCCTGCTGCAATCCGCTTCGGCTGCTTTCACGCCGACATTCCAGGCCACGATTCCGGATGTCTTGCCGGAAGAGGATCGTTACACACGCGCGCTGTCCCTGTCGCGTCTGGCCTATGATCTTGAGAACATCGTCAGTCCGGTTTTGGCGGGTCTGCTTCTGGCCGTTCTTTCCTATAACGCGCTATTCCTCGGCACCGTCGTCGGCTTCCTCGCCTCAGCCGTGCTTGTCGTGTCGGTGCTCCTGCCCAGCCCTACGCCCTCGGAACCGCGCGGCATCTACGACCGCTCAACCCGCGGCATCCGCATCTATCTTGCAACGCCGCGCTTGCGGGGGTTGCTGGCGCTGAACCTCGCGGCCGCTGCCGGGGGTGCAATGGTGTTGGTGAACACCGTCGTTCTCGTGCGCGGGGAATTAGGGCTGCCAGAATCCTCGCTGGCTTGGACTATGAGCGCATTCGGTGGGGGCTCCGTGCTCGCGGCACTCGCGCTGCCGAAGCTGCTCGACCGGGTGCCAGACCGTCCTGTCATGTTGGCCGGAGCCACCACGCTCACATCGGCGCTGCTGCTGCTCGCCGTCTTTATTCTAAAATTTGGTCTTTCATCGCCGCTACTCTTGGCCGCGTGGTTGGTTGCGGGTGCGGGCTATTCGGCCGTGCTGACGCCCTCCGGGCGGTTGTTGAAGCGTTCGGCGCATCCAGAAGACCGTCCAGCGATCTTCGCGGCGCAGTTCGCGCTGAGCCATGCCTGTTGGCTCATTACCTACCCCCTGGCAGGTGTGTTGATGCCAATGGCCGGCGCGTCGTTCGCGCTTCTGGGTCTCGCGCTGCTATCCGCTCTCGGTATCGCCGCTGCTGTCAGGCTATGGCCCGCGCATGACCCGGAAGTCATATCGCATCGTCATGACGACTTGCCTGCGGATCACCCTCATCTTGTCGAACATGGTGGTGGGCGGGTTCACGCACATGCTGCGGTGATTGACGCGCTCCACCGGAAATGGCCCGGATGAGGGTTCAGAGATGATAGCAAGCAAGTTGGTGCGCGGGCTTCGAGCGCCAATCGTTGGATAGCCCGCGCTTAGGGGGCGTCTGGGTTAGATAATCCTGACCTGAGTGCCCACTGGCGTGATCTCGAACAGCTCTGCAATCTTTTCGTTGTAAAGCCCGATGCAACCGTCCGAGGAGGGGCGCCCGATCTTGCGCGTATCGTGGGTGCCGTGGATCAAATAAGCCGGCCAGGACAGATACATCGCGTGGGTTCCAAGCGGGTTGTCCGGACCCGGCGGCATGTAGGTCCAGCCAAAGCGTTCGACTTGGCTGGGCGTGGGGGTCCAGTCCGGGCCGATTTTCTTTCGCACGATACGGGTATAGCCTCGCTTGGTAAGTTCCTCGGAAATCGGCACCGAGGTCGGGTAGATTCGATAGTCCGACCCGTCGGCATTCCAGTAATGCAAGGCGCGCGAGGCGGTATCGGCGACAATCGTGCCGACACCCAGATCATCGAAGTGGTCTTGCCACCGCTGGATCATGAAGCTCGAGGAATTGCGTCGGGCCGGCTCTGCGGCCCGTGCCAGTCCCGGGTCGGCAAGGCCGGCCAGCCCGGTCAGGATTGCGGCCCGGCGGGAAAGTCTGATGGTCATTTGCATGCTCCTTTCGGTTGAAGTGCTTGGTTTTCAGTGAAACAGGCTCAGCCGCGCGCCAGATCGACAGCCTCTTTCAGAGTCGCCGCATCCATGCCGCCCGGGTAGAGCGTGGTGCCGATGATGAACGCCGGTGTGCCCTGCAAGCCGATCAAGGTGGCCTGCTCGCTGTTGCGGCGCATCAGCCCGTCCCATTTGCCGCGGTCACCGCGATAGGCCTGATCGAGCGCCGCGACGTCGAACCCTGCCTTTTCCAACGTCTCCTCGATCAGCGGATCGGTGAGCTTGCCCTCGGTCTCCATCAGGGCGGTATTCGCTTTCTCGTATTGGCCAAGCGACGCCGCCCCAAGGGCAAGCTGGGCGGCCCGGATCGAGGAGGCGCCAAAGATCGGCCAGTCCTTCATCACCAAACGGATGTTGCCGTCCGCCTCGACCACCTCTGTCAGCGGCGGGTGGTTGGCTTTGCAATAGGGGCATTGGTAGTCGAAGAACTCCACGATGGTGACATCCCCCTCGGGATTGCCGAGCACAGGGTTGTCCGGGTCAAAGAGCACGTCGTCGACGGTCAATTCCTTGGCGGTGGCCGGCGTGCGGAACAACGAAAAGAGGCTGGCGCCGCCTGCGGCCGCGACGGCGCTGCCGGTCAAAAAGGTTCTGCGTTTGATCATGGGCATGTATT
>NZ_JAIPUT010000126.1 GCF_020055635.1 Marivita sp. | reverse complement strand
CTGAACGCCAGCGGGGCAGCACCACGCGCACCGATCATGCGGCCGCAGCGCCTCGCGACGCGCAGGTCGACGAGGGCTGGCAGGCGCTGGCCCCCATCAGGCGCGACATCGAGACCCTCAAGCGCAACCGGGTGGTCGCGGTCGAAAGCGGGCACGCGGCGGCCCCTTACGACCTTCTGCGCACCAAGATCATGCATCAGGCCCAGAGCAATGGCTGGCGCCGGATCGCGATCGTCTCGCCCGATCCCGCGGCCGGCAAGACCACCACGCTGGCCAACCTGGCCTTCAGTTTCGAGCGCCAGCACGACATGCGGGTGATGTGCATCGATCTCGATCTGCGCCGCCCGAACCTGCACCGGGTGCTGGGACAGACGGTCGACCATTCCATGGCCGATGTGCTGGAGGGCCGGGTGCGCTTTGCCGATCACGGGATGCGCCTCGGCGAGCGCGTGGCCTTCGGCCTCAACCGCGGCGCCGCCATGCGCCCGTCGGAACTGTTGCTGAGCCGTGCCGCCCGTGCCGGGCTGGACGCGATCGAGCAGGATTACGCACCCGACCTCGTGTTCTTCGACATCTCGCCGCTCAATGTCAGCGACGACAACATCGCCTTTCTGCAGAATGTCGATTGCGCGCTGATCATCGCCGCCGCCGAATCCACCCCGACGAGCCTCGTCGACCAGGCCGAACGGCAGGTGGCCGAACTGACCAACGTGATGGGGATCGTCCTGAACAAGTGCCGCTATACCAGCGAAAGCGACGGTTATAACTACTATTATTACTGACCGGCCCCGACCGCCGGTCCGCGGAGCCATGGCGGCCTTCCGGGCGGGGTCTTCCCCTGCCGCGTTGCGGGCTTGCGCAGGGCCGGTCATGATGACCGGAGGTCGCTTCATCTCCTGTCTGTCATAAACCGGTCTTCCGATGTCACAGCCGAACGTGCTTGTCTTCTATCCGAAAGTTTTCTGGGGCGGCGGCCCCCCGAGAACCTGTTACGCGATCTGCGCGCCCTGGCCCGGGCAGGGCCTGCCCGTCACGGTTCACACCGCCGCCTATCCGCATGCCGACCCGGCGCGGATCATGGCGCCGGCCCTGCCGATGGTCCTGCCGCGGCGGTTGCAACGCCGTCTGGCCTCGGTCGCGCGGCTCCGCCCGATCCTGGAGCGGCGCAGCGTGGCACAGGCCGTGGCGGCCGTCCGGCCCGGCGACCTGTGCTATTTCTGGCCCGGCGCCTCGCAGGAAGCAACCGGAGCAACCGAGGCCGCCCGCGCCCGGGGCGGGCGTATCGTGGTCGAGTTCATCAACACGCACAGCGCCTATGCCAAGCGGATCCTCGATGCCGAATGCGACCGCATCGGGGCGCCCCGCTACCCGCAATTCACCGAAGCCCTGCTCGGGCGTGAGGCAGAGCGTCTTCGTCTGGCCGATGCCGTGTTCGCGCCCGGCCCGTTCGTGGAGACGTCGATCCGGGAGACGACCCCCGCATGTCCCGAGATCCTGCCGGCAAGTTACGGCACGTATCTTCCCTCCGGTCCGCCCGTGCAACGCACCGACAGACCCGCGGGGCGACCGCTGCGGTTTCTGTATGTGGGATCGGTAAGTCTGCGAAAGGGCGCGCATGTCCTGATGGAGGCCTGGCGCCGGGCCGGGTTGCCGGCCGAGCTGTGGATCGCCGGCAAGGTCGAGCGGCATATCGCGGCGCAGGACCTGCGCGACCGCTTTCTGGGCCGGATCCCGGATACGGTCAGGTTTCTCGGGCATGTCGGGGATATCACGCAGGTCTACCGCGACGTGGATGTCTTTGTCTTTCCCTCGCTGGAGGAAGGTGGACCGCAGGTGACCTACGAGGCCGCCGCGTATGGTCTGCCGCTGATCGTGACGCCGATGGGCGGCGGCTGGATCGCCAGGGACGGGGCCAATGCCATTGTCGTGCCGCCGGCCGACAGCACGGCCCTGGCCGAGGCGCTTGTCCGATTGCATGAAGACGATGACCTGCGCCGGTCACTGGGCGCACAGGCGCTTGCGGATGCGCCCTATTATGGATGGGATCAGGTGGCGGACCGCCGACGCCGGGCCTTGCTGGATTTCACGGGCGCCTGACCCCACGCCGCCTGATGACGGCGGTCGCCAATTTTCGGGCATGACGCCACAGCCCCCGCAAAGTTGCCGCCCCGGGGTCTGCCCTGCGTTGCAGAATCCATTGCGATGCTGCACAGACAAGATGCTTCCGGTGATGACCTCGGTTCGGATGGCGGGCTGCACAACAAGGGATCGAATGCTGAATGGACCACAAGGTCAGAATAGGCGTTGTCGGGCTCGGCAAGATGGGCTTGTCACATTTTGCCATGGTCAACGCTCATCCACAGGTTGAAACCATTGCCTGCGACGGCGCGGGGTTCATGGTGGATGTGCTGGGCCGCAATCTCGAGAACACGATCTACCGCGATTACGACACGATGCTCGACGCTGAGCGGCTCGATGCCGTGGTGATCGCCACGCCATCCCGGCTGCACGCGCCGATGACCACCGCGGCGCTGGAGCGCGGGTTGCATGTCTTCTGCGAAAAGCCGTTCTGTCTCGACTGGGCCGACAGCGAACGGCTGGCGACGCTGGCCGCCGACAAGGCGCGGGTCGCGCAGGTGGGCTATCATTACCGCTATGTCGGCGCGTTTCGCGAGATGAAGCGTATCCTGGACACGGGCGCCCTGGGCCGGATCACCCATGTCCTGGCCGAGGCGTATGGCCCGGTCGTTCTGCGCCCCAAGCGCAGCACCTGGCGCAGTCAGAAATCCGAAGGCGGCGGGTGCCTTTACGATTATGCCGCCCATCCGGTCAATCTGCTCAACTGGTTTTTCGGGACCCCCGCACAGGCCTCGGGCTCGGTTCTGACGCCGATCTTCTCGGACGGGATCGACGACCAGGTGACGGCGACGCTCGGCTGGGACGAGGGGCCGACGGCACAGCTCTCGGTCAACTGGTCGGATGAGAGCCACCGCAAGATGACCACCCGGATCACCATGATCGGCACCAATGGCCGGATTTTCGCCGACCGGCAGGAATGCCAGGTCTATCTGCGCGCACCTGATCCGGCATTGCCCGGCTTTGAGGCGGGCTGGACGGTGAAATACACCACCGAACTGACCGAAGACCCCTGGTTCTATCTGCGCGGCGAGGAATACTCCGCACAGCTGGCCGATTTCAGCGGGGCCGTGGCAGAGGGGCAGGGCAAGGCGGTGGAAAACGATTTCGCCTCGGCGGCGCAGACCGACCGCACCATGGCCATGATGATCGAGAATGCCGAAACCGGACAGCCCGTGGGCGCCCCCCCGGTCACGGCCCGGCCCACCCCCGCGCGCAAGCGCGGCTGGTTCGCATGGAAGGCATGACGATGGCACAGATGGACAGGCTGCTTTTCGGCGACAACCAGTTTTTCGGCATCAACCACATGTCCGAGGAAAAGGCGCGGGCCCAGGCCATGCGCTTCCAGAAGACCGATGCGATCATGGAGGTGCTGGATGTCGCGTACGCCGAGGGCATCCGCACCTTCATGTGCACCACCCATGACCGGATCACCGAGGTGGCCGACAGGGTGCGTGCCGATCCCGTGCGCTACGCGGATTTCCGGTTCTATCCCTGCATGCCCTACGCCCACAAATACGCCAATGCGGTGACCGATCACGGCATGGTCGGGGCGCTGCGGCATTTCATGCCGTCGGATGGCGTCCTGTCCACCGCGCTCACGGGGGGCCGGGCGCTCGCGACCAAGGAGGTGGACGGGATCGCGAAGGTGCTGATCGACATGGAAATGAAGATGTTCCACGGCCTGCAGACGCCGGTGATCTTCGTGCAGAACGTCTTCACCGATCTGCTTCTGGGCATGGGCTTCACCCGCGCCTTGCGCATCTTCCACGATCATGTGGTCACGAAATACGGGGTGGAGCCGGCCTTCATCACCATGAACATGCCCATGCTTCTGGAGGCCCTCGAAAAGGAGGGGATCGAACGCCCGATCATCTGCGCCAACATCAACAAGATCGGCTTTCGCATGTCGGGCGGTTTTGATGCCTATCTCGACGCGCTGAGATCCGGCCGGGTGCGGGCGGTGGCGATGTCGGTCTATGCCTCCGGCGCGATTCCGCCCGACGAGGCGATCCACTGGATCAGCGAGTTGCCGGGGGTGGAGTCGATCGTCTTCGGGGCCTCTTCCGCGGGCAATATCCGCGGGACAAAAGCGCTGGTCGACAAGTACATGGGAGCGCCTGCGTGATGGTGGAGGCTGGCACTGTCGAATGGCCCGACGGTTTGGGGTACATGAAGCGGGTGCCAATGCTCAATGCCTGGGTGCATGACATCTCCATGGACGATCTCGTGGAGCATCTCCGCGAAGGGGTGTTGCTGACCCTGCATGTGGACATGATCATGAAGCTGCAGACCGACCGCGAGTTTCACGACCTGCTGGACCGGTTCGACGTGATCACCTGCGACAGCCAGATCATGTATTTCGCCACGAAATTCCTCGGCACCCCGGTGCGCGAGCGGGTCTCGGGGTCGGATTATTTCCCGCGCTTCTACATGCGTTATGCCGACGACCCGTCGGTCACGATCTTCCTGATGGGGGGCAAGCCCGGTATCGCCGAAAGGGCGGCCGGCAACATCAACCACAAGGTCGGGCGCCGGATGATCGTGGGCACCGACGCCCCCGCCTTCGATTTCGAGAGCGATCCGGCCGAGATCGAGCGCATGATCGCCGCCGTCAACGACAGCGGCGCGAGTGTCTGCCTGGTCGGGCTGGGGGGCGGGCGGCAGGAGAAATTCATCATGCGCTACCGCGACCGCATGCCCGGTGTGCGGCTCTGGCTGCCCCTGGGCGGCACGATCGACTATGAAAGCGGCGGCTTCGCCCGGCCGCCCGTCTGGGTCACCGAATGGGGGTTTGAGTGGCTCTACCGCCTGATGAAGGAACCCCGCGCCCGGTTCCACCGCTACGTCATCCACGAGCCGCCATTTCTCTGGGCGGTGCTGAAGCAGAAGCTGGGGCTGTACCGGGACCCGTTCGCGGGGGGAT
>NZ_JAIPUT010000125.1 GCF_020055635.1 Marivita sp. | reverse complement strand
TAGGCTGCAGGGGCATCGCGCCACCTTAACCCATTGCGGTTGATGAAGATTATCCCACTCAGAACGCGCTTGTCATCGACCCGGGGCTTTCCGTGCGACTTCGGAAAGAAAGGTTCCAGACGCGCCATTTGCGCGTCGCTAGTATCCGTCCGCTGTCGCCGCTCTGACGAGGGAAATACTCGGCTGATAGTGTCCACCATCGACGGTGGACATCTTGAGGCACTCCATGGCGGGCAAAAAGGGTCAGAAGAAGCGGTTCTGGGCTGACGAAGAGAAGCGATCGATCTGCGCACAGGCGTTGGCCCCAGGCGTTTCTGTGGCACAGGTTGCACGCCGCTATGCGATGAACGCCAACCTGATTTTCAAATGGTTGAAGGACCCTCGCTTTTCCCCTGCCGCGGGCGAAGCGCCAGTTGGTCCGGAAGGTGGCAGCGTCTTCCTGCCGGTGGAGGTTTCGGGGTCCACTGTCGACCACCGGATCGACGAAGGGGCCATAGGGACGGCCGGTTCGACATCGGTGCCTCTTCTGGCGCATCGGGTCGACATCACGCTGTCGGACGGACGGCGGTTCGTGGTGGAAGGGCCCACTGCGCTGTCATCGGTTGTCAGGCTGGTGCAAGGATTGATGGCATGATCCCGGTGCCGAGCAATACGCGGATCTGGCTTGCGGCCGGGGTGACGGACATGCGGCGGGGCTTCAACACGCTGGCGGCGCAGGCCGAGAAGGTTCTGGCCGAGGACCCGTATTGCGGCCATCTGTTCGTGTTCCGGGGGCGCCGGGGTGATCTTTTGAAGATCATCTGGTGGGACGCTCAGGGGGCCTGCCTGTTCTCCAAACGCCTGGAGCGTGGCCGGTTCGTCTGGCCCGCGGCGAAGGAGGGCAAGATCTGCCTCAGCGCGTCGCAAATGACAATGCTTCTGGAAGGATTAGACTGGCGAATGCCGCAAAAAACCTGGCGGCCATTGCAGACGGGATAGTCAATAAAACAGGGGTTTTGGCGCGTTTTCTGTTCCGTCACAGCCCCCGTTCCGGTATATTCCAGCCATGCTGGAGAGCCTGAAATCCCTGTCGGATGATCCTGACGATTTGAAGGGGCTGGTCACCCTGATGGGTGAGGAGATCAAGTCTCTGACCCTGAAGGTGGAAGACCTGCAAGGGCAACTGGCGGCTCATCGCAAGGCGCGGTTCGGGTCGAAATCCGAAAGCCTCGATCAGCTGGCCTTCGACTTGCAGGAAGACACCGAGATCGCGCAGGCCGCTCGGGCCCAGCATGACGGAACCGGTCCGGACGACGATGCGGCGCAGTCCGAAACGCCCGCCAAACGGCAACACAGCCGCGCTCCGCTGCCCGATCACCTTGAGCGACAGACCGAGGTTCTGTCTCCGGGCGATGCCTGCGCCTCCTGCGGGGGCGCCCTGCGCCCACTTGGCGAGGATGTGACGCAAGAGCTGGAATACATCCCGGGCCGGTTTGTCGTCCGCCAGATCGTGCGCCCTCGCATGGCCTGCAATTGCTGCGAGACCTTCGCGCAGGCGCCGTTGCCGAGCCGACCCATCGAGCGTGACCGCGCCGGTCCCGGCCTTCTCGCGCATGTGCTTACGGCCAAGTATTGCGATCACCTGCCGTTATATCGCCAGTCGGAAATCTACGCCCGCGAAAAGCTCGACCTGCACCGGTCGACGCTCACAGATTGGGTCGGGCGATCGACAGCGCTGCTGGAGCCGCTGGCCGATCACATCGGCAAGCTGGCGCGCGCGGGCCCTGCCGTGTTTGCCGATGATACCCCGGTCAAGATGCAGACCGGCACGAAGACCGGCAAGGCCCACACCGCGCGGCTCTGGAGCTATGTCCGTGACGAGCGTCCATGGTGTGGACAGGCGCCCCCCTGCGCCTGGTATCAGTTCAGCGTGGACCGGAAGGGAGAGCACCCCTCTGCACATCTCTCGGGCTACAAGGGCACGGTGCATGCCCCCTCTCGGCAGATTGCTCCGCAATCGCCTGCCGGGCAACGGACGGCTTCACCGGCTTCAATGGCCTGTTCGGCGATGGGCTCGCCACGGAGCAAGCCTGCATGGTCCATGTCCGCCGCAAGTTCGTGGATGTCTTCGAGCGCGATGGGTCGGTCATCGCCAGGGGCGTCATCGAACGGATCGCCAGGCTCTATGCCGTCGAGAAGGAGGCGCGCTACAAATGCCCAGATGAACGCGTCGCCCTGCGTCAGGCGAAAGCCAAGCCGGTCTTCGATGAACTGGAGCACTGGCTGAAGCTGCAACTGCCGAAAATATCCGGCAAGACCAAGCTGGCCGAAGCGATCCGCTACGCGCTCGGCCGCATGCCCAAGGCGCGACCATACCTCGACAACGGGCTGCTGGAACTGGACAACAACATCTGCGAGCGATCAATCAGACCCCTGACTCTCGGACGAAAAAATTACCTGTTCATGGGTTCGGAAGGTGGCGGCAAGGCCGCCGCCATCGCCTACACGCTGATCGAAACCGCCCGCATGAACAGCGTCAATCCAGAAGCTTGGCTCACCTGGGTTCTCGAGCGTATCGCCGATCACAAGATCAATCGCATCGGCGAACTCGCGCCATGGAGTTGGACGCCGAAATAGACGTCAAGTGCTGCGAGACCGGACGGATACGGTTGAGCGGTAGTGCGAGCGTAACGAAACTCTCGAAACATTCGTCAACGCCCGCGCAGCCCAAGTGATCGGATCAAGAACGATGACCTGGCGCTCAGGGTCAGATAAACGCAAGATCGCCCACCAACTCGATTCGGAACGCAACATCCTCGTAGTCGCGATCACCGCCGCCGGTCAGGTCTTCAAAGCAAATCGTGATCGCCTCGCCGCCAACTGCCACACCGGACAGGGCATGCTGCAGTCCATCGGAATTCATGGTCTCGTCTAAGCTGTGGAACAACATCATCTCGTCCACCGCTGTGCCGTTTACCGCGATGGAAGTGTCGGCTCCGTCGGAGACATTCGCGGCGCCGCCTGAAGTGTTGACGAAGCTCAGGGTGTCGTCCGTCGCGAGCGTCGCCGCCCAGTCAGCCGCATTTTGCACAATGAAGAACCCGAGGTTGTGACCATCCTCGACGTCGTTGATCAGCGCCGAGGCAGCTTTGTCAGCGTTGGCATTCGCGAACAGAATGCGGGTGTCTATTAGGTTGCCGGCCGCGTCGATCTCGTAGACGCCAAGCACGTTGTTGTAGCCCGCGAACCCGAGATCGCGCAGCGTGACCTGGAAATCGGTCGTCCCATCGCCCTTCAGGAAGTTCTGGTTGATGATGCCGTTCACGAGATCGGGGTCGACCTCCTGCCTTTCTTGGAGCACCGGCAGGAAGGTCTCGAACGTCACCAGTGTGTCGCCACCATCTCCGACCGCCATGAAGTCGCCTGCGCTGAAATCGCCCTCAAGCGTGAATTGTCCGTTCGAGATGCCATTACCATCGGTATCAACGTCAAGAATCGCGGAGCCAAAAGTCACATCGATGGCGCTGCGGGCAATCTCCGTGCCCTCGAACACCATTGTATCGTCGAGACCGAAATCATCGATCACATCGTCGAAGAAGTTCGCGACCGGGCTTCTAACAACATCTGCTCCGCCGCCAAGTGCGAAAGACTGCCCGCCGAGCGGGTTGAAGATATCGTCGGGACCGTCTGTCCCCAGCGGACTTTCGACGGTCACCGGTGCCGGTTCTGGTTCAGGTGCTGTCGTCGGTGTCGACACTGGTGCCGGCGCTTCCGACCCACCGTTCGCTGCGACCCATTGCACGTAATTCACTGCAATCTCGTCGTCTTCACTGCCCTCGGTCAAGCCCTGCTCTTCCAGTGTCAGGACAACATCATCCTCAACGATTTCGACGTTGAAGAGCGAGTTCTCAAAATCGCCTTCCAGGGTCAGGACGCTGTCCACAGAGCCATCGAGGTCTTCGTCGATCTCGATAATCGCGGACCCCTTCTTGATATTGATGAGCTGCTTCAGCAGCTCGACAGCCTGCTTAAGCAGCTCGATCTGTTGAAGCTGGACCAACTTGATCTCGTCATCCGACTTGAAGTTGGTCACCACGTCGTTGTTGAACGAAGAGGCGGTCCCCGACAGCGAACCCGGCACTTTGGGTTCGGAAGGCGAGCTCGGCTTGTAGAATGTGTGCTCTTCCGGCGTATTGCTTGCCAAAAGGCTGTTGTCGAGTGGCCCGCCAACATTCTTCAGCCGCACCTCGCCGGTCGGCGCATCATCGTCCTGGACATTCGTCGTCAGTTCGAAATCGGTCAGGTAGATCGCGGTATCAAGGGAGCTGTCGCCAGTATCCGCGACACCGATCTTGATATCGTTCCATCCCGCATCGAGGTTTGCGGTCAGACCGAGCGCCGCAAAGCCATCCCATTCTGTCGCGAAGACACCGTCGCGATTGTCCTTCAGGTTGTTGAGGACGTTTTCGTTAGTGATGCTGAGCGGCTCGTTGCTGCCTGGGAACAAGGCGACGTTCTCGCCATTCACGAACACGGCGGCGATGTCCACGAACTCGCTGTTTGCGAACTCGGGGTATTCGTCCGATCCGAACACGAGGTCAAAGGACAGCTGCGACGGGTCCTCCACGAAAAGCCTGAATTCGAGGATTGACGCGTCTTGCGTCTGACCAGCGCCCGCGAAGGTCTGCTGGGCGATAACGTCGAGGTCACTGTCTCCTGACGTTCCTTGAATAATGGTAAAGCCAGGAGCCGTATTGCTTGGACCGGGAAAGCCGCCCGAGGACAGCAGGATGCCGCCCTGATAGTCGACGGAAGTTCCGGGGATCTCGAACTCACCGACGAGGAAAGCGGCATCCACGCTGCCGGTGTAGGTTACATTGTCGACAGTGGCGCCGAGGGACTCCAGGAAAAGCTGTGCGATCTCACTGCCGTCAGCCGCCCCAAACGCACCAACCGCGTTCGCTAGTGATATCGTTTCGGACACGCCGCCAGACGGATATCCAGAGTGTACATCCGGATAAGACAAATCTCTTACTGTTAGTTTATAGCTTCCTGATACCGTCTGAAAATCATCGCCACCGCCCCCCACAAAA
>NZ_JAIPUT010000124.1 GCF_020055635.1 Marivita sp. | reverse complement strand
GCGTGTGTCGTCACAGATTGGCACGCTCGACACGATTGCCAAGATGGGCACCTACCTCAAGGCCATTCAGGAGGCCGACCCGCGCTTTACCGGGCGCGCGATCAAGAACATCACCGACGCGGTGAAGGTCCGCGCGATGGACTTTGAATTGCCGGATGAGTGGATGGAGCAGCCGGATCTGTTCCTGTTCCGGTCGTACGATGAGAAAGCGGCGATGATCGAGGAGTTGCGGCGGCCGATCACGGTCGAGATGGTGATCCAGGAGATCAACCGCTACGCGGATTCCGAGTTCCGCTATGCGGACAAGTCGGATGAGGTGGCGATTGAAGGGATGGTGCGGGATATGGGGCGTCAGGTTGAGGCGAAGAAGCGGTTTTTAGAGGGGGAGGGGTGAGTGAGGCAATTCAAATTCATTTTTTGTTGCTACTCTTTCCAATCGCAACTCCCGCTACGAATGTGAAAGCCGTTCCGAGAAACTTAAGAGCGTCTGCGATCCACGCTCGCTCTACAAATAATCCGCCAATAAAGATCAAAGCCAGCAAGCAAACGATCAGAACAGACAAAATTATTGCAGCCGCATGCCCTTTGTCATCTGTTCCATACGACAAACCCCAGCGCTCGAACTTGAACACTTGGTTTGGTGCTCCACCATCGAAGTAGATGGAATCCTTTTTGGTGTATTGATCGGGAAGAACCGGAACGTCCTTCTCCCGTTCAGATACAACAAGAGGTTTAGCTGGCGTCTCGGACTTTTCTTTGAAAAGCCGCCTCAATTATTTCGCTGGTAATTGTAGGCTTGCTAGCCAAGTTGTACCCGTACTGTTCTGCAACTACTGTCCACGGCTCTCCGGGGTCATGCGTCATGTTTGACAACTGAATTCCAGTGTAGCCACCATATACATTCCAAATGCTATCGAAAAATCCATCCAGAGACCCGTCATGCTTTGGCTCGATACGCTTAACACTATCGTCGACAATCTCTAGCCGTTTTCCGAGGTGGGTAATCGGATTGCGGCCAGCGTCTTTGAATTCGACGTAAAGGTCCCTGACAACAGGGCCGTGTGGCCATGCCTCTACGTCCTCCGGGAACAGTTCTTGATGACAATTGCCAAGATACCAGCCGTGGGCGTAGTAAACCAGCTTGTACAACTTCATCTGATCACACGGCGGCTTGCTTCCATCGCTCCATGACTTTGTCAGAAACCAGTTAGCAACGGCCATCGCGCGTGTAGGGTGGCTGTTAGGAATCATATCCATAGACCTGTCTAAGGTTCACCTTATGGTTGCAGAAGTTGAGTTTGATTGTGCTGCGGACGATGTGGAGCATATTGCGTTCGTACATATAAATATGTTGACAAAACACTAAAATAGCAAGGGCAAGCAGTAAAATGAGCAAATTCTGCCATAAAACAAGCGCTTCCCAGGAATTTGATTAGAGGTACTTCTCAACTATGAACCGCCTCATCCAATCCGGGCTGATGTTTGGCAATCTGGTGCATGTGACCTCGCCCGCGCTGGTGGAGCGGTACAACCGGGCGCTCAAGCATCTGACGGGCAAGACCACGGCCCAGACCGATTTCCACATCGACATCTCCGGCTTCTCGCCCGAGGTAGGGGATGAGTTGGACGATCCGCTCTACCTCAACCACAACGGGGTGAACCGGCAGTTCATTCTGCTGACGACGCAGCAGAAGACGGCGCCGCTGCTCGATGCGAAATTCTCGACCTCGCGGGATATTCTGCGGCAGTTCATCGAGGCGAACGAGAGCCAGTTGTTCGCGCTCACCGCCAAGGATGCGGTGGCGGGGGAGTTGGTGAACACGGTGTTCGACGTGTCCAATCCGGAGCGGCTGTTCGACATCCACACGATCCGGATCGAGGCGGACACAACCAGCGGCACGGTGCGCGATGCGGAAAAGCTGGGCGCGCTGGTGGATCGGTTCAAGACGGAACCCGACGGCTGGCACGATGATGTGCTG
Organism: Marivita sp.; assembly: GCF_020055635.1. Taxonomy (GTDB): domain Bacteria; phylum Pseudomonadota; class Alphaproteobacteria; order Rhodobacterales; family Rhodobacteraceae; genus Marivita. The sequence continues at coordinate 3,303 of NZ_JAIPUT010000124.1, read as the reverse complement.
ATCGCGGAGATGATCACCCTCGCCAAACGCACGGGCGATGTGGTGCGCAATCCGGTGCGGCTCAAACAGATGGAGTTCCGCCAGGCGAACTTTCACACCACTCATTTCGGCGGGATGTATGTGTTCCGGCAGGTGGAGCATCCGGCGGCGATCTGTGCGGGGGACGCGGTGCCGGGGTTGCCGATTGCCTATACGTTCACGTTGCAGGACCGGAACAAGGTGGCGAAGTTTCTGGACCTGAACGGGCTGGTGGAGCCGATCGTCAAGGCGCGCGGCATCGATGCGAGCGCGATCCTGCGGCAGAAGATGGATTTCATCGTTGTGGACATCGCGCAGGAGGCGGAGATCGACCTGACGGGCGCGACGCGGCGCGACATCCGCGGGCTGGCGCGGCGATACTCGGACCGGTTGCCGCCCGAGTGGCACGCGCTGAACCAGCTCGTGCAGTGGGCGGAAGGCGATGCCACCTGGCCCCGGATCGCCAGTGACCATCCTGCCTATTTCTATACGCTGCGGGCCAGTGCGACACCCGATGCGAGCCTCGTCAACATGCTGCTGTCCGAACTGTCGCACAAGGATATCCGCCAGCTTTACATCTGCCACAAGGAGGCGTTCTACGCCGCCTATCGCGGGTGGACCGACACCAAACGCGCCTATGTGGTCGATTTTCTGACCCGCGAATATGTTGCCGATAAAGCAGGGGCGCGCGAAGCCTTGTTCGGACATGACGCGCCGCTTGAAGAACCTGCCCCGATCCGCGACGATATGGTGGCGCGTGTGGGTCCGTGGGGCGCGGTTCGGAGGTAGTATGGTTGCACTTGGTCGGTTGCTGGTGATCGGATTTCTGGTCCTGAGCGTGGTCTATATCTGCCTGTCGCTCTATTCCCGCGCGGTGCGGCGCGACAGGCTCGAGAAGGAATGGGACGAGGAAATCCAGGAGGGCGACCGCGAGACCTATGTCGAAGGGGGATTGCGCGAGTATGACGGATCGCTGCGACGCAAGCTGATTCTGGGGGTGTATATCGTGCCGATGGTGGTTATCTCTGCCATCATCTACTTTACGAACTTCTACTAAGAGGGCGACGCCGTGGGTTATATCAAGTGGGCTTTCATCCTGACCTTCTGGGTGCTGTTCGCGTCGTTCCTGCACTACACCCTGCCGCAGCACGATGTCGCGCGGATCACCGATACCGAGGTGCGCCGGATCGATCCGGGCGAGAACCGCTGGTTCTGGGCCTCGGCGGATGTCGGAAGCGATGGCACATTGCCGAACCGGGACGTGTTCTTCATCTCGGCGGTGAAGTCGGATGGCGATGTAATGGTGTACCGCAACGAAGATACCGGCTGGGGCTGGCCGCCCTATTTCAAGTTCGACACGTCGAACCTGCAAGCCGAAGCCGCAGACCTGCGCAGCACCTCCGCCGACCCGCAATGGGTGGTGATCAAGCATTATGGCTGGCGCAACGAGTTCCTGACCATCTTTCCCAACGCGCTGAACGTGCGCCCGGTTGACGGTCCGGAGGTGCGGATCATCCCCTGGATCAACATCATCGTCCTGACGCTTCTGGCCGCGTTCTTCTGGGCGGTCTGGGTGCGCTGGCGGCGGTTTCGCATCGCGCGCATCGACCCGGTTCTCGAAGACGTGGAAGAGGGGTTCGAGTCGGTAGGCGATGGTCTGGCACGCCGCCGAAGCGGGTTCCGCCGGTGGCTCGACAGCTGGAAATCGCGGTAGCGGCAGGCATGCAGGGCCGAACCGGTCACCGCATGCCGTAATACAATCCGACCACGTGTTCGGCCTCTGCAAAGAACAGCCAGCGCGATACCAGCACCCCCGCAACATGGCTGAACAGTGCCAGGACACCGAAGACATGCGGGTTCGGCAGTATGAGCAGGAAGACCGGCAGAACCAGCATCAGCGCCAGCGCGATCAGGCGCAGTTTCCGGGCGTGACGGCGGCCGACGGTATAGACCATTTCCTTGAGCAGGTAATTCGTTCCGGTGTGCGGCGACTCGAAGGCGCGCACCTCGCCGATGTCGCCCAGGCCCGTGGCTGTCGCCATCGTCGTGCCCGATTGCGCAAACCGCCTGTCGCCCCGTTTCCACCAGAGGCCCTGAATGGCGCCGGCGATCACTAGAAGGATCAGGCCGATGGTGACCCGCCCCGAAAGCAGCGCGCCCCCCGCAACCGACAGCGCGAGAAACAAGGCCGGGGTCAGCCCGGTGTTCCAGCGCGGCACGGTCTTGAGCTGACCGTAGATCATGGAGGTGGTGTAGACAGTCAGCAGGCAGAAGAACGCCCCGAGGTGACCCAGCAACATGATCTGCCGGTCGAAGAACACGAGGAAAAAGCCGTAGATGCCCATGGTGACAAGGGCCGCGACTGCGCACCAGGCCTCGCGGCTCAGCCAGCTTGTCTGCCACTGGGTGAACGCCTTGAGCGCACGTTCGGGACGCCCCAGGTGGAAGGTCGACGAAATCAACCCTCCGGCAGCAAGGACGTAGGCGATGGCAAAGAACACAAACGCGACCCACCCGGTGGGCGCGGAGGTGTCGACCCCAAGCCAGAACAGCAGGCCAAGGCCAAGACCGGAAAACGTGCTGAACGCGATGATGGACGGGGCTGGATGCATCAGATTTTCTCCAGCGCCTTGTCGAGCCAGCCAAGAAAGCCTTTCGGCTCTTCTGCGACCGGCTCCAGCAGGGGCGCAAGGATGTCGATTTCGTTGTTCAACCGGTCCTTGGGACGTGGCGGCAGGTACTTGTTCACGGGCTTGGTGCCCTGCTCCGGCATCAGGTCCATCCCGCCGCGTTCGGCGACCATCTGGCTGACGTCGCTGTCGGGATCACCCAGATCGCCGAAATGGCGCGCGTTCGACGGGCAGGTGCGCACGCAGGCGGGCACGCGGTCTTCCTCGGGAAGGTTCTCGTTATAGATGCGGTCGACGCAGAGCGTGCATTTCTTCATCACGCCTTCCGCCTGATCCAGCTCGCGCGCGCCGTAGGGGCAGGCCCAGGCACAGAGGCCGCAGCCGATGCAGTCGGTCTCGTTGACCAGAACGATCCCGTCCTCGGTGCGCTTGTAGCTTGCCCCGGTGGGGCAGACGGTCACGCAGGGCGCATCTTCGCAATGCAGACAGGATTTCGGAAAGTGAATCAACTGTGCAGGGCCGGTCTCGGGCTGCACCTCGTAGGAATGGATCCGGTTCAGGAAGGTGCCGGACGGGTCCGCGCCGTAAGGGTTCTGATCCGACAGGGGCGCGCCGTAGTTTTCGGTGTTCCAGCCTTTGCAGGACACGACACAGG
>NZ_JAIPUT010000123.1 GCF_020055635.1 Marivita sp. | reverse complement strand
GCACTGCGCTGGCAATGCTGCGGGCGTATCGCATTCGGATTTTGTCGCTGCTGATCGTGATCTTTGCCGACGTCTTCCGCGCCATTCCGCCGCTTGTGCTGATCCTGATCGCCTTTTTCGGCCTGCCCAATGCGGGGCTGTTCCTGTCCAGCTTCGTCGTGCTGTTCCTGGTGCTGACCCTCACGCTCGCCGCTTTTGCCGAAGAGATCATCTGGGCCGGGATCACCTCGGTGGATCGCGGCCAATGGGAGGCGGCGCGCTCGACCGGGATCGGCTTTACCGGAACGCTGGTCTGGGTGGTGATGCCACAGGCGTTGCGCGTTGCGATCCCGCCGATGACCAACCGCGCCATCGCGATCACCAAGATGACGGCGCTTGGCACGGTGATCGGCGTGCCGGACATCCTCAACCAGGCGACCACGGCGCAAAGCTTTTCCGGCAACGCGTCGCCGCTGATGCTGGCGGCGATTGCCTATGTGCTGCTGTTCCTGCCGCTGGTGATCCTTGCCCGCTGGCTGGAAAGCCGCTTTTCCTGGCGAAAGGCGTAAGGCATGGACCAGTTGATCGAACAGTTCTTCAATGTCGAGATCATGGTCGCGGCCTGGCCGATGATCCTGCAAGGGCTGGGCATGACCTTGCTCATCTGCCTTGCCGTGATCCCGATGGGATTGGTGGGCGGGTTGCTGGCGGCGCTGGGATCGGCTGCGAGATCGCGCTGGATCCGGTGGCCGGTGATCGCGCTGGTGGATTTCTTCCGCGCCATTCCGCCACTGGTGTTGCTGATCTTCGTCTATGCCGGGCTACCCTTTGCCGGGCTGCAACTGTCGCCTTTCATGGCAGTCGTGATCGCGTTCTTTCTTAACAACTCGGCCTATTACGGCGAGATTTTCAGGGCTGGCATCCAGTCCGTTGGCTATGGCCAAAGCGAAGCCGCGCGGTCCACCGGCCTTAGCGCGCCGCAGACGCTGGGCTATGTCGTGCTGCCCCAAGCGGTGCGCAACGTCTTGCCTGACCTCTTGTCCAACACGATCGAAGTGGTGAAGCTTACCTCGCTGGCCTCTGTCGTGTCGTTGGGCGAAATGCTTCACGCAGCCGATATGGCGCGCTCCATCACCTATAACGCCTCGCCCATCGTACTGGCGGCACTCGTCTATCTTGTGCTGCTTTGGCCGCTGGTGCGGGTGGTCAGCCGTTTTGGAAAAAGTTTGAACGCATGATTAACGAGGGAGAGACACTATGCGGGAAATCGTGATCGGAGGCGCGCAGCTTGGCGCGATCCAGAAAGCCGAACCGCGCGCGGCGGTGGTGGAGCGGATGATCGCCTTGCTGCATCAGGCCAAGGGGGCAGGGTGCGATCTGCTGGTCTATCCCGAACTTGCGCTGACCACGTTCTTTCCGCGCTGGTACATGGAGGACCAAGCCGAAGTTGATCAATGGTTCGAAGCCGAGATGCCCAACGATGCCACGAAGCCTTTGTTCGAGGCGGCCAAGGCGGCGAACATGGCGATCAGTTTCGGCTATGCGGAACGCACCCCGGACGGGCATCATTTTAACACCTCAATCCTGACAGACCGCGAGGCCAACATCATCGGCAAGTACCGCAAGGTGCATCTGCCCGGTCATTCGGAATTCGACACGGAACGGGCGTTCCAGCACCTTGAGAAACGGTATTTCGAACCCGGCGATCTGGGCTTTCCGGTCTGGCGCAACATGGATGCGCTGATGGGGATGTGCATCTGCAATGACCGCCGCTGGCCCGAGGTTTATCGCGAAATGGGCCTGCAAGGTGTCGAACTGGTCCTGCTCGGCTATAACACACCCTCGGTGAACAGCCAGATGTCCGATGAAGGGCTGGAACAGCGGCTTTACCATTCCGACCTGTCGATGACTGCAGGGGCTTATCAGAACGCCACATGGGTCGTCGGTGTCGCCAAGGCGGGCGACGAGGACGGGCATCCGCTGATGGGCGGGTCGATCATTGTCGATCCAAACGGCTATGTCGTGGCACGGGCCAAGAGTGAAGACGACGAGTTGATCGTGCATCCCTGCGACATGGATGCCTGCAATTTTGGCAAGACCACGATTTTCGACTTTGGCCGCCACCGCCGGATCGAGCATTACCAGCGGATCGGCACCCAGACCGGCGTCGTGTTGCCCGACGCATGACAGACATTCTGGATCTGGACAGCATCAGCGCGCAGGACCGTTACAAGCTTCTGTCGGCGCTGGTGATCCCGCGCCCGGTGGCCTGGGTGACGACAATGGATGCGCAAGGCGTGGTCAACGCCGCGCCTTATTCGTTCTTCAACGTCTTCGGGCAGGACCCGGCGCTGATCATTCTTGGCCTGCAACACAAGCCCGATGGCAGCGCCAAGGACACCACCCGCAACATCGACGCAACCGGTGAATTCGTCGTGAACCTTGCAACGCCCGCGCTGGTCAGGGACATGGTGGGCACGGCGTCATTGATCCGGGCGAAAGCGAACCGACTGCGTTGGGGCTGAAACTGGCGCCCTCCGGTCGGGTAAAGCCGCCCCGGCTGGCCGATGCGCCGGTCGCCATCGAATGCGAACGCATGATGGCGCTGTCTCTGAGCGCCGAACGGTCGATCCTGCTGGGCCGGGCGATCGGACTTGCAACGCGCGCCGGGCTGGTGAACACCGCTACGATGTATGTCGACTGGGCCGGCGATTATCCGGTCGCACGGCTTTTCGCAGACCGGTATGCTCGGCTGGAAGAGATCGAACGGTTCGGGATTCCAGAGCCGTATCGACCGGAAAAGGATGCGGAGGACAGGGAATGACACAGAAGATCGACAGGGAATCCGAAGGCGTTTTCATCATCGCCGCGACACCATTCGCCAACGATGGCGCGCTCGATCTCGACAGCACCGACCGGATGGTGGATTTCTACCTCGACTGCGGCGTGTCGGGCATGACGATCCTCGGCATCATGGGCGAAGCCCCGAAACTCTCGGGCGAGGAATCGTCGCGCTTTGCCCAGCATGTGCTCGACCGCGTGGCGGGGCGGGTGCCCGTCGTGGTCGGCGTTTCGGGTGCGGGGCTCGACAACATGGCGCGGCTGTCGCACAGCGTGATGGATGCGGGTGCGGCGGGGGTCATGGTGGCGCCGATGCCGGGTCTGGCGACGGAAGCCAAGCTGAGAAGCTATTTCGCGCAGTTCTGTGCCGCGCTTGGACCCGATGTGCCTGTCTGTCTTCAGGATTATCCGCAGACCACCGGCGTGCAATTCAGCGTCGAGACCATTCTTCAACTGACTCGCGACCATGACCAGATTGTCATGCTCAAACACGAAGACTGGCCCGGCCTGAACAAGCTGTCCCGTGTGCGCGACGAGACCGGAACAGCCGATACGCCGCGCCTGTCGATCCTGACGGGCAACGCGGCGCTGTTCCTGCCACAGGAATTGCAGCGCGGCGCAGATGGCGCGATGACCGGCTTTGCCTATCCCGAAATGCTGGTGCAAGTGGTCGCACGACACAAGGCAGGCGATGTGGACGGCGCGGAAGACCTGTTCGACGCCTATTTGCCAATGGTGCGCTATGAGCAGCAGCTTGGCCTTGGCCTCGCCATCCGCAAGGAAATCCTGCACCGTCGTGGCGTGCTGGCCAGTCCCAAGGTCCGTGCACCCGGGCCGTCTATGACCAAGGCCGACCACGCAGAACTGATGCGCCTGATGGACCGTCTGGACCGAAAGCTGGCCGATCTTGGGTAAGAATGGAGGGGAGGAAGACAGCATGAAACATGATCTGGTGATCAAGGGCGGCACGCTGGCCACTGCGTCCGAGACCTTTCGCGCCGATATCGGCATTCGCGACGGCAAGATCGCTACGCTGGGCCATGACCTGAGCGGCGATGACGTGGTTGACGCCACCGGCAAGCTGGTCCTGCCCGGTGGGATCGAGGCGCATTGTCATATCGCGCAGGAAAGCGGCATGGGGCTGATGACGGCGGATGATTACGAGACCGGCTCAATCTCGGCGGCGTTCGGGGGCAATTCATGCTTCGTGCCCTTTGCCGCGCAGAAGATGGGACAGAGCGTGGCCGACACGCTGGCCACCTATGATGGCCGGGCAGCACCCAAATCGGTGATCGACTATTCCTACCACCTGATTCTGACCGACCCGAACGCCGATGTGCTGGCCGAACTGCCAGCGGTTTTTGACCGGGGCATCACGTCGTTCAAGGTCTTCATGACCTATGCCACCCGCGTCAGCGATGCGCAGTTTCTGGACATCCTGACCGTCGCGCGGCGGCATGGCGGGCTGACCATGGTGCATGCCGAGAACCATGACATGCTGACGTGGATGGCGACGGCCTTGGCCGAGAACGGCCATACCGATCCGAAATTCCACGCGCCCGCGCGCCCCGCTCTGGCCGAGGAAGAGGCGATCAACCGCGCGATCAGCCTGTCCAAGCTGACCAATGCGCCGCTGATGATCGTGCATGTCTCGACCCCCAAGGGCGCAAAGCTGGTGGCCGAGGCGCGGGCGGATGGGGCCTATGTGTTCGGTGAAACCTGCCCGCAATACCTGTTCCTGACCCGTGATGATCTGGACCGGCCCGGCAAGGAAGGGGCCAAGTTCATCTGTTCTCCACCCCTGCGCGACAGTCACACACAGGATGTCCTGTGGCGGCATATCGCGGGCGGTACGTTCAGCGTCGTGTCGTCCGACCATGCACCCTACCGGTTCGACGATACAGGCAAGTTCGCCAACGGGCGCGACGTGGATTTCCGCAAGTTCGCCAATGGCATGCCGGGGATCGAGATGCGCCTGCCGATGCTGTTCTCCGAAGGCGTGGTCAAGGGACGGATCAGCCTCAACCAGTTCGTGGCGCTGTCCTCGACCAACGCGGCGCGGCTTTACGGCATGCACCCGACCAAGGGCACGCTGGCCATCGGTGCCGATGCGGACATCGCGATCTGGGATCCGTCCGAGACGCGGGTTGCCGGCGAGATGCACGACGCGATGGATTACAACCCGTTCGAAGGGATGGAGGTCACCGGCTGGCCAGTGACCGTTCTGACACGCGGAAAGCGCATCGTGGAGAATGGCGAACTGATCGCCAAGCCCGGTGACGGGGCCTTTGTCAAACGGGGACGCAGCGATCTGTCGGGCCTCACCGGAACGCGCCTGCCCGAAACCGATCCGGCGACGAATTTCGGCGCAGAGATCCTGACATGAGCGGTCCCATCGTTGTCATCAACCCGAACTCGAACCAGGCGGTGACGGACGGGCTTAGGGACGCGCTGGCGGCCTTCGATGTGCCGGGCGGTCCTGACATCGAATGCCTGACGCTGGTCGAAG
>NZ_JAIPUT010000122.1 GCF_020055635.1 Marivita sp. | reverse complement strand
TCTCCATCTGGTTGAGTTCAAAATTGCGGTAGGCCCCGATCACGGCATCCACCTGCCCCGACATGAGCGAGGGCGAGAGCGACCAGTTGACGTTGACCAGCTCGATATCGCCGGTCTCCAGCCCGGCCTGGCCCAGCATCGCCGACAGCAGCGCCTCTTCGACCCCTGCCAGCGAGAAACCGACCTTGCGGCCTGCAAGGTCCGCGATGTCCCCGATGGGGCCGTCCTTCAGCACCAGCAGGCAGTTGAGCGGCGTGGCGACGAGCGTGCCCACCCGGATCAGCGGCATGCCCTCGGCCACCTGAAGATGCAGTTGCGGCTGATAGGAAATGGCCAGATCGGCACGCCCGGCGGCGGCCATCTTGGGCGGGTCGGAGGGATCGGCGGGGGCGATCACCTCGACCTCCAGCCCCGCATCGGCGAAATATCCCTGCTGTTCGGCGATGATGATGGGTCCGTGGTCGGGGTTCACGAACCAGTCGAGCATGACGGTCATCCGGTCCTGCGCGGCGGCAGGCATGGCGATCAGCAAGGCGAGGGCGGTCAGGGGTGCTTTCATAGGGTCTCTCCGGTCGGGTCGCCCATGGCGACAAGGTGAATTTCTCCGTCCCACACCGAGGCCAGCCGTTCCGCCGCGGCCCAAGACCGCAGGCCGGAACGGCAGCAGAGCACGGCGCGCTGGCCGGGCGCGGGGAGGGGGCCGTGCGGCCCGAAGGCCGTGACGGGCAGTCGGCGGGCGGTGGGACGCACCAGCGGCGCCTCGGTCTCGACCCGCAGGTCGACGACGAAGTCGGTTTCGGCAATCTCGGACGGCGCGAGGAAGCGCGGCTGGCGCTCCGGCTCGGCCGCGCCGGCAAAGCGGAACCCGCCAGAGCGGAAGGTTCGGGCATCGAAGGTGACGAGAAGGCTCAGCGGCGACGGGGGGATGCCCGCCAGCAGCGCCACCGCCATCTGCGCCTGTAGCGCGCCAATCACCCCCACGACGGGCCCCAGGACGCCGTCCTCGGCGCAGGACCCCGCGCGCCGCGGCAGGTCTGGGAACACGGCGCGCAAGCTTGGCCCGCCGCCGCAGAAGGCCCCGGCATAGCCGTCCAGACCGATCACCGAGGCGCTGACCAGCACCTGCCCGGAGGCATGGCAGGCATCCGACAGGATGTAGCTTGCCGCGAAGCTGTCGGCGCAGTCGAGCACGAGGTCCGCGCCGGCGCAGAGTGCAGCGGCATTGGCCGGATCGAGCGCGGCGGCGAGCGCCTCGACGCGGCATTCGGGGTTCAGGGCGATGATGTGTGCGGCGACGGCCTCGGCCTTGGGGCGGCCGATATCGGCCTCGCGGAACAGCGTCTGGCGGTGCAGGTTCGTCACCTCGACGCGGTCGGGGTCGACCAGCCGGATGCGCCCGACGCCCGCACCGCCGAGATATTGCAGCACCGGCGCGGCAAGCCCGCCCGCGCCGACGACCAGCACATGCGCATCCCGCAAGCGGGCCTGTCCATCCGCGCCGAATTCGGGCACGGCGACCTGGCGGGCGTAGCGGGTCATCGCGTCGCCTTGATCCACTGGCGCAGGCGCGCCTCGGGGTCGGCATGCAGGGTGATGTCGGTGACCGCAGACACGATGTCGGCCCCGGCCTGAAAGGCACCCGCCGCGCGCTCGACGCTCATCCCGCCGATGGCGACGAGGGGCAGGTCGCCGATCAGCCGCTTCCATTCGGTCACGCGCTCGAGGCCCTGCCGCTGCCACTTCATCTTCTTGAGGATCGTCGGATAGACCGGCCCGAGCGCCACGTAGTCGGGTGAAATCGACAGCGCCCGGTCGAGTTCCGCATGATCATGCGTGCTGATGCCCAGCTTCAGCCCGGCGCGACGGATGGCGGGCAGGTCCGCCGCGTCGAGATCCTCCTGTCCCAGGTGCACCCAGTCGCAGCCGAGTTCGATGGCCACCCGCCAGTGATCGTTGACCACCAGCACCGCGCCGTGCCGGCGGCACAGCGCCTGCGCCCGCGCCATGACCGCCCGCAACTCGGCCTCGGGCGTGTCCTTGATCCGCAACTGCACCAGCGTCACGCCAAGGGGCAGGGTGCGTTCCAGCCAATCAGGGCTGTCGAAGATCGGATAGAAGCGGTCGAGGCTCATGAGAGGAACGCCTTGCCGATCACTGGCGTCGAGGGTGCGGCCATGTCGCGCGGCTCCATCGGGTCGGCTTGATACGCCAGTCGCCCCGCCTCCACCGCCCGGGCGAACCCCTCGGCCATCGCCGCCGGATCGCCCGACTTTGCCACGGCGGTGTTCAGCAGCACAGCGTCGAACCCCATTTCCTGCGCCATCGCCGCCTGGCTCGGCAGGCCAAGGCCCGCATCCACGACCATCGGCACGTCAGGAAACTGCGCACGCAGCGTGCGCAGCCCGTAGATGTTGGTCAACCCCAGCCCGGTGCCGATGGGGGCGCCCCAAGGCATCAGGACCTCGCATCCGGCGTCGAGAAGGCGATCGGCCAGCACAACGTCCTCGGTCGTGTAGGGAAAGACCTTGAAGCCGTCATCGGTCAGGATGCGGGCCGCCTCGACCAGCCCGAACGGGTCGGGCTGGAGCGTGTCGGCATGACCGATCACCTCGAGCTTGATCCAGGACGTATCGAACAGCTCGCGCGCCATCTGTGCCGTCGTGACCGCCTCGCGCACCGAATGGCAGCCCGCGGTATTGGGCAAAAGCGTCACGCCCAGATCGCGCACCAGATCCCAGAACGCCGCGCCGGCCCGCTCGCCCCCCGCCTCGCGGCGGACAGAGACAGTGGCGATGCCCGCGCCGGAGCGGCGGAACGCCTCGGCCAGCACGCTTGGCGAGGGATACTGCGCCGTGCCGAGCATGAGGCGCGAGCTGATTTCCGAGCCGTAAAGCTGCATTTCAACCTCCCTGCCTTGGCGCGACGATCTCGACCCGGTCGCCGGGGGCAAGTGCGGTCTGCCCGCGCGCCGAGGCAGGCACGAAGGTTTCGTTGAGGGCGGTGGCAACCTTGGCGTCGCCATGGCCGAGTTCGTCCAGAACCCCGGCCAGCGTGTCGGCGCGCACCTCGGTCAGGGTGCCGTTGATCTCAATCTTCATGCCAAAACTCCGGTCTTGTTCGGTCGCAGGCCGCTTCGACCGCCATCCGTGCCAGCGCGGGGGCCAGAAGGAAGCCGTGACGGAAGAGGCCGTTGACGTGGATCGTGTCGCCCTGCCGGCTGAGGCGGGGCAGGTTGTCGGGAAAGGCGGGGCGAGCGTCGGCGCCGATCTCGACCAGCTCTGCCTCGCCGAAGGCCGGGTGCAGCGCATAGGCAGCCGACAGCAGCTCGAGGACGGAGCGGACGCTGCGTTTGCGGTCGTCGCTTTCGATCTGGGTCGCGCCCAGCATGAAGAGCCCGTCCGCGCGCGGCACCACGTAAAGCGGATAGCGCGGGTGCAGCAGCCGTACCGGGCGGTTCAGGCGCAGGTCGGCACTGCGCAGCACCGCCATCTCGCCCTTGACCCCGCGCAGGTCCGGCAGGCGGTCGCGCGCCGCCATACCCCGGCAATCGAAGGTCAGGCCCTCGGGCCGGCCCTGTTCGGCGACGAACGCAACGCCCGCGCTTTCCAGCCGGGTGCGCAGGTGGGCAAGTGCGGCACGCGGATCGAGATGCGCCTCGCCGGGGATGTGCAGCGCTCGGTCGAACCGGCCATCGAGATCCGGCTCCAACGCGGCAAGGCCTTTGGCGTCGAGGCTCTGGTGGCCCGCGACACGCCGCCCGAAGCGGTCCAACTCGCGCCGGTCGCGGCCAAGCGTCAGCACGAGGGTTCCCTGCCGGGTGACGGCCACGCCCTGACGTTCCCACCAGCCGGCCGCCTCCTGGCCCAGCCGGACGACCGGTTCCTCGGCCGTTTCGCTTTCGCAGAACGGGGCCAGCATCCCGCCGGCCCACCAGGAACAGCCGTGGGGCCCCGGCCGGGGCACCGGGTCGAAGACTGTGACATTGCAGCCCTGTCCGACAAGTTCCGCCGCCACGCACAGCCCGGCGACGCCGGCCCCCAGAACGCGGGCCCGCATCATCGCCAGACCTCGTGGAAATGATGCACGGGTCCGTGACCGCCGCCGATGCCCAGCCCGTCCGCCGCACGGATCGCGCCGTGCAGCCAAGCCTGCGCCCGCCGCACCGCCTGTTCGACCCCGGCGCCCTTGGCCAGTTCGGCGGCGATGGCCGAAGACAGGCTGCATCCTGTACCGTGGGTGTTGCGGGTGGCAATCCTCGGCTGCTCGAACGCGGTGACGCCCGATGCCGTGACCAGCCGGTCGATGCAGGTCCGTCCCGCCGCATGGCCGCCTTTCATTACCACGGCCCGCGCGCCAAGCCCGAGCAGGGCCTGGCCCTGGGCTTCGGTCTCCTGCGCGTCGCATGCCGGGCTGCGATGCAGCAGGCGCGCGGCCTCGGGCAGGTTCGGCGTCAGCACGTCGGCGCGGGGCAGCAGCCATTCGATCAGAGCGGCCTCGGCGTCCCGCGCCAGCAGCGCGTCCCCGGACTTTGCGATCATCACCGGGTCGAGCACGACCGGACCGGTGTAGCCCTTTATCGCCTCGGCGACGGCGGCGACGATCTCTGACGAGGCCAGCATGCCGATCTTGATGGCCTGGGGCGGGATGTCGTCGAGCACGGCGGCGATCTGCGCCCCGATGACGACGGGCGAGACGCTTTCGACCGCGAAGACGCCGCGTGTGTTCTGTGCGGTGATGGCGGTGATCGCGCTTGTTCCGTAGACACCCAGCGCCGAGAACGTCTTGAGATCGGCCTGAATCCCTGCGCCGCCGCCACTGTCGGAGCCTGCGATGGTCAGTGCGGTTGCGTGTCTCATCATCGCTTTCCCCCAACCGGCGACGGAAGGAGGGCGAAAAGGCGGCAGCCGTCGGCCGCGCCAGGTCGTGCTCCGTTCCCTACGCCGGTATTAGCCGGATCAGGTTCGATGGGTCGGCTTGCGCCTCTCAGCCCCAGACAGGGCACCCCAACGGATTCGACAATTATGTTAGCAAGGGGAGAGGGGGCCTACAACAATGTTCCTTGCGCAGCAGTATCGCTGCGACTCGAGAGACACCGCGATGAGGAACCCACTCCATGGATCGCGTCGCCGAGCGAAGGGAAAATGGTGCAATTGCCGCGTTCGATAGATTGCTTGGCTCACCGCAGCGGAGAGATTCGAATCTCCGAGTATCGGTTTTCGAGACCGTTTTTGGGGTAGGGTGGGGACGCCTTACCCCATATTTATATGGGTCTGCGGGACCTGTATGCGCGAGTTCGGCACGCTGAGTGGGGTAAGACGGCATAGTAGGACGGCATAGCA
>NZ_JAIPUT010000121.1 GCF_020055635.1 Marivita sp. | reverse complement strand
ACAGAAAACGAGGTCTTGGCGTCGGTCACCGACCCGCTGGTGGATGCGGTTCGCCTCAATGATCTCGAAATGGAGCTCTCCTTCGCCGAGGCGGAAGTGACGCGGCTCGAGAGCCTGATCCGCGCGACGGAAGAGATCGCGGAGACGCTTGAAAACCGAAGCCAGCGGTTTACCGAGCGCCAGATAAGGGATATCGAACTTCAACTTGAACATGCCCGTGATCGTCTTGCCCTCTATGGCGTGGATGCCGACGAGGATGCAGCGGAGCAGGATGCTTCCCTGGCAGGCAACGCAGCATCCGCCGCCGAAAGCCTGGCGCGACAGGAGGTGGACCTGCTTGAGAACGCTCTTGCCGCGGCGCGAAACGGCGTCTTCGTGGGCGACGGCTACAATGACGCCCCGAACGCTGAGCAGCGCCGCGTGGAACTCGTCACTGTTCTGGATGGATTCAATGCCGACCTCGTGGCGGCGCAGGCCCGTCGAGCCGCCATCGCCGACCGGGTCGATGACGCACGGTTCTCCGTAAACCGACTCACCGAAGATGAGATCGAAGCCACGACAAACGGCCGAATCTGGGAGGTGCTCGCATCGGATGGCGAACGGTTGCAGCGAGGCGAGCCGATCCTGCGCATCGTGGATTGCGACGCCTTGCTCGTGACCCTGTCGGTTACCGAAAACAATTATAACAGCCTGCGTGTCGGCGACACCGGACAGTTCCGCCTGTCCGGCAGTGGCGAGGTATACACAGGCACGGTCACTCGCCTTGCCGGAGCAGGGGCAGGCACGATCTACCAGAATCTCGCGGTCGCCCCGAGCGCCGAGCATCTTGAGAGGTTCGATGTTGCCATGGCTGTTTCCGGACTTGAGACCGATTCCGAACTGTCCTGCCCGGTGGGCCGCACCGGGCGCGTCTTCTTCGAAGACCGTCCGCTCGATTGGCTGCGGTCGGTCTTCTGATGCTACCTGTCTGGCTCAGCGAAACGCAGTCCAGCGCAATGCAGATGCTGCTTGTCGCTGGATTGGCATTGATCCTGCCGGGCCTGGTGGATCGCAAGAGCACGCTTCACCGCAGCTTGCTGATGGGTGTCACGATCCTGCTTGCGCTGCGCTATGCGTGGTGGCGGCTGACCGAGACCCTTGCGCCCGCAGGCTTTACGGTGGATTTCCTGGCCAGCGGCTCGCTTTTCGCGCTCGAGCTGGCGACGCTCGCGAGTTCGATCAGTGCCAACCTCCTGATGTCGCGGATCCGTGACCGCCGCGACGAGGCCACCGCGAACGAGGCCTGGTGGGAACCCGAACCTGCCCCGCGCGTCGCCGTCCTGATTGCGACGTATAACGAGGACATCGAGGTTCTCGAACGCAGCATCGTCGGCAGTCTCGCGCTGGACTACCCGAATGTCGAAGTCCTGGTGCTTGATGATGGCAAGCGGGACTGGCTGCGCGAGTTCTGCGAAAAGCGTGGTGCGCGCCATGTCACGCGACCGGACAACAAGGGGGCCAAGGCGGGCAACATCAACCACGCGCTCAAGATGCTCGAAGCAGAAGGTCCGCCCGCCTTCTTTGCCGTTCTCGATGCAGACTTCGTGCCTCATCGGAACTTCCTGCGCCGTGCCTTGGCTCTATTCCACGACGATACGACCGGGCTCGTCCAGACGCCGCAGCATTTCTTCAATGCCGATCCGATGCAGCACAATCTGGGCCTGTCGCGGTCCTATCCTGACGAGCAGCGTTTCTTCTTCGACCAGATGCAGCCGGCCCGCGACGCCTGGGGCCTGGCGATCTGTTGCGGGACATCCTCAATCGCGCGCTGGGAGGCCGTGGCGGAACTCGGGGGGCTTCCGACCGACAGCATCACCGAGGATTTCCTCCTGACCCTGGCGCTTCAGGAAAAGGGATGGGAGACGCACTATCTGAACGAGCCCTTGACCGAGGGACTCGCGCCGGAGGGGCTTAAGGAGTATGTCACGCAGCGGGCGCGCTGGTGCCTGGGTCTCATGCAGATTGCGCGCAGCCGGTATGGTCCTTTCGCACGCAACACCCTTCGCCTCAGGGACCGTTGGAGCGTGATCGACTCGGCACTTTACTGGCTGACGACATTCCCGTTCCGGACCGCAGCATTCATCTATCCGCTGCTCTACTGGTTCTTCAACGTGACCGTCGTCGACGCCACCGTGCCGGACGTGCTGAGTTATTTCGGTGTCTATTTCCTGTGGACCGTGATGGCTTACAATCTCCTGGCACCGGGAACATTGGTGCCGCTCTTGAAAGACGTGAGCCAGCACCTTGGCGCGATTCAGATCACCCGAGCGGCAGTCACCGGGTTGTTGCGTCCCAAGGGTCACCCCTTCAGCGTCACGGCCAAGGGAGGCGACCGCAGCCAGGTTCAGGTGCAGTGGCATTTGATGGCGCCCTATATCACTCTGCTCGCGCTTACGGTTCTGGGCCTGACGATCGGCATATTCTGGGACCGCTTTGCGTTCTACGATGCGGGCGACGGCAAATCTGTCGTGCTGTTCTGGACGATCTACAATCTCTTCACCCTGACCTTCATCCTGATCGCCTGTGTGGAACTGCCACGCAAGGAACGACATGTTGCCGACCAGCCAATACGGGCAACCTTCGAGGCAGCGGGCGATGTTGCCCGTCCGGTCTGGATCGCCTCGCTGACGCAACACACGGCGCGGATCAGGGGCGGCATGTTTGCCGCAGGCACAAACGGCATTCTGGACATCCCCGAGGTCGGCAGGATCGAGGCCACCGTGATCGCGCGGGTTGCCGACGGGGCACGCATGTTGCTGGCCCCGGATGCCGAGGCAAATGACGCACTCATGCGGCGGTTCTACACCGAAGGCGCCGCGCCGAATGTCGAGGCGGTCCGAATGGGACCGGTGTTCAGAGATCTCGCTCGCAGGCTCAGTTTCAGCCGCAGGCCCTGAGATCAACGCTGACGGGGTTCCAATCCCAACCGCACCAAGGCTGCCGACAAGCGCTGTGCCTCCGCCGGTGTTCGCACCTCCGCCGGATACTCCTCGTGGCCGGCGGCCATCCGCCCAGCGGTCTCGATGAGAGCGGATAACGGTGTCAGAAAAATCCGCACGAATACCAAGGTCAGCAGGAGGTGAAGTCCGCCGGCAACCAGCACACCCGACGCTGCGATCCGAACCAGTTCCGCCCCGGATGTCAGGGAAAATTTATCGATCTCGCTGCGACCAATGAGGCTCCAACCGAATGAAGGCAGTTCACCATAGCCAACCGACGGCAAGACAGTGGTGAAATAGGTCGTGCCGTCCGGCCAGGTTTCACGCTCCGCCACGGCGATACCGGCAGCAGCGGCCCGCATGCTTTGCAGATCCGGCAGCTCGGGCATATCGCGGTTCGTGGAAATGACCACCTCTTCCTGCGGATTCACCAGCACCAGGACGATTTCTGTCGTCCGCGCGAATTCGGTCAGGAATTCCTCGGCCCAATTGGCGTTTATGTGAAAGCCAAGCACACCGGCGACCCGACCATCGTCTCCGGCCACGGGCACCGCCATATCAAGGAACCGCGCGGGGCCGTATGGGCCTTCGGGGACTGCCTCCGCGAGCAGCAAGGCATCGTGGACATCGCCGGCAAACGGTGATTGCAAGCCGCGGCGAAACCATGGCCGCTCGGACACGCTTGCACCCTGGAGCAAGCCGCCCGACGCCGCGACGACTGTGCCGTCCGGCGATGCGAAACCCGCCCAGGAAACCCTTTCGTCAGTTGAGGCGGCGGCGTTCAGCACGGCACGCAATTCTTCCAGGTCCAATTCCGCCAGATCATCTGCGATCTTCTGAAGGTGCTGCCAGTCCTGTTCCAGCGCTCGGGCAAACGCGAGCCGCGCCGCGTCGGTCCGAATCGTGACGGCGTTTTCGAGCGCCGCGTTCTGGAAATCGCGCACCCGGTCGCGCACGATCACCACGGCGGCGAGACTGAAGAGCAGGATCCCTGCAAATACGAGACCGAAGACGGCGCGGCGCAGGGTTATGGCAGAGACTTCACGACGGGCGGGCGGTATGGTTTCCTTCTTCATGGGAAGATTAGTAACATTCGGGAATGACCGTTCCTACCCTTGGCATTGGACATCGGATGCATCGAAGATCCTTTCTGACGATCGTGCCTGCGGCCAGTGTCACTGGCACGTTCCCGGCGGCCCGTGAAGCCGTCCCCCAATCATCTTGGGACCTGTGGAAAGAGGCGTTTCTCACACCCGAAGGACGTGTCGTGGACGCCCTGCAGGACATGGCCAGTCATTCCGAAGGCCAGGGCTGGGCCATGCTTCTGGCCGCGCAACTGGGTGACGGCGAAAGCTTTGCGCGGATGTTCGAATGGACCGAGCGATATCTTGCCGTTCGCCGCGACCCGCTTCTCAGTTGGCGTTGGCGTCCTGGCGATGGGATCGCGGATTACAACAACGCAAGCGATGGCGATCTTTTCTATGCTTGGGCGCTGCTTGTTGCAGCGCGGCGTTTCGAGACAGGAACCTATGCGGATCGATCTGCCGAAGTGGCGCGCGCCATCGACGAGATCCTCGTCAAGCCGGCTCCGGGCGGCGGGTTGCTGCTGCGACCTGGAGCAGAGCGCTTTTCCGATAACGGTCGCGAAATCCTGAACCTGTCCTACATCATGCCGCTTGCGCTGCACGCCCTTGGCGCGGCATTCGATTTGCCGCGGCTTGGCGAAGTCGCCAATGATGGAGAAGCCCTGATCGCCCGCGTCGCCGAAACGGGTCTGACGCCGGACTGGATCGCCCTGGATGAAGAAGGCTGGCGCACGGCAACCGGATACGGAACATACTACAGCTACGACGCTCTGCGGGTCGCATTGTATCTGGTCTGGTCGGGTCGCTTTGCCAACCCCGCCGTGGCACGGTTGCGTGCGTTTCTGGACGGCACAGATTCAGGGACCCCGGTGCGCGTCGATCCGTCGACCGGGCAGGTGCTGGAAACCAGCGATGCGGCGGGATACGCGGCCCTCTCGACTCTGATCCGCAACACGGGAAGGTCAGTGCCGTTGGTGCCCCTGCCGGATTACACGGCAGGGCAGTCCTACTACCCGGCGACGCTCCATCTGCTCTCCTTGGTTGCCTCGCGCGCGACATTGGCTTGAATCGCGAAAGGTGGTTGGAGAGCGCTCAGCTCGAGTAAGGATTGCTGGTAACGACGAAAAACAGAAGAATCGGCTGGCATTTTAGTCGGTGGTTTCCGTCGTGACGGTGTTGTCACGTTAACTCGCCGAGTTTGCAAGTTGCATTCCGGTCGTTGATCAAGCGGCATGTGCCGCGGATTTCCACGCCTAGAGAAACGATTGCGAGTCGCGGACTGCATAGAGACGAAGCGCTGCAATCCACCCGGTGATCGGAAGCCCTGCATTACTCGGTCTCGTTTTCGGAAAGGCAAATGGCTGTTTTCAGCGCGGTTGTTGAGCCCCT
>NZ_JAIPUT010000120.1 GCF_020055635.1 Marivita sp. | reverse complement strand
CTGCTTCGGTCCATCGACCGGTTTGTCGATCTGTGCAGCATCCGCACCCATCTTGCCGGTTTCTACAGCCACACAGGCCGCCCGTCGGTCGATCCCGAGCTGCTGATCAGGATGCTGCTGGTCGGGTATTGCTTCGGCATCCGGTCCGAGCGCCGGCTGTGTGAAGAGGTGCATCTGAACCTCGCGTATCGCTGGTTCTGCCGCCTTGATCTGAGTGACCGGGTCCCGGATCATTCGACGTTTTCAAAGAACCGCCACGGTCGGTTCCGCGACAGCGAATTGCTGCGCCACCTGTTTGAGACGACCGTCGCGCGTTGCATCGCGGAAGGTCTGGTCAGCGGTCAGCGCATGGCCATCGATGCCAGCCTGATCGAAGCGGATGCCAACAAGCAGAACTCGACGCCGAAGGACGACTGGGACGCAGCGAGCATCGACCCGGCGGATGCCCCTCGCGCCGTGCGCGAGTATCTCGACACACTGGACGAGGCGGCATTCGGTGCGGCCAGCGAGGTCCAGCCCAAGTTCACCTCGCATTCCGACCCGGCCAGCCAGTGGACCGCAGCACGCAAGGGTCCGGCATTCTTCAGCTATTCGAACAACTACCTGATCGACACGGATCATGGCGTGATTGTCGATGTGGAAGCCACGAGGTCGATCCGGCAGGCCGAGGTCGGCTCGACCAAGACCATGCTGGACCGGGTGAAGGCCAGGTTCGACCTGCATCCCGAACGGCTGATTGCGGACACCGCCTACGGCACCGGGCCGATGCTGGGCTGGCTGGTCGACCGCAAGATCGCCCCGCACATTCCGGTCTTCGACAAGTCTGGCCGCAGCGATGGCACCTGGAGCCGGGCGGACTTCGAGTGGGACGCCGAGAACGACCAATACGTCTGCCCCGAGGGCCAGACACTGAAGCAGTTCCGTCGGAACTATTCCGATCCAAACCGGGGGCCGACCAGTGAGGGGCGGGCCAAATACCGTGCCTTGAAACTGACCTGTCAGGCCTGCCCGTCGAAACAGAAATGCTGCCCGAACGCAGATGCCAGATCCATCACCCGCGAGGAGCACGAAGACGCCCGGCAAGTTGCACGCGACCTCGCCAAGACCAAACAATACGACATCTCGATGAAGCTCCGAAAGAAGGTCGAGATGCTCTTCGCGCACCTCAAACGCATCCTTGGCTTGGGGCGGCTCCGATTACGTGGACCATGCGGCGCAAATGACGAATTCCTCCTTGCCGCAACCGCCCAGAACCTCCGCAAACTGGCCAAGATCTTTCCTGCACCGCAGCAAACGCGCAAAGCCTGATAGGAAAGGCGCGCGTGCCGGATTTGGAACAGCTATTTCTGCGCTCGCAAACGTTAGTTTTTCCACGGAATCGGCGGACAGCCGACCTTCGCCGCAGCAGCGAGCCATCCAAGCCGTGACGTTGGAAGCCGACATTCAGACCACCTCGAACACGGGCTTGGCGCTGCACCGCTGCAAGGCGGTTTCCAGCCGTATCGACCGATGCGGCGTTGGCCTCGGATGGCTGCTATCTTTGTTTTTCCGGCAGAGACTGCCCGCTGACAAAGGTGTAGGAACTGCGCACCAGTCGAAGCACTACATCTAATTCGGCCTCGTCGAGCGGTGTGTAGATCATAACGAACCCCTCCCAGCCCGGGCGTTGATCGGCCCAAGGGTGTGCCACGGCCCAGCCGGCGTCTATAGCGGCAAGGGCTGTTTCGGGGTGCAGCGCGGCATGAAGGCTGCCATCTGGGTGAAGATGCGCAAACTCGCGCCCGCCGACGATGGCCTGCGGTTGTGCGATCGGGACGTCGCGCGTCAGCTGAAACCCGACCGCACCGGGGAGCGATACGCGGGTCGCCCCAAGAACGACCCCGGGAAATTCAGCGACTTGACGCAGCATTTCTTCCGACAGCTCGGGAACCGGCAACACGCCGATCTGCACGTGGGGCACGCCGGTCGTCGTATCCGGGCGCGCGCCATCCCGCATCGGGAAAGTCACGGTCTGAGCGGACGCGGGTGCTGACAGTGCAAGCAGAGAAGCCACGGCCGAGGTCAAAACAAGATTTGGAAGTCTTGGCATCTCGATATCCTTTTGGTCCCGACAGCAGCTTTGCTTGGCGGGCTCAAGTCGTGTGAAAGGCCTGGCTCACGGCGTAGGTGTCCTCGAACCAGTTCCACAGCACGACCTGTCCGTCGCGCACCTTGGCGCGCAGGGCAAAGGTGAACTCGTCGGTTTCCGCGCCAGAAGCCGTCAGCCGCAATTTCATCCGACCGAAAACGGCCACGGTGTCACCGGAGGCAAAAGCATCCTGGTTTTCCCAGTGGGCCACCTGAACATTCTGCGAGAACGTGCCGAGGAAGCCGAAGATCGCCTC
This sequence comes from Marivita sp., assembly GCF_020055635.1. GTDB lineage: Bacteria > Pseudomonadota > Alphaproteobacteria > Rhodobacterales > Rhodobacteraceae > Marivita. Next base: position 3,069 of record NZ_JAIPUT010000120.1, on the reverse strand, counting down.
CTTGCCCTCCCATGTGCCGATCCATGGCAGGTCAGGGTCGCCTTCGTTCTGCCAGACCATGTAGTCCGCCATGAGCGCGCCCATGCTGTCCATGTCACCGCCACCCATGGCTCCCATGAAGGCCATGACCGTATCGAGCGAGGCTTGAGATTCGTCGTTGGTGGTCTGCGCGGTCGCCGGCACTGCAAGGGCGATCCCCGTTGCGGCGGCTGCCGATGCGGCAAGAAGCTGTCGTCTGTGCATGTTGATACTCCTGTCGGGGGTGAGATCACCGGCCGGACAGCTGCTGCAAAGCGCTGGCCCAGTCTTCGACGTGATAGGTGCGGACAATTACGCCGTTGTCCAACTCGTGAATGTCGATGGTCAGGATGTCGAAGCCGCGCCCTTCGCCATCTACACCGAAGAACGGGCCTGTCGGCGTTCCCGTCGCACGGCTGCGCACGGTCACGAAATCGCCGTCCTGATGCATCGCCTGCACGGACCAGTCGAGTTCCGGGATGAGCTGGCTGAAGAACCCCATCTGGCCGACGAACCCGTCGCGGCCCTCGTTCTCGCCAGAATAGTCACCCACGCTTTCCCAGGTCTCGGACGTTGCGCCAAGGAATGCCGCGACGTGCGTTTCCGAACCGGGGTTGCTGAGCAGATCGTAGAAGGTTTGCACGGTCGCCATGTCGTCGGCGGCTGCGCTGGTCGCGATGGCTGTCAGCCCAAGCGCGGCTGCTGCAAGAGTTGTTCGGAACGTGTTCATGGATGTGTCTCCTGATTGGTCGTTGACGGTGGCGCGCGGTTGCGGGTCCTCCGGGACCAAGATGGACAAACCCCGATCCCAGCATAAGATAGGATGGATAAATTTAACTGTTCGGAAAACTGACACTATGATCGACCGACTGCGCCAGATGGCGATCTTTGCCAAGACGATCGACCATGGGTCATTCCGTGGGGCTGCGCGGGCGCTGCGGCTGTCGCCCTCCGTGGTCAGCCACCATGTCTCCGAGCTCGAAGAAAGCCTTGGCGTGGCCCTGATCTACCGATCCACGCGCAAGCTCACCTTGACGCCGGAGGGTCAGAGGTTGCTCGCGGCCACGCACAAGATGCTGGAGGCCGTCGAAGGGGAACTGGCCGCCCTGTCCGTCTCCGCAAACGTGCCGAGCGGAGAGCTGCGCCTGACCGTGCCATCCGTCCTGTCACAATCCCATTTCATCGAACGGATCGCGGCGTTTTCCAAGACCTACCCGCGCATCCGGCTGTCGCTGGATTTTTCCGACATCCGACGCGCGCTGATCGATGACGGCTTTGATATCGCGATCAGGATGGCCTCCGAGCCAAAGACATCCGCGACGTCGCGAAAGCTGTTTATGGTCAAGCGCAGACTGATCGCATCGGTCGACTACCTCGCGACAAGACCGGCGCCGGATCATCCCGGTGACCTGGCCGGCTGGGACTGGCTGGCTCTGACACCGGCCCGGCACGTTCCCGTGAGCTTCAGAAAATCAGATGGCACCCACACGACGATCAAGCCCGAAGCGCGCGTCTTTGCCAATGATGCGCAGGCACTCTATCGCCTGGCGCGCGCGGGTGCAGGGATTGCCATTGTTCCGGATTTCCTGGCGCAGGAGGACGAGGGGCGCGGGGCGATCAGTCATGTGCTTCCGGACTGGGGATTACAGGCGATCACCGTTTTCGCGGTCTGGCCAAGCAACGCGCCGAGACATGGCCTCATCCATCTGGCATTAGATGCTCTGGCCCAAACCCAGCCCTAAGGCAGGCTTTGGCGCTGGTAGCACGAGCGGCAGTTCTGTCAGCACTGCTGACCTTGGCCTCCCAGCGGATGCTGCGCGAGGTCGCGGATGTCCAGTTCGGAGGAGCCGCACCGCAGCGTTGACCATCCGGGTGGAGGTCGGCTCCGGGGCCCAAGCGACAGTGTTTTCGCAGGGAAGGAAACTGATCGGATTGTGCGGCTCACCCCGCCGGGCAGGGCATCCCGGCGGCGGTCCAGACCGCCATGTCCTCCAGATGCGCTTGCAGGCTGCCGGGGGCCGGCTCGCGGCCCGCGCCGGGCTCGAAGCTCCAAGTGATGAAGCCGATCACCTCGGCATCGTGCAGGATGTGCTCGATCAGCCCGGCCTCGTCGCGGCCGCCGTTCCGATCCGGGTCGCGCATCTGGGCGCAGATCTCGGCGCTGCTGCGGTCGGTCCATTGGAACTCCACCGGGGCAAGCCGCCAGTCCATGCCGGTCTGCGGCGCCGCGTGCGGCACGGTGTTTTCTCGAGTCGAGGTCTGGTGGCAGGCGTTGCAAGATATGGTTTCTGTCCCGATCCGGCTTTCGCCGGCGTTGATCGCCATGCCGTGGATGCGGTCGGGCGCCTGCACCGTCCCCCAGAGCGGCAAGTTGTCAGCGCCCACATGGCAATTGACGCAGCGCGGGTGGGTCAGAACCATATGTATGCTGTCCCAGGCGGCCAACCCGTCCTCAGGCGCGACCGTGCCGACGTCCGGCAGCGCCGAGAGGTCCAAACCATGCTCGCCTTCGGCAAGGGCATGGGTTCCAAGCGCGAGACTGGCCGCGACGATCAGGGGAAGACGCATCGCGGGCCTCATGCGAAATCCACCGATCTGCTGAACGGCATCTCGCGCGGGCGCTGGCCCGTGGCGGCGAAGATCGCGTCGGCCAGCGCGGGGGCAGCAGGGGCTGTCGCGGGTTCGCCAAGGCCGCGCACCCGTTCAGCGCGGCCAAGAAGCTGCGTATGGAACCGCGGTGTCTGGTGCAGCCGCATCCCCTCGAATGCGTGGAAATTAGTCTGCTGCACTGCGTGGCCCTCATAGGTCAATTCGCAGTTCATCGCATGGCCGAGACCGAAGATCGCCGCCCCGGTCAGTTGCGTCTCGGCGTTGACGGGGTCGAAGACGGTGCCGCAATCGGCGGTAATCCAGATCTCGTCGATACGCAGACCGCGCTCGGTCATGGTCACGTCGATGACCTCGGCAACGGGCACGCCATGGGTATGGGCGAAGGCGATGCCGCGTCCGCGCCCCGGCCCGATGTCGGAACCAGACCAGTTCGACATCTCT
>NZ_JAIPUT010000119.1 GCF_020055635.1 Marivita sp. | reverse complement strand
AGCGCATGGCCCCATCGCGCGAGGTTGGCGGAGGTGGAGGCGAAGCCGCCGCCGGTCCATTCGACGCCCGGATCCCAGACCAGCACGCCGTGCGCATCCGCCGTGCGTACCGGCAGGCCGAAGGGGTTGTCCGGAATGGTGTAACCCACGGCGAGGCCGGGAAGGTCCGGCCGGTCCGACGGGATCGTGTCGGTCAGGTCAACCGGGGCAAGGAACCGTCCCGCGACGACGTCGTAATAGCGCTGCCCGGTGACCTCCTCGATCAACAGGCCGAGCACAATGTAGCCGCTATCGCTGTAGGCCCAGCCGGTGCCGGCCCCGAACAGGGCTTCCCTCTCGGTCACGAACCCGAGCAGTTCCTCCGGGGTGAAAGCGTGCCCGCCGGACGCGATCCTTGCCGCCGCGGCGTCCTGGAACGCAGTCAGGTGCGGATGATCAGGGAGGCCGGACTGGTGGTGCAGCAAGTGCCCGATCGTGATGCTCCGGGCATTGGGAAGGTCGGCGAACCACGCGCGGTCGCTAAGATGTTCGGCCAGTAGGTCGTCCTGCGCCAGTGCGCCCTCGCTTTCCAGCGAAAGGACTGTCGCCGCCACGAAGGTTTTGCCGATGCTTGCCGCCAGCATCGGTGTTCCGGGTGTCATGGCCCGACCCGCTTCGACATCCGCGAGGCCCGTCGCCACGGTCGCAACCGTCCCGTCCGGCAGAACGATGGCAGCCGTCGCGCCGGGAAGATTGTAGCGTTCTTGGAACGCATCGAGCGTGTCTTGCAACCGGCCCGAGAGGCCCGTTTCGTCCTCCGCCAGAGCTGGGCCAGTGACGAGGAGCGAGAGGACCGTCGCGGCCAGTGCAAGGGCAGTCCGCATGACGCTCATCTTGCCTCCTGCAGTGCGGCGTGGGGCGGGATGACCTCTGTCACAGCGCCCTCGCGGGTGAACATCGTCTCGCGGTTCCACCAGATAACGACAATGGCAACGATTGCGAGAATCCAGGTGTCCCAAGGCTGCGCGTCTGGCCAGAACGGGGTGATGAGCTGCCAATGGAACAGCATCGGCCAGAGCAGGCTGCCGCCCGTGCGGTTCAGGATTGGCGTGACCAGCACTGCAAGAACGACATTGCCGATGAAGAAGGGCAGGAAGTTCCAGCCGCCAAAGACGGTGCCTGCAAGATAGAAGGCGGGCAGATGCCAGAGCCCCCAGATTGCCCCGATCAGCGCACCGGACCAGACCGGCGCCATGTGGCGCTGAAGCAGGGGTTGCAGCACACCGCGCCAGCCCAACTCTTCGATGGGCCCGAGAAACAGCATCATGAGCATGACCGCGACCATCGGACCGGCGCCCTCGGACGGCAACGGCGCCAGAACCGGGCCGTTCTTGATCAGCGATCCGGCCATGAAGACCAGTGGCAAACCAATCAACACGAAGACCACCCAGCCCGACGGCGCCCGCCAGAGCAGGAGCCGCGACAGGAAGCCTCGCAGCCCTGCGGTGCCGGCATGAAACAGGACCAGCACGATCGCCGCGATGGCGGGTGCCCAGGTGGCGAGGAAGAAGAGCGGGTGCGAACCGCTGATTGGTCCGAACCAGCGTGACGCCAGTTCGGGGTTGAGCACGTAGAAGCCGACGATCCCCCAGGTGATCAGGAAGGTCATGGCCAGAAACAGCGGGATGGCGCGTGTCGGCATCGGACCTCGCTTGTCCTCCTGTCGGAGCACCGGAATACATGTCGCGCACCACGAGCGGTGCGATCTTCTTTCTATCCGTTTCTGCGGACCCTGCAGTGATTTGCATCAATTGGCTATTGAATGCAGCGCGCACGACGAATAGCCGCCTCAACAATCACCGCTCATCCGCTGCGGCTTGCTTGAAGTGCATTCTGGGTCGGTCTTGTCGCGTAATCCAGGCGAAGCGGGCGGACTGCCGACCTTCGCTGCGCTCTGTCGCAATGTCTGCTTTCAAGCCATAACCAGGTTACAGGTGATCAAGCGCGCCCAACCTGGTCGCAGAAGGGCGCGCTGTCTGAGGCGGAGCCGCCTTACTCTTTTGGCGAAAGAGCGCGGATGGCATACATGCCGTCCTCGTCCTTTTCGAGCATCATCATCACCTCATCGCCCGGCTCTACGCCGTCGATCTCGGCACCGTCCAGTACGGTCAGGTCCATCGTCATCGCAGGCCAGCCGATTTCGGCGATGGGGCCGTGGGAAATATTGGCCTTGCCGTCGCTGATGCTGTTGACGGTTGCCTCGGCGTGAATGCCCGCCATGCCTTCATGCGAGGACATGTCATGGCCTGAATGGGACATGTCACTGGCCAGAGCGAGGGCCGGTGCGGTCGCGGCAAGAGCAAGGGAAAGCAGGAATTTACGCATTTTGATCTCCTTTTTTGCGCATATGTTGCCCGGTTATTCGCCGGGCTGAGGGGGGTGGAAGGGGCGGACGGGTTGCAGCATCTGCCGGTTGACCCGCCCGAGTGAAAAACGTTTCCAGATGACGAAGATTGCTGGGATCACGAAGAGCGTCAGCAGCGTGGCGGTGGCCATGCCGCCGATCATCGGCGCGGCGATGCGCTGCATCACCTCGGAGCCGGTGGCGTCACCATACATGATCGGGATGAGCCCCGCGAAGATCGTGGCGACCGTCATCAGCTTGGGCCGCAGGCGCAGAAGTGCGCCTTCGAACACGGCTGTCTCGATGTCGTCACGGTTCACGGCCCGGCCCTGTTCCTTGGCGTTCAGAACACGCCGGTCCCAGGCAAGGTTGAGGTAGAGCAGCATCACGATGGCCGTTTCGACCGCCACGCCTGCGAGGGCAATGAACCCCACCAGCACCGCGACCGACACGGCATAGCCCAAGGTGAAGATCAGCCAGACACCGCCCGCCAGCGCCACGGGCAGCGCCAGCAGGATGATCGCCACCTCGGTCACCCGGTTGAAGGCCAGAAAGAGCATCAGCGTGATGATCATCAGGGTCGCGGGGGCCACAAGGCTCAACCGCTCTTGGACACGTTCGATGTATTCATACTGTCCCGACCAGGCGATGGAATAGCCGGGGGCCAAGTCGACGTTTTCCGCCACCACGCGCTGTGCTTCGGCGACGTAGCTGCCAAGGTCCCGTTCGGCGATGTCAATAAAGACGAAGCCGGTGCGCCGGGCGTTTTCGGAACGGATCATGCCCGGCCCATCGACCAGCTTGACTTCGGCCACTGCGCCCAGTGGGATATGCGCGCCCGAGGGCGTCACGATCGGCAGATCATCCAGCCTGTCCGGGCTGTCGCGCCAGTCGCGCGGATAGCGCAGGTTGATTGGAAAGCGTTCCAGTCCTTCAACCGACTCGGCGATGGTTTGCCCGCCGATGGCGGTTTGCACCACTTCCTGCACATCCTGGATCGAGAGCGCATAGCGCGCCGCCGCCGCGCGGTTGATGTCGATTTCGATGAAGCGCCCGCCCACGGGCCGTTCCGCATAGGCGGAGGTGGTGCCGGGAATGTCGGCCACGGCCTGTTCCACCGCCACGGCGATCTGTTCGATGATGGTCAGATCGGCACCCGAGACCTTGACGCCTACGGGCGTTTTGACACCCGTGGCCAGCATATCGATGCGGTTCTTGATTGGCTGGATCCAGACGTTGGTGACGCCGGGCACCTGTACGCGGGTATCCAGTTCGTTGCGGATGTCATCCATGGTGACACCCGGGCGCCAGTCCGCGCGCGGTTTCAGTTGGATCGTAGTCTCGATCATCGTCAGCGGCGCGGGGTCCGTCGCCGTGTCGGCGCGGCCCAGTTTGCCATGCACGGTGTCCACCTCGGGCACCTGCGCGATCATCCGGTTGGTCTGTTGCAGCACCTCGCGGGCCTTGCCGATAGATACGCCGGGGTAAAGCGACGGCATGTAAAGGAAATCGCCCTCGTTCAGTTCCGGCATGAATTCTGTGCCCAGCCGTTGCAGCGGATGCGCCATTGAGGCCACCAGCGCCACGGCCAGCAGGACCGTCGCCCAAGGCCAGGCGACGGCGGCATCAAGGAACGGGCGATAGATCCATTGGCAGGCCACGTTGAGCGGGTTGCGCCGCTCGGCCACGATGCGCCCCCTTATGAAATAGCCCATCAGCACCGGCACCAGCGTGACCGACAGGATCGCGGCGGCGGCCATGGCGTAGGTCTTGGTAAAGGCCAGCGGCTTGAAGAGCCGCCCTTCCTGCGCCTCAAGAACGAAGACCGGCAGGAAACTGACCGTGATGATCGCGAGCGAGTAGAAGAGCGCCGGCCCGACCTCGGCGGCAGCATCGCGGGCGGCCTGCCAGCGTTCTTCGGCCGTGAGGCGTTTGCCCTCCATCTTTCGATGCATCGCCTCGATCATCACCACGGCGGCATCCACCATCGCGCCGATGGCAATGGCGATCCCCCCGAGTGACATGATGTTGGCATTCACCCCCTGCAGGCGCATGACCGCGAAGGCGGCCAGCACGCCCAAGGGTAGGAAGAGCACGATCACCAGTGACGAGCGCAGATGCAACAGGAACGCGCCACAGACCAGCACGACGACGATGAATTCCTCGGTCAGCTTTTTTTGCAGGTTGTCGATGGCCCGCTCGATCACGCCGGAGCGGTCATAGGTGGTCACGATTTCCACCCCCTCGGGCAGTGAGCCGCGCAATTCGTCAATCTTGGCCTCGACCGCTTTGATCGTCGCCAGAGCGTTCTCGCCCCAGCGCATTACTATCACGGCGCCGACCGCGTCCCCCTCACCGTTGAACTCGCCCACGCCGCGCCGCATTTGGGGGCCCAGCCGGATTTCAGCCACATCCCCAAGGGTCAGCGCCGCGCCCCGATCGTTCACCATCAGCGGGATCTCGGACAAGTCCTCGATACTGTCGACATAACCTGTGGCGCGGACCATGTATTCGGCCTCGGCCATTTCGATCACGCTACCGCCGCTTTCGCGGTTGGCCTCGCCGATAGCGGTGCGCAGCTTGGCCAGCGGGATGTTGAAGGCGCGCAGCTTGTCGGGGTCGACGACAACCTGGTATTGCTTGACCATGCCGCCGATGGTGGCCACTTCGGACACGCCTTCGATTGTCTGGAGCTCATATTTCAGGAACCAGTCCTGAAGCGTGCGCAACTGCGACAGGTCATGCCCGCCGGTCCGGTCCACCAGAACGTATTGGTAGACCCAGCCGACGCCGGTGGCGTCTGGCCCCAGTTCGGGGTTCACGCCGGCAGGCAGGCGCGATTGCACTTGGGCCAAGTATTCCAGCACCCGCGAGCGGGCCCAATAAAGGTCGGTGCCATCCTCGAATATCACGTAAACATAGCTGTCGCCGAAGAAGGAAAAGCCGCGCACATCCACCGCGCCCGGCACAGACAGCATGGCGGTGGTGATCGGATAGGTGACTTGGTCTTCGACCACCTGCGGGGCCTGTCCGGCATAGGGTGTTTTGATGATGACCTGCACGTCTGAAAGGTCTGGGATGGCGTCGACCGGCGTGGTGCGCAGCGACCAGGCACCAGCGG
>NZ_JAIPUT010000117.1 GCF_020055635.1 Marivita sp. | reverse complement strand
AACAAGGCGGGAGGCAAAGCAATGGTGATAACTCCGGGCAAGTCGCTGTCCGGTATGCCTGGTATGCCCGAAAACGCGATCTCCTATGATGGGCCAGTCGATGTCATTGGAGATATCCAGATGATCGCGCGAGCGGTGGAGAACACCATATCTGACGGTTCGAGTTCGGGTGGTTGAACGATGGCTAAAGGCTCGGAGCGTTCTTCCGGCCATTCGGGGCGATACTCGACTACAGGCCGTTCTGAATGTCAGCTCTCGCTGACCCGGCACGGTTCCCTCGCTTCGGCGGCTAATAACCGGAAACCGCCCATGGGGCCCGTTGCCTCTCCAGCACAGAGAAAGTTGGCTTCCCGCGCTTACTCACACAACTGATTTCGGCTACGCCCAGCCTCCGCTTCCCCAAAAATCGCCATCTTCGATGTCGCGCGCTTTCGCGATCAGTGTCGCAGAACGCTACAGCGCGGTCACATGGACAACCCGTTCGCCGCCTCGTCCTGTTGCAGTTCCGCGGGGCGCTGCGGGTCAACCATGCGAAGCTGCGCCGCTTGCGGTCGGCTGTGGCCTGTTCTGTCCGCATGTCAGTCATCGCGGATCAACCTGTAGACCCAGGCATGCGAGCCGTCGGCCAGGGTGACACTGTCGCGGCGATAGAGCGCGCCAAGCCGCTCATAGCGATCCAGACGCAACAGGCCGCGGTCATCGACGGCAAAGACCACGCCCGACAGCGTTGCGTCCTGATCAGGGCGCATGTCGCGCCCGTCGCGGCGAAACCCTGCAAGACGCGCCTCCTGCGCCGGTGTGACCTCGCCCACGACGGCCAGCCTGATTGCCGGGCTTGTCAGGGTCGCATATCCGAACACGCGATGTGGTCCGTGCCCCGGCTCCGGCTGCGCAGCGATGATTGCCGGCGTCACCGGGGGCAGCCAGACGGGCAAGTGCACGATGCCGACCCAGAGGGTCAGGCCAAGCAGCACCGCGGCCAGCGAGATGCGCCGCAGCAATGTCATGTCCGTGCCCCGCCCAGGGCCAAGGCTGCCATTCGGAAACGATAGACCATGGGCGCTACGGTCCCGCAGATTGCAAGGAGAGTGCAACCCGCATAAGCGCGGCTATGACCCACGCCGACAGTCGCCACGATCGCACGGTCCTGACGCGCAAGGATGTCGCGGTGCTCGAAGGCACGGGTCCTGCGTCGATTGCAGGGACGGCACCGATGCGGGTAAGCGCGCTGCATTCCCGGGCGGTGAGGATACCGCACCGATCCTGTCATGTGCCGACATGCGATCCGACGTGAGTGGGACGAAGATCGGCGCGATCGGTTTCTGCATGGGAGGCGGGATGGCCATTGCAACAGCAGGAACCTTCCCCGACAGGGTCGTCGCGGTTGCGAGCTTCCACGGAGGTGGCCTGGCAACCGACGCGCCAGACAGCCCGCACCTCTACGCCTCGAAACTGCATGCTGAACTCTACATCGCGGCCGCCGAGGACGACGAGTTGTACCCGCCTGCAATGGCGGACAACTTCCAGTCCGCCATGGACGCGGCGGGCGTGACCTACACGCACGAAACCTACACGGCCGGCCACGGATCGATGAAGCCGGACTTCCCAAGTTACGGCAGAGCAGCAGCCGAGCGCGGATGGAGAGAGATGATCTCGTTCTTCGACCGCTTGCTGAAAGCCCGATAGTGCTGGTTCCACGACATGCAGGCGCCAGAGCCGCCCTTCGTTCGCTGTGCTTCAGCGATCGAAAGGCTCAGCGCAGACCTTCGCCCCCGGGGCGTCATGCCGCCAATCTTCTCCTGATCAAGTGCCGAGGTCGGATGGGAAAGCCGCCTCACAAGGGGGCAATGCGCTGCTTGGAAGCCAAATCCTCCAACTATGCCGTCTCACACCGCTCAGCGTGCCGAACTCGCGCGCCCATATCTCGCAGACCAAAATATAAGGATTTAGGCGTCCCCACCCTGCCCCAAAAACGGTCTCGACAATCGTTACGCGGAGGTTCGAATCCGCGCCCCCCAATAACAGCATCGACTCAGTGTTCGATAACCACTATTCGAGACCAACCGGCTATTCGGACTCGCGCACCAGCTTCCAGTACGCCTGGTGTCTCCTATTCCCCCCAACCCGTAACGTCATGGCCCCCATAGACCATCTTTCGGATCACCGGTGAGGCCAGCGACGAGGTGAAGCCATCGGCCGGCTTGCTGACTTCGTTCAGCCTATTCATCTGGTCGTCGTTCAGACGGATACCCGCCGCCGCGATGTTGCCGGTTAATTGCGTCACCGTGCGCGCACCGACGATGGTCGAGGCAACGCCCGGACGCGCCATTGCCCAAGCAAGCGCAGCCTGCGCCGGGTCGCAGGCCAGCTCGGCAGCGACGTCGCGGAGAGCGTCGAGAACAAGCCAGTTTCGATCCGTGAACTTGCTGTCGCCGAACGGGTTCGCGCCACTCAGCCGTCCAGTGTCGGCGGTATCGTCCCGCTTGTATTTCCCAGTCAGAAACCCGCCGGCCAGCGGGCTCCAGGGCATTACGCCCATGCCCCCCTCGCGCGCGGCGGGAAAATGCTCTGCCTCCACGTCCCGCGCCACCAGCGAGTATTCAACCTGCATGGCGATTGGGCCGGGTATCCGCCGCTCGGACGCGATCGTTGCGGCCTTCATCGCGACCCATGCGGGCATGTCGGACAAGGCATAGTGGCGGATTTTCCCGGCGCGCACCAGATCGCCCAGGGTTTGCACGATCTCTTCCACGGGGGTGACGCCATCCCAGATGTGCATCCAGTAAAGGTCGATATGGTCGGTGCCGAGCCGTCTGAGCGAGGCGTCGAGCGCGCGGTGGATGTTCTTGGACCCTGCCCCACCCGCATGGGGGTTGCCCCCGCCACCCGCCATCCCGGTCAGGGGGCTGCTCGATCCGTTGAAGCCGAACTTGGTGGCCAGCACGATGTCGTCGCGGGATTTGGTCTCGCGGATGAACTTGCCGACAAGTTCCTCGCTAAGCCCGCCAGAATAGATGTCCGCGGTATCCACGAAATTGCCGCCCGCGTCGCGGTAGGCGTCGAAGATCGCGCGCGACGCCGCCTCGTCCGCTCCCCAGTCGCCGGGGCCGAAGGTCATCGTGCCGAGGCAAAGCGGGCTGACGACAAGACCGGATCGTCCGAGAGCGCGGAAATTCGTGAGCGACATGATTGGATTCCTTGTTTCATATTGATCGTTATGGAACCCTATGGCCCCCTTGAGCGGCAACGTCAAAGACTTTATTAGTGATCGCTATGAAAACTGACCCCGCTCCGCGCCGCAAGACCGGCCGCCCCTTGTCCTTCGACCGTGACGCCGCGCTGGAAAAGGCGATGCTCGCATTCTGGGAAAGCGGTTACGAGACGACCTCGATCAGCGACTTGACCGCCGCGATGGGTGTGACCGCCCCCAGCATCTACGCGGCGTTTGGCGACAAGAAGCGATTGTTCCTCGAAGCGATGCGGCGTTACGCAGGCGATCCCGGCGATCTCGAGAAGGCGTTCGCCCGCGCACCGACCGCGCGGGATGCCGTGGCAGACATGCTCGAGAATGCGGCGACGCTCTACACGGGCGACGTGACCCCGAAGGGATGCCTGCTCGCCAGTGCCGCGGCCACGGGATCGAAGGACGCCGCTGATGTGCGGGAAGCGGCGGCGAAGGAGAGGCGCGCCATCCGCGCGATTATCATCGCACGTATCGAACAAGATATCGAGCGGGGGCTCCTGCCGCCGGACACGAAGTCCCGTGTCCTTGCCGATTTGGCGCTTGCGGTGACACAGGGCATGTCTGTTTTGGCCCGCGACGGTGCGGATCGGGATACGCTGCTGGCGGTAGCAAAAGCATCAATGGTGGGCTGGCCAAGTCCAATTGTCGGGAGAAACGCCGTTTAAGCGCTTTTCTGACGTAGCCACCCTTTGCGTAGTAGCATCCGTCGGTTCTACGCCTGCTCGTCCGGCGCAAGCGGTCCGCGTTGGCGGACGGAGGCTGTGGCGCCAATTCCATGAAGCGGCCTTCCATTACGGCGTGCAGCATCGTCCCCCTCCCGGGAGACCCCCGGAGCCGACGAGGCTGACGTTTACAATCGGTTGTGCCGATCGTGGTCCCAGAAGCCTCGCCATGCAGGATCACTGCACTGCACGTTCGATGTCCGGACCTTACCGCGGAAGGTCATCAGAGTGTCCTCGGTCGGGGGACTGCTTTTACGTCAGGCGATCTGTCGGGAAGGAGTCACGCCAGGGCGCGGCGGCGGGGTGCCGCCGGTGCATCTGGAAGGCAGCCGATGTCGGCCAGGGTTCTTTGCATTGCGAGAGCAAGCGGGGTCCGCGGCTCCGCCCCAAGCAGGTCGACAAGCCGCGTGTTGTCGAGACGCATGGGATGCCGCCAGACCGGCTCGATCTCGATGGCTTCCCGTGGAAAGCCGCCGAACGGAGCGGCCAGACGCATGAGCCACCAGGGAAATGACCTCTCGGGAACATCGCGCCCGACGACGGCCAGGATCGTGTTGACCATCGTCCGGCCATCCGCGTCCCACACTCCTTCGAACTGGAGGCATTCGTGCGACGACAGGCGGCGCGGCTTGTCGAGCAGTTGCGCGAAGGCTTCGGCGAGGTCGGGCAGATATGCGTAGGAGTGGGGCACGCCCTTGGCCATGCTCGTCACCTTTCGCACGGGAGCGCCGGGGGTCAGCATTGCCTGAGAAACCCAGCTCGACCGGGCGCCGGGGCCGAAGAAGTCACCGGCCCGCAGGATCAAGCTCGGGACATCCGGTGCGGCATCCGCAAGGCGCTGCTCGAGCGCGACTCGGATGCGTCCCTTGCGCGTGGTCGCCGTTTGCGGCGTCACTGCTGAGATCACCGGCGTTAAGCGCGGCTATGATCCACGCCGACAGTCGCCACGATCGCACGGTCCTGACGCGCAAGGATGTCGTGGTGCTCGAAGGCACGGGTCCTGCGTCGATTGCAGGGACGGCACCGATGCGGGTACCCTTGCGCTCAAGCAGGATGCCGATACGCCGATATCCAAACCGGCGTCGGCTCGAAGCAATCACATTCATTGCTTTGCGGATGTCCGGACTGTCAGGTGGGCGCTCCCGTCGCACAGTCTTCGGATCGACACCGATCAGAGCGCAGGCCCGGCGTTGCGAGATTCGGTGATCCCGCATCGCCTTGAGCGCTGCGTCTCGCCGCTGCATCGGTGTCGTCAGGGTTTTTCCAGCAAGTCCTTTAGCACGACATTGTCCAGCATCGTATCCGCCAGCAAACGCTTCAGCTTCGTGTTCTCGTCCTCAAGCTGTTTGAGCCGACGGGCATCCGACAATTCCATGCCGCCATACTTGGCCTTCAGCTTGTAAAATGAGGCCGGGCTGAGACCGTGCTTGCGGCAGACCTCTGCCGTGGCCATGCCAGCTTCCTGTTCTTTGATCATTCCGATGATCTGCGCTTCGGTGAAACGGCTTTTCCTCATGTCGTCTGCTCCTTCAAAGGTTGGGCAGACTCTACATCAGTTTGAGGGAACTTCCGGGGGCAGGTCAGTTCCGACACGGCGCAGAGCTTCGAGGTCCTGCCGCGCCGTTGGGCCGTGGAACGTACTCTCGCCTGGCTGGGCGGATGCCGCCGGCTCTCAAAGGATTGGGAAAAAACCATCGCCAGCGCAGAGG
>NZ_JAIPUT010000013.1 GCF_020055635.1 Marivita sp. | reverse complement strand
TCCGGTTTGTACGTCTGTTTTGTACCGGATTCGTCCGGCTCCGGTGAAAGATTGTACAAAACCGCCCCCGCGCGCGCAGCTTTGCGTTTGCCAATGCCTCGCGCCCGGCCCAGATTGAAGGCGATGTGGTTCGATGCTCTGTCCCTGCCCGCGCTGATCGCGGGGTTCCTTGCGACTGCCACGGTGATCGCGGTGGTTGGCGTCCGGCTGACCGAAAAGGCCGACCAGCTGGCCGACCGGACCGGCGCGGGCGAGGCCATCACCGGGGCGGTTCTGCTGGGCATGGCCACATCGCTTTCGGGCACTGTGGTCTCGGTCACGGCGGCGATGGATGGCGAGGCGTCGCTGGCCTTTTCCAACGCCGTGGGCGGGATCGCGGCGCAGACCGCCTTTCTGGCGCTGGCCGACATCACATACCGGCGCGCGAATCTTGAACATGCCTCGGCCGATCCGGCGATTCTCTATCAGGCGAGCCTGCTGACCTTGATGCTGGGCCTGCCGCTGGCGGCCTGGACCGGGCCGGAGGTTTCGGTGCTGGGGGTGCATCCGGTGTCGCTGCTGTTGCCGGTGATCTATGTCGCCGGGCTGCGGGTGGGCGGACAGGTGCGGGCCGCGCCGATGTGGCGGCCCGTCAGCACGCCGCAGACACGGGAGGACCGGCCCGAAACCGACCATGAGGCCGAGGGCAGCCTGGTTTCGTTGCTGCTGCGCTTTGGCGCCCTTGTGGTGATCCTGGGGCTGGCGGGCTGGGCCATGTCCAAGATCGCCGTGCAAATGCCCGAGCAGATGGGCATTCCGGCGACGGTGGTCGGGGCGCTGATGACGGCGGTGGCGACATCGCTGCCCGAGCTGATCACCACGCTGGCCGCCGTGCGGCGCGGGGCGGTGCAACTGGCCGTGGGCGGGATCATCGGCGGCAACACCTTTGACGTGCTGTTCCTGACGGCGGCGGATGTGGGTTATCGCGACGGGTCGATCTATCACGCGATCGGGCGCGCCGACATGTTCTGGATCGCCGTGGGCATGTTGATGACAAGCATTCTGCTGATCGGGCTGATCGTGCGCGAGCGCCACGGGCCGGGGCGCATCGGGGTCGAGAGCAGCGCGCTGTTGCTGGTCTATGCGGGTGCGGTTGCGGTGCAGGCATTCATGGCGTGACGCGGCGCGCGGTGGCAGGTCACGCGCCCTGCCCGCCGTCGCGCGCCACGATCCTGATCCCGTCGCGGATGGCATCGGAAGGGTGGGTTATGACCCGCTGCCCGGCCTCGAGCCCCGAAAGTACCTGAGCGGCGGTTTCGTTGCGCCGCCCCAGTTCGATCACCTGAAGGCGCGCGGTGTCGTCCTTGTCGGCGACGAACACCGCCCAGTCCTGCCCCCGGCGGAAGATCGCGCCCAGAGGCACCTGCAGAATATCATCGGCCTCCCATTCGACGATGCGCAGAAAGACCGAGAACCCGTCGCCAAGCCCGGCGCGATCCGCGACCGGGGTCACGAGATCGAAGACCACATCGACGCGCTGTTCCTCGATCCCCAAAGCGGACACCTTGGTATAGCCCGAGGGTTCGACCTTGGTCAGTTCCGCCGCCAGCGTCCCCGCCCCGCCCCAGCGTTCGACAACGGCGCGCGCGCCGGGCGCGAGGCGCACGGCATCGGTCGAGAGAAGGTCGGCCACGATTTCCAGATCCTCGGGCCGCCCGACCGACAAGAGCCGCGTGCCCGCCGCGACGGGGCGTTCGCTGATCGTGTCGATGCTGAGCACCCTTCCATCCACCGGCGCATGAAGGCGCACGCAACAGGAGGAGGATTGCCCGGCATCGTCGCCCGGTTCGATCAGCGCCGCGCGCACCCTGTCGAGCGCGCCATTGGCCCGTTCGAGATTGGAGGCGGCGGCATCGGCCCCGGCCTCGGCGGTTCGCAGGCGTTGTTCGGCATCCTCCAGACGGGTGATCGAGGCGACGCCGCGTTCCACCAGCGTGCGGGTGCGCTCGTGATCGGTGCGCGCGTAGGTCAGTTCTTCCTCGGCCTGGCGCAGCGAGCTGCGCGCCGAGACAAGCGCGGCTTCGGCCTCGCGCACGGCGGCTTCGGCCTGAATGCGGCTGCGCATGTCCAGAAGGCCCGGCGCGGCGGGTTCGACGATGGCGACCACGGTTTCATCGGCGATGACCGGATCGCCCTCGCGCACGGGCGAGCGGCGCGCGATCCCAGCGATCGGCGCGGCGACCTCGTAGATTTCGGCGATCCGGGTGCGGGCATCGGCGTTGACCGTCACCTGCATGGGCGCGCGGGTCAGTTCATGGAGATCGACCGGCACCGGATCGCTGCGCAGCGCCAGCCAGCCAAGACCGAGCGCGGCGGCGGCGCCAAGGCCATAGAGTAGGACATTGCGGGCTTTGAAAGGCATAAGATATTATTCCCGTGTTTTCATGACAGCGACAAGGTCGAGACGATCAAGGCGGCGGCGCACCAGCAGCGCGGCCCCGAGGGATGCGGCCAGCACAACGAGGCTGGCGCGGGCGAATCCGGCGGGTTCCAGCACCAGCGGCACGGAATAGAGGTCCGAGGCCGATCCGCGCGCCAGCGCCGACGCGATCACCCCGCCAAGCGCCCAGCCCAGCGGCTGCGCCAGGAGCGCGAGCAGCATGGTTTCCCCGATCAGCACGAAAGAGACTTCGCCCCGCGTGAAGCCGAGGATTCGCAGGCTGGCAAGTTCGCGGGCGCGTTCGGAAAGCTGAATGCGCGCGCCGTTATAGGCGACGCCGACGGTAATCAGCATCGCGATCGATATATAGACGGTGGTCATGGTAGTGACGTTGCGCCGGATCGTGTCTTCGAATGAGCGGCGCATGCGGGTCAGCATGACAAGCCCGCTGAGTTCCGGCGTGTCCTTGAGCACCGCATGAAGCTGCGGCAGGGCGGCATCGTCGATCAGCAGGTTGGCGGCGGTGATGCGCGGCGACTGGCGTTTGAGGCGGTCAAGCGTGGTGCTGTCCACATAGGCGCCAAGCCCGACATATTGCGTGACCAGACCGGCGACTGGCAGGTGGTGGATTTCGTCGCGCCCGTCGGGAAACTCGATGGCAACCACGTCGCCGGGGCGGGCTTCGAGATGTGCCGCAAGGCGTTCGGACAGGAGGATCGCGCCGGGGGGCGCGTCGATTACATGGCCCGCCGCGTCAACGATGCGCGAGAGGTCGGCGCCGGGGGGACGGGCCTCGAGGGCGGTGTCCTTCTCAAGATGGCCGTGGCGCAGGGTGGCGGGCTGGAATTGCTGGCCCTCGGCCATCAGCACCCCCGGCAGGTTGGTGACATCCTGAAGGGCGTCATCGCGCAGCCCCGGTGAAAAGAGCAGCATCGCATCCTGCCGGTTGGATTGGTAGAATGCCTTGTCGAGGATCGTGTCGAGCGCGTCCGAAAAGAAGCTCGAGGCCACCAGCACCGCCACCGCCAGCGACAGGCCAAGCGTGGTCAGCCCCGAGCGCACCGGCCAGCGCATCAGGCTGCGCAGGATCATCATCACCGGCTGCGACAGGCGCAGGCGCGAGAGCGCGCGATCAAGCAGACCGCGGCTGAAGCGGGGCGGTGCGGGCGGCGACATCGCCGTTGCGGGCGCGAGGCGCGCGGCGTGAAGCGCGCTGCGCGCCGCCCCGAGCGCGGCACTGGCCAGCGCCAGCAGCCCCGAGATCGCATAGGCATCATAGGCGACGCGGTAGATGAGGTAGGGAAAGTCGAAGAACTGCGCATAGAGCCGCGCCAGGGCCCCCGAAAGCCAGGTTCCAACGGCCCAGCCCAGAAGCGTCCCCACCACCGCCACCAGCCCCGCCAGCATCAGGTAATGCACGCAGATTTCCACGTCGCTGTAGCCGATCGCCTTGAGCAGCCCGATCTCGGCGCGTTCCAGCGCGATGATCCGCCCGATCACCATGCCCACCAGAAAGGCGGTGATGCCGAAGAAGATCGGCGGCAGGATGATGGCGGTGCTGCGCAGTTGTTCGATCTCGGCATCGACGAAACTGTGCGAGGTCTGGCTGTCGCGCCCATGCGCGCCGGTGCCGCCATAAGGGTCGAGCAGGATGTCGAGCCGGTCGATCACCTGCGCTTCGGGCGCGCGGGGATCGAGCTTGAGCGTCACGTCGTTGAAGGCGCCCTGCATGTCGAAGGCGGCATCGGCAACGCGCGCGGGGACGAAGAGAATACCGAAGGTCTCGGCGTCGGGCATCATCGCGCCGGGGCCGATCGTGTAGATGAACTCAGGCGACAACAGCGTGCCGGTCAGGGTCAGCACCCGTTTGCGCCCGCCCATGTTGGCGGTGAAGCTGTCACCGGGGCGCAGCCCGTTGGCTTCAGCGAAGGGCGCGTTCACCGCCACCTCGCCGGTGGCGGCGGGGTCCGGCAGGCGGCCGCTGCGCAGCACCGGGCGATTGAGCAGCGGCGCGCCCGTTTCGGGCAGCGAGATCATCTGCCCGGTCACCGTTTCGAGCCGCCCCGGAACGTTGAGGATCACATGCTTGACCACCCGCGCCTCGGCCTGCCGCACGCCGGGGATGGCGCGGATTTCGGACAATATGGAATCCGGCGCGCGGTTGGCCGCGGCGAAGACATCGGCAAAGCGGTTGCGCTCGTAATAGGCGGCGCGGGTGTCCTCGAGTGCGCCATACATCCCGAAGGTGGTCATCAGGATCGCCACCCCGCAGGCCAGTACCAGCGCGATGGCCAGCGCCTGCGCCCAGAGGCGGCGAAAATCGCGCAGCAGTTTCTTGTCGAGCGCGTTCATCATTCCCTACCAGTGGATATCCGCCGGGGCGATCCGCTCGGCATTGGTTTCGATCCGCTCGATATGGCCGTCGCGGAACCAGATCACCCGATGCGCCATGCGGCGGATTTCCGCGTTGTGGGTGATGACGGCGGTGGTGGTGCCCAGCCGTTCGTTGATATCGCGCAGCGCCTCGAGCACCTGCACGCCGGTCTTGCTGTCAAGCGCGCCGGTGGGCTCGTCGCAAAGCAGCACCTCGGGGCGTTTGGCGATGGCGCGGGCGATGGCGACGCGCTGCTGCTCGCCGCCCGACATCTCGGCGGGAAAGTGATCCATCCGCGACCCCAGCCCGACCTGTTCAAGCGCCTCGTCGGGCGACATCGGATCGCGCGCCACATCGGTCACAAGCTGCACGTTCTCGCGCGCGGTCAGGCTGGCCACGAGGTTGTAGAACTGAAAGACGAAGCCGACGTGATCGCGCCGATAGCGCGTCAGACCGCGATCCCCGAGCCCCGTGAGTTCAAGATCGCGGAACCAGACATGTCCGGCGCTGGCATGATCGAGCCCCCCGAGGATGTTGAGCAGCGTCGACTTGCCCGAGCCCGAAGGGCCAAGCAGAACCGACAACTCGCCGCCGTAAAGTTCAAGATCCACCCCGGCCAGCGCATGCACCTTGGTCAGGCCGCTGTCATAGACCTTGGTCAGCCCTTCGGTGCGAAACATGGTTTCGGGCGCCGCGGCGGGTGCACTCATGAATCCCCCTCCGCCGGCGTTGCGGGGAGGATGAGCGGGCAGCGCGCCGCATCGAGCAGACGCGCCAGGGGCGGCAGTTCGGCGCGCGGGGCCGCACCGATCACCGCCGCCGGGCGATGGCGTTCAAGCCGTGCCAGAAGGGCCTCAGGCCCGTCACAGGTGACGATATCCGGCCCCCCGGGTCCGGGGGGTGCGAAAGTGAGAAGCGGCTTGCCAGCTTCCTGCGCGAGCCGCGCGGCCAGCGCCGCGAGGCCAGGGGCCGGGGGCGACGCACCGGCGATGAGCGCCACGCAATCGGTGCTGCCCGGATCGCGGGAAAATCCGTAGATCAGCACATCCCCGGCGCCTGCGCCCTGATCGAGCGCGGTCACAAGCCGCCCCTGCATCTGGCGGAACGCCGCCGCAAGCGAGGCCGCCTGGGCGGCGTGCTGCAACTGGCGCTCGAAGCGGCGGGCATCGGCGCGAAATGCCGCCTGCATGCGCGCCGATGTCACCTCGACCACCTGCGCACCGGTAAAGCCGATGCTGCGCGCGCGCGGCGTGGAGGCAGCGGCCATGATCGCCTCGTCCGCGACCAGTACACCGTGGAGGTCGGCGCCCATCTGGCGGGCGATCTCGACCGCGACCCGGATCGCGCCTTCGGCATCAAGATAGCAGGTCGCGCCAAGGATCACGCGGGCGCGACGGGTTTCGGGGGTCATGACTTGCCCCCCTGCTCCAGAACCGTGCGTCCATAGGCGCGCCGCGCATCGGCGAACCCGCGCAGCCGGGCTTCGACGCGCGCGTTGATGCTGCCTTCGGGATAGGCCCCGTCCGCATCGCGCGCCCCTGCCCCGCAGCCCATCAAAAGCGCGA
Organism: Marivita sp.; assembly: GCF_020055635.1. GTDB lineage: Bacteria > Pseudomonadota > Alphaproteobacteria > Rhodobacterales > Rhodobacteraceae > Marivita. The sequence goes on along the minus strand of NZ_JAIPUT010000013.1, from coordinate 83,950 downwards.
TGGCTTCATCGAGATGCGCGACGGGAATGATGCGGAAGCGGTCCGCTTCGACCGCCTCGATCACCCGGCGGCGCAGGGCGAGGTGCTTGGTATTGGAGGCCGGGATCAGCACGCCCTGACGCCCCGTGAGGCCGCGCGCATCGCAGATATCAAAGAAGCCTTCGATCTTTTCATTGACCCCGCCGATGGCCTGAATCGCGCCGAACTGGTTGATCGAGCCGGTGATGGCGAAGGACTGGTCGATCGGGGCCTCGGCCAGCGACGAGATCAGCGCCAGCAGTTCGGCCGCGGAGGCGCTGTCGCCATCGACACCGCCATAGCTTTGCTCGAAGACGAGGCTCGCCCAGAGCGACATCGGCAGATCAGTCGCATAATTGGCCGCAAGATAGCCCTGAAGGATCAGCACCCCCTTGGAATGGATCGCCCCGCCGAGTTCGGTCTCGCGTTCGATATCGACAAGTTTGCCGCCGCCCATCCGGGTGCGCGCCGTCAGCCGCGAGGGCCGCCCGAAGGCATAGCCGCCGATCTGAAGCACCGAAAGCGCGTTGATCTGGCCGGTGGCCGCGCCATCGGTGTCGATCAGCACCGTGTCGCGGTTGATCGCTTCATGGCTGAGTTCGCGAATCCGGCTGGCGCGGCGCTCGCGCTCAAAGAGCGCCTTTTCGATATCGGTCGGGGTGATCGCATCGTGGCCGTTGCCATCGGCCCAGTGATCGGCCTCGCGCAGGATATCCGACAGCGTATCGGTATTGAGCGTCAGGCGTTCGGCGTCACCGGCAAGGCGGGTGGCCTCGCGCAGGGTGGCGGCCACGGCGCCCGCATCGAGCGGGCGAATGCCGGCCTTACGCGCGATGGCGGCGATCATGCGGGCATAGCCTTGCCGCGCGCCGGCGTCATCGGGCAGGTGGTCGTCAAGATCGGCCTCAAGCTTGAAGAGATGCGCGAAATCGGGGTCGAGCGCCGAAAGCAGGTAGTAATGCAGCCGTTCGCCCACAAGGATCACACGGGTTCTGAGCGGAATCGGATCGGGATCGAGAGAGACCGTCGAGACAAGGCTGAGCCGCTCGCCAGGCGAATAGATCGAGATCTCACCGGTGCGCAGGCAGCGTTTGAGAGCGTCCCAGGCGAAGGGCTCGCCCAGCACCTGAAGCGCGTCGAGCACGATGAAACCGCCATTGGCGCGGTGCAGCGCACCGGGGCGGATCATGGTGAAATTCGTCACCAGCGCACCCATCTCCGAAGCGTATTCGATGCGCCCGATCAGGTTGCCCAGCGTCGGCAGGGTTTCGCGGATCACCGGCGCGCCGCCGCCCTTGGCCGCGCTGCCATCGCCGACGATCACGTTGACGGCGTAGCGCTGAAACTGGGGGCGGGTGTAATGTTTGGAGGTCGCGCCGGGAAACGGGCCGCCCTGCATCTGGTCGTCGCGCATCAGGAAAAGCTGTGCGTTCTCGATCAGGTCGGCGCGCACCGTTTCGAGATAGGCGCGCAGCGCCTCGATTTCGGGCAGTGCATCGGTCACGTCGGCGATGGCGTCCTCGACCCCGGCGCGGGCCATCTCGTAATTCAGTTCCTCGACCTGGCGGCGATGGTCCTTTTCGCGCGCGGGGGCGGCTTTGAGGATCTCGCCCAGAGCGTCCTGGATCTCGTCGACGGCGGCGTCGATCTTCTCCTGCTCCGACTCGGAGAGGGCATTATACTTGTCGGGCGTCAGCACCTCGCCGTCATGCAGGCCGGTGACGGTAAAGCCCATCGGCGTGCGCAGGATGGCGACATCGCGGGCGCGGGCGCGCTCGAAGAGGTCCGACATCGCCTCTTCGTGTTCGTCGGCGAAGCCCTGTTCGATGGTATTGCGGCGCGATTGATAATCTTCGGATTCAAAGAGCGCCGGGATGGCGTTGGCCAGATCATCCACCAGCGCCTCCATCGCCTTGCGCAGGCGCACGCCGATACCGGGCGGCAGTTCAATGGCGGAGGGTTTGTGGGGTGTTTCGAAATTGTTGACATAGACCCAGTCATTGGGGCGCGCGCGCCCCGCCGCCGCCTCGGTCAGGATCCCGTCCACGATCCGGTGGCGCCCGGTGCCCGGTGTGCCCAGAACAAAGGCGTTGAAATCGCCATGCGGGATGCTGGCGGCCATGCGGATCGCATCGACCGCGCGGTCCTGCCCCAGCCAGCCTGTTTCGGCGGGCAGATCGGCGGTGGTCGAAAAGTCGAACTCTGCCGCCGGGACCGGCACGCAAAGCGCGGCGGCGGGCAGCGGGGCGGGATGAGCGGGATCGGCGGGATCATTCATGAGCGGGCGAAACCTTCTGTAATTGCAGATCGGGACGCGCGCCCAGTCTAACGCGATGCGCGCTGTGCGTCTTGACTCAAATCAGGAAAGCGCATGGTCTTTGCGCTGGCATGTCGGCAAGGCGGGCGCTATGCACGGGCGCCAACGAAAGGCGTGGGACAAGGGCGATGGCGCCAGTGCAAACAGCGAATGACCGGGTGTGCCTCAAGGGCGTGAGCGTCCGCTTCGGCGCGCGCGAGGTGCTGCGCGACCTGACGCTGGCGCTTGATTCGCGCCGCGTCGGGATCGTCGGGCGCAACGGGTCGGGCAAGACCACGCTGGCGCGGCTGATCGCCGGGCTGATCGCACCCGATGCCGGGCGCGTCACGGTGGCGGGCGTGGATGTCTGCACCGACCGCAAGGCGGCGATCCGCACGGTCGGCATCCTGTTTCAGAACCCCGATCACCAGATCATCTTTCCCACCGTCGAAGAGGAGCTGGCCTTTGGTCTGCGCCAGTTGGGCCAGCCCAAGGCCGAGGCACGCGAGGGCGCGCACGCCATGCTGGCGCGGTTCGGGCGCGAGGACTGGGCAGAGCGCGCGGTCGATGGGCTCTCGCAAGGGCAGCGCCACCTTGTCTGCCTGATGGCGGTTCTGGCGATGGAGCCGCGCGTGATCGTGCTGGACGAGCCCTTCGCGGGGCTGGATATCCCGACGATCCGCGCCTTGCGCAGCTACCTCGAGGCGCTGCCGGTCACGCTGATCCAGGTGTCGCATGACATCAGCGCGCTGCAATCCTATGAGCGGGTGATCTGGCTGGAGGGCGGGCAGGTCGCCGCCGACGGCCCCGCCGGGGAAACGCTGGCGCGTTACCTTGCGGCGATGCAGGAGGTGGATGATGCTGACGCTGACCTCTGAGATCCGCACGCCTTATCATCCGATCCGCGCAGGCGCCAAGCTGGCGCTTTTATGCGCGGCGACGGTGGGGCTGTTCATGCTGGACAGCCTGGGCGCGATGCTGGCCGCGAACGCGGCCGTCGCAGGGCTTTACCTTGTGCCGGGGCGGCAATTCGCCAAGGATGGTCTGCGGCTGCTGAAGCCGGTCTGGTTCTTCGTGGCGCTGGTGCTGGCCTGGCATCTGCTGACGCAGGACGGGCGCGCGGGACTTATCATCGCGTTGCGCCTGACGGCGGCGGTGGCGCTGGCGAACCTGGTCACGATGACCACGCGGTTCGATGATATGGTCGAGGTGGTGCTGTGGCTCTTGTCGCCGCTCAGGCGGCTGGGGGTCAGGACCGCGCCCATCGGATTCGCGATCGTGCTGGTGGTGCGCTTCATCCCGGTGCTGCTGGCCAAGGCGCGCAACCTGATCGAGGCCTGGCGCGCACGCAGCCCACGCCGCGCGGGCTGGCAGGTGGCGCTGCCGATCGCGCTGGTGGCGGTCGACGATGCCGAACACGTGGCCGAGGCGCTGCGCGCGCGCGGCGGTTTTGACGCAGAGTGAGCCGCAGGGGAACGCGCGAAGAAACAAACGACTGAACGACAAGAAAACGGACAGACAGAAGGAAACGCGACATGGAACGTCAGATCACACTTATCGCCCTTTTCGCCGCGCTGATCGCGGTGCTGGGGCTTGTGCCGCAATTCACTCTTGCCTCGGGTGTCCCGATCACTGCACAGGGCATGGGCATCATGCTGTGCGGCACGGTTCTGGGCGCCAAGCGCGGCGCGCTGGCGGTGCTGTTGTTCCTGGCGCTGGTGGCGCTTGGCCTGCCGCTGCTGGCGGGGGGACGTGGCGGCCTGGGCGTCTTTGTCGGCCCGACCACCGGCTTTTTGATCGGCTTTCCGATTGCCGCCTTCGTGGCCGGCTGGATCGTCGAGCGGATGCGCAACACCCCGATCCTGACCGCCGCCTTCATCGGCGCGGTGATCGGCGGGATTCCGGTGCTTTACGTCTTTGGCGTCATCGGCATGTCCATCACCCTGGACAAGACGCTTGTCGAGGCCGCGCTGCTGGTCACGCCGTTCATTCCGGGTGACCTGATCAAGGCCGGGCTGGCCGCCGCGCTGACCGCGTCGCTGCTCAAGGCGCGTCCGGCCAGCGTGCTGTCGCGCGGTTAAGCGCCTTCGAGGCGGTCGAAATCGAGCGGCGTCCTGTACTCGATTTCGACAAAGGCCATCGGCTGCGTGCCGGCATTGATCACGTTATGCTCGATGCCGGTGGGCCGGTGATAGGTGCGCCCCGGCGGCAAGGTGACATCGTTCGCCGTGCCGTCGGGCATTTCCAGCTTCATGCGGCATTCGCTCAGGGCAACGATGACATAATCGAAGCCGTGGACATGCCAGCCGGTTTCGGCACCGGGTTCGAAATCGAAACGGGTGACGCGATGCTGGTCGGTGTCGGTCAGTATCTCGGGCTGTGCTTCGGGGCGGTCTGACATCTGTGGCCTCCTGAAAAGCTGAAAACGATCAGGCGCAGCTTAGCGGGTCGTAAAGGCTTGGCAAGCGCCGCCAGCCGCCGCGCGCATTCAGGGATGGATCACCACGGCACCGCCCTGCCCCGGCGCTAGATGCCCCAGGCGGCGCATTTGCGGTCTATGGTCTTGCGCGACACGCCAAGGCGGCGGGCGGCCTCGGCGCGATTGCCGTCGCAGGCGTCCAGAACATTGAGGATATGGCGCTGTTCCACCAGTTCGAGCGTTTCGATCGCCTCGGGGCCGGTGATCGCGCCCGCGCCCGAAAACTCGACAGGGAAGGCCCCGAGGATCACCGAGCGTTCGATCAGGTTGCGCAATTCGCGCACATTCCCGGGCCAGTCATGGCGGCTGAGCTTGAGCAGGACCTCCTGGTTGAGATCGAGCTTGGGCAGGCCCAGGCTGCGGGAAAACTCGCTCATGAAAAAGACCGCGAGTTCGACGATATCCTCGCTGCGTTCCCTGAGCGGTGGCATTTCGATGCGAAACACGTCGAGCCGGTGGAAAAGATCGGCGCGAAACCGCCCCTCCTTCACCGCCTGTGGCAGATCGGCATTGGTGGCGAACAAAAAGCGCAGGTCAAGCGGGATATCGCGCTCGGCCCCGGCGGGGCGCACGCGGTGATCCTCGAGCACGCGCAAAAGCGTCGCCTGCACCTGTTGGGGGAGTTGCGCCACCTCATCCAGAAACAGCGTTCCGCCATCGGCATGCAGAAACAGCCCGTCCTTGCGCCGTGTGCCATCCTCGATCACGCCAAAGAGTTCGGCGGCGATCTGGTCGGGCGAGATCGCCGCGCAATTGACAGCAACGAAAGGCTTTTCGGCGCGATCCGACATCCCGTGAAGAGTGCGCGCGGCGACTTCCTTGCCGGTGCCGCTGGCGCCGGTGAACAGCACCGAACTGGGCAGTGGTGCCACCCGCGCCAGCATGTCGCGCACCGATTGCAGGGCCGGGGAATTGCCCAGAAGCCGCGCCTGCACGACGCTGTTTTCCGAAAGTTCGTGGCGCAGCAGGTAGTTGTCGCGTCGTAGGTATTTGCGGTCGAGCGCGCGGGCGGCGGCGTTCAGAATCTGGTTGGCGCGAAACGGCTTGAGCACGAAATCCGCCACCCCGGCCCGCAGCGCCCGTATCGCGGTATCAAGATCGGCATAGGCGGTAATCAGGATCGCATCGGCAAAAAGCCCGACGCGGCGCTGTTCGACCAACCAGTCGAGCCCCGATGTTTCGGGCATCACGTTGTCGACGATCACCAGATCGAAATGCGCCTGGTCGAGAATGCCCGACGCCTCGCGCGCCGAGCGCGCCTGTTCCACACGTTTGCAGCGCGGGGTCAGCACCTTGGTCAGGAAATTGCGCATGCCCGGCTCGTCGTCGATCACCAGGATCGACGCGGCGGCGAGGTTCTCGCCATAGTCGTCCTCGGGGCGGCCATCGCCCTTTTGTTGCCCGCCCGCCGCGGTCATTCGGCCGCGTCACCCAAGCGAACGGCGGCACCGGATTGTCTGTCCTGACTGGAGAACCCGATCTGGTGCAGGATGTAGTCGCTGGCAAAGGCAATCACCACGCAGGCGGCAAGGGCGGTATAAAGCGCTTTCATTTCAGTTCTCCTGTTGGGGGGATGATGAATCCGGCGCCGTGGCCTTGCGCAGGAAGGCGACGAGATCGTCGCGGTCGGAGGGGTCGGTGATACGTTGCATCGGCATCTTCGAGCCGGGGATGAAATGGTCCGGACCGATGTCGAACAGCGCGTCGATCGTGTCATCCGACCAGGTGATATCCGCGCCCGCCAGCGTATCGGAATAGGGATAGCCCGGCAGCGCCCCCGCCTTGCGCCCGAACACATCATATAGCGTCGGCCCCGCCTTGCGCGAGGGCGGCGGCGTCAGCGCATGGCAGACCGAGCATTTGCGCATGAACTGGCGCTCGCCATTGGGCATTGTCGCAGGATCACGCAGGAAGCTGCGTTGCTCCCCGCCCGCCGGATCGAATTCGCTCAGCATGGCGACGGGCCAGGAATAGACCACGTCGTCAAGCCCTCCCGCCAGGATCGAGGCGCCGTCATCGGCGAAGGCCAGCGCCCAGACCGGACCGCGGCGCATGGCGCGGAAATCGCGGGCGATGCGCCATTGAGCGCTGTCGATCATCATGATGAAGCCATGCCCGTCGCCCACCGCGAGCTGGGCGGTTGGCGCGTGATGCGCCATGGAAAGGATCGGGCGGCGATCAAGCGAGAAATCGGCGATCTGCGCGCCGCTTTCGGGGTCGATCACACGGGTGACGCCATCGACCGCGCCATAGGCCAGCCAGCCGTCATCCGGCCCCAGGATAAAGCGGTTCACGCCAAAGCCGTGATTGGCGAGAATCCGGTTGCTGCCGTCATCCGTGTTCCAGATCCGGATCGTTCCATCCGCCGAGGCCGAATAGAGCCGGTTGCCCCGCGCGCCGAAGGCCACGGCGTTCACCCCGGCGTCATGCCCCTTGAGGAAACGTGGCGCGGCTTCGCCCGTAAGCGGCCAGAGGCCGATGCTGCCGTCCCAGCTGGCCGAGGCCAGCAGCGCCCCATCGGGCGATTGCGCCAGCGCCGCGACCTTGCCCTTGTGACCGTCGCGCCGGGTGGCCGCGCCGCTGTCGATATCCCACAGGATCACCGCGAAATCGTCGCCCCCCGAGGCCAACCGCCCCGGCGCCAGAAAGATCACCGTGTTGACGGCCGCGCCATGCCCCTCGAGCCAGCGTGGTTCGCGCCCGCGCCAAAGCCCGACGGAGTTGTCGAAACTGGCTGTCGCCACCTGCCCGCGCGCATCGTCATGGGCCACGCCCATGATCGGGCCGCCATGACCCTTGAGCGTGGTGAAGTCCTGCGCGGCGGCACCGAGGGCCCCGGACATGCAGAGCATCAAGGCAAGGACCGGCCTGAACATCGCTTATTCCGCCGGTGTCGCCGCCTTGCCGTCCCTCACGGGGGCCTCGCCTTTTTCCTGAAGCTCCTCGAGCCACAGGCCGTGGTGTTCGCGCGCCCATTGCTCTTCGACCTCGCCCGAGCCCATGGCATCGAACGCGCCTTCCATGCCGACCGAGCCGATATAGATATGCGCGAGGATGATGCCCATCAGCACGAAGCCGACGATCGCGTGCCAGGCCTGCGAAAGCTGCATTTCCTGGTGCGGCGCAAGGTCGGTGGGCAGAACCCCAAAGCCCAGCAACTGCGGCAATCCGGTGTCGTTGAGGATCACGAAGGTCTTGGCGAACATCGGAATTTCGAAGGGAAACAGAAGCGATACCCCCGAGACCGAGATCGACACGCCCAGCACCATCACCGACCAGAAGATCAGCTTCTGTCCGGCATTGAACTTGCGCGCCGGAGGATGCACGCCGGATGTGAAGATGCCGCCCCCCACCGCCAGCCACTTGAGGTCGGTCCGGTTGGGAATGTTATGTGCCACCCACATGACGAAGGCCATGACGAGACCCAGCATGAAGGCCCAGGCGAAATTGTTATGCACCCATTTCGAGGCGAGTGCGATGGTCGAGAACGCCTCATGCCCGAAGGCCGGGATCAGGAATTGACGCCCCATGAGCGAAACCAGCCCGGTAATGCCCAGCACGATGAAGGACCCCGCCATCAGCCAATGGGCGAAGCGTTCGATAAAGGCGAAGCGCGTCACCGTGCGGCCGGTCTTTTCGCCGTCGATGCGGATCTTGCCGCGAAAGAGGTAAAACAGCACCAGAAGGCCCAGCACCGCCACAAGGCCCCAGCCGCCATAGGTCACAAGCGGACCCTCGCGGAATTGCAGCCAGGCCATGCCGGCATCCTGCACCAGAACCTTGGCCTCATCGCCCCCGGCCGAGACCTTCACATTCGCGTCGTTGAAGCGCAGATCGCGCCAGACATCGGAATCCGACACCCCGCCCAGAGGGCCGAGGCCGGGCGCGGATTCGCCCGCCCCCTCAGAGGTGCCGCGCCGGAACTCGTTATCGACCGTCTCGCCGCGCTGGCGGGCAAGGATGTCTTCCAATGTGGGCGCGCCACCGGTTGCGGCGCGGTCGCCCTGCGTGCCACCCGAGGCGGCGCCGGAATCAGAGGTCGTGTCCTGCGCGGTTCCAGGCCCGGCAAGGGGCGCGGCCAGCAACAGGGACAGGATAAACGTATACAGAAGACGGGTCATGGCGATCTGTCCGATATATCAGGTTAATGGCAATGCAGGACGGGCGGCACGCTTGGCCGCCCGCCCGCATGTCACGGGCCGGGGGCGCGGCCAGCCGCGCCCCGCAAGCCGAAAGGATCAGCCGCCCTTTTGCTCATAGGCGGTGCCCCAGCCCCAGGCCCCGCTGCCGAAGCCGCGGGCCACGACGCGTTCGCGGTAGATGCCCGACACGACGTCGCCATCCCCCGCCAGAAGCGCCTTGGTCGAGCACATCTCGGCGCAGATGGGCAGTTTGCCCTCGGCGATCCGGTTGCGCCCGTATTTCTGGAACTCGGCCTGGCTGTTATTGTCTTCGGGACCGCCGGCGCAGAAGGTGCATTTGTCCATCTTGCCACGGCTGCCGAAATTGCCGGCCTGCGGGAATTGCGGCGCACCGAAGGGGCACGCATAGAAGCAATAACCGCACCCGATGCACAGATCCTTGGAGTGCAGGACCACACCGTCTTCGGTCTGGTAAAAGCAGTCCACGGGGCAGACCGCCATGCAGGGCGCGTCGGAACAATGCATGCAGGCCACCGAGATCGACCGCTCGCCGGGTTTGCCATCCTCGATGGTCACGACCCGGCGCCGGTTGATGCCCCAGGGCACTTCATGTTCGTTCTTGCACGCGGTGACGCAGGCGTTGCATTCAATGCAGCGTTCGGCGTCACAGAGGAATTTAGCTCTAGCCATTTCCGTTTCTCCTTATGCTGCGCTGATCTTGCAGAGAGTCGCCTTGGTCTCCTGCATCTGGGTGACAGAGTCGTAGCCGTATGTCTGGGCGGTATTGCATGATTCACCCAGAACATAGGGGTCCGCACCGTCGGGATATTTGCTCCGACGGTCTTCGCCCTGGTAATGGCCGCCGAAATGGAAGGGCATGAAGGCAACGCCCTCGCCCACCCGTTCGGTGACCATGGCCATGACCTTGACCTTGCCGCCCTCGGGCCCTTCGACCCAGACCTGCGCGCCGTCACGCACCCCGAGATTATTGGCATCCCGCGGGTTGATTTCGACGAACATGTCCTGCTGAAGTTCGGCCAGCCAAGGGTTGGACCGGGTTTCATCCCCGCCGCCCTCGTATTCGACCAGACGCCCCGATGTCAGGATGATCGGGTAATCCTTGGCGAAGTCGTTCTTCTGGATCGACGCATAGAGGGTGGGCAGACGATAGTCGTGCCGGTCCTCGTAGGTGGGATAATCCGCGACCAGATCGCGCCGGTTCGTATAGAGCGGCTCGCGGTGCAGGGGCACCGGATCGGGGAAGGTCCACACCACCGCGCGGGCCTTGGCATTGCCGAAGGGTGCGCATTCATGCTTGATCGCGACCCGCTGGATCCCGCCCGAAAGGTCGGTTTTCCAGTTGGTATCCGGACCGGCGATCGCGTCGATCGTGGCGCGTTCGTCATCCGTCAGGTCGCCATCCCAGCCCAGATCCATCAGCATCTGCATGGTGAACTCGGGATAGCCGTCCTGGATTTCCGAACCCTCGCTGAAGACGCCCTCGGCCAGAAGGTTGTCGCCATCGCGTTCCACCCCGAAACGGGCGCGGAAGGTCAGGCCACCCTTACTGACGGGTTTGGACATGTCGTAAAGGTTCGGCGTGCCGGGATGGTTCATCTCGGGCGTGCCCCAGCTTGGCCATGGCAGGCCGTAGTAATCGCCATCCGCCGGACCGCCGATCGCCTGAAGGCTGGTGCGGTCGAACGTGTGCTGGTTGGCCATGTGCATCTTGAGCCGCTCGGGGCTCTGGCCGGTGTAACCGATGGTCCACATCCCGCGATTGATCTCGCGCAGGGTGTCCTCGATATCGGGTGTCACCCCGTCATCCTCCAGCGCGATATTGCGGAAGATGCGGTCATGGAAGCCGAACTTCTTCGAGAACAGGCCGATGATCTCGTGATCGGTCTTGCACTCGAACAGCGGCTCGACGACCTTGTCGCGCCATTGCAGCGAGCGGTTCGAGGCCGTGACCGAGCCACGGGTTTCGAACTGCGTGGCCGCGGGCAGAAGATAGACACCGTCGGTGCGATCATTGAGCACCGCCGAGACCGTCGGGTAGGGATCGATCACGACAAGCATGTCGAGCTTTTCCATCGCCGTCTTCATCTCGGTCATGCGGGTCTGCGAGTTGGGCGCGTGGCCCCACAGCACCATGGCCCGCACCTTGTTGGGCTGGTCCATGTTCTCGGTGTCTTCCAGCACGCCGTCGATCCAGCGGCTGACCGGGATGCCCTTGAGGTTCTGGAGCGACTTTTCCTTGCCGTCCGCGCCTTTCAGCGTGTCGAACTGTGCGGCCAGCCATTCGGGGTCTTCTTCCCAGACACGGGCCCAGTGGCCCCATGCGCCCGCCGACAGGCCGTAATAGCCCGGCAGCGTGTGCGACAGCACGCCAAGGTCGGTTGCACCCTGCACGTTGTCATGACCGCGGAAGATGTTGGTGCCACCGCCCGAGCGGCCCATGTTGCCCAGCGCCAGCTGCAGGATGCAATAGGCACGGGTGTTGTTGTTGCCGTTGGTGTGCTGGGTGCCGCCCATGCACCAGATCACGGTGCCGGGGCGATTGTTGGCCAGGGTGCGCGCGACGCGCTCGAGCTGGCTGCCCGGCGTGCCGGTGACGCGCTCGACCTCTTCGGGGGTCCATTTGGCCACTTCGGAGCGGATCTGGTCCATGCCCCAGACACGGGTGCGGATGAACTCCTTGTCCTCCCAGCCGTTCTCGAAGATGTGCCACAGAAGCCCCCAGACCAGCGCCACGTCGGTGCCGGGACGGAAGCGCACATATTCGTCGGCATGGGCCGCGGTGCGGGTGAAACGCGGATCGCACACGATCAGCGGCGCGTTGTTCTGCTCCTTGGCCTTGAGGACATGCAGCAGGCTGACCGGGTGCGCCTCGGCGGGATTGCCGCCGATGATGAAGATCGCCTGGGATTTGTGGATGTCGTTGTAGGAATTGGTCATGGCGCCGTAGCCCCATGTATTCGCAACCCCCGCCACCGTGGTGGAGTGGCAGATCCGGGCCTGGTGGTCCACGTTGTTCGTGCCCCAGTAGGCGGCGAACTTGCGGAACAGGTAGGCCTGTTCGTTATTGTGCTTGGCGCTGCCCAGCCAATAGACGCTGTCGGGGCCGCTTTCCTCGCGGATCGAAAGCATCTGGTCGCCGACCTCGTCGATCGCCTGCTCCCAGCTGATGCGCTTCCATTCGCCACCCTCTTTCTTCATCGGGTATTTCAGGCGGCGTTCGCCATGCGCGTGCTCGCGCACCGATGCGCCCTTGGCGCAATGCGCCCCGAGGTTGAACGGGCTGTCCCAGCCCGGTTCCTGGCCGACCCAGACGCCGTCCTGAACTTCGGCGACGACGGTGCAGCCGACCGAGCAATGCGTGCAGACGGATTTGATGGTATCGACCGCGCCCTGGGCCGCCGAGGCAGCGCTTGCGCGGGTTACGGTGCCGCCCGTGGCACCGATTGCGGCCAGGCCACCAATGGCCAGACCGGAGCCGCGCAGAAAGGCGCGGCGGTCGACGGAATTCCCGACGACCTCGGACAGGATACTGGTCCGCTGGGAGCGTCTCGCAACCCCGTTGGTCTTTTTCCTAAGCATGTCTGTTTCTCCTCCCGAGCGTGCCCGAATGGGCTTGCTGGGTACTAAGTTGACCGCCGGCAGTCGGGCCTATCGCAACCAGTCGCCGGCAGAGCGGGATGACCTTGTCCGGTTCAGAACCGGGCAGAGTCGAAGTACGCGCGCGTATGCGCGGTGTCCTGCATCCGTTCGGATGCGGGATCGGGCGTGGCCGCTTCGGCCTGCCCGCCGCTCACAGCCGTCACGACCGCGACCGCGGGCGCGCCGGTGGCGGCCATTTTGAGAAAATCGCGACGGCTGGCGCCATCCTCAACCTTCTTTGACATGAGAGTCCTCCTCTCGTTGCAGATGGCGGTTGCCCGCCGGTGAATGCGGATCACTCCGCGCTCATTCGGAAACCCTCGGCCTCGATCTCCATGAACACCCGGCCGACGGCGCCGACGGGAGCATAGAAAACCGAGTTCTTCGCGGCCTCCAAATCACTGAAGAAATGCCCGGCCCATGGGCCGACATGTCTGTTGAAAAACGTCTTCTGATCGCCCAGCGAGGCCGGCGACGCACCGAAGCGGCCGGTGATCATCCCGGCCATCATCTCCATCAGCGAGGCGATGTTGTCTTCGGGCTCATAGACGTTTTCGGCCCGCGTCATCGAGCGCGCGGCCATGTCCCGGCGCAGCGCCGCAAGCGGCTTCTCGTTCAGGAACCCGGTCAGGTAATAGCTGGCATAGGGCAGCAATTCGCCCCGCCCCAGCCCGATGAACAGCGCGTTGAATTCGCGTTCCACGGCAGGCTGGCGCGTGTGCTGCGCGATCCGCGACAGCGCGCCGATGGCGGTGCCAAGGTCGGTCTCGTCGCCCGACAGTTTCGCGCTTTGGTCCAGCAATGCCTGATTGGGCGGCCCGGCCAGAAGCACGCCCAGGAAATCGTAAAGATCGGCGCGCAGCCTGTCTTCCTGGGCGATGGCGTCGGTCATGCTGCGTTGCTCCATGGCTGGGTCGGCTCCTGCGCTCATGCCCCGGCCCCATCGCTCGCGCCGAAGGCAAATCGCATCCGGCGGCGGGGGGGCGCTGTTTCGGTGTCGGCTTCGGGTTCGAATCCGGTTTCGGGGGCAAAGGCCGCCCGGTCGCGATCGCCATGCCCCACGTCCGGCGCGTCATGCTGCGCGATCAGCGGTTCGGGATCGGTTGCGGGTGCGGTTTCCGTTTCGGGCGCGGCTTCGGACTCGGGCAGCGTTTCGGATTCCGCCTCGGGTTCCGCATCCGCGGCGTCGGCCTGACGGGCCAGCTCCTCGACATGCGCCATCATGCCTTTACCGACCTGATAGGCGGTCTGCATGTTCTCGAGCACCTTGGCACTGTCGGTGAAATCCTCGCCATAATCCAGCAGCCCATCCAGATTGGCCAGCGCCGGGTTGCTGATCCAAAGGCGGCGCAAAGCGCGGCGGCGAATACGGTCGGGCACGGCCTTGGCCATGAACGCCTTGAAATCGGCACCGGACCCGAGCGTGTCGGGATCGGGCAGGCCCAGTTCCGCGAGAAGCTCCGCATCGCTTTTCTCGGCCTGTTCGGCCTCTTGCAGGGCAGCGACGCGCGCTTCCTCGGTGCGCAGGGCGGCCTGCTCCTCGTCTTGAACCTTCGCCTTGCGGCGGGACCAGAAATCAGCGGCGCGGGTCAATTCAGCCTTTCCTTTCGGGCCTGGGGCGCAAGATAGACATCGGTCAGTTGCTTGACGCGCGGGTCGCCGACACTGTGTTCGACCTTGTCGGTGCGCACCCGGTCGCGGCGGCGCTTCTTGAACTCTTCCTCGATGTGATGCTGGTCGATGAAATCCTGAACCCAGGCCATCAGCCCGTCGGGCATGGCAACCTTTTCGACGATCTCTTCGCCGCTGTCGCAATAATCCTGCGCCTCGTAGGGCGAGGCCGTCACCAGCACCACGTCGAGCGGGGCGATCGCCGCCTCGGCCCCGGTGGCGTGACGCAGCACCACGTAGACGCAGGGCACCTGCGCCGCGAGCCCGTGGACATAAGCATCGGTCTCGGCGCCGTGCAGTTCGAGAAGCGGGGTCGCGGCGTGGAATTCGACGCTTTCGCCGTCACGGCGCAGTTCGCGCCAGTCGGCATCGCCAGCACCCGGCAGAACACCGACCGCTTTCCAAGCCCACTTGGCCCAACGGGTCACGCCCGGCTTTCGCCGGATCACGACACCAAGCGGCATGCAGGCATACCTCGACGGATTGTGAACCACACCGTTCCTCCCAGTTCGGTTGATTCAAGACTGGTACAGATTTCGAACCGCTCAAAGTAAAAATTGCATTCAATCGCACACATCGGAAGCGGAGGGACAGAATGGGCAGTCGGATGCGGCACGGACTGCCGCTTTGGACAAAAAGTCCGGCGCGCGACCGGCGCGGCAATCGGGCCATTGCCCCGCCAGCGTCTGCCCAACAGAATCACTCGGGTTAGCCGCACGCGCCGCGACGCCGGTCAGGGGCTGGTAAATTCAGTTTACCACGGCTGCGAATCGTGCCTACTCTGAAGCCCGCCCGGCGCAGGATCAGGCGCTGGCACAGCAAGGAAACCCAAGCAGGAATCATGGCCAAGCGATTGATATTATGTAACTGTTCCGGATCCCAGGCGCTTGACGCCGGGGCGATCGAACAGGCGACGGGGCTCAGCTGTTCACAGGTGCATTCGGGGCTCTGCACCACCCAGACCGACCGCGCCGCCGAGGAAATCGGCGCCGGTGACGCCATCATCTGCTGCGCTCAGGAGCGCCGGATATTCGAGGAACTGGCCGCCGAAATCGACGCCCCGGCACCCGGATTCACCGACCTGCGCGACCGCGCGGGGTGGTCCGATGATCCGCGCCCGAAACTACCCAAAATGGCCGCACTGCTGGCCGAGGCCACCCTGCCCGCCGCATCCGGGAAGTCGCTCGATGTGATCTCGGAGGGGCTTTGCCTGATCATCGGCGCGTCGGATGTGGCGCTGGAGGCGGCCACGCGGCTGGCCCCGATCCTTGGCGTGACGGTGCTGCTGACCGATGCGCAAGACCCGCCCGAGACCCGCGATTTCGACACGATCCGCGGGCGGGTGAAGCGGGCCGAGGGCGCGCTTGGCCAGTTCCGCCTGACCATCGACGCGCTGCAACAGGTGGACCCGGCAGGGCGCGGCGCATTGAGCTGGGGCGCGCCGCGCGACGGGGCGCAGACCGATTGCGACGTGATCCTTGACCTGAGCGGCGAGACGCCGCTTTTCCCGGCGCCCCAAAAGCGCGAAGGCTATCTGCGCGCCGATCCCGGCAGCCTGCCAGCGGTGGCCGATGCGGTGCTCGAGGCGTCGCAAATGATCGGCACCTTTGAAAAGCCGCTTTACGTGGCGCTGGAGCCGCTGCTCTGCGCCCATTCGCGCGCCGGCAAGACCGGCTGCACCAACTGCCTTGATGTCTGCCCCACCGGCGCGATCAGCCCGGCGGGCGAGCATGTGGATATCGACCCGATGGTCTGCGCGGGCTGCGGGGCCTGCGCGGCGCTGTGCCCGTCGGGCGCGATCACCTATGACGCGCCGCCCACCGACATGATCTTCCGGCGCATCCAGACGCTGGCTTCGGCCTATCGCAAGGCCGGGGGCGCGGCGCCGCGCCTGCTGGTCACCGACCGCGATTTCGGGGCCGAGATGGTCCGCCTTGCGGCGCGCCACGGGCGCGGCCTGCCCGCCGACGTTATCCCGTTGGACGTCAGCGCGCTTTCGGGTTTCGGCCATGCCGAGATGCTGGCAGCGCTGGCGTCGGGCTTTGCGGATGTGACGATCCTGTTCTCTCCGACCACCGAGCGCGATGCGCTCGACCGCGAGATCCCGCTGGCGCAAGCCATTGCCGGAGAAGGGAAAATCGCCACGCTCGACATTAATGACCCGGATGCTCTTTGCGCGGCGCTTTACGATCCCGCCGCGCTGCCTGCGCCGGTGGATGACCCGGTTCTGCCGATGGGCAGCCGCCGCCAGGTCGCGCGCCTGTCGGCCAAGGCGATGAATCCGCCCGATGCGATGTTGCCCCTGCCCGAGGATGCCCCCTATGGCGCGGTGCTGGTCGATACCGATGCCTGCACGCTTTGCCTGAGCTGCGTGTCGCTCTGCCCCTCGGGTGCGCTGGTCGAAAATCCCGACATGCCCCAGCTGCGTTTCCAGGAGGATGCCTGCCTGCAATGCGGGCTCTGCGCCAATGTCTGCCCCGAGGACGCGATCAGTTACGAGCCGCGCCTGAACCTTGCGGACAGCGCCATGAGCCAGGTCGTGCTGCACGAGGAGGAGCCATTCGCCTGTATCGAATGCGGCGCCCTGTTCGGCGTGAAATCCACGGTCGAGCGGATCACCGAGAAACTGGCCGGCAAACACGCCATGTTCGCCAGTGGCGACGCCGCGCGGATGATCCAGATGTGCGACAATTGCCGCGTGAAGGCGCAGTTCCATTCACAGGACAACCCCTTTGCCGCCGGGGAACGCCCTCAGGTGCGCACCACGGACGATTATTTCAGCAAGCGCCGGGATCACTGATGCCGGATCGGCGCGCCCAGATCGGCCGGCGTCATGGTGGCGACATAGGCCATGATCGCCTCGAGATCATCGAGGCTCATCTCGACCGGAATGATCGGCGGCGGGCGCTCGATGTGGAAGGGCGGCGTGACGTCCTCGACCTGCGTAAAGGACGGATGCGGGTTGAGCGCATAGAAAGCCTCGAACCGCCGCGCCCAGTCCTTCATCGCGCGCAGCATGAAAAAGGACGGGGTGGAGCCGATATCGTTCATGCGGGTCTCTTCCGAGACCACATGGCAGCGCCCGCACAGATCGTTCGAAAGGGTCTTGCCCAGCGCTGCATCCCCCGCAAAGGTCGGCGCGACCTGTGCCGCCCTGGCGCGCTCGGGCGGGCCAAAGGGGGACTGCCCGTCCACCTCGTAGGCGGCGACCGTGCGCTGGCCGATATCGGACAACAGCCAGTCGGCGAACCGAGCCGCGCCCGCATGGCCGCTGTCATGCGATATCATCCGCCATGTGGCTTGCGGCCCCACGAACACCGCGCGCCCCGTGCCCCCCGCCTCAAGGCTCAGTTCGGCCTCGGCGCCTTCGGGGACCAGATCGACCCCCACCCCGGTCTTGAGAGAGAAGCGCGGCAGCACATATGTCATGAGACCGCTGTCGCGCAGCGCCTGTGGCACCCCCAGGCGCAACCTCTCCGCCTTGGCCACACCCGGCAGGGCGAGGACAACGCAGGCCGCCAGCATGCAAGCCGCGCTGAGGGCGCGAAAGGCACGGCGATGGATTGAAACGATGCGGCGCATGGCCCAAGGGTAAAGAGACCCGGCACATCGCGTCAACGATCTTGAAACGAAGGGAGACCGACATGAGCGACGATATCAGCGATTTCAACATGTCCATGCGCAAGTTCCTCAAGCAGGTGGGCGTCACCTCGCAACAGGCGATCGAGGAAGGGCTGCGCAATGCCGGCGACCTCGAGGGGCGCAGCTTCAAGGCCCGGATGGTCCTGACGGTCGAGGGGCTGGACATTGAACATGAAGTGACCGGCACCATCAAGGGACAGGACTGAACGTGGCATTGACAAGGGATAGCGTCCTCGCGGCGCTCAAGAAGGTCAGCGATCCGCTCAGCGGGTCGGATATCGTTTCGGCCGGCATCACGCGGGGCCTGAATGTCGAGGGCGGCGCGGTGCGCTTCGTTCTCGAGATCGACCCGGCAAAGGCGGACACCTACGAGCCCGTGCGCGCCGCCGCCGAAGCGGCGGTGACGGCGCTGGACGGCGTGAGCGAGGTCTCGGCGGTGCTGACCGCCCATAGCGCCAAGGCGCCGCCCGACCTCAAGGCGCAGCGCAAGACCGAACCCCAGGGCCCCGAGCGCGTGCCCGGCGTGAACCACATCATCGCCATCGCCAGCGGCAAGGGCGGGGTCGGTAAATCCACCGTCTCGGCCAACCTCGCCTGCGCGTTAGCCGCCGAAGGGCGGCGCGTGGGGCTGCTCGATGCCGATGTCTACGGGCCAAGCCAGCCCAGGATGCTGGGCGTGTCGGGCCGCCCCGCCAGCCCCGACGGCAAGACCATCCTGCCGATGCGCAATCACGGCGTCACCATGATGTCGATCGGACTGATGACCAACGACGATCAGGCGGTGGTCTGGCGCGGGCCGATGTTGATGGGGGCGCTGCAACAGATGCTGATGCAGGTGCAATGGGGGGCGCTTGACGTGTTGCTGGTGGATCTGCCGCCCGGCACCGGCGACGTGTCGATGACGCTGGCGCAAAAGACGGTGGTGGACGGGGCGATCATCGTCTCGACCCCGCAGGATGTCGCGCTGCTGGATGCGCGCAAGGGGATCGACATGTTCAACCAGCTCAAGGTGCCGGTGCTGGGCATGATCGAGAACATGTCCACCCATATCTGCAGCCAGTGCGGCCATGAGGAACATGTCTTCGGCCATGGCGGGGTCAAGGCGGAGTGCAAGAAGATGGGCGTTCCCCTGATGGCCGAAATACCGCTGCATATCGACATCCGCACCGCCTCGGATGGCGGTGCGCCGATCGTGGTCTCCAAACCCGACGCGCCCCAGGCGCAGGCCTTCCGCGACGTGGCCCGCGCGCTGGTGGCGCAGGGCGTGGCATGAGGGGCGCGCCATGAGCACCCCCGCCTTCCCGCCGCTGATGTCGGGCCATCCGGTGGATGCCGGGATCGACCCGTTCGACAAGGCCTGCGCCATGGCGGCGCTTGGCTGCGATGCGGGGCTGATCGTCCATAACGTCGCGGCAAACCGGCTGGCGGCAGCGCTGGTCATGGCCCCCGAAGTGCCGCTGGAACAGGCGATGGCCATGCTGCCCGCCTGCGCCCTGGGATTCCAGAACGCGCTCGGCGCGCTTGGCCCGCCGGAAGTGGCGGTGCACTTGGAATGGGCCGGCGGGCTGCAGGTGAACGGCGCGGCCTGCGGGCGCCTGCGCGCCATGGCGGCCCATGCCCGCCCCGACGCGCTGCCCGGCTGGCTGGTGGTGGGGCTTGAACTGCCACTGCTGGCGGCGGGGGCGCATGACGGCGGCACACAGCCCGACACCACCGCGCTTTACGACGAGGGCTGCGCCGATGTGGACGCGACCGAACTGCTCGAAGCCTGGTCGCGCCACACGCTCCACTGGATCACCCGCTGGGAAGACGAAGGGCCGCGCGCCCTTCACGCGCAATGGCGCGGCCTTGCGAAAGGGATCGGCGAGCCGGTGACGCAGGGCGGACTCACGGGCACGTTCCTTGGCATCGACGAAAATTTCGGCATGCTCCTGCGCGACGAGGATGCCAAGACCCATCTCGTGGCACTGAGCACGATACTGGAGCAGGACAAATGAAACTGGCGCGTGCAATCCATTTCGACGAAAGCGACCTGCGGGTCTATGCCAACCCGGCGCGCACGGGTGAATGGTGCATCTCGGGCGGATTCGAATTCTCGGACTGGACCGAGGCCGACCTCAGCGGCAAACAGCGCCAGGCCTTCGCCAATGGCTGGCTTGGGCTCGAGACATCGGGCCGCGTGACCTTCGTCGCCGTCACCACCGTCGAACCCGCCGAGCGCGACGCGCTCACCCAGACGCTGGCTCAGCATTTCGTCGATCTTTACGGCGCCCCCGACATCGCCGCCGCCCTACCCGTCGCCGAGGCCGAAATCGCACATATGATCGAACTCTGCGAAGATCACGCCCCCAACACCCTGCTGACCGTGGCGCGCGAACTGACCGACGCGGGCGTGCGCGAGAGCTTTCGCGTGATCGAGGCGCAGGAGGCCGGGCTGGAACAATTCGCGATCCACGCCACGCCCGACGAATAAGCGCCGCGTCCGGCCTGACCGTCGGATTTGAGTATTTTTTGCAAGATGAAGCCCCGGATACGCCCCGCCCTTCATCTTGCGACAAATACTCCGGGGGTGAATTGGCCAAAGGCCAAGAGGGGGCCGCGCCCCCTTTTGCAAAGAATAAAGCGCGCCGCAGGCGCTCATTTGGATCACAGCGACCTGAGTACCGCGCCGGGATTCATGATGCCCAAAGGGTCAAGCGCCGATTTGATCGCGCGCATCGCCCAGAGCTTGGCCGGATCGCCATAGCGTTCGAGATCCCCGACCTTGAGCCGCCCGATCCCGTGTTCGGCGCTGACCGAGCCGCCCATCTCGTGAACCAGGTCATGCACGCAGCGCTTGATCGCGTCGCGCGCGTCGAGATGGTCGTCGCGCCGCTGGCCTTGGGCGGGAAAGACGTTGTAGTGCAGGTTGCCGTCCCCCAGATGCCCGAAACAGTTGATGCGGAATGCGCCGAGGCGCGCGATATGGTCAGGCGCGCGGGCAATGAAATCGGGGATCGCCTCGAGCGGCAGCGAGATGTCATGCGAGCTCAACGCCCCGATCAGCCGGTTGGCCTCGGGGATCTGTTCGCGCACCTCCCAGAATTCATGGCGCTGCGCCTCGCTCTGGGCGATCAAGCCGTCGCTGACCAGCCCCGCCTCGAGCCCTTCGGCAAAGAGCGTCTCGAGCGCCGCGGCGGGGTCCAGCCCGCGCGCCAGCCCGATATCGACCAGCACGAACCATTCGGGTGTTCTTACAAAGGGCTGGCGGATATCCGGCAGGGTCTCGGCCAGGAAATCGAGCCCGGCGCGGTGGATGAGTTCAAAGGCGCTCACCCCCTCGCCCAGATGGTCGCGCGCCAGCGACAGCAGATCAAGCGCCGCGGCCGGGTTTTCGACCACCATCAGTGCCGTGCCTTCACCCGCGGGCCGGGGCGCAAGGCGCAAGGTGGCAGCGGTGATCACCCCCAGCGTGCCTTCGGCGCCGATCAGAAGGTCCTTGAGGTCATAGCCGGTGTTGTCCTTGCGCAACCGCTTGAGCCCGTGCCAGATCTGCCCGTCGGGCAGCACCGCCTCGAGCCCCAGGCACAGCTCGCGCGCATTGCCGTAGCGCAGCACGTTCACGCCCCCTGCATTGGTCGCAAGCAAGCCACCGATCCGCGCGCTGCCCTTGGCGGCGATGCTGAGCGGAAAGAGGCGCCCGGCACGGGCGGCGGCGTCATGGACATCCGAGAGGATCGCGCCCGCTTCGACCAGCATCAGGTTCTCGCGCGCATGGATCGCGCGCACGGCGCGCATCCGCTCAAGGCTCAGCAGCACCGGCGCGGGGCCGTCGGGCGCGATCTGCCCCCCCACCAGCCCCGTGCCCCCGCCATAGGGCACCACCGGCACGCGCGCCGCCGCTGCGGCGCGGATCACCGCCGAGACCTGCGCGGTATCCTGCGGCGCCACCACCACGCCCGCCTGCCCCTGCCAGCGGCCACGCGGCTCTTCAAGGTAATGCGGTGCGGTCTCGCGAATTGCGCTTTCGGGAAGCACCGCCTGAAGGTCGGCGATGAAGGCGGGGGTAACGGGATTGAGGCTCATGGGGCTTTGCTACCATGTGGCGCGGCGCAGTCCAGTTCTTCCTGCCGAACAAAGCGCTGCACGCCGCGCTATTCGTCCTCGCGCAGATAGGCCGGGCGGAGCACCATGATCGTAGGCCGGTCAGGCAGGCTGCGCAGCGAGACGGTGATTTCATGCGCGCCGGTGTCAACGACGTCGAACGCATCCTCCATCCCCGCAAGAAAGCGCCCCAGCGAGCCATCGGCGAACCAGTGCATCGGAATCACGATCCGCGCCTTGGTGCGGCGCAGCACGTTCATCATGTTCTCGAGCGGCAGCGTCAGCCCGCCATCGACCGGCGCCATCACCACATCCATCCGTCCCAGCGCGGCATATTGCTCATCGCTCGGCTCGTGATGGAGATGGCCCAGATGGGCGATGCACAGGCCCGCCGCCTCGAAGACGAAGATCGAGTTGCCGTTGGTTTCCACCGTGCCTCCCCAGCTTCGGATATCGGTGGGCACATTGCGCACCAGCATGGACCCGAGATCGACGTGATGGTCCACCCCCTCGCCGAATTCGCCCCAACCGGGCAGGACATTGGGGATCAACGGGTCCGGATTGGCGGTCCAATGGGTCGAATGGGCATGGTTCATGGTCACGACATCGGGGATGAAATCGACATTGCCGACAAAGCCGGTGAAATCGGTGACCGCCGACAGCCCGTCCTCGGTCTGGATCAGAAAGGAGGCATGCGCGATATAGCGCAGGCGCACCGAATGATCCGGCACCGGGTCACGAAAGCTGGCCTTTTGGAGATAGGCCATCCCCGGCGTGGTCTGTGCAATGGCAATGCAATGGCTCGGGCGGCGATCCTGCTGCGCGAGGACGGGCGCGCCGAGACAGATCTGCGCGAAGACAAGAGCGAAGACGAAACGGATCATGATTGCAACCTCCCCTGAGCCTGCAAGGAAGATAGCACGGATTGGCGTTTCGTCAGCCCGTTGCCGTACGCCCGCGCCGGTCCCGCCTCAGGGATGCATAAAGAACATGCGTTCGCCAGCGTCCGTTGATCTGAAGATAGCTTTGCGCGACGCCTTCGTATTTGAAGCCGCATTTTTCCAGCAGCCCGCGTGACGCCTGATTCTCGGGCAGGCAGGCGGCTTCGATCCGGCTGAGGTCGAGCCGTTCGAAGGCGTGGTGCACCACGGCGAGGATCGCCTCGCGCATATAGCCCTGACGCGCAAAGGCCGCACCCGTCCAATAGCCCAGCGTCCCGGCCTGCGCGGGGCCGCGGCGGATATTGTCGAGCGTGATCGCCCCGACCAGCATGTTATCGTCGCGCCGGATCAGGAACAGCGGCAGCGCGGTGCATTGCGTGATCGAACGCTGCGCCCAGTAGACACGGTTGGAAAACGCCTTGCGCGCCAGGTGATCCTCGGCCCAGGTGGGCTCCCACGGGATCAGGAAAGCGGCGCTTTCCTCGCGCAGGGCGGACCATTCGCGGTAATCGGTCAGCACCGGCTGGCGCAGGGTAAGACGCTCGGTCTCGATCCTGACTTTCCGGCGCGGGATGAACATCACGCGGCGCGCCTGTCCTGTAGCGCCTCCAGGCTGGGCGCGGCTTCGACCGGACCGTAAAGCGCCATCGCGACGGGGGCGGTGCTGATGGTGCGCTCGGCGAGCGCGCGCACATCCGACAAGGTCACGGCGTCGATGCGCCCGATCACCTCGTCGAGCGGCGGAATCCGGCCCCAGATCTGGAGCATCCGCGCCAGCCGTTCGGCCCGGTTCGAGGGGCTTTCAAGCCCCATCAGCAGCCCCGCCTTCATCTGCGCGCGGGCGCGTTCGATCTCGTCGGGCCTGAAATCCCCGGCGGCGCGTTTCATCTCGTCGATGGTGATCTGCGCCAGATTGGCCATCTCGTCGCGCGACGTGCCCGCATAGATCGTCATCATGCCGGTATCGGCATAGGCCCCGGCCTGCGCGAAGATCGTATAGCAAAGCCCGCGCCTTTCGCGGATTTCCTGAAACAGCCGCGAGGACATCGACCCGCCCAGCGCCGAAGCATAGATCTGCGCGGCATAGATATCTGGATGCGCGTAATCCGGCCCCTCGAAGGCCAGCGCGAAATGCGCCTGCTCCAGCTCCTTGACCCGGCGGCTTTCGCCCCCGGCGAAGCGCGCGGTATCGGGCACATAGGGCGCCTTGGGCGTCATGTCGCCGAAAAGCCGCTCGGCGGCGCGCACCAGCGCATCGTGATCCACAGCGCCGGCAGCGGCCAGCACCATCTGGCCGGGGCCGTAATGTTCCTTGACGAACCCTTCCAGATCATCGCGCGAGAAGGCGCCGACGCGCTCCTCGGGGCCAAGGATCGTGCGCCCGAGCGGATGATCGGGATAGGCCTTTTCCTGAAGCCAGTCGAAGATGATATCGTCAGGCGTATCCAGCGCCTGGCCGATCTCCTGCAGGATCACGCCGCGCTCGACCTCGATCTCGCGACCCTCGAAGACCGGGTTGCGCAGGATATCGGCCACAACATCCAGCGCCAGCGGCACGTCGTCCTTGAGAACCCGCGCGTAATAGGCGGTGACTTCGCGGCTGGTATAGGCGTTGATATAGCCGCCCACATCCTCGATCGCCTCGGCAATGGCCAGCGCGCTGCGCGTCTTGGTGCCCTTGAAGGCCATGTGTTCCAGGAAATGCGCGATGCCATTCTGTTCGGCGCGTTCGTGGCGCGCCCCGGCATTCACCCAGATGCCGATGGCGGCGGATTCCAGGCTCGGCATATGTTCGGTGACGATGCGAAACCCGTTATCGAGCGTGGTCAGATTGACGGTCAATGCCCGGTCCGTTCCTTGATCAGTGTTTCAATCGCGCCAAGATCGTTGGCGACCCCGGTCACGCGTTCGGACCGCTCATACAGGTCCGACATGCGCTCGGGCAAGGGGGGATGAACGCCGCTGGCCTCTTCGACAGCAGCCGGAAACTTGGCCGGGTGCGCGGTGGCCAGCGTAATCATGGGCGTCCCTTCGACGCGCTTCTCGTCGGCGACCTTCACGCCGACGGCGCTGTGCGGGCACAAAAGCTCGCCACTGCCGGCATGGACGCGGCGGATCGTGGCGCTTGTCTCGTCCTCGTCGCAGCGCCCCGAATCGAACGCCTCGCGCAGCGCCTCAAGCGCGCCCTGGCTGACCGTGAAGCCGCCAGCCTGAAGCTCGTCCATCAATTGCGCGACGGCCGCGCCATCCTGATCATAGGCATAAAACAATGCGCGCTCGAAATTCGAGCTGACCTGAATATCCATGGACGGGCTGATCGAGGGGATCACCCCGTCGGGGTGGTATTCGCCCGCGCTCAGGCAGCGGTGCAGGATGTCGTTCTGGTTGGTGGCCACCACCAGCCGGTCAATCGGCAGCCCCATGCGCCGCGCGATGTAACCGGCGAAGATGTCGCCGAAATTGCCGGTCGGCACGGTAAAGCTGACCTTGCGATGGGGCGCGCCAAGGCTGACTGCGGAGGTGAAGTAATAGACCACCTGCGCCAGCACCCGCGCCCAGTTGATCGAGTTGACCCCCGCCAGCCCGACCGCGTCGCGAAACTGAAAATCGTTGAACATGTCCTTCACGCGGGCCTGGGCATCATCGAAATGCCCGTCGATGGCAAGCGCGTGAACATTGGATTCGCTGGGCGTGGTCATCTGGCGGCGCTGCACCTCGCTGACCCGGCCTTGCGGGAACAGGATGAACACATCCACCGCATCCAGCCCGCGAAACGCCTCGATCGCGGCGCTGCCGGTGTCGCCGCTGGTGGCGCCCACGATACAGACCCGCTGGCCGTTTCGCTTGAGCGCGGCCTCGAACAGCTGGCCAATGAGCTGCATGGCGAAATCCTTGAACGCCAGCGTCGGGCCGTGAAACAGCTCGAGCAGGAAATGCCCGCTGTCCAGTTCCTTGAGCGGCGCGCGCGCCAGATGGCCAAAGCCCGCATAGGCGCGCGCGATGATGCCGTGGAATTCCGCGTCGGTGAACGTATCGCCGATAAAGGGACGCATCACCCGGAACGCCGCCTCTTCGTAGCTCACGCCCTCAAGTGCTGCGATATCGGCGGTGCTCATCTGCGGGATGGTTTCGGGCAGGTAAAGCCCGCCATCGCGCGCCAGCCCGGTCAGCATCGCCTCTTCAAAGTTCAGAACGGGCGCTTGCCCACGGGTCGAGATATATCTCATGCGGTGTCGCCTTTCGCTGTCTTGCGCGTGCGCCAAAGGAAATAGCCGGTCATAGCGGCCCAGATCGCCGCCAGCGAAAACCAGGTGATCGCGTATTCCAGGTGATCGTTCGGGATGCCGCGCGTGTCCACCGGCAAGGGCGTCACCGGGGCGCCGGAAAACGACGTCTCGCGCGCCACGACCAGAACCGGATCGGTCGCGAGCGCGCTGGCCATCTGGTCAAGATCGCGGGCGAACCACATGTTTTGCGCCACGTCATTGACGGGTGTCGCGCTGTTGCGGTCATCCGGCCAGTGCAGGTTGCCGGTGATCGTCACCTCGCCCTCGGGTGGCGCGGGAATATCCTCGCCGGTCTTGACGAAGCCCCGATCCACAAGGATACGCCGCCCGCCCATGTCGAGCGGCGAAATCACGCGGTAGCCCGCGCCCACCTGTTTCTGGCTGACCAGGACGCGCAGCGCCTGTGCCCCCATCTGCCCGGTAATCTGCACCGGCAGGTAGCGGTCGTTTTCGGGGTCGGGCGTTTGCGGCAGGGCGACGGGATCGGCGCCGATGCGGGCCTCGATATCGGCCAGAACGCCCTCTTTCCAGGCGAGGCGCTGCATCTGCCAGGTGCCAAGGCCGATCAGGATGGCCACACCGACCAGACCGAAGATCAGGGGAACGAGGTAACGTGCCAATCCGGGGCGCTCCGTTGGAATAGGAAAAGCGCGCGAGACCCGCGCGCTTTGTGTTCTTGCGTCTTGGGGGCGGAAATGCAACCGCCCCCGTGGCCTGTCGGGCTCAGGCGCCCCAGATATAGATCGAGGCGAAGAGGAACAGCCAGACCACATCGACGAAGTGCCAGTACCATGCCGCGGCCTCGAAGCCGACATGGTTCTCCGGCGTGAAATGGCCGCGCAGCACCCGCATCAGGCAGACGAACAGGAAGATCGTGCCGATCACCACATGCGCGCCGTGAAAGCCCGTCGCCATGAAGAAGTTGGCGCCATAGATATTGCCCGAGAAGCCGAAACCGGCATGGGTGTATTCATAGATCTGGAAGGCCGTGAACAGCGCACCCAGCCCAATCGCTATGGCAAGCCCGGACTTGATGTCCTTGCGGTTGTTCTCATGCACCAGCGCATGGTGCGCCCATGTCGCCGCCGCACCCGAACACAACAGGATCAGCGTGTTGATCAACGGCAGGTGCCAGGGGTCGAAGGTCTCGATCCCCGCCGGGGGCCATTGGCCGTCCACCGCAGGGCTTTCGGGGCCCATCGGGTACATGGCGTGCTTGAAGAAGCTCCAGAACCATGCCGCGAAGAACATGACCTCGGACATGATGAACATGATGAAGCCATAGCGCAGGCCGATGCGCACGACCGGGGTGTGATCGCCGGCCTGGTTCTCGGCCACTGTGTCCGACCACCAGCCGAACATGACGTAAAGCACGCCGACAAATCCGATCAGGAACACCCATGGCTGGTTGTTCGCCACTTGCGGCGACATCCAGAGGACCGCGCCGAACAGCATGACAAATCCCGACAAGGAGCCCAGGAACGGCCAGATCGAGGGGTTCAGGATGTGGTAATCGTGGTTTTTTTCATGTGCCATCTTGGTCTTTATCCCTCGTGGAAGGCTCAGTTCTGTTTTGTATCGGTTTCGCCGGCCTGATCAAGGGCGGCGTGGTCTTGGGGCATGTCGATCTCGTAAAAAGTATAGGACAGCGTGATCGTATGAACGAGCTTCGCGTCCCGGTCATCGACCATTTCGGGATCGACATAGAAAGTCACCGGCATCTCGACGCGCTCGCCGGGCTGCAACACCTGTTCCTGAAAGCAGAAACAGTCGATCTTGGTAAAGAAGAGACCCGCCTCGAAGGGCGTCACGTTATAGCTCGACTGCCCGGCGATGGGGCGGTCGGTGGGGTTGTAAGCCTCGTAGAAGGCCAGCCCGGTCTCGCCGATGCGCACTTCCATCTCGCGCTGCATGGGCTTGAATTCCCATGGGAAGTCCCGCTCCTTGCTCGCGTCGAACCGCACTTTCACGGTGCGATCCAGAATTTCGTCCGAGCCCGAGGTCGCGGTGTTCGTCGAGCCGCCATACCCGGTGACGCGACAGAACCAGTCATAAAGCGGCACCGCCGCCCAGCCCAGCGCCCCCATGGTCAGCACCACCGCGACCAGGGAAATCACCGTCTTGTTTATGCTGCTCAGCCGCATCAGTCCCGCGCCTCGCTTGTGGGTTGCATGGTGAAATCGTCGGTCGTGACCTTGACCATGGTCAGACCGAACAGGAGCACGACAAACGACGCCAGCACCAGTCCCAGGCCAAGGTTCCGGCGAAACCGGCGCTTGTGAAGGTCATGTTCCACGCGAAAGTTCATGTCTTACCAGCCCCCCAGCCCATAGGGCACCAGCGCCGCTTCCAGCGCGATCGCCCCGAAATGCAGGAACAGATAGTAAAGCGACAGGCGGAAAAACCGCTTTTCGACAGCATAGCCATCAGCCTCGGCCGCGTCCTCGTCACGCCGCCAGATGCGCAGCGCACCAATCAGGAACAGGGCGTTCAACACCAGAGCCACCGCCAGGTAAAGCGGCCCGCCCACGGCGGTAAAGCCCGTGCCCACCGCCAGTGCGGCCAGCAGGATCGTGTAGACCAGGATATGCACGCGGGTGACGCGGCGGCCATGGGTGACCGTCAGCATCGGCACACCCGCATTTTCGTAATCCGAGCGCATGAACAGCGCCAGCGCCCAGAAATGCGGCGGCGTCCACATGAAGATCAGCGCGAACATCAGCACCGATTCCACGCTGACAGAGCCGGTCGCGGCGGCCCAGCCGATCATCGGCGGAAACGCCCCTGCGGCGCCGCCGATAACGATGTTCTGCGGCGTCCAGCGCTTGAGCCACATGGAATAGATGACGACATAGAAGAAGATGGTGAAGGCCAACAGCGCCGCCGCGACAAGATTGGTCGCCAGCGCCAGCATCACCACCGCGAACCCCGCCAGCGCGATACCGAAGGCAAACGCCTCGTCAGCCGAAATCCTGCCCGCCGGGATCGGCCGGGACCGCGTGCGCTTCATCACACGGTCGATATCGGCATCCCACCACATGTTAAGTGCGCCCGACGCGCCCCCGCCCACGGCGATGAACAGGATCGCGGCAAAGCCGACCACCGGATGCACACCAACCGGCGCGGCCAGAAGGCCGACCAGCGCGGTAAACACCACCAGCGTCATCACCCGCGGCTTGAGCAGCGCGAAATAATCGCCGAAGTCCGCCTCGCCGGTCTGGCTGGTCACTGTGTTGAGACTTGCGTCGCTCATCCTGGTCTCCGGGTTCGGATCGTGTCAGGCATCGCTGCGGATGCTGCGGGGCGCGCATCACCGCGCCCCTGGCTGTCATGTCAGTCGGCCGAAGCCACCTGCACCGCGCGCGGCGTGCCGGCATATTCGTTGATCGCCCCGTCCAGCCAGCGGTCGTAATCCTCCTGGCTCACCACCTTCACGGTGATCGGCATATAGGCATGGTCCTTGCCGCAAAGCTCGCTGCACTGGCCGAAATAGATGCCTTCCTTCTCGGCGTTGAACCACAGTTCCGCCAGACGGCCCGGCACCGCGTCCTGCTTGACGCCGAAAGCGGGGATCGTCCAGCTGTGGATCACGTCGGCGCCGGTCACCTGCATGACGACGGTCTTGTTCACCGGCACCACGACGGCGGTATTGGTCGCCAGCAGGTATTCATCCTGACTGTAGCCGTATTCCTCAAGCTCGTCGCGCGCCAGCATGAAGCTGTCGAAGGCGAAATCGTGATCGGTGTATTCATAGCCCCAGTACCACTGGTAGCCTGTCACCTTGATGTTGATGTCGGCCTCGGGAATTTCCTGCTGCTTGAACAGCACCGGCAGCGAGAACGCGCCGATAAAGACCAGGATCACGATCGGCACCACCGTCCAGGCGATCTCGAGCGGCGAATTGTGGGTAAAGCTGGCCGAATTCGGGTTCCGGCGGCGATTGTAGCGCACGATCACGATGGCGAGCAGCACACAGACGAAAATGGTGATCGCGGTGATGATTACCAGAATCATCCCGTCCAGCCACTGCAGGTCGCGGGCCAGTTCGGTCGCGGCGGGCTGAAAGCCCATGCCGCCATCCTTGGGCGCGCCGATGATTTCAAGACCATCCTGCGCATGCGCGGGATTGAAGGAAACGGCGGCCATCGCGGCCAATAGGCTAAGGAATCGTCGCATTTTGCACCTTGCTCGGTTGAAGCGGTCGTATTGTATTTTGCAGCATCGGATCCGGTAAACGCGGAATCCCGTTGTTTCACCGACGCTAGAAACCATATTCTGACACGGCAGACAAGAAAGACCGTTGCGGCAAACGGACGCTTTTTTTGATTTAGATCAAATTCCAATGTCGCACCCTATCAAGGAAGACAACCCATGACTGACGCCGCCTTTCGCCCCTTCGAGACGATGCTCGACCGCGACGCCGCCCTTTCGCGGCTGCGCGAAGCGACCGCCGGCGCCGATGATGGCGAACTGTTTCTGGAGCGTCGCCAGTCGGAATCGCTGGTCTTCGATGACGGGCGCGTCAGAACCGCATCCTTTGACGCCGGGCAGGGTTTCGGGCTGCGCGCGGTGCGCGGCGAGGTGGCGGGCTATGCACATTCCTCGGATATTTCAGAACCCGCGCTGGCCCGCGCGGTCGAAACCGCGCGCCTTGCCGTGGGCGATGGTGGCGGCACCATGGCGCCGCCACCGGCGCGCACCAATCGCCATCTTTACACTGATGCCGACCCGATCGCGGGCGCGGATTTCCCTGTCAAGCTCGAGACCCTGCGCGAGATCGACGCCTTCGCGCGTGGCCTCGATGCGCGTGTGGTGCAGGTGACGGCCTCGCTGGCGGCCTCGCATCAGGAGGTGGTGATCCTGCGCGCCGATGGCAGCGAAGTCACCGATTCCCGCCCGATGGTGCGGGTCAATGTCTCGGTCATCGTCGAACAGGACGGGCTGCGCGAATCCGGCACAGCGGGTGGCGGCGGGCGGGTCGGCCTTGACGGGCTGATCGACCCCGCCGACTGGCAGGCCAAGACCCATGAGGCGCTGCGCATCGCGCTGGTGAACCTGCGCGCCGAACCCGCCCCGGCGGGGGTGATGGACGTGGTGCTTGGCCCCGGCTGGCCCGGCATCCTGCTGCACGAGGCCATCGGCCACGGGCTTGAGGGGGATTTCAACCGCAAGGGCAGCTCCGCCTTTGCCGGGCTGATGGGCCAGCGCATCGCCGCGCCCGGCGTCACGGTGCTGGACGATGGCACGATTCCCGACCGGCGCGGCTCGATCACCGTCGATGACGAGGGCACGCCCAGCGCCCGCAACACCCTGATCGAGGATGGCATTCTGGTGGGCTTCATGCAGGATCGCCAGAACGCCCGCCTGATGGGGGTCGAACCCACCGGCAACGGGCGACGCGAAAGCTATGCCCATGCACCCATGCCGCGCATGACCAATACCTACATGCTGGGCGGCGATGCCGACCCCGCCGACATCCTCGCCGATCTTCATGACGGGATCTACGCGGTGGGCTTTGGCGGCGGGCAGGTGGATATCACCAACGGCAAGTTCGTCTTTTCCTGCACCGAGGCCTACCGCGTGAAGAACGGCAAGGTCGGCGCGCCGGTCAAGGGCGCCACGCTGATCGGCGATGGCGCCACCGCGCTTCAGCAGATTCGCGCGCTTGGCAATGACATGGCGCTCGATCCGGGCATGGGCAATTGCGGCAAGGCCGGCCAATGGGTGCCGGTGGGCGTGGGCCAGCCGACGGTGATGATCGGCGGCCTGACCGTGGGCGGCTCGGCGGCGGGCTGATCGCCTGCTCCTGCGCGCGCCCCTTCAATAATACCAAACCCGCCAGCCTGCGGCAGGCATCCTTGCTGATGCTTTGCCACGGCGCGCGGCGCGTTCATGATTCACCCGGCCTGCGCGGCCACCGATATCCGCACCGACGCGATACCGATGCAATGCCGAGGTGATACCGACAGTATTTTCATGTCGTCAGAGAAAATAATTAATGCTTGATTTCAACATGTTGACATAATTCTCGTCAATAAACGCGACTCGCCCGGTTTCGGTTTACCAGCCATTAACCACCGCTGCGCATAGTGGGTTTGCAAGCAGGCGGAGCGGCGATGTCTGAAGACCCACATCCTTCCACTCACCCCCCACTCCCACCCACCACGGAAGATGATCGGGTGTCGTGGCTTCGCCTCTTGCGCTCACACCGGGTCGGTCCCGCGACTTTCCTGCGGCTGCTGGGCGAACATGGCTCGGCAGATTCCGCGCTCGCGGCTTTGCCCGAGGTCGCCCGCGCCGCCGGGGTCAAGGACTATACCCCCTGCCCCGAGGCGGTCGCGATGGGCGAACTGCGCGCCGCCAAGGCCGCTGGTGCGCAGATGATATGCATGGGCGAACCCGGCTATCCTGCTGATCTGCAACAGATTCCCGATGCGCCGCCGCTTCTCTGGGCGATTGGCGATCCCGATATTCTCAAGCGCCCGATGATCGCGCTGGTGGGCGCGCGCAACGCGTCGTCGCTGGGGCTGCGCATGGCACGCGCGCTGGCCGCCGATCTGGCGGCCGAGGGGCTTGTCGTGGTCTCGGGGCTGGCGCGCGGCATCGACACCGCCGCCCATACTGCCACCCGCGAAACCGGCACCGTCGCCATCATGGCCGGGGGTGTCGACGTGATGTATCCGGCCGAAAACGCGCGCCTTGCCGAAGACATCGCCAAGACCGGCCTGCGCCTTTCGGAACAGCCCATGGGCATGGCCCCGCAAGCACGCCATTTTCCTCGCAGAAACAGGATCATAAGCGGTATCTCCAAGGCTGTCGTGGTGGTCGAGGCAGCCGCGAAATCCGGCTCGCTGATTACCGCACGCATGGCGCTTGATCAGGGGCGCGAGGTGCTGGCGGTGCCCGGCCATCCCTTCGATGCGCGCGCCGCCGGGTGCAACATGCTGATCCGCGACGGCGCCCTTCTGGTGCGCCGCGCCGCCGACGTGACAGAGGCGCTGCCAGCCGCCCCGCGCCCCGCCGCGGCACAGGCCGAAATGCCACTGGCACCAACGGCCCCTGCCTTGCCTGCGCCCCCTGCCGCGCCACCGCGCGACAGCCGCAGCCTGCACGACACGGCCTTGCTGCACAGCCGGATCCTTGACCGGCTCGGCCCCTCTCCCCTGGCCGAGGATCAACTGATCCGCGACCTTGCCGTGCCCGCCAATGCCGTCACGCCGGTGCTCACCGACCTCGAACTGGACGGTCGCATCCGCCGCCAACCCGGCGGCCTGTTGTCGCGGGTCTGACCCGGCCCCGACGCGCCTGCGCGCGCCGAGCAGTCCTTTGCCAACGCCCCTGAGGCCATCGCTGCCTTGGGGCGCATTGACAAAGCCTCTTGTAAGCCCACATGTTCCGCCGCCATAAGTCTCGACCCGAGTCGAAAGGAGTCTCCATGCCCGTCGTCGTTGTCGAATCCCCGGCCAAGGCCAAGACAATAAACAAGTATCTGGGATCCGACTACACGGTTCTGGCGTCTTACGGGCATGTGCGCGACCTGCCCGCCAAGGATGGTTCGGTCGATCCCGAACATGATTTTGACATGAAATGGGAGATCGGAAACGACTCGCGCAAACACGTCAAGGCGATCGCCGACGCGCTCAAGGATGACCAGAACCTGATCCTCGCCACCGACCCCGACCGCGAGGGCGAGGCGATCAGTTGGCACCTCGAAGAGGCGCTGCGCAAGCGCAAGGTGATCAAGGCCGACACCAAGGTCAGCCGCGTGGTGTTCAACGCCATCACCAAGACAGCCGTGACCGAGGCGATGCAGAATCCCCGCGACGTGGATCGCGACCTGGTCGAAGCCTACCTGGCGCGCCGCGCGCTGGATTATCTTGTCGGGTTCAACCTCAGCCCGGTGCTCTGGCGCAAGCTGCCGGGCGCGAAATCGGCCGGGCGCGTGCAATCGGTCTGCCTGCGCCTGATCGTCGAGCGCGAGATGGAGATCGAGGCCTTCCGCGCCCGTGAATACTGGTCCGTCAAGGCCCTGATGGCCACGCCGCGCGGTCAGGAATTCGAGGCCCGCCTGACGGTTCTGGCCGGCAAGAAACTGGAACGCTACGACCTCGAGAACGGCACCCAGGCGGAGCTCGCAGTGCAGGCGATCGAGTCGCGCGACATGAGCGTCAAGTCGGTCGAGGCCAAGCCCGCCTCGCGCAACCCCGCCCCGCCCTTCATGACATCCACCCTCCAGCAGGAGGCCAGCCGCAAGTTCGGCATGGGCGCCCGCCAGACCATGAGCGCGGCGCAGCGGCTCTATGAAGCGGGCTACATCACCTATATGCGGACCGACGGCATCGACATGGCCCCCGAGGCCGTCATGGCGGCGCGTGACGCGATCAAGGACCGCTTCGGCGAGGCCTATGTCCCCAAATCGCCGCGTATGTACAAGAACAAGGCCAAGAACGCGCAGGAAGCGCATGAATGTATCCGCCCCACCGACATGACGCGCGACGCCAAGGCGATCCGCACCACCGATGCCGATCAGCGCAAGCTCTATGACCTGATCTGGAAACGCACCCTCGCCTGCCAGATGGAAGGCGCAAGGCTGGAGCGCACCACCGTCGATATCGGCAGCCGCGACGATCAGGTCGAGCTGCGCGCCACCGGGCAGGTTGTCCTGTTCGACGGTTTTCTGCGCATCTATGAAGAGGGGCGCGACGATCAGGCCGTCGATGACGACGACAAGCGCCTGCCCCAGATCACCCAGGGGGAGCCCGCCGAAAAGCGCGGCGTCACCCCCGAGCAACATTTCACCCAGCCCCCGCCGCGCTATACCGAGGCGACGCTGGTCAAGAAGATGGAAGAGCTGGGCATCGGGCGGCCCTCGACCTATGCCAGTATCGTCACCACGATCCAGGATCGCGAATATGTCCGCAAGGACAAGAACCGCCTGATCCCCGAAGACAAGGGCCGGATCGTCACGATCTTCCTGCTCAACTTCTTTCGCAAATATGTCGGCTACGAATTCACCGCCAATCTCGAGGACGAACTGGACAAGGTCAGCGCGGGCGATCTCGACTACAAGCAGGTGCTCAACCGGTTCTGGCGTGATTTCTCGGCGGCGATCGCCGAAACGTCCGAACTGAGGATCACCGAAGTTCTGGACATACTCGACGATGCGCTTGCACCGCAGCTTTATCCGCCGCGCGAGGATGGCAGCGATCCGCGCGCCTGCCCGCTCTGCGGCGAAGGCAGCCTGCATCTCAAGACCTCGCGCACCGGCGGTTTCGTGGGCTGTTCACGCTATCCCGAATGCCGCTACACCCGCCCGATCGGCGGCGAGGGGGCCGAGGGCGGCGACAGGGTGCTGGGCGAGGACGCAGGCGACGAGATCAGCCTGCGTTCGGGCCGGTTCGGCCCCTATGTGCAGCGTGGCGAAGTCACCGAAGACAACAAGAAGCCGCCCCGCGCCAGCCTGCCCAAGGGCTGGAGCCCAGACGACATGGACCTGGAAAAGGCCCTGATGCTGCTGAGCCTCCCGCGCGAGATCGGCCCGCATCCCGAGGATGGCGAGCCGGTCGAGGCCGGCATCGGGCGCTATGGCCCCTATGTGAAGCATGGCCGCCTTTACGCCAACCTGAAAGACCCCGATGACGTCTTTACCATCGGCATGAACCGCGCGGTCGAGGAACTGGCCAAGAAAGCCGCCTCGCGCGGGAAGGGGCGCGCCACCGCCAAGGCGCTCAAGGAACTGGGCGAGCATCCCGAAAGCGGCGGCGCGGTGAACGTGATGGATGGCCGCTATGGCCCCTATGTGAAATGGGACAAGATCAACGCCACCCTGCCCAAGGGGACCGACCCCGGGGACGTGACCATGGACATGGCCGTGCAGCTGATCGCCGAGAAGGCCGGCAAGAAGGGCAAGGGCCGCGCCAAGGCGGCCCCCCGCAAGAAGGCCGCCGCCAAGAAATGAGGGGGCGCGCTACGTAAAGCCATACGTAGTAACCCTAGTGGAGTGGATTTGCGGGCCGGGGTCGTTGACTTTGGCCCGCCTCGCGCCCCATACCGTGGACAGACAGGTTTTCGAGGAGGATCCCGTGATGAAAAAGGTCTATGGCAATGCGACCGAGGCCCTGGACGGACTTTTGCGCGACGACATGCTGATCGCCGCGGGCGGCTTTGGCTTGTGCGGCATTCCGGAGCTGTTGCTGGAAGCGATCAAGGAAAGCGGCGTCAAGGACCTGACCTTCGCCTCGAACAATGCGGGCATTGACGATTTCGGCATCGGCATCCTGTTGCAGACCCGCCAGGTGCGCAAGATGCTCAGCTCTTATGTGGGCGAAAACGCCGAATTCATGCGCCAGTATCTGTCGGGTGAACTGGAGCTGGAATTCAACCCGCAAGGCACGCTGGCCGAGCGGATGCGCGCCGGGGGCGCGGGTATTCCGGGCTTCTACACAAAGACCGGCGTCGGCACGCAGGTGGCCGAGGGCAAGGAACACAAGGATTTCGACGGCGAGACCTATGTTCTGGAACGCGGCATCTTCGCCGATCTGAGCATCGTCAAGGCCTGGAAGGCCGACACGACCGGGAACGCGATCTTTCGCAAGACCGCGCGCAACTTCAATCCGCCCGCGGCGATGTGCGGCAAGGTCTGCGTGATGGAAGTCGAGGAAATCGTCGAACCGGGCGAGCTGGACCCCGATCACATCCACCTGCCCGGCATCTATGTGCACCGTCTGATCCAGGGCGAGCACGAGAAGCGCATCGAGCAACGCACCACCCGCGCGGCCTGAGCCGGGGGCGGCGGGGATGCGTTCGCCCTATCAGGATCTGCCGGAGCGCGCCTTCTGGCGCAGCTGCGTCGGGCGCGACGATGACGCGGCGCTGGCGCAACTTTGGGCGCCCAAGGCGGGGATCACGCGCCAGACCGCGCTGATGACGATCGGAAGCTGCTTTGCCCAGCATCTGCATCGCGCGCTGGTGCGCGGCGGCTGGCATGTGCTGCAAGGCGAGGACATGTCCGCGCATATGCCCACAAACCTGTGCCACCGCTTCGGCTATAACCTGTTTTCGGGGCGCTATGGCAATGTCTATACCGCGCGCCAGTTCCGCCAGCTGATCGAACAGGCGCTGTCGCCCGATCCGGTGCCTGCACCGATATGGGAGCGCCAGGGGCGGTTCTTTGATGCGCTGCGCCCGACGGTCGAACCCGAAGGTCTGGGCCATCCCGACGAGGTCGCACAAAGCCGCAAGGAGCATCTTGGGGCGGTGCGCGCGGTGCTGGAAAACACCGAATGCATCATTGTGACCCTGGGGCTGACCGAAAGCTGGATCGACACCGCCAGCGGCTATGCCCTGCCCACGGCCCCGGGCACAGTGGCGGGCGATCACGACCCCGCCTGCGAGACATTCCACAACTTCACCCACGGCGAAGTTCTGGAGGACCTCAAGGCCAGCCGCGACCTGCTGCGCGCCGCCGGACTGCCCGCGCGTTTCATTCTGACAGTGTCGCCGGTGCCGCTGGTGGCGACGGCGGGCGGCGATCATGTCGCCTCGGCCACCGCCTATTCCAAGGCGGTGCTGCGCGCGGTCTGCGGCGAGTTGCAGATGAGCGATCCCGATTTCGACTATTTCCCCGCCTATGAGATCATCACCACCACCATTGCGCGCGGCCCTTACCTGGATCAGTTCGCACGCCAGCCCACCGATGACGGCGTGCAACTGGTGCTGCGGGCGTTCTCGCTTGCGCTTGGCGCGGGCGATACGGCCGGAAAGGGCCCTGAAGACAGCCCCGCCATCCCTCCGGTCCCTGTCCCGGCACCCGCCGACGATGACACGATCTGCGAGGAAATCCTGCTGGAGGCGTTCCGCAAATGACGCGCGTGGCGATCATCGGCAATTCGCATATCGGCGCCTACATGATGGCGCGCGAGGCGATAGAGGTGGCGTTTCCCACGCTGGAGCTGTCCTTCTTTGCCCTGCCGCGCCACAGCTTCGCCTCATGCCATTATGACGAAAGCGGCGTCCTGATCGCCCGCGAACCTGCCGCCGAGGGCCTGCCCGACCGGATCGACCTGAGCGAGCAGGATCACATCCTTCTGGCCGGTCAAAGCTTTGCCATCAGCGGTCTGAGCCGCATGATCGAAGATTTCGATATTCTGGGGCTGCCCGCGCGCGGGCGCGCGCGGAGCGTATCATGGGCGCTGCTGGAAGAATTCCTGGACTTCCGGATCGAGCGCCACTGCCAGAAACTTGCGCGCTTCCTGCGCGGCGATCCCCGCTGCGTCGTGGCGCCCACGCCGTTTCCCGCCGACGGTGCGGCGGATCTGCCCGAACAGGCCGCCGGTTGGCTGCACCACCCGGCCGCCGCAGCGTTGATCGGGCTTTGGTCCAAAACGGTGGCCTTTCACATGTCGGGTCTTCCTTATGGTTATATGCCCCAGCCCGACCACCTGATCGAAAGCCCCGGCCGCAGCGCCGCCGCCCATGCGCGCGCCGCGGCCCTCGGTCCGGACAAGACCCCGTCGGCACCCGACTACACCCATATGAATTCCGACTACGGCTTCGCGCATTTCGAAGCCTTCGCACGGCAATGGCTGGGCCTTGAGCCCGAATGCCGCACTCACTCACCCCGAAAGGAGTATGACCATGGCTTGGGACCGTAATGAAATGGCCGCCCGCGCGGCACAGGAACTCGAAGACGGCACCTATGTGAATCTCGGCATCGGAATCCCGACGCTGGTGCCCAACTATATCCCCGAGGGCGTGCATGTGACGCTGCAGTCCGAGAACGGCATGCTGGGCATGGGCCCCTTCCCCACCGATGACGGGGTCGATCCCGACCTGATCAACGCGGGCAAGCAGACCATCACCGAACTGCCACATACATCCTATTTTGACAGCGCCACCAGCTTTGGCATGATCCGCGGCGGCAAGATTGCCATGGCGATCCTGGGCGCGATGGAAGTGGCCGAGAACGGTGACCTGGCCAACTGGATGATCCCCGGCAAGCTGGTCAAGGGCATGGGCGGCGCGATGGATCTGGTCGCAGGCGTGCGCCGCGTGGTGGTGGTGATGGATCACACCAACAAGCACGGCGACAGCAAGCTGCTCAAGGCATGCACGCTTCCGCTGACCGGGACCGGCGTGGTGAACCGGATCATCACCAATCTCGGCGTGCTCGATGTGGTCGATGGCGGACTGAAGATCGTCGAATGTGCCAGCGGCGTCACCGAAGAAGAGCTGCGCGCGGCCACCGAAGCGACGATCGTATGACCGGCCCGGCGCGGGCTCAGTTCATCGCAAGATTGAGCGCACAGCCATCCGAGATCAGCTCGGGCCGCGTCTTGCACAGCCCGCTGGCCACCTGAAAGGCGGCCAGCACCTTGGGCACGTAGTCGCGCGTTTCCGCGAAGGGCGGCACGCCCTTATGGGCCTTCACCGCGTTCTCGCCCGCGTTGTAGCCGGCCAGCGCGAGCACCGCATCACCGCCGAATTCGGCCAGCAACCAATCAAGATAAGCCACCCCCCCGCGAATGTTCTGCGCGGGCGACAGGCTGTCCTCCACCCCGAAGCGGCGCGCGGTGTCGGGCATGAGCTGCATCAGCCCCTGCGCGCCCTTATGGCTTTCGGCGCTGCGCTGACCCGCGGATTCCACCGCTATGACCGCAAGAACCAGCGCCGGGGATACCTTGGTGCCGATGGTCGCGCGCAGCACATGTTCACCCTCGGAACGCGCGATGCCCTGAATGGTCTGCAAGCGCGGCCCCTTGACCGAAGCGCCCCCCGGACCGCCCGAAAGACTGACCAGCGCTTCGCGCAGCCGTGCGGTGCCGTCGGTGTCGATCCCGGGCGAGACCCTGTCCCAGAACCATGCGTAGCTCGAGACCGGCGCGGCGGGCGCGGGCGATGCCGCAGCAGACGCCGATGCGCTTTCCGGCGGGGATTCGGCTTCGGGTTCGATCTGAACGGTGATGCGCTTGCTCGTGCCGGCTTTGGGCGGCTTGCTCATCTTGAAGGTGAACTCGGGAAATGGCGGCGGGTCGCCCGCAAGCGCCGGCACGGGCAGACAAGCCGCCGCGCCAAATGCGAGGAGTGCGATGAATTTCATGGGCTTGTTCTGCTCTGCCACTTCTTTTGAAGAGGAGTATCGCAAAAGAACGCGAATTTTTCCAGAATTGTCTGGAAAAGAGAAACGCCCGAGGGGCCAGCATACCCCGAATTCACCTGGAATCGGCATTTTTCATCAAACTGCGATTACATTAAATACATAAATTCCAGCATCTTAACACTTAACCATGGAAAAACCCCGTCATTCACCAAAAACGTTCTAATCGCGCCAAATTCCTGCCCGAATTGGAGGGCTTTATGTGGTCATACCGCAAGGGAACAGGGCCAAGAGAGAGGCGGCCTTGAGAAGGCTCAAGCGGTTGTAACATGTAAGACACTGATCCTTTGGAGGGACCAACCATGATCAAATTCATCAACAACTTCTGCAAAGAAGAAGACGGCGCCGTGACAGTTGACTGGGTCGTTCTGACCGCAGCAGTCGTGGGCCTGGGCGTTGCCGGCGTTGCCACCGTGAAAGGTGGCGTTGACAGCCTGGCAGGCAATGTCGAGACCGCACTGAGCGGCGGCAGCGTCATCAGCCTTGGCACGCTGGGCCAAGAATAATCTTTTGCCATCCGGCATTTGTTAAACAAATCTGGCCGCAAAACCGTTTTGCGGCCAGATTTCTTTGAGAGGCCATCAACCGTCGAGCGGCTGAACTAGGCACGCAAACGGCGCACCCAAGACCAAAGGAACGTGCCATGACCAAGTTCTTCAAGAAATTCGCCTTGGACACCGAGGGTGCCGTGACCGTCGATTGGGTGGTGCTGACGGCCACCGTCGTTGGCCTTGGGATCGGGGTGGTCGCCGTGCTTCTGAACGGCAGCAACGCCTTGGGTTCGAAGCTTGCTGATTCCATGGCGAATGCGGAAGTCAACCAACTGGATCTGGAGTGACCGGATATCCGGGCGGATTGCGCGAATGACAAGATCGGCTGATGCCAGCGCGCGTCGGCCTTTTTTGATGCGCGGCGTCATGAACCGAACAGGTCCGGGCAATCGCGAGTGATCCCGAAACAATCACCGCCTTTCCCTGATTTCGCCACAATAAACTGCTCAATTCAGCCTTGCCGACGGGTGCCTTGCGCCCTGAGCGGCGAGAGAAACAGAAAGGACGGGCAATGCGACTGGTATTTGGACTGGTACTCATCCTGGGTCTCGGCCTTGCGGGCTTTGCTGTCTACATGGCCAAGAGTTACATTCAGAGCTATCAGACACAGCTGGCGCTTGAACGCTCACAGCGCGCGCCGCAGATCGAAACCATAGAGGTGGCTGTTGCCAACAAGCCCTTGAAATATGGCGACAGAATCCCGCTTGACGCGGTGCGGATGGTGAAATTCCCGAAGAACGCACTGCCAGAAGGCGCGTTTACCACCGCCGAGGCGCTTTTCCCCAACGGCAAGGACGAGTTGCGCGCGGTGCGGCGTGCCATGGAAAAGAACGAGGCGATCCTGGAGGCCAAGGTCACGAAGCCGGGCGCGGATGCGGGCATTTCGGACCAGCTCGGGCCGGGGATGCGGGCTTTCGCCATCAAGGTCGATGTTGCCAGCGGCGTGTCGGGTTTCCTGCGTCCGGGCGACCATGTCGATGTCTACTGGACCGGGCGTGTGCGCGGCAATGGCGTGCGCACCGAGGGTGACTCGTTCGGTGAGGTCACAAAGCTTATCCAGACCGGCGTGCGCCTGATCGCGGTTGACCAGATGTCGGATGAAAACACCACGAAAGCGATCATCGCGCGCACCGTGACGGTGTCCGCCAAGCCGCAGGATGTCGCAGCCCTTGCGCAAGCTCAGGCAACCGGGCGACTGGCATTGTCGCTGGTCGGAGTCAGGGACGAGACCGTGGCAGAGGTGATCGAAGTCGACCAGCGCCGCCTGCTTGGCCTGTCCGAGGTCGAAGAGGCGCCGGAACCCGAGCGCGCAGAGGTCTGCACCATCCGGACGCGCCGCGGCTCGGAAGTGATCGTGAGCCAGATTCCATGCACGAACTGAGGGGCAACGCGCCTGCTACCCTGGAGGGCGCCTGCTTTGCGGGCGCCCTTTTCGCATGGGTCGGCAGCATTTGGGTCACAATCCAGACAAATCTCGGCAGAAATGCGTTGATTCTTGAAAAATTTCGCGAACTGACGCAGAGTGGCGTCAAATGCGGGCAGCAAGACCCGTTGGATTGAGGCGTGATCGGAAAGGCAGGTCACATGATAAACGCAGGCTTCTTCAAAGCCGCCCTTCTCGGGCTGGCGATTGTTTTCAGTAATTTTGTCAGTGAGTTGCACGCAGAAAACCTACAAGTGGTGCGCAAGGGCGC
This sequence comes from Marivita sp., assembly GCF_020055635.1. GTDB lineage: Bacteria > Pseudomonadota > Alphaproteobacteria > Rhodobacterales > Rhodobacteraceae > Marivita. Next base: position 41,331 of record NZ_JAIPUT010000013.1, on the reverse strand, counting down.
GAACCGTGATCTCGTCGTCACGATGAACCGTGCCGTCGTCGTCGAAAGCGACGTGCCCTTCGCCGAACTCAGCATTGCCAATCCTTCGATCGCGGATTTCTCGACTCTGTCGGATCGCACGATCTACATTCTCGGCAAGGCGCCGGGTCGCACGACCCTGACCCTTCTGGACGAGACCGGCAAGCTGATCACGAATGTCGAGGTCCATGTCTCGACCGATGTGTCCGAATTCAAGGAACGTATCCAGCAGATCCTGCCCAACGAGCGGATCGAGGTGCGCACGGCCAATGACGGCATCGTGCTGTCGGGCAGCGTTTCAAGCACAGCACGCATGGAGCGCGCATTGGCGCTGGCCGAACGCTATGCGCCCGAGCGGGTCTCGAACCTGATGGTGGTGTCGGGCAATCAGCAGGTCATGCTCAAGGTGCGCTTTGCCGAAATGCAGCGCAGCGTGTCCAAACAGCTCTCCACTTCTCTGGCGGTCGACGCGCTTGGCGCGACCGGCCGGGGCGCGGCGCTTGCCGGAAGCAATCTTTCGTCCTTCGGAACCACCGCCCCGGGCGTTTCGGCCGGCAACGACGCCGGTGCGGCGTTCTTCGGCTTCGATGTGGGCTCGGTGGAAATCGGCATCCTGATGCAGGCGCTTGAACAGAAGGGCGTCGTGCGCACACTGGCCGAACCCAATCTGACCGCCCTTTCGGGCCAGGAAGCGAAATTCCTTGCGGGCGGTGAATATCCCATTCCCGTCGCTCAGGACAACGATACCACCTCGATCGAGTTCAAGCCCTTCGGCGTCGAGCTGAATTTCGTCCCGCGCGTCGTGGATGACGGTGTCATCAACCTTGAACTGGGTGCGGCCGTCTCTTCGATCGATCCGACCAACGGGATCACTACGGGTTCATTCACCGTCGATGCCTTCCGTCGTCGCGACACCTCGACCACGGTGTCGCTGCGCGATGGCGAGAGCTTTGCGATCGCCGGGCTGTTGCAGGACGATTTCCGCGACACCAATGGACAGGTGCCCTGGCTGGGAGACATCCCGGTTCTTGGCGCCCTGTTCCGCAGCGCGGATTACCAGCGCGCGCAGACCGAACTGGTCATCATCGTCAGCGCACATCTCGTGACCCCGACGCGTGGCGAGGCGCTGGCCCTGCCGACCGACCGGATCAGACTCCCATCCGAGGCCGACCTGTTCCTCAACGGACGCGTGTTGAAGGACAACCAGGCGGGTGGAACCGTTGGCGAAGTCGCGCGACAGGACTTCACCGGCTCTTACGGCTACGTGATGGATTGATCGAAAGGCAGGGCTCATGAAACATCTTCTCGCAACTGCAAGCCTTGTCGCGATCGCGGCTTGCACCACGGATGGCGGCACCTATCGCTCGTATTTCTCCGAGGCGGGCGCCATGGTCGACAGCGGCGGCTTCGGAAATGCCAACATGAACAACCACCTCGTGATGACCGGCGAAAAGGGATATGTTTACGATCTCGCCAACCGGTTCTCGCAAGAAGTGGCAAGCACGGTCAATTTCGCGTTCAATTCCGCCACTCTCGATGCGGGCGCACGCGATACGCTGAATGAACAAGCCGCCTGGATCCGCCAGTTCCCGGAGGTGCGGTTCCGCGTCTACGGGCACACCGACAAGGTCGGATCACCAGGATACAACAAGCAGCTCGGGCTGCGCCGCGCCCACGCGGCCGTCAATTACCTGGTCAGCCAGGGGATCAGCCGTTCGCGGCTGGAAGCGGTCGCCTCCTACGGAGAAACCCAGCCCCTGATCGTCACCCAGGGGCGTGAACGTCGCAATCGCCGCACCGTCACCGAAGTTTCGGGCTTCGTGAAATCACACCCGGCGGTCATGGATGGCCGCTATGCCCAGGTGATCTATCGCGACTACGTCAGAAGTGCGGCGCCCACGTCGACCTTGTCGATGGTGGGCGGCGAAAACCTGGTGGAATGACCCACAAGGCGTAACGAAATCTCCCTGTCCGGCGTGCCGGACCAACTCAAACCCGCCACACTGGCGGGTTTTCTTTTTGTCGTTTCTTACCGCACAATTACGTTTTTTTAGCCCAAATGTTGCCCAGATTTTCAAGGAATGTCGCCGGGTGGCAGTCGTGTGCCGTGCCCTTCCGGTTGGGTGCGCGAACTGCGTAGCCGTCAAAAGATTCCGGGCGAACCCGGAGCAACCTTCGTGGCGATTGCAATATGGGATCATAACATGATGACGAGTAGTGCGACGACAAAGCCAGAACCCAGCCCGATCACGGCCTGTACGATCAGCCGCGACGTGCAGAACTTCGATCTTCTGATCGAAGACATGGAAAGCGCCCTTGGTGAAAACTGGGGTGATCTTGGCTTTTCCGAGGCGCTGGCCTTCTTCAGTCAGCCCGAGGCGGAGCACCTGGAATTCGTCGCCATCGCTATCGACGAGTCCGACGAGGATGATCTTGTCATGCTCGGCGAGATCATCTCGCTGGCCGATTCCAAGGGTATCAAGGTCATCCTGATCGCCGAGGATGTCAGCCCCGCGGCATTGCATCAACTGCTGCGCCGGGGCGCGGATGAATTCGTGCCCTACCCTCTGCCCGAAGGCGAACTCGAGGCCGCCATCGAGCGGCTGCGCACCAAGCCCGAACGCCCGGCAGCGGCCGCATTTCCGGGCGGTGATTCGCAAGGCGATGGCGTCTTGCTGGCCGTGCAGGGCCTGGCTGGGGGCACCGGAGCGACAACCGTCGCGGTGAACCTGGCCTGGGAACTGGCGGTGGTCGACAAGAAGGCGCCGACGCGCGTCTGTATCCTGGATTTCGGGCTTCAGAGCGGCGCAGTCAGCACCTATCTCGACCTGCCCCGCCGCGAGGCCGTTTTCGAGATGTGGTCCGATACGGACTCGATGGACGAGGACGTGTTTCATCAGGCCCTGACCGAATACGAGGAAAAGCTCTGGGTTCTGACCGCGCCGCCCGACATCCTGCCATTGGACATGATCGGGCCGCAGGACGTGCAGCGCATTCTGGACTATGCGCGCGCGCGATTTGATTATGTCGTGGTGGACATGCCCACGACGCTGGTGCAATGGACCGAGACGGTCCTCACCAATGCGCAGATTTATTTTACCACACTAGAACTGGATATGCGCTCGGCGCAGAACGCGCTGCGCTTCAAGCGGGCGCTTCGATCCGAGGAGTTGCCGACCGAGAAGCTGCGCTTCTGTCTGAACCGCGCCCCGAAATTCACCGATCTGAACGGCAAGAGCCGGGTCAAGAGGCTGGCCGAAAGCCTCGAGATCTCGATCGAGGTCCAGCTGCCCGATGGCGGTCGCGCGGTCACTCAGGCCGGAGATCACGGCACACCGCTGGCAACGGCAGCGGGCAAGAACCCGCTGCGCAAGGAAATCGCCAAACTCGCCATGTCGCTGCATGAACTCGGCAAAAGCGAAGCCGAGGCCGCTTAAGGCAGGAAGGTAGACACCAATGTTCTCGAGATACAAGAAATCAGCCCCCGGCAACGCCAAGCCGGCGCTTGCACCTGTCAGCGCCGAGACCGAGCACACGAAAACGGCACCTGTCGAGCCCACACCCAAGGCCAGCCTGCGCCGGGCCCCGCAGAAGCCTGCCGCCGTGCCCCAGCCAGCCGACAAGGAGCGCAAGCGCAAGGAGCGCCTGTCCGAGATCAAACTCGATCTGCACCGTGCACTTCTGGACAACCTGAACCTTGGCGCGCTGGAAAGCGCGACCGAGGCCGATCTGCGCGCCGAGATCAGTTCGATCGCGGGCGAATTCCTTGAAGAGCGCAGCATCGTTCTGAACCGGGAAGACCGCAACACGCTGACCCAGGAGCTTTATGACGAGGTCCGCGGCCTCGGCCCGCTGGAAACGCTGCTTCAGGACGACACCGTCAACGACATCCTCGTGAACGGCCCGCAACAGATCTTCGTCGAACGCGACGGCAAGCTGCAACTGAGCGATGTCACCTTCAAGGATGAAAAGCATCTGTTGCGGATCATCGACAAGATCGTGTCGGCCGTGGGCCGGCGCGTTGATGAATCCAACCCCTATGTTGACGCCCGCCTTGCAGACGGTTCGCGTTTCAACGCCATGGTGCCCCCCGTCGCGGTGGATGGCAGCCTCGTGTCGATCCGTAAATTCAAGAAGGACAAGCTGGGCATTGACGATCTGGTCAGGTTCGGCGCCTTTTCCGAAGAAATGGCCGCCTATCTTCAGGCGGCGGTGGCGACGCGGCTCAATATCATCGTGTCGGGCGGTACCGGCTCGGGTAAGACGACGACGCTCAATGCCCTCTCGTCCTTCATCGACAATGCCGAACGCATCCTCACCATCGAGGATACCGCCGAACTTCAGCTCCAGCAGATCCATGTGGGCCGGATGGAAAGCCGTCCCCCCAACGTGGAAGGCAAGGGCGAAGTCAGCCCGCGCGACTGTCTCAAGAACGCGCTGCGGATGCGCCCCGACCGCATCATCGTCGGCGAGACGCGCGGCGAGGAGGTGATCGACATGCTCCAGGCCATGAACACCGGCCATGACGGGTCGATGACTACGATCCACGCCAACAACGCCCGCGACGCCATCAGCCGTCTTGAGAACATGGTCGCCATGGCCGGGATCGAGATGCCGCTCAAGGCGGTGCGTTCGCAGATTGCATCGGCGGTGCATCTGATCGTGCAGGCCTCACGCCTGCAGGACGGTTCGCGCCGGATGACCTCGATCACCGAAGTGACGGGAATGGAGGGCGAGGTGATCTCGATGCAGGAAATCTTCCGCTATCAGCGTGTCGGCCTGACGCCCGAGAACAAGATTATCGGCCATTTCACCGGAACCGGGGTGCGTTCGAACTTTACCGAGCGATTCCGCCTCTGGGGCTACGACCTGCCTCCCAGCATCTATGAACCCATCGCAGCGGAGTAACCCCGATGTCCATCAGTGCAGAACCGATCATCTACGCGTTGATCTTCGTCGGGGTTCTCGTCCTCGTCGAGGGGATATACCTGACCGTCTTCGGGCGCTCGATCAGCCTCAACAGCCGGGTGAATCGCCGCCTCGAGATGCTGGACAAGTCCGGCAACCGCGAAGAGGTGATGGAAAAGCTGCGCAAGGAGATGCAACAGCACCTCAAGGCGCGTAACATTCCAATCTATGCGATCCTGTCGGAAAAAGCGCAAAAGGCGGCCATCGCCTTTACGCCCAGACAGTTGATCATGCTGATGGTGGCGGTGACCGCGCTGGCCTTTGTGGGCCTGACCATCGGCACCGCGACCAGCGTGCCGGTCCGTGCCCTCGTGTCGGTGGTGATCGGCGTCGGCGGGGTCTTCACCTGGATCAACATGAAGGCCAACAAACGCATGGCGATGTTCGAGGAGCAATTGCCCGACGCCATCGAACTGATGGTGCGCAGCCTGCGGGTCGGCCATCCGTTCTCTTCGGCGATCTCGATTGTCGCCAACGAAGTTGCGGATCCGCTTGCCACCGAATTCGGCATCATCGCGGATGAATCCGCCTATGGCCGCGATGTCGGCGAGGCGCTCAAGGATCTGGCCGAGCGGCTGGACATGCAGGATCTTCGCTTTCTTGCGGTCGCGGTGACGATCCAGCAGCAATCAGGCGGCAACCTGGCCGAAATCCTAGATGGTCTGGCAAAAGTGATCCGTGCCCGCTTCCGCCTGTTCCGCCGCGTCAAGGCGATCACCGCCGAGGCGAAGTGGTCGGGCAAGTTCCTCTCTGGCTTTCCTGTCTTGGCCCTGATCGGCATCCAGCTGATCGATCCCAACTACTATGACGAAGCGATGGAGCACGCCTATTTCATCCCCGCAGCTTTGATCGTGGGCACCTTCCTGGTCGCCAACCTCTTCGTCATGCGCGCGCTTGTGAACATCAAGGTCTGAAAAGGAACCCGAGGTGATGGAACTCTTCGACCAAATTCAGGGCGGCCTGATCAGCGCCCTTGGCCCGTTCGGCCCCCTGATCGCCGTCGGCACGCTCGGGATTCTTCTTGTGGCGCTGATGATCCCGATGCTGATCCGCGATTCCAAGGATCCGCTGGAAAAGCTCAAGAAGGACCAGCGCCAGCAGTCGCGCCCAACCGGCAAGGAATCTGCACATCTGCGCACCAACCGGCGCAATGAGAAGCTGGACAAATACGCGAACTTCCTCGAACCCCAGGATGCCAAGGCACTGTCGCAGATCCGGCTGACCCTGATCCAGGCGGGCTATCGCAACCGCGATGCCGTTCGCTATTTCCACTTTGCCCAACTGGCCTTGGCGCTTGGCCTGTTGACCCTTGGCGTGATCTATTTCCTGATGTTCAAATCAGGCGAGGAAACCAGCGCGCAAGAAGCGATCCTGTATATCCTTGGCCCCGGTGCGGTCGGGTATCTCATGCCCAAATACTGGGTCACAAAGCGCCAGCAAAAGCGCCAGGAAGAGATTTCGGACGGCTTTCCCGACAGTCTCGACATGATGCTGACCTGCGTCGAGGCCGGGCAATCGCTGGATCAGTCGATCATTCGCGTCGCCAACGAGATCGCCGCCTCCTATCCCGCTCTGGCCGAGGAATACGAGATCGTGTCCCAGCAGGTGAAGGCCGGGCGCGACAAGGCATCGGTGCTCAATGAAATGGCCGAGCGCTGCGGCGTGCAGGATATTTCCAGCTTCGTGACCGTGTTGGTCCAGTCGCAGACCTTCGGCACCTCGATCGCCGATGCGCTGCGGGTCTATGCCGGCGAGATGCGTGACAAACGCGTCATGCGGGCCGAAGAAAAGGCCAACAAGCTGCCGACGAAGATGACATTGGCCACGATGATGCTTACAGTTCCGCCATTGCTTATCATCCTGGTCGGCCCGTCGGTTCTTGGTATCATGGAACTGTTCACGATGGCCGGCCAATAACGGCGAGGCAACATGATACGGGCAGGGGCAACTCTGGCATTGGTGATCGCCCTGGCTGCCTGCAGTCCGGGCGTTTCGCATGAAGGGCCTTACGCACCGGGCGTGGCGCGCAGCGGCGAGACGGTGGATGGGCTTGTGGTGGGCCATCGCCTGATGGATGCGGGCGAATATGATCTGGCGATCGACGCCTATTCGCGCGCCGCGCTGGAACATGGCATGACCGCAGATGTTCTGGCGGGGCTGGGCAGCGCCAATCTGGGCCTTGGCCGTCTTGGCAGCGCCGAACGCCTGTTACGCGACGCAATCGAAAAGGACGAGGACTCTCCCGAGATATGGAACAACCTTGGTGTTGTGCTCATGGAAAAGGGCGAAATCAACGAGGCCGCCCAAGTCTTTCGCCGTGCATACGGATTCGACAATGGCGCAAGTGACGCAATCCGCGACAATCTGCGCTTAGCTCTCGCAAAATCGGAAGAAAACTATTATGCTGCTGCTCAAGAACAAGATTATAAACTGGTACGGCGTGGCAGCAGCGACTTTCTGATCCGCCGAATACCGGGATGAGGCAGAGGCAGTAAAAGGACGCAACAAATGCGCCGACCTATCTTTATTTCCCTGTGCATGACAGGCGCCATCGCCCTTGCGGGCTGCGGAGAGTCCAAGGATGCCGATGTTGATCGCGCTTTCCAGAGCGTCAATGTCGTGGATGAAAGCAATCTCAACGACGTGATGCTGAATGTGGCCGACGCCGACGAGGCGGTCTCGTATTTCCAGCGCGCCACCAGCGAAAAACCTGACCGGATCGATCTCAGGCGCGGCCTGGCCAAATCGCTTGTGCGCGCCAAGCGCAGCACCGAGGCGGTGTCGGCCTGGAAATCCGTGGCCTCGCATGAAGAGGCCACCAATGACGACCAGGTCGAATATGCAGATGCGCTGATCCGCAACAACGAATGGAAACGCGCCGACGAGGTTCTGGATTCCATCCCGCCCACGCATGAGACCTTCAAGCGATACCGCCTTGAGGCGATGATCGCCGACAGCAACCAGAACTGGAAGAAGGCCGACAGCTTTTACGAAACCGCCGTTGGCCTGACCACGCGCCCCGCGGGCGTGATGAACAACTGGGGCTATTCCAAGCTGACACGCGGCGATTTCAGCGGCGCCGAGCGTCTCTTCTCGGACGCGATCCGGCAGGACAACGCGCTGTTCACCGCCAAGAACAACCTTGTTCTGGCCCGCGGCGCACAGAAGAAATACGTGTTGCCGGTTATTCCCACCAATCAGGAAGAACGCGCCCAACTGATGTATACGCTTGGTCTTTCGGCCATCAAGCAGGGCGACACCGAGATCGGCAAGGGCTTGCTGCGCGATGCGATCGAAACCCATCCGCAGCATTTCGAAGCCGCCGCACGCAGCCTGAACGCGCTTGAGGGCAACGTCAGCAATTGATCCGGACCCTGAAGTTCAGGAAACGCCCATGTCGCTTCATGTCACTGTCCAGCAGTCCCTTTGGTTTCTGCCTTTTGCCGTGCCGATCTGTCTCTGGGTGATCTGGAGCGACCTGCGCGATATGCGTATTCCCAACCATGCGGTCCTGGCGCTGGCTGGCGTATTCCTTGTGGTCGGTCTGTTCGTGGTGCCACAGCCCGAATACCTTTGGCGGTTGGCAGCCCTGGTGGTCATGCTGGTGATCGGCATGCTGGCCAATGCCGCAGGCATGATGGGCGCCGGGGATTCCAAGTTCCTGGCCGCCGCTGCGCCCTTTATCGCCATTGGCGATCTGACCTTCCTGTTGCTCATCCTGGCCACCAACATGCTGGCCTGTTACGCCACCCACCGTCTGGTCCGGGGCAGCCGCCTTCGCCAATTGGCGCCGGACTGGGCAAGCTGGTCAAGCGGGCCCAAGTTTCCCATGGGCTTTGCCCTTGGCAGCACGCTGATAATCTATCTCGGTCTTGGCGTCGCCTTCGGCAGCTGAGCCCCTGCCCCGCACCTGCCCGACCCTCTCCATAATTTCTGCATGTTTGCGCGCCATGGTCACATCATGGCCCCGCCGCCGCGCGGGACGCTTTTTGACGTGCAACACAAAACCGCGGGCAGAAACAGATGAACATGCAACCGACCCAGCAGGGCGTCCAGCCGCCGCCGCCTCCGAGCGGCCTTCAGGACATGCAGCTGCCGATCGTCATGATGCGCGATATCCTTATCAAGACCATGTTCCGCAAGAACGTGGACACCGCCAGCGAGTTGGCCGATGCGATCTGCCTGCCGCGCGCCGTGACGCAGGAACTGATCGACATCGCCCGCGAACAGAAACTGGTCGAGGCAACAGGCACGCTGAACGCCAATTCGGGCAGTGAAATGGGGTTTCAGCTGACGGATGCGGGCAAATCCCGCGCGCTCGATGCGCTGTCCCAGTCGGAATATTACGGCGCCATGCCCGTGCCGCTGGCGGCCTACCGCGAACAGGTCAAACGCCAGTCGATCCGCAACATCCAGATCACCCGCAACGAGTTGACCGGCGCCATGGGCCACCTGGTTTTGCCCGACAGCCTGCTTGACCACCTTGGGCCGGCGGTGTCGGCCGGTCGCTCAATCCTGATGTATGGCCCGCCGGGCAACGGTAAATCTAGCATCTCGAACGGGATTCGCGACGCGATGGGCGACCGGGTCTATGTGCCGCGCGCCATCGAATATTCCGGCCAGGTGATCACCGTCTATGACCCGATCGTGCACTCCAAGGCCGAGGTGGAACAAGACGACCCCAACAGCCTGCGCCGCAAGCGCACCTTCGATACCCGCTATGTTCAATGCGAGCGCCCCACCGTCGTGACCGGCGGCGAACTCAGCCTCAACATGCTGGATCTCGTCTACAACCCGACGGCACGCACCTACCAGGCGCCGCTGCAGCTGAAATCCACCGGCGGCATCTTCATCGTCGACGACCTTGGCCGCCAGGCCGAGCCGCCCCAGGCGCTGGTCAACCGCTGGATCGTACCGCTGGAAGAATCCAAGGATATCCTTGCCCTGCAATCGGGCGAGAAATTCGAGGTGCCTTTCGACACGCTGGTGATCTTCTCGACCAACTTCCACCCTAACGAGATCTTCGACCAGGCCGCCCTGCGCAGGATCTTCTTCAAGATCAAGATCGACGGGCCCAACCAGGAAAACTTCCTCAAGATCTTTGCCATGGTCGCCAAGAAAAAGCAGATGCCACTCGATGAGGCCGCGCTGGTGCATCTGCTCAAAGTGAAATATCCGACCATTGACAACATCTATGCGAATTATCAGCCGGTCTTCCTGATCGATCAGATGATCTCGATCTGCGAGTTCGAGGGTATCCCCTATCAGATGACCCCCGAACTGATCGACCGGGCCTGGGCGAACATGTTCGTCAAGGACGAGAAGATCGTGAAATAGGCACCATAAGTTTGGCTGAAACCGGGCCAGCGCCGCGCGACATTCAATTGCGTCCGGCGATCGCCAGCTTGTTTTGCGCCTGTGGCGCCATGATGCCCATGCGTTCGAGTTCGCCGCGATAGGTGCGGCTGACCGGCACCCGGTCGCCATTCTTCAGCAGCACGAACAGTTTATGAGCGTTCTCACGTTCGACCTGCATGATCGCGCTGCGCGTCACCCAATGCGAGCGGTGGACACAAAATCCTTCGACAGGTTCCATCTCGTTTATCGCATCCGAGAGGCGCAACCGCAGAACCTGCTTGCCCCGTGTCGTCACCACCTCGACATAATGGTCATTCGCGCTGAGCCGCAGCACCGGGGCGCGGACGTCGTCAGAGAGGCGCCGCAGCAGGCGCGGCCCCGGAAGTGAGGTCGTGCCGACCGCATCGCTCAACCCGGACCGCAGCGGCACCGGAGTCAACCGGCAGATCTGGCGCCGCGACGCCAGCACGCCGAGCGAGATCACGAATGTATTGAATATGACCCCCCCGAGGCTGATCAATCCTTCGGGTGCATCAGCCTGAATGTTGGAGCGCAGAAACCAGACCAACGGCCCCAACAGGCAGGCGATCATCAGCGCCGTGAAGGGATCGAACAGGAACGGGCGATTCTCGCCGAGGATCAACAGGGCGACGGCATACATGGTATACCCGACCACGATCCCCCCGGTCGTCACCAAGCCCCAGTAGAGCGCGCGCTCCACCACGTCCATGTAAAGGAGTGTTCCGAATGGCCCTGCAACGGTCGCTATGGCTACGCAGGTTACCCAGATGAAAACCGTTGTAGGTGATACCAACGTGCTGAACGTCTCCGTAAAGACGAAACGAAGTTTACTGAACTCAACCATCTGGGCCCGATTTATGTTGCGCCACTACCCTATAGAGGTTTTCATCGCATGCCAACGGTGCACTCTGACGCGCCTGTCCGCCATTAGATGAGGCATGTTTGCGCAAGATGAACGATTTCAAGCCGCTTTGCCCGACCGTGGATCAAAGGATACGCGAAAGTTTCGCCGCGCAATCCATGATGACCACGCTTGGCGCCAACATGATGCATGTTGCGGCTGGCGCGACCGAAATTCATGCTCCGATCCTGCCTGGCAGTCGCCAGCAGCACGGTTTTGCCCATGCCGGCCTGACATTTGCCATCGCCGACAGCGCCGCGGGCTATGCTGCGCTGTCGGTCATGCCCGCGGATCACGAGGTGCTGACCACCGAAATGAAGATCAATCTGCTGGCACCGGGGAAGGGCGAGTTGCTGATCGCTCACGGCAAAGTGATCAAGCCGGGCCGCCGTCTGGTCATCGTTCAGGCCGATGTCTTTGCCCGCAACGATGGCAAGGACATTCATATCGCGATGCTGACCGGCACGATGATTCCCCTCGCGCCGGTCTGAATTGCGCCGCAAGCCGCCTGTTCAGGCAGTCAGCCCCTCGGGTTCGCTCAGCCCGTTGGCGCGGCAACAGGCGGTCACCGTATTTGCCAGAAGGCAGGCGATGGTCATTGGCCCGACCCCGCCGGGGACCGGGGTGATCGCGCCCGCCACCTCGGCACAGCTCTCGTAGTCGCAATCGCCCACGAGCCGGGTCTTGCCCTCGCCCTTTTCCGGTGCGTCGATGCGGTTGATGCCCACGTCAATCACCGTCGCGCCAGGCTTGATCCATGCGCCGGTCACCATCTCGGGGCGACCGACGGCAGCGACCACGATATCGGCCCGCCCGGTCACTTCCTGAATATCCTTCGTGCGGCTGTGGGCGATCGTCACGGTGCAGCTGTCACCCAGCAAAAGCTGCGCCATCGGCTTGCCCACGATATTCGAGCGCCCGATCACCACGGCATTGAGCCCCGACAGGCTGCCAAGGTGGTCGCGCAGCATCATCAAACACCCGAGTGGCGTACAGGGCACCATGGATTTCTGCCCGGTCCCCAAAAGACCCACATTCGAGATATGAAACCCGTCCACATCTTTGGCAGGATCGACCGCGTTGATCACCAACTCTTCGTCGATGTGACCCGGCAGCGGCAATTGCACCAGTATCCCGTGCACCGCCGGATCGTTGTTGAGGCGCTCGATCAAGCCCAGCAGTTCCTTCTGCGAGGCGTCAGCGTCCAGTTTGTGCTCAAAGGAATTCATCCCGACCTCGACGGTTTGCTTGCCCTTCGAGCGCACATAGACTTGGCTGGCCGGGTCCTCGCCCACCAGCACCACCGCAAGACCGGGAACGATCCCGTGCTCTTCCTTCAGGCGCGCCACATGACCCGCCACCTTTTCGCGCACCCTGGCCGCGAATGCCTTGCCGTCGATGATCTGAGCCGTCATCGCAGTCCCCTTCCGAAATGGATAGCCATCACGCCCCGCATACATAGGCGGGGCGCGGAAATTCAAGCGTCGTCGTTCAGAACAGGCCCTCGATATCGCCATCCGCGTTCAGCTTGATCGCCTCGGCAGCGGGCCTGCTGGGTAGACCGGGCATGGTCATGATCTCGCCGCAGATCACCACGACGAAACCCGCACCCGCGCTCAGGCGCACTTCGCGGATCGGCACCGAATGGCCGACCGGCGCGCCCCGGCGGTTCGGGTCGGTGGTGAAGCTGTATTGCGTCTTGGCCATGCAGACCGGCAGATCACCATAACCCGCGTCTTCCCATTCCTTGAGCTGGTTGCGGATCTTCTGATCGGCCAGCACCTCGTCGGCGCGGTAGATACGCTTGGCGATCGTGTCGATCTTTTGCAGCAAGGGCATGCTGTCGGCGTAAAGCGGCGCGAAATTGGCCTGATCGGCATCGGCGATCTCGGCGATGCGGGTCGCCAGTTCCTCGGTCCCTTCCGAGCCCTTGGCCCAGTGCTGGCACAGGATTGCCTCGCTGCCCTGCTCGGCGACATAATCCTTCACCGCCTGCACCTCGGCATCGGTGTCGGTCACGAAATGGTTGATCGCCACGACAACTGGCACACCGAAGGATTTGACGTTCTCGATATGACGGCCCAGGTTCGGACAGCCATTCTGGACCGCCTCCACGTTTTCCTCGCCCAGATCGGCCTTGGCGACGCCGCCATTCATCTTCATGGCGCGCACGGTGGCCACCACTACCACGGCCGAGGGTGCAAGCCCCGCCTTGCGGCACTTGATGTTCATGAACTTCTCGGCGCCCAGATCCGCGCCGAAGCCCGCCTCGGTCACAACGTAATCTGCCAGTTTCAAAGCCGTGGTCGTCGCCATGACCGAATTGCAGCCATGCGCGATATTGGCGAAGGGGCCGCCATGAACGAAGGCGGGGTTGTTTTCCAGCGTCTGCACCAGGTTGGGCTGCATCGCATCCTTCAGCAGCACCGTCATCGCGCCATCGGCCTTGATGTCGCGACAAGTGATCGGCTCGCGCTTGCGCGTATAGGCCACGATGATATTGCCCAGGCGGCGCTCAAGGTCGCCCAGATCGGTGGCAAGGCACAGGATCGCCATCACCTCGGAGGCGACGGTGATGTCGAACCCGGTCTGGCGCGGGAAGCCGTTCGAGACCCCGCCAAGCGACGTGACGGTATCGCGCAGCGCCCGGTCATTCATGTCCAGCACCCGGCGCCAGACGACGCGGCGCTCGTCGATGCCCAGTTCGTTCCCCCAGTAGATGTGGTTGTCGATCATTGCGCTCAGCAGGTTATGCGCGGTGGTGATGGCGTGGAAATCCCCGGTGAAATGCAGGTTCATCTCTTCCATCGGAACAACCTGCGCATAGCCGCCGCCAGCCGCGCCGCCCTTCATGCCAAAGCACGGCCCGAGGCTGGCTTCGCGGATGCAGATCGCGGCCTTCTTGCCGATCCGGTTCAACCCGTCGCCCAGACCCACGGTGGTCGTGGTCTTGCCCTCGCCCGCCGGTGTCGGGTTGATCGCGGTTACGAGGATCAGCTTGCCGTTCTCGTTGCTCTGAACGGAATTGATGAAATCCTGGCTGATCTTGGCCTTGTCGTGGCCATAGGGCAAAAGGTGGTCGCTATGGATGCCAAGTTTCTCGCCGATCTCCTGGATCGGCTTCTTGTTGGCTTCGCGGGCGATCTCGATGTCGGACTTGTAGCTCATGATGTTTCCTCGCACGGGCCGAAGGCGGTGAAGTTTCCCTATGTCGCACATATCGGCTTTGCCCGGCCGCGCAGCACGCAATTCCGACATAATCGGTGCGTGTTGCGGCGGCTCGTCGCAGCGTGGTTTCTGATCGGAAACAGCGCGCGCTGCCCGGCAACCCGGTGTCGCATGGGAACCTTGGCGCGCCGCAAGACGCCCGGACCTAGTGGCCCGTGGCTTGGGCCATATGCGCCCAAGGGCGCTGATCGGGAACATGCAGGCGCAGGATGTCGCCCAGCCTCAGGGTGCCCTCGCGCTCGACCCAGGCAGTCACGCCGCGCCGCCCCTCGGCCGCCGCCTTGAAGCCCCGCCCCTTGCCCGGCGCATGTTCGTCGATGGGTTTCGCCGGCAGATGGCAGGGACGGTTCTCCATATCCACGACAAGGGTCGTGCCGCTTTCGGACTGCAGGCGCGACGAGGGCGGCAGATGGGTGAAATCATCGATTCCCTCAAGCACGATCGACGCCCCGACCCAAGCGGGCTCAAGATGATCGAGCCCCATATCGGCGGCGATCAGCGCCAGTTCCTCGGCGGAAAGGACCGAAAATTGCCGCACATTGCGGATGTCTGTACCGCGCGGATATTGCTGCGTCACGCGGCTGCACGAAGGCCGCGTGAGCCCTGCATGTTCCTCGCCCTCGACCCCGGCATATGTGGCCATGATCTCGGACAGTGGTTCGGCACACAGGCTCGCCTCGCGGTGCGCGACCCTTCCAAGCCTGGTGATGCGGGCGGTGAAATCGGTGGGCAAAAGTGCTGGCATGATGCATCCTTGTCAAAGAGCTTCGAACACAACTTTCCCGTGTTGCACGCGCCCGGTCAAATGACAAAATGTGCGCCGCTGCATCAGTGGCTGTTCAGACGGTCAGCGTAAAGAACATCCGCCGGAACGGGAACAGCACCGATCCATCGGGCCTGACGGGATAGGCCGCATGCATGACCTCTTCGTAGCGGCGGATCAGATCGGCCTTCTCGTCCTTGTCCAGCGCCTCGAGAACCGGGCGCGCATAGGTGCTTTCGGTGAAGCGGCGCACCGGATGGCTGCCCGCCTCAGCGACAAGGCGCTGGTAATACTCGGTCTCCCAAAGGCGGAACTGCCCACGCCGCGACAGAAGCTCTTCGTATTTGACCGGTGCCATGACGCCGGGCGTGCCCATCTTGCCGATCCGTCCGGGGAACAGTTCCTCAACGAGGCTCAGCCAGACGCGATGCGAGGGCGCCTTATTCTGATGCGGCATCTGCACCGCCAGCGTGCCGCCCTTACCCAACAGCCCAGCAAGGCGCGGCATCAGGTCTTCGTGGTTGCCCACCCAGTGCAGCACGGCATTGGAAAAGATCAGGCCCGGCGCGCGGCGCGGATGCCATTCCATGATATCGGCGCGTTGCAGGCTGTCATAGCCGGGCATCTGCTGCGCTTTTTCCAGCATCGCCGGCGACGCATCGACACCGATCACCTCGCGCCCGCCCGCACGCGCCTTTAGCGCCTCGCCAAGCGCACCATTGCCGCAGCCAAGGTCGATGAGATCGCCCGCACCCATCCGGCTGACCGCATTCAGCAGGTCCAGACCGGGACGCAACCGCAAATCCCGGAACCTTGCATAGGCTCCGGGATTCCAGTCTGAAGAGGCGGCCACGCCGCTCACGCCGAGGGCTCGGGCTCCGGCCCGCCATCGCCCAGTTTTCCGGGCGCGGCCTTGGGCTTCGTCTTGGGAATCGCGGTCAGCGAGGGCTTGTCTTCCTTCTCGGGCGAACCGTCGCTGTCGTCGTCGGACTCGGGCGGCTCGCCACGGATGACCCGTGCGATTTCCTCTCCGGTCAGGGTCTCGTATTCCAGAAGCCCCTGCGCCAGCCGGTCCCACTCTTCCTTCTTTTCGGTCAGGATCTTGTGGGCCTGATCATAGGCCTCGTCGATCATGCGCTTGACCTCGTCCTCGATCAGTTCCTTGGTATGGGCCGAAATCGAGAAACCGCCAGCGGCATTGCCCATGTAACCCTCGTGGGCCTGTTCGTAATCGACATTGCCGACCTTGTCCGACATGCCCCAGCGCAGAACCATGGCGCGTGCAAGGCCGCTGGCCTGCTGGATATCGCCCGCCGGTCCGTTGGACACGTCATCAGGACCGTATTTCAGGATTTCGGCCGCCTTGCCCGCCATGGTCATCGCCAGCTTCTGCTCGCATTCAGACTTGTGCCAGTTCAGGCGGTCGATCTCGGGCAGGCTGACCACCATGCCCAGAGCGCCCCCGCGCGGGATGATCGTGGCCTTGTAGACCGGGTCGCATTTGGGCAGTTCCAGCCCGACGATCGCATGTCCGGCCTCGTGATAGGCGGTCTTTTCCTTCTGATCGTCGGTCAGCACCATCGAGCGGCGCTCGGCGCCCATCATGACCTTGTCCTTGGCGTTCTCGAAATCTTCCATCGTCACGAAACGGCGACCGACCCTCGCGGCCATCAGCGCCGCCTCGTTGACCAGGTTGGCAAGGTCCGCACCCGAAAAGCCGGGCGTGCCGCGGGCGATAATCCGCAGATCAACATCCGGGCCAAGCGGCGTCTTGCGCGCATGAACGCCCAGGATCTTCTCGCGCCCCTTGATATCGGGATTGGGCACGGTGATCTGGCGGTCGAAACGACCGGGGCGCAGCAGCGCAGGGTCCAGAACGTCCTTGCGGTTGGTCGCGGCGATGATGATCACGCCTTCGTTGGATTCAAAACCGTCCATCTCGACCAGAAGCTGGTTGAGCGTCTGTTCGCGCTCGTCATTGCCCCCGCCATAGCCCGCGCCGCGATGGCGGCCAACGGCGTCGATCTCGTCGATGAAGACGATACAGGGCGCGTTCTTCTTGGCCTGCTCGAACATGTCGCGCACACGGCTGGCACCGACACCAACGAACATTTCCACGAAATCCGAGCCCGAGATGGTGAAGAACGGCACACCTGCCTCGCCCGCGATGGCACGCGCGAGAAGTGTCTTACCGGTGCCCGGAGGCCCCACCAGCAGCGCACCCTTGGGAATCTTGCCGCCGAGGCGGCTGAATTTCTGCGGGTTGCGCAGGAATTCGACGATCTCTTCAAGCTCTTCCTTGGCCTCGTCGATCCCGGCCACGTCGTCAAAGGTCACGCGGCCATGCTTTTCGGTCAGCATCTTGGCCTTGGACTTGCCAAAGCCCATCGCGCCACCCTTGCCGCCGCCCTGCATGCGGTTCATGAAATAGATCCACACACCGATCAGCAGGACAAATGGCAGAAGCGAGATCAGGAAGGTCTGGAAGCCCGATTGCTCCTGCGGCTCAGCGCTGATGGGGATGTCGGCATCGATCAGCTTGTTGGTCAGTTCCGCATCCTGGGGTTTGATGGTAACGTATTCCTTCCCATCCGCACCGCGAAAGCGCACATTCTCGCCGTCCAATGTCACTTGGCTGACATCACCCGCGTCCACAGCGGTGATGAACTCGGAATACTTGATCGCCTTGCTCTGGAGCGTGTTGCCCGGACCGCTGAACAGATTGAACAGCGCCAGGATCAGCAGGAACAGGACCAGCCAGAAGGCGATGTTTCTTGCGTTACCCAAGGAAATTCTCCTCAAAATTCGGATGGCGAGGGCCTATCATGAAACCCATCAGTCTAAAATAGAGATCACGCCCGTATCTTCAATGAGATAAATAAGACGCAAGGTAGGCTTCTTCGTCGCGGATCAGCCGCGCGCGCCATTCCCCGCCACGTCCCGCCAGCGGTGCCGCCAGCAGTTCCGCCCCGTGCCACAACGCCGGAGACGCCATCAGGGACGCCGCCGGCAAGCCATCTTGCGCCCGTTCGTCGCAGGCGGCCAGGCCCTCGGGGCCAAGTGCGGCGATCTCGGCGCCGCGTGGGCATTCGGGGCCTTCAAGGCGCCAGCGACCGTCCCAGACCTCTCCGGCCGGAACGCGCAGCAACTCGACCGCCTTCCATTCACGGGTGATCCGCACGCCGCTTTTGCGCGGACAGACCAGGCAGCCATGCAAGGTCATGTCCCGCCCCTCGCCAATCGCCTGCATGAGGTCATCCATCGCCCGTCCACGCGGCCCGTAGCCGGCACCGCTGATCCAGTCGAGCGCCCCCAAAAGCAGCCGCCGCGCCACTTCGGGGGGCAGTCCGGCAAGGCCGGCAGGGTCGATCACCAGATCGCCCGATTGCACCTCGACAAGGTCGCGCGCGGCTTGGGACGCATATGAATAAAGGGTCGCGCGCACATCGCCCAGCCGCCGCGCCACGCGCGACAGCCCCTCGGGCGTGATCCCGAGCGGCGCCAACTCTGCCAGCACGGCGCGGGCGCGCACCCGCTCATAGGCAGTGTCCTCGTTGCTCGGATCGTCGCTCCAGCCAATGTCACGCGCGCGCAGTTCAGCGCGAAGCGTCGCGCGCGTGACCGCCAGCAGCGGGCGGCAAAAACCGACGCCCGCGATCATGCGGCAGGGCGCCATCGCCGACAGACCGTCAACCCCGGCGTCGCGCGCAAGACGCATGAGGAAAGTTTCCGCCTGATCATCCGCCGTATGGCCCAGCGCAACATGCGCGACCCCCTTGCTGCGCGCCCACTCAGCCATCAGATCGTAGCGCGCGCGCCGCGCCCTGTCTTGAAGGTTGCCCTGTCCGTCCCAGCCTGTCCACGTCAGGATGTCATGCGCCAGCCCCAGCTTCGCGCAAAGCCGCGCCACCTTTGCCGCCTCGTCGGCGGCTTCCGGCCGCAGCCCGTGATCCACGGTAACGACACAAAGATCCGGCCCACCCAAACGGCGCCAATCGTCCAGCAAAACCAGAAGTGCGACCGAATCACTGCCACCCGAAACCGCTACGCCCAGCCGCGCGGGTGGCCTGGGCCCGAAATGGGCCTGAATCTGCGCCAGCAATGCCGAGGCGCTGCCCGTCACTGACACCCCAGGTCGGACATGGTCGCGCGCGCATCCGATACCGCCGCGGAATCGGGAAAGCGATTGCTGACCTCGCTCAGCGTCACGCAGGCCTGTTCGACCTGCCCCAACTGACCCAGCGCCCAGCCCAGCCGCGACAGCGCCTGGGGCGCATCGGGTCCGGCCTGATCGGCGCTGAACGTGTCGAGATAGGCGCGCGCGGCCTCTTTCAGCTGGCCGGATTTCTCAAGCGCCTCACCGCGCAGCAAACCGGCGCGCGCCGTCAGCGGCCCGCCGGGATAACTTCGCTGGAAGGTGGCGAACTGCTCGGCGGCCTCGGCGTAATTGCCGGCATCAAGCTCGGCCTTGGCGCGCTCGAAATCAGCCTCTTCGCTGACCGCAAGCTGCGGCATCTCGGCATCGGCACCGCCAGCGGCGTCCTGGCCCGCACCGCCGCCCGATCCTTCGCCGCCGTCCATGCCAGCGGAAGGGCCGGTTGTGATACCTCCCAAGGTACTGCCTTCGCCAAGTGCACCGATATCGCAATCCTCTTCCAACTCGCACAGGCGGAATTCCAGATCACCGATCCGGTTCGCGCCATCCTCGGCAACGCTCTGTACACGATGTTCCAGTTGCTCGGTCTTCGCCGTCAGGCGCTGCAACTCGCTTTCGATCGCGTTCACCCGGTCCAGCAAGGTGCCGCCGGAACTCAGTTGCCCTGCGGACCCGGTGGTGTTCAGCTCCCGCTTGAGCTTGCGCAGCTCGACATAGAGTACCGACAGCTCTTGGCGGATATCCGCAAGCGTCTCGTCATTGGCCTGCGCCCCCGAAACCGGGGGAAAACTCAGCGTTACAAGGGTCAGAACGGCGATGAACCGGCGCATCCGATGCTCTCCTTCAAAGGGATCAGCTGCTCGGCACGGCCGAGATCACCGTCACCGCGCGGCGGTTCTTGGAATAGCACGCCTCGTCGGCACAGAGCTCGATCGGGCGTTCCTTGCCATAGCTCACCACCTTCAGGCGGTTATCCGCAACGCCGCGGCTCACAAGATACTCATGCACCGAGTTCGCGCGCCGCGCGCCCAGCGCAAGGTTGTATTCGCGCGTGCCCTGCTCGTCGGCATGGCCTTCGATCACGGCCGAATAATCGCTGTTGGTCATCAGCCATTGCGCCTGTCCGTCCAGCGTCGCCTGCGCCTCGGCTGACAGGGTCGACTGATCGACCGCGAACAGCACCCGGTCACCGACCGTCTGCTGAAAATAGACCGGCGATGCAGGGTCCTGCGCCGAACCGGCCATACCGGCCCCGACGCCGTTATTCATGCCCCCGGCACCGCCGCTGCCATCGGCGAACCGGTCAGGATTCGAACAGGCGGCCAGCGCCATGCCTGCACATAGCAGGATCGTCTTGCTCAGATAATTCATTCTATTGCCCCACTCGTTTATAGTGTCATGCCCGTGTTTGATCCTACCACAGCGCCAACGCCTTGGAAATGCGCGCAGCGCCGCGGCTCGTCTAATCCTGCAACGGCGACCACGACGGATCGCTCGCTCCGGTGTCGGTCGGCACTTCGCGCAGGTTTCGCCCCGTGATGTCCACCGAATAGAGGCTGGCGCTGCCCTGCGCACCCTGCGTTTCGCGTGTGAACATAATGACGCGCCCGTTCGGGGACCATGTCGGCCCCTCTTCCAGGAAGGATGCCGTCAACAAGCGCTCCTCGCTGCCATCGACCCGCATCACCCCGATATGAAAACGGCCCTTGGATTGCTTGGTAAAGGCGATCAGATCGCCGCGCGGCGACCAGACCGGCGTGCCATAACGCCCCTGCCCGAAGCTGATGCGCTGCGCCTCGCCGCCGTTCGCCGGCATCACGTAAAGCTGCTGGTTTCCCGAGCGGTCGGATTCGAACACGATCCGGCGGCCATCGGGGCTGAAGCTGGGCGCGGTCTCGATCGAGGGCGCCGTGGTCAGGCGCGTGCCGGCGCCGCTGTTGATATCCATGCTGTAAAGGTCGGTATTACCGCCGCGTGTCATCGAATAGACAACGGTGCGCCCGTCCGGCGCAAAGCGCGGCGCGAAACTCATCGAGCCTTCCTGCTGCTCAAGCGCGCGGCGCTGCGCCGACCCCACATTCATAACGTATATCCGCGGAAAGCCGCTTTCGTAGCTGGTATAAAGGATGCGGTCGCCACTGGGCGAAAAGCGCGGCGCCAGCACGATCGACGAGGAACCGGTCAGGTAGCTCACATTCGCGCCGTCGTAATCCATGATTGCCAGCCGCTTGGCGCGCTGATCCTTGGGGCCGGTTTCGGAAACGAACACCACACGGCTGTCGAAATAGGGCGCCTCGCCGGTGATCCGGCTGTAAACCTGATCGGCCACCTTGTGCGCGATGCGCCGCCAGCCGTCCTGCGTGCCCACCAGTTGCAACCCGTCGCCCAGTTCCTGACCGGCGAACACATCATAAAGGCGGAACCGCACCACCAGCTTGCCGGTGCTGTCCAGTGTCACCGCCCCTGTGACCAGCGCCTGCGCATTTATCGCCTTCCAGTCGGCGAATTGCACGGGACTCGAAAAACTGGTCACACGGCTGATGAAGGCATCCTGCGGAATCTCCCGGAACAGCCCGGTCCCGGTCAGGTCGGCCGCCACGACCTGGGCGATCCGGCGGCCCATCTCGGCCCCTGCGGCATCATCCGCGACGAATTCCGGCACCGCAAATGGCATCGGTTCGATCACGCCCTCGGTCAGTTCAAGCCGGAGCGGCCCGTTCTGGGCCACCGCGGGCAGCGTCCACAGCATGAGGGCCGCCAGGAGGGTCATCACGTAATGCTTCATTTGATCCTCATTCTCTCCGGATTGAACGTCATTTCAATGTCACGCCAATGATCATACTTGTCTTTCGGCAAATTAAAGCCACTCGCACCGCAACGGATGATCGCGCGCCGCGCCGCCTCGTAAGCCTGTTTGGCCGCGCTGCCGCTACCACCCGAGGCGCTCAGCATCTCGATCGAGCTGGTCACCGGGCGCGAATCCTCGCTCATGGTGACACTGACGACCACCGTGGTACGCAGCGCCTCGGAACTGAGCGAACCCACATTCCAGCAATTCTGCACCGCCACGCGCAGCGCATCCTTTTCGCCAGCCGTCAGCGGCGGCCCCGAAGGCGCGCCCTGATCGGTGCCGCCGGTCTGCGCCTGGCCCTGCCCCAACGCCTCGGCCAGCGCATTGTTCACCGCATTCTCGTCTGTTTCCGGCTCGCTCGGCGCCGGGGCGTCTTGTGTGGGTTCGGCTTCGGTTGCGGGCGTTTCGGGCCGCGTGCGGGGCCGGGGCGATCGCGTCGGCGCGGCGCTGGCCAGGTCGTTTTCCTCGGCCTCGGTCACGATCTCGGTGGTGGCTTCCTCGCGGGCGGTCTCGCGGGTGTCCTCTTTGACGGTTTCGGCGGCCTCGGCATCGGGCGTGGTCTCCTGCTGATCGACCTCGTCGATCTCGACATCCGGGTCTGGCTGCGCCACGGGCTCGGGCGCGACACGCGGCGCGGGTCGCGGCTGCGGGCGCGGCGACACCTCGGGCACCAGCGCCGCGACATCCTCTTCGGGAGGCGTCAGGACGGGGGGTGCATCGCTCACCTCGGCCTCGGGCAGGGGCGCGGGCGGCTCCTGAGGTTCGGGCACGGTATCTGCAGGCGGCGTCTCGCTTGCTTCGGGCTGGCTCATCTCGGGCGTTGCATCCTCGGTCGCGCTCAGCTCGGGCACCCCCTCGCCTTCGGCGGGCGGTTCGGGCGTATCCACATTTGCCACCGCCTCGGGATTGTTCGGCGCATTGCTCAGCGCCGCGAACTCCTCGGCCGATATGGCCGTGACCTCGGTCACCTGGAACGGCAGCGGCTCGGACTGAAAGGCGCCACCGAACAGCGCCCAGCCCATCAGAGCCAGATGCCCTGCCCCGGATATGATCTGCCCGGTGTTCACGCCAGCGCCTTCAGCCGCCCCGGTTGTCCAGATCGGGCCCGCCGGTATCCGTCACCAGCCCGATATTGGAAAACCCGCCGCGATTGAGAGCACCCATCACCTGCATCACATCCGCATAGGGAACCACACCGTCCGCGCGCAGATAGACCCGCGTGCTGTCACGCTCGGCGGCGATCGCGCGCAGCCGTCCGATCAACTCGTCCCGCGCCACTTCCGTGGTCTGGATCATCACCACGCCCTCGCTGGTGATCGTCACCGACAGCGGCTCTTCCTCCTCGCCCGGCAAGGCGTTGGCGGCGGTCTTGGGCAGCTCCACGGGAACGCCCACCGTCATCAGCGGCGCGGCCACCATGAAGATGATCAACAGCACCAGCATCACGTCGACAAAGGGCGTGACGTTGATCTCGGCCATCGGGCGCGAACGCCCGCGCCCGCGCCGTCTGCGCCCGTTCTCGCCCGATTTCTGAATGACACCTGCAACCATCGCTCAGGAATCCAGCTGACGGCTGAGGATGGTTGCGAATTCGTCCGCGAAGGCCTCGTAATTGGCCACGATCCGGTCGCAATCGGCACTCAGCTTGTTATAGAAGATCACCGCCGGGATGGCCGCCAGAAGACCCAGCCCCGTCGCCAGCAGCGCCTCGGCGATACCGGGCGCGACAACGGCAAGGTTGGTGTTCTGCTGCTCGGCGATCTCGATAAAGGCATTCATGATGCCCCAGACCGTGCCGAACAGGCCGATGAAGGGCGCGGTCGACCCCACTGTGGCCAACACCGACAAGCCGCTTTGCAACTGCTCGCTTTCCTTGGCGATCGCGACATCCATCGACCGGTCGATCCGCGCCGTCGCCCCGGCGATCAGCGCGCCATCGGTGCGGTGACTGCGTCGCCACTCCATCATGCCTGCGGCGAATATCCGCTCGGATTGCCCCGCCGGGTCCGGTCCGATCTCCTCGAACAGTTCATCGAGCGGCTCGCCCGACCAGAACCTGCGGTCGAAAATCTCGGCCTCGCGACGCGCCTTGCGATAAGTGATCAGCTTCTGGATGATGATCGACCATGCCCAGAACGAGGCCACGATCAGCATGAGCATCACCAGTTTCACGATCAGGGTGGCGCGTGCAAAAAGCGCCCACATGGAGAAATCAATCTCCTGTGCCAATGCCAGGGTTTCTGCTTCCATATTGCCTGCTCTTTTCTCTCGGTGGCCTTGTTTTCAGGCCTTATTGAGGAAGAAACTATCCGAATTCCAAGGGGAAAGCCAACAACATCCGCGTTACCGGTGACGATTTTCGCCAAACCGCGCGGTTCCGGCGGATAACCGCCGGACGTCCCTAGTGCAGCAGAAGCCGGATATTGGCCGGCAGGCGCGCAGGCTGGCCCGCCTCGTTGATGCAGACAGCCGTGACCACCGCACTGAACAGCGTTTCTTCACCGCGCATCACAACCTGCTCCATGATGAGCCGCGCGCCGGTTACCGCCAGGGTGCGCGTGCGCACTTCCAGCATGTCGTCAAATCTCGCCGGGATCAGGTAATCGGCCTCGACGCGGCGCACCGCAAAGACGATGCCATCCTCGTCGCGCAGCGCGTTCTGATCAACACCCATCTCGCGCACCCAATCGCTGCGGGCGCGTTCTATGTACTTGAGGTAATTGGCATAATAAACGATACCGGCCATGTCGGTGTCTTCGTAATAGACCCGCACCGCAAAGACATGCTCACCGCCCCTTGGCCCCGACGCCTTTGAAAAGTCGATGGTCTCGCCGCTTTTCTTCGCCATTCCCTGCCCCGCGATATTCAGGCGGGCGGTTCTTGCGCCGCGCCTCGACCGTTACGGCGACAGAGGGCCGCAAACCGGCGCGGGGGTCAAGGCGTTTTCAGCTCCAGATCGTCGCGGTCGCGCAGCTCATATGCCGCAAGGCGCTCATGAACCGCCCCGTCCGGCCCAAGGATCGAACGGTAAAGCCCGAACTCGGCCACCTCGAAAGGTTCAAGATCAAGATCGCCATGCGCCTCAAGAAATGCGCCCAGCCGGTCCAGCTCATGGCGCGGCATTTCCCGGGGAAAGCGCGCCAGCGTCACATGCGGGCGAAACCTCTGGCGCTGCAGCGCGATCCCCGCCTCCATCGAAGCGCTGCGCACCTTGCGATGCAACGCGACCAGCGGATCGCTGCGCTCGACGCCCGCAAAGACAAGCCGCGGGCGCGCCCGGTTGAAAACGTCTAGCCCTTTGATATGCAATGTGAACTCCGGCATATCGATTTCGGAAAGGGTCTCGTGGACAGCCTCGGCTAATGGCAGGTCCTGGTCATCCAGAAAGGCCAGCGTGACATGGAATGTATCGGGGTCCGCATGGCGCCCGACGCGCAGATCGCCTTGCAGCCGCGTCAGCGCGGCGCGCGTCACCGGCGGCAGATCAATGGCAACGAACAGCCTCATCACGCGCCCTATCGCGGCGTCACCCGTGCGGCAAGGCGCAGGGCATGGCTGGCATCGTGGCTGGCAGAGGGCATGGCGGGGTCATAGGCCGCACGGATCAGCGCGGCGATATCCGGGCGCAGGATCACCGTGCCGCTATCCGGCATCTTTGCCAGCGGCGAGGCATCACGGAAGGCCGTCTCGGACCACAAAAGCGCGCTTTGCACCACTTGGCTCAAGGCCAGCGTCTCGGCGGGCAGCGCGGCCATGTCCTCATCCATGCGCAGGAACACGAAACAGGCCTTGATCGCGCCATCCTCGTCAAAGCGGAAAATGCGATACTGGTTCGCCCCCGCCGCCTCCAGCCGCCCGACAAGCGGCCCGAGATCGGGCACCAGCCGGTCAAGATCGGGCAGCTCGGTCAGTTCGTGCCAGTCACGAAAGAAAAAGATCATCAGGTTCACGCCCAGTTCGGGGTCGGTCTCGGCCATCTGGTGACCGGCCAGCGCGACCACCGCCTCGATCGCACCCTTGACCACGTCCAGCGTGCTGTCCTCGACCCCGAAGACGATGGGCGCAATGGGGCGACCCCAACGCGCAAAGGCATAGGTGCCATCGGCGCCGGTGAACATCCGCGTGATCGCGTCTTGGGTCAGATGCGTGCTCATGGCGCCCGAATACCAGAGCCGCGCGGCAAGGCAAACAGGCGACGCTCAAACGACAATCCGCCGCGCGGATTCAGGGCGCGGCGGATCATCATCACTCCGTTGGGCCTTATGAAAGCCAGGGATGTCTACTGGTCTATCCGCTCGACAACTTCCATCGCATAGGCATTGATCAGAACGTTGTAGAAATCACCTTCCGAAGGCGGAATGATAACCCAGCCTTCCGGCGCTTCGCCCTCGGCCGCCTTGGCGCTCACCTTCAACGCGTAGCTGCCCTTGGGCGGCAGTTCCGCATCCGTTTCGGTGTTGCTGCCCGCCTTCCTCGAGGGATGCATGGCGACCGTGCCTTCGATCTGGTTGAACTCGCCCGACTCCGGCAGGACGGCCTCGCCGTCGATGGCGACGTTGTTGATCTCAACCACCATGCGCGGCGCTTCGGCCTGATCGTCGATATTCACATGCGAGGCGATCGCCTTGCCCAGGTCCTCGGTCAGGTCGGGCCAGAATTCCAGCGCGTTGCTTTCCTCGAATGCGCTCAGATCCGATGTCACGTCAACGTCGGAGAGGGTCTTTTCCTGGGCGTTCAGGGGCGCGACACCCAATGCCAGGCCTGCGCAGAGTGCGGTGCTCCAAAGAAGTTTCATGGTCGTCTCCTTTCATTCACGAGAGGGTGCTGCGCCGGATGGCGTTGACCCAATGCTCGGTTGTTCAGAGCGTCAACGCGACCTGTCGGCTTTGGTTCCTGACGCCACGCTGCCACCCGCAAAGATGACATCTTTCATTTGATTTCATAAGCTTGCGTGCCCGCGCTTTGGCAAACACCCGCCTTTGGCGCGTGATGACCCGCATAATCACGGTGGGAACCGGAACGCGATGCGCGCGTTGGCGCTTCATGAGAAACGCACGAGACTCACGCCGGAAAGCGTCCTTCGGGGCCATCGAAGTGATCGATTCCGCCGAGCGCGCGCTTGACGGCGAAAGTTCCAGCCTGGGCGAGGTGATCGACGCCATCGGATATGCCAGCTATACGCCGCTGCTGATGGTGCCCGCGCTTGCACTGGTCTCGCCGCTCAGCGGCGTTCCGGGCTTCACGACTGTCTGCGGCATCCTCATCGCGTCAGTCTCGGCGCAGATGATGCTGCGCCGCCCGACATTATGGCTGCCTGCCTGGCTGCGCCGAAGAAGCATGAGCTCGCAGCGCGCCTGTAAGGTCGTCAACTGGTTTCGGATTCCGGCACGCTGGCTTGATGACATGACGCGCCAACGGTTTTCCATGCTGGTCACGACACCGTTCTCGATCCTGCCGCAGGCGGTCTGCTTCTTTCTCGGCGCGATCATCCCGCTTCTGGAACTGGTGCCCTTCACCTCCTCGATCCTCGGCGGGGTCATCGGCGTCCTTGCAGCGGGGATGTTCGCGCGCGACGGGCTGCTGGTGCTGGTGGGGATGCTGCTGGCGGCGCTGGCGGTGGGCGGTGTGGCCACCATACTTTGATTCAACGCACGCCAATGCGAACCGGAAACGGCCAAGGCCGCCCGCGCCTGGGGGCGACCTTGCACCAATCGTCAATCATCGGCCTCTTCGGCCGCCTGACCGACAGCCTGCCCCGCAGCTTCGATATCCTCGCCCGCACCTTCGACGGTCTCGCAGGCGGCAAGAGCGCCGAGCGTCGTCAGCGCGACCAAGGGTAAAAGAAAAGCTGGCTTCAGTGTCATGAATCTCTCCGATCAATGTTGCACGGAATCAACGCGACCGGGGCGGAAAGGTTCCGGGGCGCACAGAATCGGTCGCGTCAGTCCTCGTTCGCGCGGATGTCGGGCCATGCCCGCGGAAATGTGACATGCAACTCGAAACGCCCCTCTGGTTCATTGATATCCAGCACTCCGTTCAGTTGCGACACGAATGACTCGATCAGGCGCGACCCAAGGCCCGACCCGTCGGAATCATCACCCGTCTCCGCCTCGCTGGCCGGGGCGCGCGAATTCACCACGCTCAGGCACAGCGCATCCTCCCCGACATTCTTTAGGGCAATGTTGATCCAGGCATCGTCACCCTTGACGACGCCGCTGTATTTCACCGCATTCATCGCCGCCTCGGCCGCCAGCAGCGACAGCGGCACCGACTGATCCGGATCGACCTCGACCGGATCGAACTCGGTTGCGACTTTGATCTGTTGCCCGGTCTCGTCCAGCGTTCCGACGATCACCAACTGCTCGATGATCTCCTGCAAAAGCTTGTCGGCGCGCACCATCGACAGCTTGCGCGCCATGTAGAGGTAGCGATGTATCGCCGACAGCGCCATCACCCGGTCCTGCACGCGGCGCAAAAGATGCTTGGCCTCTTCACTGCGCGTGGCGCGGATCTGCATGTTCATGATGCTGGAAATAAGCTGAAGATTGTTCTTCACCCGATGATGCACTTCGCGCAGAAGAACCGTCTTTTCCTGCAAGTCCTCATCGCGGCGGCGGTCCTGTTCGTCAAGCCGCCGCGTCATCGCGCGAAACGCCTCGGCCACGACCTCGAGTTCCTCGGGCGCATTGTTCAGCCGCGCCTGTTCAAGATCGTCGCGCCCTGCCGCATAAAGGCGCATCCATGACCGCAGCCGCCTTATGTGGCGGATCACCAGACGATGCACGCCGACATAGGCCACCCCGATGGCGATCACCCACATGATGATGGGAAAATACAGCGCGAGCGCCTCTTCATACCCCGGCAGGATCAGGCTGCGACTGCGGGGCGCCCAACTGCCCAGCGCGAACACGCTGCCGTCCACAATCGCCACCACGGCAAAGTCACGTGTCATGCCATCGCGGTTTTCTTCGCGGAACGTATGGCGCGGCAGTTCGGCCAATTCGCCAAGGGTGGTGTTCATCGGCAGCACCGTGCGCCGGTCATCGCTGAAATCCTGTGTCGCGATGATCTCGCCCTGTGACTGGAACAGCACCAGATCGACATCCGGCGCGCGCCCCGTCAGTGACGCATTGAGCGCCGTGATCGGCACCGCGATCAGCACCTTGCCCACGAACTGCGCGTCATCGAAGACCGGCACCATCACATTGACCGAGGCCGCTCCGCCCAGAAACGACAGCGGCTGCATCTGGATTTCGGTGTCGAGGCTGGTCAGTTGCGTCTTGATGACATCAAGCCCCGTCAGATCGCGATCTTCGCCGCGCGACGCGCAGACCAGTTGCAAATCCTCATCCACGAACCCTGCGAACATGTAATGGGGTGACTGTTCGACAATGCGCCGCATGACCCCGTCACAAGGCCCGTCAATCGCCCTGAAGGCCGAGACCGTCAGCGCCAGCGCCTCCGCCGCGCTGACGGCGGAACCGATCACCTCGCGGCTCGCCGACGCCGCCTGCTGGGTCTGTTCAAGCAACGCGGTTTCAGACAATGACCGACGCTCCTCCAGCACCTTCAATGTCTGGTAGACCGATATCAGGCCAAGCGGCAGGATCGCGATGCTCAGAACCAGCACCAAAAGCACGGCCAGACCGGGCTTGAGCATTCTGCGCGGTGGCGGCTCGCTCATGCAGCCGGATTTCCCTGCACCACGGCAAGCGTGGCGGCATCGGTCATCTCAAGGCCCTCATCCTCGTCAAGATGCATGAGCTCGGCCAACCGCTTGCGTGCGCGGTTGGTGCGGCTCTTGACCGTGCCCACCGCACATCCGCACATCTCTGCGGCGTCCTCATAGGAAAAGCCCTCAGCGCCCACCAGGATCAGCACTTCGCGCTGCTCGTCGCTCAACTGGGCAAAGGCCTCGCGGAAATCGGTCATCACCAGATGCCCGTCATGGGCCGGTTTCTCCGATATCGCGCCCGCCATCTGCCCCTCGGGGTCCTCGACCTCGCGGCGACGCTTGCGGTAAAGGGAATAATAGGTGTTGCGCAGGATCGTGAACAGCCAGGCGCGCAGGTTGGTGCCCGGCTGAAAGCGGTCGAAATTGCTCCACGCCTTGACGATCGTGTCCTGCACAAGGTCATCCGCCGTCGCCGGATTGCGCGTCAGGCTCATTGCAAAGGCCCGCATCGCGGGCAGATGCTCGATCAATTCCTCTCTTGGATCTTGCGTGTCGGTCAATGGTCGTCATCCCCGGACGCCGCCCGGTGATCTTCGTCCTGATCTTCGGCGCGCGCGCCCTGTTCTTGCTGGCGCAGTTGCTCCAGCAGCTTGGTAAACCGTTCGGGAACCGGCTCGCTTGACGCGTCCGAATAGACGCGTCTGAGATTGTCGTCTATCTGCTGGTTCAACTTTGAGGTCCTGCTGTTTTCTGCCATTTTACTGTGTTCTGCGATCCATTCAGGGCCTGACGCGTTTTTTACGTCCCGACCGTGGAACCTAACACGCCTGACGGCGTTTGGTTCCCTGCAAACGAAATTTTTTTCGAGGAAGCCCATGACCGAAACGACCATCCGGCGCGACATGTCAGCGGAAATCGCCCAAGAGCTGCCCTTCCTGCGGCGCTATGCGCGCGCACTGACCGGCAGCCAGCAAAGCGGCGACCATTACGCCGCCGCCACGCTCGAGGCTCTGCTTGAGGATCAGGAAATCTTTCAGTCCGGCCTGTCGCCGAAGGTGGCGCTGTTCAGGGCATTCAACCGGATTTGGGTGTCGTCGGGCTCACCCGTGGATGACGCCGACGAAGATGGCTCGCCCGAAGCGCGTGCCCAGAAACGCCTTTCGGGCCTGACCCGCAACACCCGCGAGGCGCTGTTGCTGCACAGTATCGAAGGCTTCACCACGCCCGACATCGCCGAGATCGTCGGCGTCGAGCCCGCCGAGGCCGAAGACCTGATCGCCATCGCCCGCAAGGAAATGGCACAGTCCATCCGCGGCAACATCATGCTGATCGAGGACGAGGCGATCATCGCAATGGATATACGTGCCATCGTCGAAGGCAGCGGCCACAAAGTCACCGGCGTCGCCCGCACACGCGACGAGGCCGTCCAACTGGCGCGTCACGACCCGCCCGACATGATTCTGGCCGATATCCAACTGGCCGACAAATCCTCGGGCATCGACGCGGTGAACCATATACTTGAGGAATTGGGCGATATGCCGGTGGTGTTCATCACCGCCTTCCCCGAGCGCCTCCTGACCGGTGAGCGCCCCGAACCCGCCTTCCTCATCACCAAGCCATATTCCGAAGAACAGGTGCAATCGGCGGTGAGCCAGGCGATGTTCTTCACCAGCACCGAGACGCTTCAGGCCTGACGCCGGAAGAATTCGCCGCACTGTCAAAGGAAAGCCCTGCACGTCAGCGCGCGCAGGGCTTTTCAGATTTCAGGGCGGTTCAAACTCTCTGCGCCCGCTCGCCAGTTCCCGCTCGCCCGTCACGGGGTCCGTCCCCGCAGCGCGCGCGCAACCAGTGCGACGACGAACAGGACCAGGAAGATCACGAACAGGATCTGAGCGATCCCGGCCGAAGCCGAAGCGATCCCGCCAAATCCGAAAACCCCCGCGACCAGCGCGACGATGAAAAACAGCAGTGCCCAATAAAGCATCGGTATTCTCCTTTGCAATCAATCGGTTTGCGATACCCCTGAAACCGCTGAACCCGACCCTTGGTTCCCGAAAATCCGGCTTTTCCCGGACACCCGGTATTCGCATGGGGCCGCATGGAACCCAGCGCCGCCGCGGACGTTGAAGATGGAACACAAGCAAAGAAAGGAGATCGCAATGGCACAAGCGAAGAACACTTCGGACGCGGATATCGAGCAGCTTTCCGAACAGATCGCCACGCTGAGATCCGATATCTCGACCATTTCGCAGACGCTATACGACCTTGGCCGCCAATCGGGTGACTCGGCTGTCAATGGCGCGCGCCGCAAGGCTGCCGACCTGCGCGATGCGGGCCAGCAGCAATTGCATTCGGCGCAATATCAGGCCGAGGAAATGGGCCACCAGGCCGCCGATGCCGTACGCAGTCAACCTGCCGCCGCCATGGGTCTTGCGGTCGGCATGGGCTTTCTTTTGGGCTTCATCACCGGGCGGAAGTAACGCATGCCGGGTTTTCTGACTGGTATCGAAACGCGGGCGCGCCAAGCGGCGCGCTCGGCTGCTTTTGCGATGATCGGCGTGATCTTTGCAATCATCGGGCTCGGCTTCCTGACGGCGGGTCTGTGGATTGTGATCGCCGCCTATGAGGGCGCTCTGATTGCATTCGTGGCGATCGGCGCGCTCTACCTGATCCTCGGGCTCGGCTTTATGGCGCTGGGGCGCCAGCCCGTCGGCGGCTCTTCCGAAGCGCCTCGGCCTGCTGCCGACGCGCCCGCGCGACAAGACCCCTTCGTGCAGATCGCCGAAGGCTTCGCGACCGGCATGCAGGCCGGGCGCGCCGCGCGCGATCCGCGCAGATGAACAGTTGGGTGTGGCGGCGACCGCCGCCGCGCTCAGGGCGCGCCCGACTCCCGCTGCGGCAATAGCGCTTCGCGGATCATCTCTTCGGTGAAGGGGCGCACCAGCATCCCCCAGCCCTGCTGGCGCACGACGCTCTCGTCATCCTCGCCGATGGTCAGGATGATCTTCGCACCGCTTTCGGCCAGGCTCTGGTGCAGATCGGACTTCATAAGCTCGCGATAGGGCATTTCCAGAAAGGCAGCAGTCACCATCGCTTCCTTGTCGAGACTGGGGGCCAGTTCCTCGGCGCGATCAGCGCGAATCACCCGGCACGGGCCGGTCGCCCTGAGCGATCCGATGATGTCCTCGGCGATCAGCGCGTTGCTTTCCAGAACAATATAGACCGGTGCTGCCGGTTGAAGGGTATCACTATGAGACATGTTCAATTTCAGGTTCTTCTATCAACAGGTTCAACACAATGTGGAACCTGCGGCGGCTCGATGCATTAAAATAGGACATAACACAGAGAATTTTTATGACCACCGACTGTCTGAACTGCCCGCTGCGCCCACGCTCCTTTTTCTCACCGATGAAGGAGCAGGAACTGGATTTCATGCGGCGGTTCAAGACCGGCGAATTGATGGTCGATGCGGGAACCACCCTGATGCTGGAAGGCGCCAACAGCCCCCAGCTCTATACCGCACTCAAAGGGATGGGACTACGCTACAAGACGCTGAAATCCGGTGAACGGCAGGTGATCAATTTCGTCCTGCCCGGCGATTTCATCGGCCTTCAGGCCGGGGTCATGAAGGAAATGCAGCATTCGGTCGAAGCGGCCACCCCGATGAAGCTCTGCGTGTTCGACCGCAAAAACCTCTGGCGGCTGTTTCGCGACTGTCCTGAACGCGCCTATGACCTGACCTGGCTGGCGGCGATCGAAGAGCACCTTCTGGGCGAAAACCTCGCCATCGTCGGGCATATGAGCGGGCTCAGACGCATCGCCTGCGCGTTTATCCGCCTGCATGACCGCTGTGCCGCGCTGGGGCTCGCCGACAATGGCCGGATGCCCCTGCCCTACAGGCAGCAGGATCTGGCCGACGCGTTGGGCCTCTCGCTTGTCCATACCAACAAGACCCTGCAACACCTGCGCAAAGGCGGCGCGGCACGGTGGACAAACGGGCAGCTCGAAGTGCTGGATTACGACCTGCTCTGCGGGATTGCCGGGGTCGACCCCTCGCGCAGCCCGATGCCAAGGCCACTGATCTGACGAAGGCCCGTAATCCGGGCGCTCATGGCGGGAACCTTGCGCATGCGGCGCGCGTTGATCCCCCATGTACAACCTCACCTCGCCCCGCGACCCGGTTCTGCACCTTGCGGCATATCTGGTTATCGCCGCACTCGGCTTTGCCATCCTCAGAACCGGAGGCGACATCCTTGCGCCTATGCTTCTGGGGCTGGTGATCGGCGTGATCCTCGCCCCCTTCACCGATTTCCTTGAACGCATCGGCCTGCCGCGTGGCCTATCGGCGGCGGCGGTTCTGCTGCTGGGTGTCCTCGCGATCGCCACGCTTGCGTTTCTCACCGAACCGCTGATCTGGCGGATCGCCGGGGAACTGCCACGGATCAAATGGGAGCTGCGCTCGCTGGTCAACGAGTTCCGCAGCCTGATCCAGGGCCTCGCCGAAATGAACCGCGAGGTCGAAGAAGCGCTCGGCGCGCGCTCGGACAAGGATGAATCGGGCAGCGCCCCGGACATGCCGAGCCTGACCCAGGCGCTGTTCCTGGCCCCTCTGCTCCTGACCCAGGCCCTGATCTTCGGCGGCGTGCTGTTCTTCTTTCTTCTGACGCGCAAAAGCATCTATAGCTGGCTCTCGCAATGGATCGGTGATGAATCGGATACCGACGTCATCCTGCAACGTTTCACTCGGGCCGAGCGGCTCGTCTCGCGCTATTTCCTCACGATCACGGTAATCAACGCCACACTTGGCACGGCTCTCGCGGGGGCTCTGGCGCTGATCGGGCTGCCGGGGCCGCTGATCTGGGGTCTGACGGCGGCGCTGGCGAATTTCATCCTCTACATGGGGCCGATGATGGTGACGGGCGGCCTTCTGGTTGCCGGGCTTGTGGCGTTCGACGGGCTCATGACATTTCTGCCCGCGGCGATCTTCCTCAGCCTCAACATGATCGAGGCGCAATTCGCGACACCCGCCTTTCTGGGCCGGCACATTTCGGTCAACCCGCTTCTGATCTTCGTGTCGCTGGTGGTCTGGCTCTGGATGTGGGGGCCGATCGGCGGGATCATCGCGATCCCGGTTCTGGTGATCGCGCTGGTCATGCTCAACGTCTTCGACACCAGCCCCGATGACGACACCGACGATGGCACCGCACCCCCGGCCCCCGACAAGACCGCGCGCTAAACCATCTCCTCGGGCATACCCGGCACCGGTGCGGCGACCTCGCGCGCGGCCGCCGATTCATAGCCCACAAGAAACCCGCGCCTGACATGCGGCGGCGACGCGCTGTTGAACTCGACCAGTTGCCGCCAGTTGTCGAATGCGGTCTCTTGGTCAAGATACTCTGCCCCGGCATCCTCGGGCAGCCAATGGCCCATCACGCGGCGGCGCAGCTCGCTGACCTGATCGGCCCGCGTCAGGTGTAACCCCGCCTCGCTGTCCCAGCGCAGGCTGCGCCCGTTGAGATTGGCCGAGGACACGATCGCGCCGCTATTGTCGAAGATCGATACTTTCGAATGCACATAGATCAGGGGGGCGCGCTTGAGCGTGTCACGCGCCCCGCTTTCGCGGATATGCGGCTGCACCGGCGAGGCGATCAACACACGATCCGGCCCGAAAGCGGCCTTCAGCCGCTCAAGACAGCGCAGTTGCAGATGCTCGCCAAAGCGCGCATCAAGCCCCCGGCTGCTGGCAAAGGCCACATCCTCAGGGGCGGCGGGCAACACCACGATCAGCCGCAGTCCCGGACAGCGCCGCGCCCGCCGCGCCAGCGCGCGCGCCAGAGGCATGTGCCGCAGGAACTGGGTCTCCAGATAGATCAGCCGCTCGGCCCCTTGCACGCCCCTCAGATGCTGCGCCTCGATCTCTCGCAGGATCGGGCGCGGCGCGACCCGCAGCACCGTCCCCGGACAGACCCGCGACAGCGTCCGCAGGAAACCGCTCGCAGCCGGCCTCGCGGGGGATGCGGCATTGGCGACACTGCTGAGAAAGCCGTCCAGATGCGCCTGTGCCGCCGCCGCCACCGGCCCCGTCGCAATAAGCTGGATGTCATGCCATGTATGGCGCGCGGCGCGGTCATGCCCTTTCGTGTCGAACCGCCGCTCATTGAGGTCCAGCCCGCCGATATAGACCGTGCTGCGATCGAACACCGCCAGCTTCTGATGATGCGTCGCCGGATGCAGATCGACCAGCCGCGCCCGAAACCTCAGCTCGCCCTTTTCATCCTCCCGGCAAAGATCGCGCAGACGCGGCGTTTCCGCCCTGAACTGCGTGCGCTGCGCCAGCGTCATGGCGCGCCATGACTGCGCCAGCGCGTTGAGCTTCTTGCGAACCAGCGGATAGAACAGCACCCTCGGCACCGCCCCGGTGCGCCCGCTATGCAGCGCTGCGACAAATGACAGGCGCACATCCGCGCGGCACAATTCGCGCACCGTGGCGATCTGGCGCTGCGTGCGCCACGCCTTCCGATGCAGGTCAGGCGCCGCCACCGGATCGAAATCCGACACCACCAGCCGGATCGCAACACCCCGTTCGAGCGTATGGATGAACAGATCGAACCAGGTCTCGCCCAGCGCCCGCGCCTCCTTGGATCGCAGCCGCGTCGACAGATCGAAAATCCGGAAACTCGCCGAAACCTCCTCGCGCGCGGCAAGAAAGGCCCGCTCCAGCGCCGGATAGGCCTCTTGCGCGGTCACCAGCACCTCAAGACCGGTGATCGCCTCACCGCCTTGCGCGCCTTCGCGCGGCGCATGATCTGGGTCCTGGGCTGCTTTCATGTCTGTTCTGATCTCCCGCTAGCGGCGCGGCGTTCCGCCTGCCATGCCAGTCAAATCCGCCGGACACCCTGAAAAAAGCCCCCGCCATATTTCAGACGGGGGCAGGCACCCGAGGGACAGTAGGGGTGCTTCTGGGCCCGCCTACACTTGGGGATTGGCCGACCCGGAAGAGGCAGCGAAAGCATCAAACGCTGGCTTCATGATATCAACGCCGCCGCCCGGACATGGTTCCCGTCGCGCAGGATTATTTTTCCGCGCTCCGCCTCAGGCCCGCACCGAACGCGGCCCGGCCACCAGCCAGATCAAGAAGCCGATCAACGGCAGCAACAGCACCAAAAGCACCCAAAGCACTTTCCCTCCGGTCGATGCAGCAGAGCCGACAATCGATACGATGGCCCAGACATTCAGGATCAGAATGATGATCCCGCCGATTCCACTGATCTCGAGCATGGTGCGTCTCCTTGTTCCTGACCATTCCCATCGCTCCGGCGCGGCCTCGGGCCGTGATCCGGCATACGGCGCCACAAGAATGCGTGGACCCGCGGTCTGAGAACGCCATCAGGGCGCAACGGTTCCAAAACCATCCGCATGAATTTTTTGAGGGCCGGGGGAAACCTTCGCCGCTCGGGAATGTTGACAGGTCAGGACGCCGCATCACGCGGCGCCGAACAGATATTTGCACAGGAGACTGAACATGAAACGCATTCTCGCCACGACGGCTATCGCCGCACTCGCCGCGTCTCCCGTTCTCGCTCAATCGCAGAGCACCGACGAAGAGACCACGGATCAGACGCAGATGGAAGAAACCACCACCGACAGCAATATGACCGCGACCGACGACTCCGCAACCGGCGGTTCGTACACCGAAAGCGCGGATACCGGCACATCCGAGAGCGCGATGGACGCCCCGGAAACCGATATGACCGAAGGCGCGATGGACAGCACCGAGCTCACGACCGAAGACCGCGCGGCGCTGACCGCCGAGGATATCCAGGGCCTGACCGTCAATGGTCCCTCGGGCGAAAGCCTCGGCGACATCTCGGATCTTGTCATCGGTGACGATGGTGAGATCACCAAGATCGTGATCGATGTCGGCGGCTTCCTCGGTATCGCCGAAAAACCCGTCGCTCTGGATTTCAACAAGGTCAATCTCAAGCGTGATGAAACCGGCGACGCGCTGCGCGCCTCGGTCAACCACAGCGAGGACGATCTCGAAAACATGGATGCCTGGGAAGAAAGCTGACCTTCACTTTAGCCACAGGCACGCTTGCGCCCCAGCAGTGATGTGCGGGGGCGTTTTCGTCCCACCCTTCATCTGGCCTCAAATACCTTGGGGGTCCCGGGGGGCTGGCCCCCCGGCCTTGCCGCGAAAAACCGCAGGCCGCCTACTTGCCGAACAGGCCCGGTTGCCCCGGCCCATTGGGCGCGGCCATGCCCAGATGGTGCCATCCCCCCTGCGCCAGCATCCGCCCGCGCGGCGTGCGCTGGATCAGCCCCTGTTGCAGCAGGAAGGGCTCGATCACCTCCTCGAGCGCGTCCCGGCTTTCGCTCAGGGCCGCGCCGATCGTCTCTATCCCGACAGGGCCACCCTGGTAAGCCTCTGCGATCAGACGAAGATACCGGCGGTCGGCGCCGTCGAGGCCCAAACCGTCAACCCCCAGACGTGTCAGCGCACCGTCGGCAAGGGCGCGCGTTATCCGGCCATCCCCCTCGACCACCGCGAAATCGGCAACGCGCCGGAGCAGCCGTCCGGCGATACGAGGAGTCCCGCGCGATCGGCGCGCGATTTCCCGGGCGCCTTCCGGCTCTGCCGGTGTTCTCATCAGATCGGCATTGCGCGTGACGATCTCGTGCAGCTCTTCGGTGCTGTAGAACTCGAGCCGCGTGGGAATCCCGAACCGATCGCGCAAAGGCGTTGTCAGCAGGCCCAGCCGGGTGGTGGCGCCGACCAGCGTAAAGGGTTGCAATTCGATGCGAACCGTACGCGCTGCGGGGCCTTCACCGATCACGAGATCCAACTCGAAATCCTCCAGCGCGGGGTAAAGAACCTCTTCGACCGCGGGGTTGAGACGATGAATCTCGTCGATGAACAGGACGTCTCGGGCCTCCAGGTTGGTCAATATCGCCGCCAGGTCGCCAGCCTTCGCCAGGACCGGCCCCGATGTCATGCGAAACCCGACCCCGAGTTCCGCCGCCATGATCTGCGCCAGTGTCGTCTTGCCCAATCCGGGTGGTCCGTGAAACAGCGTGTGATCCATCGCTTCACCGCGCTGCCGGGCCGACTGGATGAA
Source organism: Marivita sp. (assembly GCF_020055635.1). GTDB lineage: Bacteria > Pseudomonadota > Alphaproteobacteria > Rhodobacterales > Rhodobacteraceae > Marivita. The sequence goes on along the minus strand of NZ_JAIPUT010000013.1, from coordinate 2,273 downwards.
TATCTTGAGGTTGGCGCGCGCCTCGGCCTGACCGATGAACGCATCCATGGATTTCGGCCGGAGCGAGCGGTCTGTGTCCTCGGGCAAGGGATCGGGACGCAGGGTCGGATCCGGGTCGGACATGTCTTATTCCTTTGGCGCCAAAATCTTGAGAGCCGATCGTATCAGAACCGCGGTATCGGCGCCGGGATTATCGCCAGCCACTCGGGCCACAGCCGCCGCGCCGTCCCCGGGCCCGTACCCGAGGTTGGTGAGAGCCGAAAGCGCCTCAGCCTGTGCGTTCGTGCCGGCCTCCGGTGGCGGACTCGCCGACGTGGCCGAAGGCATCGAATCCGTGTCCCCCGTCACCCCCGGCGCTGCCTGCGCGCCACCGCCCGGTCCGCCCATTGCCATAACTTCGGCGGCGCGGTCCTTGAGTTCATTGACGACGCGCTGCGCGGTCTTTGGTCCGATCCCTTTCGCAACCTTCACGGCGTTCCAGTCACCAAGCGCAACCGCCCGCGCGACACCGTCGGGACCAAGAGATCCGAGTATGGCCAGGGAAGCCTTCGTTCCGACGCCCTGCACACCGGTCAGGAGGCGGTGCCATTCCTTTTCGACCAGTGTCGTGAAGCCGACGAGTTGCATCAGATCCTCCCGCACCACGAGATCGGTATAGAGTGCCGTATGCTCGCCCGCCGCCGGCAAGGCCTGAAGGGTGCGCTCGGAACAATGGACAAGATAGCCAAGCCCGCCCACATCAATGAGGACGTGATCGGGGGCACGATAGTCGATGCGTCCTGCGATACGGCCGATCATGCGCGCACCCGCCGGTCCGGCTGCACATGGTGCGCATGACAGATCGCCACGGCCAACGCATCCGCCGCATCAGGAGTGTCAGGTGCCGCACCGGGCAATTGCAGGCGGACCATGTGCAGGATCTGCGCCTTTGCGGCGTGACCGACACCGACCACGGTCTTCTTGACGGTGTTGGGCGCATATTCCCCGATCGGCAGCCCGGCTTGTGCCGGTACCAGGAGGGCAACCCCGCGCGCCTGACCGAGTTTGAGCGTGCCGGCCGCGTCACGGTTTACGAAAGTCTGCTCGACCGCGGCTGCATGCGGGCGGTAAATCGCAACGACCTCTGTCAGCTGCCGGTGCAATTCAAGCAATCGTGCCGCAAGTTCCCCGTCTCCCGAAGAACAGATGCCGCTCGCCACATGGGCAAGCCGGCTTCCATCCACGTCTATCACGCCCCAGCCCATCTGGCGCAAACCGGGATCTATACCAATTACCCGCATGTCCTGCCCTCTTTTCTGGTCTTTTTCATTGGTTAGCACGAAAGGGGAACAGACACCAAGCGGAAGTCGACAGAGCATCCCGACCGCGTCGGGCAAGCAGCCGTGACGACCCATGCAGGAACTGCATAAGGACTATGCAGTGCGCTCACTTGCTTGGCAAAGCGCGGGCGACTAGATGCCGGTCAGAGCCTCTCGACATTCCGTCATTCATCAAAAGGAGCTTATCCAATGGCTGCTATCGACACCACCCGCCCGCACAACGCCCCGACCTTCGTTCTTGGCGATGCCCTTGGTCGTGCCCTTGTGGCATTGAAAAACTGGAACGACGAGCGTGTGACGCGCAACGCCCTGTCCCGCCTTTCGGATCGCGAGCTTGACGATATCGGAATCTGCCGTGGTGACATCGCCCGGATTTCAGCACGGGCATGAGAACAAGCAACCTGCACGGTTGCTTCGAAGAGGCCCCGCATCCGTCCCCCGGCGCGGGGCCTTTTCTTCGGCAGTGGCATTCATCCGGTCAAAGGAATGGACCCAGCTTTTTCGCAATGCCAAGCGACAGCGGTTCAGGATGCATCAGGACCGCTCCGACACGATCTATCGTCGTTCCCTTTTCAAGGCGCTCCACACGAGTGGTGTAATCGCTCATCCCCAGATGGGCGATAAGAGCACCCTTGATGCAGATTATCGTGATCACTGACAGAAAAAGGCCACGCCACGGAGCTCGGTAGCTCGGGCGCCTTGGACGTGGCCGACATCGGATCAACCCGTCCGACCCGATTTCAGTGATATACCCGTCCGAGAGACGCTCGCGCATGCGACCAACCCGCATGCAACGTTGTTCAAAGTCTTGGCGCGTGTAATCCATTTTCGGCATCCAGATCAGACACCCCCGCCCAATCCGGACACTAAATTCCGTTCGGAATGTGGCAATTTCAAGGCAGTTGCCACATTTCGGCAAAATTTCGGCTACATTTGGGCCACGTTTTTCACAGT